>NZ_BBPO01000066.1 GCF_000787815.1 Streptacidiphilus neutrinimicus
CCGGGTCTTTCCTGGAAAGAACACCACACAAGCGGAAAAGGCTGAGGCCGGAAGACGTTGTCACGTCTTCCGGCCTCAGTCATGTCACTCTCCGGGGGAGTCCACCGGGTCTGCCGGGTCCGCCGGGCCCGTTGGGGGCGGCGGTGCGGTGCCGGCGAAGGGGATGCCGGCCTCCTCGGCGAGCTGGAGGTCGAGGCTCTCGCGCCGGATGCGACGGTCGATGTAGAGCAGGCCGTGAGCCATCGGGATCAGCGGAAGCGTCGCCAGGCTGAGCAGCAGGCCGACCGGCAGCATGACGGCGTAGAGAGCCATCATCGCGATCAGCTGGTCACGGACGAAGGTGGGGCTGTTCGGATCGGTGGTGGGGGTGCCGGTGAGGCCGACCGACCCCGCAAGGAAGACCGACAGCACCTGGTTCACCAGGAACTGGGCGACCGAGCCGATCAGCCCGACCAGGAGGGTGATACCGAGAGAGCGCCACCAGCCGCCTTCGTTGAGTCGCCATGCGCGCCTGATCGCCTCGATCGGGCCCTTACCCTCGAGGATGACCGTGGCGCTGAGCGGGACCAGGCGGATCTGGATGTAGATCATCGCTGCGATGGCCGTGAAGTAGCAGACGATGCCGAGGAGCACGGAGATCGCCGCGGAGCTGCTGACGAACGCGAGCAGCACGACCAGGCCGATGACCACGGTGATCGGGACCACGCACAGCAGCTGGACCAACAGCAGGGCGCCGAGGAGCCGCCAGAAGCTCGGGAGGCTCTCCGACGCGGCTTGGCGGAAGCCCACGCGCCGGCCCACCACTGCGTGGCGCAGGGTGGCGACGGAGCTGAGGCTCGCCGCGAGGTAGACCGCAAAGGAGCAGACGGCGAACAGCAGGACGATGCCGCCGAACGCGACTGCGGCGTTGGTGATCTCGGAGTCGCTGGGGTGCCAACCCGGGTCGTCCACGTGGGCACGGGCGTTGACCCAGAAGTCGTGCAGCGGCGACCATTCGATGGCGCCGAAGATCCCGAAGATCGCCAGACAGCCGAGGCCGGTGATCAGCGGCGGTCCGTAGACCGCGAGGAAGTTGTAGCGGATCGTCGTGAAGATCGCGTTGACGATCTCGCCGGCGTTGAGTGGCCGCAGCGGTATGACTCCGGGCTTGGGAGCCAACTGGATCCGGCCCCATGGTGTGGAGCCGAAGGGGCCGGTCGGGCCCCACTGGCCCCCGGGCGGCGGAGGCCCGTACGGCGGCGGTCCGCCCAGTGGGCCGCCCGGTGGTCCCGGCGGTGTGGGTGGCTGCCACCAGCCCCCGTTGTTACTCATTTCTCTTGCGGTCCTTCGTCGGAGTTGTCAGGACCACTGAGCGTACGGCAGGGGGATGTGGCTGGGCAGAGGCTGGGTTCAGGCCTGTGCCGGGCTGATGCGGAAACGTTGCGGCGGGGCGGTCCGGTGCCGTCCCGCCAGCACCAGGAGCTCGTCGGGCCCCAGGCCTTGCTGGACGCCGTGCTCGGCGGCGCCGAGGGAGGCGAGCAGCGCGGCGAGCGGCGCGGGGGAGAGGGGGCCGAGGGCCGCGCCGTGGTCGGCGTTTGTCCACAGGCTGTGGACAGCGCGCTCGCCCCAGCGGGCACGGGCCTGCTCGGGGGAGCGCAGCAGCGTGACCGCACGCAGTCCGTGTGTGGCGCCATCGGCCATGAGCTGCGGCAATGTCGGGAAGGGCGCTACCGCGGCGATGTCGTCGAGGACGAAGACGAGGCTCGGCGTGCCCACCGCGGGGCGCGCTTGCGCGCCCGCGTTCCAGGCCCGCTGGACCACGTCGTCCACAAGTGCGGACAGCAGCGGCATGGCGCTGTGGACAGCCGGGGCGCTCCCGTTGCCGGGCTCGCGGAGGCGAGCGTCGCCGGAGTGGCCGAAGAGGTACAGGCTGCCTGCGGCGCCGTCCTCGAGCAGAGCTGCCGGGTCGAGTGCGGACGCCGGGGACTCGGGCGTGCAGGCGGCGAGCACGTGCAGTTCGGCGACGGCTCCCAGCGCGGCGCGGACGCGAGCCAGGCCGGCCTCCAGCACGGCGGCGGGCTGCAGCAGTGCCGCCTGGAGCTGACCGGCCCACGCCTCCTCCCCGGCTGCCACGTCGACGGGCGTCGCGGCCGACTGCAGTACGGCCACGGCCTCCTGACGACCCGCTCCCGATCCGCCGCCCGGAGAGCTGCCGCCGGCCCAGCGGGCGACGTGCCGGAATGGACGGCCGTCGAGGGCGGCGGCGCGCAGCCAGCAGCGCAGCAGGGTCTCGGCGAGCCTGCGGACGGTCTGCTCCTCCGCACCGGCGACCGGGCGCACCGTTGGGAGGAGCAGCGCGCGGGCGCGCGCGGTGGCGATGACCGGCTCCGCGCACGCGGTGTGGGGCGCCCAGCGCCCGCGTGGGAAGTCGGCGTCCTCGTCGGTCAGCTGCTGCGGGTCGAACCGCGCGGCGCGGCGGTGGGGCGGGCGTACGGCCCACAGTTCCGGGTCCGCGGTAACCACGACGAGCGGCGCGTTCGCCGCCCCCGTGACGGCGGCGCTCATCAGCGCATGCCGCCCCGCGGCCCCCGCCTCCGGGGCGAAGACACACATCGTCCCGGTGTCGGGCAGCGCGAAGGGCAGGGCCGCCTGGTGGCCCGCCGTGGCCGTGGCCCGCTGCGCCCATCCGGCCGCCGTCGACCCACCGGGACGCGGCACGCTCGCAGTTGACGGCGCGGTGGTCGTCCCGTCGGACGTCGGCGGCAGCCCCGGTGTGCGGCTGCCCGTGCCCTGCGGGACGACGCGTCCGTCGGGACCGAGCTCGGTCGCCGCCCCCGGTCGGCCGGCGGTCCAGGGCGAGGCGAGGCCGGGAGCGGGGCCCTCGGTCGACGCGACGTCGAGCCACGGGGCTCCGTCGTGAAGGACCGTGGGCGTCGGCATGTCACCCGGGGCATCGTGCGGCCCGGCGCCCCACGGCGAGGCCGCGCCGCCGCCTCGGGCCACCGCCCCGGGCCGGACGGTCCCGACGGGGTCGGAGAAGCCCGCACTCGGCGTGCCCGGGACGCCCGACGCGTCAGGGCTGCCCGAGGAGGCCGACCAGGCCGAGGGGCTCGACCCCGGAACTCCGCTGCCCGGAACGCCGGAGGCCGCGACGCCCGGGTCGGGCCCGGGGGGCCCGGCGGGCGTGCGGCCGGCGGGGACGGCGGCGTGATGGCCAGGTGGCGTCGGCCCGCGCCGTTGGCCCGGTGGACCGACGGTCGGCGCTGCGCCGCCTGCCGGATCCGCCCCCGGGAGAGCGGGGCCGGCCTCCTCCGGGCTGCCTGCCACGGCCCCCGTCCGCTCGCGCTCGCGTGCGTCGTGCGCGGCCCGGCGCTTCGCGCGGGCCGTCGCGGTGGAGAGGAGGAGCAGCAGGACGAGCGCCAGCAGTGCGAAGAAGGTGAGCCAGAACGCGGGCGCAGGCGGCAGGGAGGCCGCCGGCGTGCCGGGCCACGCGCCGGCGAGGTCGTTGGGGTCGGTGGCCAGGTGACGGATCGCGCCCGCGGTCGACAGGAACGGGAGCGGGTGCGGGAAGCGGCCGCGGGAGACGAGCCCGCCGAGCCCCGTGGCGGCCCACACCAGCGCCGTCGTGCCGAGCAGGACGGCGAGCAGCCCGACGATCAGGCCGTCGGGGATGCCCCGCTGCGCCGGCTGCCCCGGCTGTTGCCACCGCCGCGACGACGACGGCTGCTGCGGTCGCTGCGGCTGCCGGGGCGCGGAGGGGGAGGGTGGGAAGGACATCAGGCCGCCGGGTCGTCCGCGAGTTGCCGGGAGGCGCGCGTGCGTTCGGCGATCGCGTCCTCCGTCATGGCGCGGTCGGTGTAGACGAGTGGCCGCTCCGACTCGGTGATGATGTGTTTCACCACCTGCACGTTGCCGTTGACGTCCCAGACGGCGATGCCCGGCGAGAGCGTCGGGATGATCTCCACGGCCCAGCGTGGCAGACCCAGCACGCGCCCGGTGGCGCGGGCCTCGTCCGCCTTCTGCATGTAGATCGTTCTGGTCGAGGCCATCTTCAGGATGGCGGAAGCCTCCTTCGCGGCCGCTCCGTCGACCACGTCGGACAGGTGGTGGACCACGGCGACGAAGGAGAGGCCGAGGCGCCGTCCGAACTTCAGCAGCCGCTGGAACAGCTGGGCGACGAACGGAGAGTTGATGATGTGCCAGGCCTCCTCGACCAGGAAGATGCGCTTCCTGCGGTCGGGGCGGATCCAGGTGTGCTCGAGCCAGACGCCGACGATCGCCATCAGGATCGGCATCGCGATCGAGTTGCGGTCGATGTGCGAGAGGTCGAAGACGATGAGCGGCGCGTCCAGGTCGATGCCGTCGGTGGTGGGGCCGTCGAACATGCCGCGCAGGTCGCCGTCGACGAGGCGGTCCAGGACCAGGGCGACGTCGAGACCCCAGGTCTGGATCTCCTCGAGCGAGACGCCGAGCGCGTCGATCGAGTCGGTGTTGGGGGAGCGCAGCGCGTCGATGATGTCGCCGAGCACGGGCTGGCGGTTCGTCACCGTCGCATTGACGTGGGCGTGGGCGGCCTTGAGCGCGAAGCCGGCGCGCTCCTCCAGGCCGCGTCCCATGGCGACCTCGATGATGGTGCGCAGCAGGGCCAGCTGGCCGGTCTGGGTGATGGCCGGGTCCAGCGGGTTGAGCTTGACGCCGCCCTCCAGCGCGGCCAGCGGGTCGAGCCGGATCGGCGTTATCCCGAGCGCTCGCGCGATCAGGTTCCACTCGCCGACGCCGTCCTCGCCCTGGGCGTCCAGCACCACGACCTGCCGGTCGCGGAAGCGCAGCTGGCGCAGCACGTAGGTCTTCTCCAGCGCGGACTTGCCGTTGCCGGACTCGCCCAGCACCAGCCAGTGCGGCGCGGGCAGCTGCTGGCCGTAGAGCTGGAACGGGTCGTAGACGTAGCCCTTGCCGCTGTAGACCTCACGGCCGATGATCACGCCGGAGTCGCCCAGGCCCGGCGCGGCCGTCGGCAGGTAGACGGCCTGGGCCTGGCCGGTGGAGGTGCGCACCGGCAGCCGGGTCGTCTCGATCCGGCCGAAGAGAAAGCTGGTGAACCCCTCGGTCAAGCCTCCGAGCGGTGGTGCCATGGCCGGCCTCCAGTGGTTCGGTCGAGCGGGCGGGGGTCAGCGGCGGATGCCGGTGGCGAAGGGCAGGGTGTTCACGAAGGCGCGGTGGTGTTCCCGGTCGCACCATTCCAGCTTGAGATAGCTCTTTCCGGCAGAGGCGCGAATGGTGCGCTTGTCGCGCGCCAGCGCTTCGGGGGAGCGCGAGCTGACGGTGATGTAGCCGACCAGGTTCACCCCGGCGGCGCCGGAGGCGAGGTCCTCGCCGCGCTGGTCGACGCGGCCGCTGTGGGCGAGGTCGCGCGGGTCGACGGTGCGGTTCATCTTGGCGGCGCGGCTGGCCTCGGCCTCGTCGTTGGTCTTCTCGGTCAGCATCCGCTCGATGGCGACGTCGGTGGGCTCGAGGTCCATGGTGACGGCGACGGTGCGGATCACGTCCGGGGTGTGCACCAGCAGCGGCGCGAGGAAGTTGACGCCGACGGGCGTCAGCGGCCACTCCTTGACCCACGCGGTGGCGTGACACCAGGGCTCGCGGGTGACCGACTCGCGGGTCTTGGCCTGGAGGTAGTTGGGGTTCGTCGCGTCCAGCTCGGCGGGCCAGGCGTTGCGCCGGGACATGGCCTGGATGTGGTCGATCTGGTGGTCCGGGTCGTACATCGAGTGCAGCAGCGAGGCCAGGCGGGCCTGTCCGAGGGGCTGGCGCACCCGGATGTCGGCCTCGGCGAGGCGGGCGCAGATGTCGGTGAGCTCGCGGGCCATGACGGCGGCCAGGCCCTCGTCGCCGCGGGCGCGGCTGTGGGCGGTGCGGCCCATCGCCTGGGCCTCGGCGGCGAGCTCGCGGGTGTAGTGCATGCAGGCGACGAGGTAGGCGCGGTGCTGCTCGGAGGAGGTGGAGACCATCGCCTGGAGCTGGTCGTAGGAGTCCTTGAGCCACTGGGGGGACTCGTCGTCGCCGCGTCGGGCGACGTCCTTGGCGTGCGCGTCGGGGTCGGCGGGGAGGGTGCGGGCCAGCATCTGCAGACGCGTCACGAAGCCGTCGCCGTTGGCGACGTGGCGCAGCAGCGTGCCGAACCGTTCCACCAGGGCTTCCTGGTCCTCGCTGTCCCGCAGGCCGACGCCGGGGCCCTCGATCTCGATCGCGGCGGTGACGGTGCGGCGGTCGAGATGGAGCAGGACGGCGACCTCGTCCGGCCCGAAGGGCGCGGCCAGCCACCGGATCCGCCCGATGCCGGGCGGCGGGCCGATCTCGACCTCGTCGCCGGCCAGGCGCGTTCCGGCCTCCATGGCGGAGGAGCGGTAGGTGCCGCCGGGGGAGCGGGCGATCCGCTTGTAGCTGCGATTGATCTCCGCCCACTTGTAGAAGGTCCGCTTGCGGTAGGGCAGGTAGACGATCGCGAAGCCGATGGCCGGGAACCCGATCAGGCCGATCAGCCGGATGAGGAGGATCGGGACGAGGATGCCCCACATCATGCCCACGAAGGCGCAGAAGATGATCAGGAAGACCTCGCCGCCCTCGCGGTTCCGCCCGATCACCGCGTTCGGCTTGGCCTTGCCGATGAGGTAGGTGCGCCGGTACTGCCCGACGGGTGGGGTGGTCACGGCTGGCTTCCGCCTCCCTTGGCGAACGTGCTGGTGGTACGTGCGGCGCGGGCCGCCTGGTCAGGGCTGCCGCCCTGGGCGGGGGGAGCGGCGGGCGCGTTGCGGGTGGCGTGTGCGGCGATGCCGGGCGCGACGCTCCCGCCTCCGGCGGCCCCGCCGCCGCTGCTGCCCCCGCCGTTCTCGCCGTCGCGGCCGGCGTGGGTGCTGATGCCCTGCTTCATGAAGTTCGCGGGGCCGTTGACCACGGCGCGGCCGGCGCTGACCGCTTGGGCGCGGGCGCGGCGCATGGCGACCATGTCGTCGCCGAAGCCGGGCACGAAGCGGTAGATGACGGAGCTGGCGAAGATGGACAGCACGAGGATCGCCACGCCGGAGGTGACGGTGGCGAACGCGTCGTTGGCCCCGGCGGAGGACGCGACGGCCCCGGCGAGGCCGAGCACGATGACGATGACGGGCTTGATCAGGATCACCGCGATCATCAGCCCGGCCCAGCGGCGCACGTGCTTCCACATCTGCTTGTCGACCATGCCCGCGTAGACGACGGTGCCGAGCAGCGCCCCGACGTAGAGCATCGCGGCCCGCACGAACATCTCCAGCCAGACGACCGCGGCGGCGACGATGGCGATGAGGCTGACCCCCACCAGGATGATCGGCCCACCGCCGATCTTCCCCGAGGTCAGGGTGTCCGCGAAGGTCCCGAGGTAGGTTGCGGTGTCCGTCTTCGTCCCGGCGGCGATCCCCTCCGTGACGCCGTCGGTGGCGCTGACGACGGTGTACAGGATCAGCGGCGTGAACGCGGAGGCGAGCACGGTCAGCCACAGGAACCCGATCGCCTCACTGAACGCCGTGTGCAACGGCACGCCGCGCGCCGCGCGCTTGATGACGGCGAGCAGCCACAGCAGCAGCGTCAGGAAGGTCGCGGCACCGAAGACGATGGCGTACTGCTTGAGGAACGCGGTGTTGGTGAAGTCCACGTTCGTGGTGCTGTCGATCCCGTCGGACAGCTTCCGCACGATCCACGCGGCCGCGTTAGCACAGCTGTTCGCCAGCGACTGCACGGGGTCGAGCGAGGCAGGGAGGCTACCCCCGGTGTTGCTGTTCTGCCCTTGCTGGCACCAAACCTTCGCGGCTGCGGGCAGCCCGTCGCAGCTAGGTGAAGGTGAAGGGTGCGGTGACGGTGATACGGGCCCTGGCGCAGCGGCGGCGTTCCCGGCCAGAAGCAGGATCTGCAGGCTGGCAATCGCGATTGCCTTCGACGTCAGACGACGGAGGTCAACGGGCATAGCGGAACCCCCCGAACTGGTTGACGGCGTTCGCCATGGTGCCGAAGTTGGAAACTGTCTGGCTGCCACCGATCGGAGTCGGTCCATCGACCTGCGAGAAGTCGACGACCTTCCAGTCGCTACCGGACCAGTGGAGCTTGAGTGTGAGCGTGTACCAGAACTCAGTGATCGGTTGTGTGGAGCCCTGCCCTGCAAGACCGCCGATCGACGTACTCCAGACCTCGACCGTTGCTGCGTCGGAGGTGTAACTGTCGGGCTTGGTTCCCACGGGGATCGCGCGAGAGACAAAAGTCAGCCCGCTAGGGGCCTTGCCTTGGGTCAGGCCGAATCGGCTCGCCTGGGCGTCGAAAGAAGCATCGAAGCGGCTGTTCAGCGCTGTGCTGGCACTCGCATCGACTATGGCCGAGACGATCGCGTGGCGCGACTGGGTCGCGTACATGTCGCTGGAGCCGAGGGCGACGGAGTAGTTGGCGGCGGCGCTCTGGGCGCCCTCGCTGGTGTGGGGGTACTGGACGCCGATGCCGTTGGTGGTCGTGGTGACCGGCTGGGTGCCCGTCGGGGAGGTGGGGGCGGATTGCGCGCCCGCGTCGTCGGACTTGCCGGTCGTGCTACCGCCCGTACTGCCGTTCGAGGTGCTGCCGTTAGTGCGGTTGATCACCGCCACCGCGACGACCAGGAGGAAGACCACGACGAACACTCCGCCGAGCAGGCGCAGTCGGCGGAAACCAGGGGCCTGCGGCCCCAGCGCCGGCTGCTCGCCCGCCGGCAGGCGGGTCCGCGTGTGCGGCTGGTCGTCGGAGACGGACACGGCAGCCCCCTTGGGACGAGGGTGGGCGGGCAGGCGGGCAAGCGGGCGCGCGCCCGTGAGGGGCGTGCGTCAACTCTGTCACCCGGACGGTGGCCCGTGGGCGGGGATTCACCGAACCGGACTAGTCATTTCGGGCTAGTCCGCGCGAAGCGGACAAGCGGGCGGCGGGAACCGGAAGCAGACGGCGGATCAGGTCGCTAATCAGATCGCCATCCCATAGACAATGGTGAAGAGCGTTCCCAGCGAACCGATGATGAACACGCCGGTCAGTCCCGCGATGATCAGCCCTTTGCCCTGTTCCGCGCTGAACGTGTCCCGCAGCGCCGTCGCGCCGATCCGCTGCTTGGCCGCGCCCCAGATGGCGATCGCCAGACAGCCGAGGATGGCCACCGCCATCACGACCTCCACCATCGTCCGGGCCTGGTTGCCCAGATTGGCGAACGGGCCCCAGTTGGGCGCGATGCCACCGATGATGGTGTTGATGTCACCCTTGCCAGCACTGAGATACACAACAACCACCCACCTGATCATCATTCAAAGCCCAGCGCCCGGCCGTGGCGAAGGGCCCAGCCCTATTCTTGGCCAGATCCGATGTCGACTTGGCCACTTCTTGAAGGTTCCCTGACGAGGCTCTCGTCACAACTGCCACGATGGGGCCGTTCGACTTGCGTTGATCGACTCGTGCAGGGGTCCGATCACGTCCTGACGTCGCTCGATCGACCCTACCGCTTAGTGTCTGTATCACCGGTGATTGTCAGAGGCAACGCTGGCGCTGACACTGACGGATGACACCACGTCCGCGCGTGGCTCGCACGGCCGGGAGGAGGCCCCGATGGCGGTTCGGCGAAGCACCGCGCTGCTCGGCAGCGGGGTCGCGGTCGGACTGATCGGGCTCTTCGGGTCGTTCGTCATGGCCGTGATGATCACGGCGGGGAACATCAACCAGGCCGCCGCGCAGGGGGCGACCACGCTCGCGCCCGGCACGGTGCCGACCGCGTACACCAGCCTGATCCAGCAGTGGGGCAACCTCTGCCCGGAACTGACGCCGCCTCTGCTCGCGGCCCAGCTCTACCAGGAGAGCGGCTTCTCCCCGGGCGCGGTCAGCCCGGTCGGCGCGCAGGGGATAGCGCAGTTCATGCCCGCCACCTGGAAGATCTACGGGATCGACCCCACCCACACCCACACGCCCAGCGTGTGGGACCCGGCCGACGCGATCCCCTCCGCCGCCTCCTACGACTGCCAGCTCGCCAAGGACACCGCGAGCGTGCCGGGCGACCGCACCTCCAACATGCTGGCCGCCTACAACGCGGGGCCCTACGCGGTGATCAGCGCGGGCGGCGTTCCCGCCATAGCGGAGACGCAGCACTACGTCGAGAACATCAAGAAGCTGGCGCAGTCCTTCACGGCCGCGACGACGGTCGCGTTCTCCTCCCAGGCGGCCGGCGCGATCTACTTCGCGCAGAGCAAGCTGGGCACGCCCTACCTGTGGGGCGGCGAGGGCCTGGCCTCCCAGGGCTACCGCTTCGACTGCAGCGGCCTCACCCAGGCCGCCTACGCCAGCGTCGGGATCAAGCTGCCGCGCGTCGCCGCCGACCAGTGGTACGCCGGGCCGCACCCCAGCCGGGACCAGCTCCAGCCCGGCGACCTCGTTTTCTTCTCGCACGACCCGCATGACCCTTCGCAGATCCACCACGTCGGCATCTACGTCGGCGGCGGCTACATGATCAACGCCCCGCACACGGGCGCGGTGATCCGCTACGACTCGATCGACTCCGAGGGCGACTACTTCGGCGCGACCCGGGTCACCACCGACGGCGCCGCGGCGTTGCCGACGGTTCAGGCCAACGGCACCATCGCGAACGGACAATGACGCCGCGTTGATGGTTCTGGTGTGTCGGTTGTGCCCAACCAGTGAGCGAAGGGCAACGTTCCGATAACTTCCTGGGTGATCGGAACGCTTTGGGGCATTCGCTCCGTTGTGCCCGCTGTCAGGCGAGCACACTTGACCTTGGTGCAACGACGCAACGGGGGTTGCTCTACGGCTCTTGGCTGAGGAATGTGCGGAGGTGTGCGGGGTGGTCGCGCTGCTGGCGGACGGCGGTGGAAGCCTCGACTGGTCGTTGGTGTCGGCGGTCAACGGCCTGGCGAAGAGCCTTCCCTCGGCCCTGGACTCCGCACTGGCCTTCATGGGGGAGTACGGGGTCCCGCTGGCCTCGGTCCTGCTGCTGCTCTTCGCGTGGGCGTGGGCGCGCCGGGGCAAGGGCGCGCCGGTCGCCGTCGCCGGGCTCCTGTGGGCCGGCCTCGCGTCCGGCCTGGCGCTGCTGCTGAACGTGCCCGTCCGGGCCATGGTCCAGCGCCCCAGACCCTTCGTCTCCCACCCAGGTGGGCTCGATCTGCTCATGAGCCATCAGGCCAACGGGTCCTTCGCGAGCGACCACGCCACGTTCACGATGGCCGTGGCGGTCGGCCTGATGCTGGTCGACCGGCGGCTGGGCCGCATCGGCATCGGCCTGGCCTTCGTCGAAGGCTTCCTGCGGGTCTTCATGGGCGTGCACTACCCCTCCGACGTCCTCGGCGGCTACGCGCTGGGGACGGCGACGGTGCTGCTGCTCGCGCCGGTGGCGATGGCCGTCCTGACGCCGTTCACCCACGCCCTGACCCGCACCGCGCTCCGGCCCCTCGTCATCGCCGCGGCCGGGGCCCCACTCGGCCACGCCGCCGCCGCCCAGCCCCAGCCCTCCGGCACGGAGGAACCGCCCCACCACCTGGCCGCCTAGGACGCAGCCTCGGCTGCGCCCGCCCGGGTCCCACCCTCCAGGGCGCTCCTGCCCCGTGGCCGCTGACAGTTCCGAAGTCAAGGCCGAGGCCCAGGCACGTCCGCGGGCCCGCGCCGACGCCGGCGACGATCCCTGACGGGGCCGTCAGCCGGGGCAGCGCGGAGGCGCTGGACCGCGGCCCCGAGGGCGCCCAGGCAGGCCCCAGGGGCGGGCCCGTGTGGGTGGCGGCCGGGCCTCAGGTCAGGGGGATGCCCTGGGGGAAGTGGAAGAGGCCGTGGGGGTCGTAGGTGCGCTTGACCTGGCGGAGGCGGGTGGCGTTCGCGCCGTAGTAGGCCTGCTCCCAGCCGTGGAGCCCGGGGTCGACGTAGTTCTGGTACGCCTCGCCGCTCGCGTAGGGCCGCATCGTGGTCCAGGCGTTGTTGATCCACGACCAGGACTGGGAGGCCGCCGAGCCGCCCGTGACGCCCGCGGGATAGTCCGCGGTGTACTGGGCCAGGAAGAGCGCGTCGCGGTGGACGAACGCGGTGTCCCGCGCGCCGACGCGGTTGATCGCGCCGCCCAGGGCGTCGAAGGCGATGGCCGCTTCGCCGCCCTTGGGGGCGTAGCTGCGGTAGCGGGCCACCGCGGCGACGACGGCGGCAGCGCCCGCGCCGGTCAGGGGCTGGGTGAAGAAGTCGGAGCGCGCGCCGTAGGAGGAGCGGACCACCCGGCCCGCGGGGTTGTGGCCGGGCAGCACGCCGGGCACGTGGGCCTGGGCCGCGGACTGGCCGCTGACGCCGCCCATGACCTGCATGGTCGTCAGGTACGAGGCGCTGTGCAGGGAGGCGCTCGTCGGGCGCTCGGCCAGCCGGTCGATGAGGTTGGCCAGCTCGGTGCGCGAGCCGCCGAGCATGTTGACCGTCGACTGGACGCGCAGGTTGCCGTCCCACGAGGCGGTGATGTGCAGGTTGGCCCAGAGGCTGTCGGGCGCGCTGGGCGCCCACTGCTGCCAGGCCTCGATGGCCTGCCGGGCGCGGGACCAGGGCCAGGACAGGAAGCCGTAGGCGCAGTCGTCGGCCGGGTGGGTGCGGAAGTCGAGGCGGGTGACGACGCCGAAGTTGCCGCCGCCCGCGCCGCGCAGCGCCCAGAAGAGGTCGGCGTCCTGGCTGGAGCTGACCTCGCGGATCTGGCCGTCCGGGGTGACGATCTCCGCGCCGATGAGATTGTCGCAGGTCAAGCCGTTGGCTCTGCCGGTCACGCCGACACCGCCGCCGAGGGTCAGGCCGCTGACGCCGACGCTCGGGCAGGAGCCCGCGGGGATCGTCCGGCCGGACGCGGCGAGGTGGGTGTAGACGTCGATCAGCCGCGCGCCCGCGCCGACGCTCGCGGTGCCGCCGCCGGAGCTGACCGTGCCGAGCTTCCCCACGTCGATGACCAGACCGTTGCTGACGGTGGACCAGCCCGCGTAGCTGTGTCCGCCGTTGCGCGGCACGAGCGGGACACCGGAGCTGCGGGCGAAGGCGATGCAGGCGGCGACGTCCTTCGCGTTGGCGACATAGGCGACTGCCGCCGGGCGCACGCTGTCGAAGCGCGGCTGGAAGAGCTCGACGGCCTCGCCGAAGTCGGCCTGGCCGGGGCGGATCAGGCGGCCGGAGAGCTGGTGGGCGAGCCCGGTCCAGTCGGGCGCGCCACGGGAGACGGTGGTCTGCGCGGTCGTGGTGGCGCCGACGCCCGCCCGGGCCGAGGTGGTGGCGGCCGCGGCCGGCCCGGACTTCGCGCCGCAGGCGGCCACGCCCACGCCCGCGGCGAGCGCCCCGCCTGCGAGCAGCAGGCTCCGACGCGTCGTTCCCTGGTCGCCCATGCTGATCCTCTACCGCCCCGAGTGATGGTTACGCGGGAGTAGACGTGCATTCCCCCGGGAGGGTTGCAGATATCCCGACAAGCGGACCGGCGGCAGACCCGGCAGAGGGCCCGGGCGAGGGCCCGGGCAGTGCCGGGGCAGGGGCCGGGGCGGGTGCTTACAGCGCCGTCTCGATGGAGTGCTCGTCCGCGTCGCGCCGCGCGCGGTCCCGGGAGCGTCGGGCGGGCGCGTACCAGCCGCAGCTGCAGCGTGCCACGGCGAACGCGCCTCTCTCCGCCACGGACGTGATGTGCTCCGCTCTCCCCTCACATCGCTGGTGAGGGATCGCCGAAGGCGCGTCGTGAGTCACGAATCAACGGTAACCCGGACAGCCCAGACATTCGTTGGGCCGGACGGCCGTAACCCCACGCCGGACGGCTCGTTGGGCACTGCGCGCACGCCCCGCCGCGCACGCCGTGCCCAGGAGGACCGTATGTCTCGCCCGTACCGCCGCGCCTTCCACGCCGCAGCCGCCGCGACCTCCGTCGCCGCGGTGCTCGGCCTGGCCGCCTGCTCCTCGTCGGGGCAGACGGGCGCGAGCAACGACGCCCAGACCGTCAAGGTGAACCCGGCGGACGACCACCTGGCGGCCGACCCGCTCACGGCGGTGCGGGCCGCCGCCGACATCACCGGGCACAACGGTTCGATCCAGGACGCCACCACGCTGCACACGGTCGCGGGCAAGAAGCAGATGACGCTGCGCGGCACGGGCGTCTACGACTACACCAGCCACCTCGGCCGGCTGGAGATCAACGTCCCGGCCGGCAGTGCCACCCCGGCGGGCAAGCTGACGGAGATCGTCGGCCTCGGCGTGGTCTACCTGCAGAACCCCGGCGCCAAGGTCCCGGCGGGCAAGTGGGTCAAGCTCCAGGTGCAGCAGCTCGGCGACGGCAACCTGGTGAGCAGCGGCGCCACCGATCCGGCCAGCGCCGCGGACGCGCTGCGCGGCGCGCAGACGGCCCAGCTGGTGGATTCGGCGACGGTGGACGGCGTGGTCCTCAAGCACTACAGGGGCACGCTGGATCTCGCCGAGGCGTCCAAGGCCACCGGCGGCCCGTCCAGCGCCGGGCTGGCCCTCGCCGCGCACACCTTCACCGTCAAGAAGGTGCCCTACGACGTCTGGCTCGACGAGCACGGCCGTATCAGCAAGATCGTCGAGGTCTTCACCTTCTCCAACGTCCCCGGGTCCACGGTGGCCAAGGACCAGGTCGTGGTGACCTCCACCAGCCAGTTCTCCGGGTACGGCACGCCGGTCCAGGTCGCGCTTCCCTCCGACGCGGACGTGGTGGGGCCGAGCGCGGCGGCCGGCGCCAAGTAGCGCAGGGGCGTCGTGCCCGCAAGGAGCGCGCAGCCGCCGCGTGCAAAATGGCCCAGACGTGCCATGCACGCCCGGCACGGGGTGCCTACTCTGTAAGGAGTTGACTACCCGTCGGCGGTGAGGAGGTGGCGCGCGTGGCTGCGGACGACCTGGTCGCCCTGGCGGAGATCGAGATGTACAGCGATCTCATCATCGCGGCCGCCGCCACCCCGGGCGAGCGGCTCACCGAGGAGCGGATCGACACCATCCTGCGGGTGGAGCGGGACCCGAAGATGCCCCGGGTCCCGCAGCAGCGGATCAGCGGCGAGGATCCCCCGCAGGGGCGGTGATCACGAAAGTCCCGCGACCGGAAGACGCATCACGCGAATGTGATCAGGACCTCAGTAGCCGCGAAATCGCCGCGGTCGCCTCGGCGACTTTCTCCTCCGCCTCGGCTCCGCCCTTCTCCATGGCGTCCGCCACGCAGTGCCGCAGGTGTTCCTCCAGCAGGCTGAGCGCGAAGGACTGGAGCGCCTTGGTGCTTGCGGAGACCTGGGTGAGGATGTCGATGCAGTAGGTGTCGTTCTCGACCATCCGCTGCAGGCCGCGGACCTGGCCCTCGATCCGGCGCAGCCGCTTGACGTGGTCGTCCTTGCGTGCGCTGTACCCGTGAGGTCCGCTGTGGTCCGAGTGCGTCGGCTCGGCGTGCGGCGTCTCTTCGGCGGCCAGGGCTTCCACGGCGTCCATGCCCCCATGGTAGGTGGCACGGGCTCGATCCGGTCACGGGTGGATATCGAATATCGGCGCGGTGGGCACTTGAGGGTGACCGCTGTGCCAGTGCGTACGCAAGGATGATTTCCGTTGCTCCGTGTCAGCCGTAACACCCCGGTGTGCGCAAAGTGCGGACGCAGCGCCTAGCATCGCTACGTCCGCCCCTGTACTTCGGAGACTTTTGTGCGTATTCGTCTGACCCCTCGGGAGACGAGCTTCTATGACTTGTTCGCCGCCTCGGCGAACAATCTCGTCACTGGCTCCAAGCTCCTGCTGGAACTGCTCGGCGCAGACGTCGCCGCGCGGGCGGAGATCGCCGACCGGATGCGCGCAGCCGAACACGCGGGTGACGAGTCCACCCACGCGATCTTCCACCAGCTGAACTCGTCCTTCATCACGCCGTTCGACCGGGAGGACATCTACGCGCTGGCCTCCTCGCTCGACGACATCATGGACTTCATGGAGGAGGCCGTCGACCTGACGGTCCTCTACGACGTGGAGACCCTGCCGAAGGGCGTCGAGCAGCAGATCGAGGTGCTGGCCCGGGCCGCGGAACTGACCGCGGCGGCGATGCCGAACCTGCGGACGATGGACAACCTCACCGAGTACTGGATCGAGATCAACCGGCTGGAGAACCAGGCCGACCAGATCCACAGGAAGCTGCTCGCGCACCTGTTCAGCGGCCAGTACGAGGCCATAGAGGTGCTGAAGCTCAAGCAGATCGTCGACGTCCTCGAAGAGGCCGCCGACGCGTTCGAACATGTGGCGAACACGGTGGAGACCATCGCCGTCAAGGAGTCCTGAACCACACGTGGACATCTTCGGACTGGTCCTGGTCATCACCGTCGCCTTCGGCTTCGCCTACACCAACGGTTTCCACGACTCCGCGAACGCGATCGCGACCTCGGTCTCGACGCGGGCGCTGACCCCCAAGGCCGCGCTGCTGATGGCGGCCGTGATGAACCTGCTCGGCGCGTTCCTCGGCGAGGGCGTCGCGCAGACGGTGAGCAAGGGCATCATCGCCACCCCGACCGGCAGCCACGGCCTGGTCATCCTGTGGTCGGCGCTGGTCGGCGCGATCGCCTGGAACCTGGTCACCTGGTACTTCGGACTCCCCTCGTCCTCCACGCACGCCCTCTTCGGCGGCATGGTGGGCGCGGCGCTGGCGGGCGGCACGACCGTCTACTGGTCGGGCCTGCTGGACAAGGTGATCATCCCGATGCTCACCTCGCCGGTCGCCGGCCTGATCCTGGGCTTCCTGCTGATGCTGGCAGTCCTGTGGATCTTCCGCCGCGCCAACCCGCATCGCGCCAAGCGCGGCTTCCGGATGGCGCAGACGGTCTCCGCGGCGGCGATGGCGCTCGGCCACGGGCTTCAGGACACGCAGAAGACCATGGGTGTCGTGGTGATGGCGCTGACCATCTCCGGTCACTACTCCGGGTCGAGCATCCCGACCTGGGTCAAGATCTCGACCGCCGTCGTCATGGCGCTCGGCACCTGGGCCGGCGGCTGGCGCATCATGCGGACGCTCGGCCGCAGGATCATCGAGCTGGACCCGCCGCAGGGTTTCGCGGCCGAGTCCGTCTCGGCGCTGGTCCTGTACGTGACCTCCTACGCCTACAAGGTGCCGGTCTCCACGACTCACGTCATGACCTCGGCGATCATGGGCGTGGGCGCGACGAAGCGGGTCCGCGCGGTCCGCTGGGGCGTCGCCAAGGACATCGTCCTCGGCTGGTTCATCACCCTCCCGGCAGCGGGCGTCGTCGCAGCCCTCGTCTACTGGCTCAGCTGGGCCATCGTCGGCTAGGCGCCGAGCCTGCACCACCCAGGGGCGGGGGGAGCTGCGCGAGCAACCACCATGTGCGGATGGCCTTGCACGTTCGGGCCTCCACCTGCGTGGGTGGCTTGTCGCGCAGTTCCGAGCGCTCCGGATGGTGCAGCGACCTGCGGGGGCACTTCTGGCGGGGGCGCGCCCGCGCGGCGGAGCCGCACATCGGCGGAGCCCCGCGCCCCTGGAGGGTGCAACGGAAGGCAGTGCAACGCGAAGGGTCCGACTCCCCCGGGGGGGGAGTCGGACCCTTCGTGGTTGACCTCCGCGGCGGCACCGCCTAGTAGCGCCGCGGAGGAGTCCTCGGGACGGGCACCGTCAGCCGAAGCGGCCGGAGATGTAGTCCTCGGTGGCCTGGACCGACGGGTTGGAGAAGATCTTCTCCGTCGAGTCGATCTCGATCAGGCGGCCCGGCTGGCCCACGCCGGCCAGGTTGAAGAACGCCGTCCGGTCGCTGACACGCGCCGCCTGCTGCATGTTGTGGGTCACGATGACGATCGTGAACTGCTCCTTGAGCTGGCCGATCAGGTCCTCGATGGCGAGGGTGGAGATCGGGTCCAGCGCCGAGCAGGGCTCGTCCATCAGCAGGACGCGCGGCTCGACCGCGATCGCGCGGGCGATGCACAGGCGCTGCTGCTGACCGCCGGAGAGGCCTGCGCCGGGCTTGTCCAGCCGGTCCTTGACCTCGTTCCACAGGTTCGCGCCGCGCAGCGAGCGCTCCACGGCCTCGTCGATGACCTTCTTGTTGCGGACGCCGTTCAGCTTGAGGCCGGCGGCGACGTTCTCCTTGATGGACATCGTCGGGAACGGGTTCGGCCGCTGGAAGACCATGCCGACGGTGCGGCGCACCGCGACCGGGTCGATGTTCGCGCCGTAGAGGTTCTCGTCGTCGAGCATGACCTTGCCCTCGACGCGCGCGCCGGGGATCACCTCGTGCATGCGGTTCAGGGTCCGCAGGAAGGTCGACTTGCCGCAGCCGGACGGGCCGATGAACGCCGTCACGGTGCGGGGCTCGATGGTCATGGAGATGTCCTCCACGGCCCGGAAGTTGCCGTAGTACGCGTTCAGTCCGCTGACGTCGATGCGCTTGGCCATGATGTGTCTTTCGCTTTCTACAAGTCTTCTGGATGCCGGGTTGCCGGGAAGCGCACGTCAGCGCGTGGCGCCCTTGGGGGCCTTCCAGCGGGCGATGCCGCGGGCGACCAGGTTGAGGATCATGACCACCGCGATCAGGACCAGGGCACCGCCCCAGGCGCGGGCCTGGGACTGGTCGGTGCCCCTCGAGTACTCGGTCCACACGAAGAGCGGGAGCGAGGACTGCGGGTTGTTGAAGGGGTCCATGTTGATCGTGTCGGCCCCGAAGACGAGCATCAGGATCGGTGCGGTCTCACCGACGATGCGGGCGACGGCCAGCATCACGCCGGTGACGATGCCGCCGAGGGCGGTCGGCAGGACGACGCGGGTGATGGTGAGCCACTTCGGGACGCCGAGGGCCAGGGAGGCCTCGCGCAGCTCGTTGGGGACGAGCTTGAGCATCTCCTCGGTGGAGCGCACGACCACCGGCAGCATCAGGATCGCCAGTGCCAGCGAGCCCGCGAAGCCGGTGAACGGCATGTTGAGGATGATGATCCAGAAGGAAAGGATGAACAGACCCGCCACGATGGACGGGACACCGGTCATGACATCGACGAAGAAGCTGACCGCCTTGGAGAGCTTGTTGCTCCGGCCGTACTCGACCAGGTAGACGGCGGTCAGGATGCCGATCGGCGCGGCCATCAGGGAGGCCAGGGCGACCTGCTCCAGGGTGCCGATCAGCGCGTGGTAGATGCCGCCGCCCTCCTGGTTGATCGCGATCCCGTTCATGGAGTGCGTCAGGAAGTTGGCGTTGATGACGCCGATGCCCTTGCTGACGGTCATCCACAGCACGGAGACCAGCGGCAGCAGGGCCAGCAGGAAGGCGACCCAGACGAGGCTGGTGGCCACGTAGTTCTTGGCGTGGCGGCGGCCCTCGACGACGGCCGAGGAGACGTACTGGATGACCACGTAGAGGATCGCGGCGATCAGGAGCCACTGGGGCTTGCTGCTGAGGTCGAACCCGGCGCCGATGGCGACGGCGAGGAGCAGGGCCAGCAGCAGGTTGGCGATCGGCATCCAGCGCGGCAGGCGGCGCTCCGTGAGGGAGGAGCTCAGCGGGGAGGAGGTGGCGAGGCTGCTCATCAGGCGTCAGCTCCCGAGTATTCCTTGCGACGGGCGATGATCAGGCGGGCGGCGCCGTTGACGAGCAGGGTGATCACGAACAGCACCAGACCGGCGGCGATCAGCGCGTCGCGGCCGACACCCTGGGACTCGCCGAACTGGTTGGCGATGGTCTGGGCGATGGTCGAGCCTGCGGGGTCCAGGATGTGGAGGTTGATCACGTAGGACGGCGAGAGCACCGTCGCCACGGCCATCGTCTCGCCGAGTGCGCGGCCGAGGCCGAGCATCGACGCGGAGACGATGCCGGAGCGGCCGAACGGGATCACGGCGGTGCGGATCATCTCCCAGCGGGTCGCGCCGAGCGCGAGCGCGGCCTCCTCGTGGGCGCGGGGCACCTGGAGGAAGATCTCGCGGGAGACCGCGGTGATGATCGGCAGGATCATGATCGCCAGAACGATGCCGACGGTGAACAGGCTGCGCGGCTGAGTGCCGGGCTCGTTCTGGTGGAAGATGTACGTCCAGCCGAAGTACTGGTTCAGCCAGGCGTTGACGCCGATCATGTGCGGCACCAGGAAGAGCGCGCCCCACAGACCGAAGACGATCGAGGGGACCGCGGCCAGCAGGTCGACGACGTAGCCGAGGGCCTGGGCGATGCGGCGCGGCGCGTAGTGCGAGATGAACAGCGCGATGCCGAGCGAGACCGGCACGGCGATCACCATGGCGACGACGGCGCTGATGATCGTGCCGATCGCGATGGCCGCGATGCCGAAGGTGATCGGGTCGGCCTGGGTCTGCCAGTCGGACGTGGTGAGGAAGTTGCCGTGGTCGGCGCTGATCGCGCTGACGGCGCGGACGGTGAGGAAGGCCGCGATGGCGGCCATGATCACCAGAAGCGCGATGCCACTGCCGCTGGACGCGAACTTGAAGATCGCGTCGCCGCGCCGGCCGGTGTTACCGGTGTCGGACAACGACGAACGGCCCCGCTGCGGCGAGGCGCCGGCGAGGTTGGAGGATGAGGGCTGCTGGCCGCTCGGGGGAGCGCTTGTGTCGCGTGGGGTTTCCATGAGATCTCCGGTCTGGTGGCGCGGACCCTGCTGGGTTTGCGCCTGGCGGCGGTGCACCGGACGTGAGTGAGCGTTCGAGGCTCGATGACGGTTCATTGCGAAGGGACTGTCCCAGTGGCGCGGGGGCCGGCGTCGGACGCCGGCCCCCGCAACCTCAGGTCTTCAGGCTCGCTGACGAGCGGGGGCCCTTAGGACAGGCCGTTGATCGTGGTCTTGACCTGGGCCTGCAGGCTGGCCGGCAGCGGGAAGTAGCCCAGGCTGGTGATCGAGCTCTGGCCCGGGGTGCTGGCGATGTAGTTCAGGAAGGACTTCAGCGTCGGCAGGGTCGCCGGGGCGTTGCCCTTGTCGCAGGCGATCTCGTAGGTCACCAGGACGATCGGGTACGCGCCGTCGGCCTTGGTGGTGTACGCCGAGGACAGGTCCAGCGTCAGGTCGGGGGCGGTGCCGGTGACCTTGGCGTCGCCGACGGCCTTGGAGGCGGCGTCGGTGGAGATGGCGACCGGGGCGGAGGCGCCGGTGGCGATCTGTGCGGTGGTGATGTTCTGCTGGGTCGCGTAGGACAGCTCGAAGTAGGAGATCGAGCCCTGGACCTGCTTGACCTGGGCCGCGAGACCGGCGGAGCCGTTGGCCGCCTGGCCACCCTTGGCCGCCCACAGCTTGTTCGGCTGCAGGGTGTAGTCGGACGGGGCGGCGGCCGCCAGGTAGGCGGTGAAGTTGGCGGTGGTGCCGGAGCCGTCCGAACGGTGGAACGTCTGGATGGGCAGGCTCGGCAGGGTCGCCGTCGGGTTCAGCTTCTTGATGGCCGCGTCGTCCCACTTGGCGATCTTGCCGGTGAAGATCTGGGCCAGGGTGGGGGCGTCGAGCACCAGGTTGGAGACACCGGGCAGGTTGTAGCCGATGGCGATCGGGCCGCCGACCATCGGGATGTTGATGCCCTTGCCGCCGCTCTTGCAGGCGGTGCCCTCGGTCTTGGCGACGTCGGCCGGCTTCATGGCGGCGTCGGAGCCGGCGAAGGCGACCTTGCCGGACTGGAACGAGGTGATGCCCGCGCCGGAGCCGGTGGCCTGGTAGTTGATCGTCGTGCCGGAGCAGGCAGCCTGGAAGTCCTTGACCCACTGGGTCATGGCGTTGGCCTGGGCGGTCGAACCGGCGCCGAGCAGCTGGCCGGAGGCGCCGCTGCACGCGATGCTGCTGGCCGCGGCGGAGGAACCGCCGGCGGCCGGGCTGCCGGAGCTGGACGAGGTGGTGTTGTTGTCGGAGCCGCACGCCGCGAGCGTCAGCGAGCTGACGACCGCCAGGGCGCCGATGGCGAGGGCCTTGGTGCGGCCGTTGCGCTGGAGCTTCACTTGGTGTCCCTTTCCTGGGTCCGCCGCCCGCGGGGAGGAAGGGGGCAGCGGTTCATCACTGATGGCAGGAGGGCCGTTCGGCCTCCGGATGACATTGAAGTTAGGCACGTGAAGTGAAGCATTCGACCTGCGCAAATGAACGGAGAGTGAACCTGTGTCGGACACCGGGATACGCAGACCAGTAGTAACGGTTTCGGCACGGCAAGAGCACGTTCAGGGCACGGCCGGGACGCGCGCAGCGCCTGTCACTCCAGTCTCCGGGCTCACCTGCCGAGCTGCTCCCGCAGCGCGTCGACCAGGCTCCGGTCGTGCTCGTAGCTGAGCTGGGCGCGCGCCTGCGCCACCGGCAGCCAGCGCAGCGCGTCCACCTCGCGGTTGGGGACGAAGCGCCCGCTCAGCAGCGTGGCCGACCAGTAGCGCACCCGCTTGATCCGGTCCCGGAACAGGTAGTGCTGGGTGGGCAGACGGCGGCCCAGCAGCACCGTCATCCCGGTCTCCTCGCGCGCCTCGCGCAGGGCCGCCTCGCGGTGCTTCTCACCCGGCTCGAGCTTGCCCTTGGGGAAGCTCCAGTCGTCGTACTTGGGCCGGTGCACCAGGGCCAGTTCGAGGCCGTTGCCCTTCTCGCGCCACAGTACGACGCCCGCGGCCTTGATCAACTCCATGCTGCGCGGCGCCCGATCCTCGTGCTTCGGCTTTTTCTTGTTCTTCTGGACGTGGCCGGTCAGGTCGATCGGGCGAGCCATGGGTCGGTGAGCCATCCGGAGCTTTGGAATACGGGCCAGGACACGCTGAAGGCGTGACGCGCGGCCTCCACCTCCAGACGTTGATCAGCATGCACCACTCCGAGCACGTACGCCGTCGCCGGAGTGATTCTGGGCGTGCGCGCCGCGAGCGCCGCCGCCTCGGCCGCGTCGGCGGCCTCCTGCTGCTGCTCCAGATGTCCGGCCAGCTCCGCGAGCCCCGCGAGCGGCTGCTCGGTGCGCTCGCCGAGCAGCGGACGGCAGACCTCCAGCGCGTAGCGGGCGTAGCGCACGGCCGCGCCGGCCCGGGTCCAGGCGGCGTCCTCGTGCGCGGCCGAGGTCGTGGGCTCGGCGGCGGGGACCGGCACCCGGTGCAGCGCGTCGCCGTTGTACGGCTGCACCGCGCGCGACAGCGGCAGCCGGGAGACGGTCAGGTCCAGCGCCTCGCCCATCCGGGCGGCCTGGCCGAGCAGGTGCTCGGGCGGGTTGCTGGTGCCCGGGTCGCGCAGCGGCAGGTCCGAGACGAGCAGCGTCATCCGGTCCGCGAGCGAGTGGAACCGGGACGAGCCCAGCTCCTGAAGGGCCGCGGTGTGGCTGCGGGAGCGGGCCAGGGTCAGCTGGCGCTCCAGCATGGCCCGCGCCTTGGGCGCGCCGGGGTGGTGGGCGAGCAGCCCGCCGACGGTCGTCTCCGCCGACCGAGCCGGTTCGGCAGCGGTGCGCGGCGTCGGCACGCTCGCGTCAGTGCAGGTCAGCGAGTCGACCGCGGCCAGCAGCCGGGCCAGTCGTCGGGTGTAACCGCGCTCCTGGCCCAGGGTGACCACGAGCGCGGCCAGGTCGCCCCGCAGGGTCTCGGCCCATATGGGCTCCAGCAAGGCGCCGAACCCGTGCAGGGCCCCGTCGACCCGGCGCAGGGTGCCCAGGTCGACGTCGGGCAGGGCCCGCAGGAAGCGCCCGGCGTGCTCGGCCAGGTTCGCGGCCAGCAGGCTCTCGGCCGAGGAGGCCCCGGCGAGGGGCGTCTCGTTCTCGGTCGTCATTCGGTCAGTCCCCGTTGCTTGCTCGGCCCGGTCTCTTGCCTGGGCGTGGGTAAGGAGATGGGAGTGGTGTCAGCTGGCGCCCGCACGTGTGCCCCAGCTGTCCTCGCCGCGCCGGGAGCGGCGGCGGGAGTCGATGAGCAGTTCCTGCACGTTGCGCAGCGACCGCCCCTCCGCGTCGTGCGCGTGCCGGGTCCAGACGCCGTCCGGGCCCAAGTGCCACGAGGAGGTGTCGTCGGCCATGCCGAGCTCCAGGAGGCCCTGCAGTTCGGCCCGGTGCCCCGGGTCGGTCACGCGCAGCAGCGCCTCGATGCGGCGGTCCAGGTTGCGGTGCATCATGTCGGCGCTGCCGATCCAGACCTCCGGGTCCCCGCCGTTCTCGAACAGGAAGATCCGCGAGTGCTCCAGGAAGCGCCCCAGGATCGAGCGGACCCGGATGTTCTCGCTGAGCCCCGGCACGCCCGGCCGGATCGCGCAGATGCCGCGCACCCACACGTCCACCGGCACGCCCGCCATCGAGGCCCGGTAGAGGGCGTCGATGATGGCCTCGTCCACGATCGAGTTGACCTTGATCTGGATCCGCGCCGGGCGGCCGGCCCGGTGGTGCGCGATCTCGTCGTGGATCCGCTTGACCAGCCCGTTGCGCAGCGAGCGCGGCGCGACCAGCAGGCGGCGGTAGGACTCGCGGCGCGAGTACCCGGAGAGGCGGTTGAACAGGTCGGACAGGTCCGCGCCGACCTGCGGGTCGGCGGTCAGCACGCCGAGGTCCTCGTAGAGGCGGGCGGTCTTCGGGTGGTAGTTGCCGGTGCCCACGTGCGCGTAGCGGCGCAGCGTGTCGCCCTCCTGGCGGACCACGAGGGAGAGCTTGCTGTGCGTCTTCAGCCCGATCAGGCCGTAGACGACGTGGCAGCCGGCCTCCTCCAGCTTGCGGGCCCACTTGATGTTGGCCTGCTCGTCGAAGCGTGCCTTGATCTCGACCAGGACCAGCACCTGCTTGCCCGACTCGGCGGCGTCGATCAGCGCGTCCACGATCGGCGAGTCGCCGGAGGTGCGGTACAGCGTCTGTTTGATCGCCAGCACCTGCGGGTCGGCGGCGGCCTGCTCCAGGAAGGCCTGCACCGAGGTGGAGAACGAGTCGTACGGGTGGTGCAGCAGCACGTCCCGCTCGCGGACGGCGGCGAAGATGTCCGGCTGCGAGGCCGACTCCACGTCCGTCAGGCCCCGGGCGGTCCCGGCCACGAACGGCTGGTACTTCAGCTCCGGCCGGTCGGCGCCCGCGATCGCGAACAGGCCCGTCAGGTCGAGCGGGCCGGGCAGCGGGTACACCTCGGCGGCGGAGATGTTCAGCTCGCGGACCAGCAGGTCCAGCACGTACGGGTCGATCGACTCCTCGACCTCCAGGCGCACCGGCGGGCCGAAGCGGCGCCGCATCAGCTCCTTCTCGAGCGCCTTGAGGATGTTCTCGGCGTCGTCCTCCTCGACCTCCAGGTCCTCGTTGCGGGTGACCCGGAAGGCGTGGTGGGCGAGCACCTCCATGCCCGGGAACAAGTACTCCAGGTGCGCGCCCATGACGTCCTCGAGCGGGACGTACCGGTTGGGCGAGGCCTCCAGGAACCGCGACAGGACCTGCGGCACCTTCACGCGGGCGAAGTGCTTGTGGCCGCTGACGGGGTTGCGCACGACGACGGCGAGGTTGAGCGAGAGCCCGGAGATGTACGGGAACGGGTGCGCCGGGTCCACCGCCAGCGGGGTCAGCACGGGGAAGATCTGCTGCCGGAACAGCGCGAGCAGGCGCGCCTGCTCCTTGTCGCTCAGCTCGCCCCAGCGCACCAGTTCGATGCCCTCGGCCGACAGCTCGGGCAGCACGTCCTGTTGGAAGCAGGCGGCGTGCCGGGCCATCAGCTCGCGGGAACGTGTCCATATGAGGTCCAGCACCTCGCGCGGCTGCAGACCGCTCGCGCTGCGCTGGGCGACGCCGGTCGCGATGCGGCGCTTGAGGCCGGCGACGCGGACCATGAAGAACTCGTCCAGGTTGCTGGCGAAGATCGCCAGGAACTTGGCGCGCTCGAGCAGCGGGGTCTCCGGGTCCTCGGCGAGCTCCAGCACGCGCTCGTTGAACGCGAGCCAGCTGCGCTCGCGGTCCAGGAACCGGTTCTCCGGCAGGGCCTCGGCGTCGAAGCCGTCGGGGAGTGTCATGTCCTCGGGAACGAGGACGGTACCGGGAGCGGAGCCGGCCGCGGTGGCGGACAGGCTCGGCTTGGCGGGGAAGGGTGACGAGGCAGGCTGGGCGGTCATGGTCTGTGGCTCCTCCTGCACGGCGTCATCCGCCCGCCGCCGCGGTGACGGGACGGATCGCATTTCGTGATCTTTGCAACGGCATTTGAACTCAAGGTAAATACAGCGTGGCCTGCAGGAAAGCTGAGGCGGTCGCCTGTGCTTCGTCTGCAGGCCTCTTGACGCCGGAATGGCCGACGTGGCGCCCGCAGGGCTCAGCCGCGCACGGCGAACATCAGGTCCACCTCGTGCACCGTGAACCCCGCCTTCTGGTATACCCGCAGCGCGGCCGGGTTATCGGCGTCGACGTAGAGCATCACGGTCGGCAGGCCACGCCGTTGGGCCAGATGGTGGACCCCGATCGCGGTCAGCGCCTTGCCGAGCCCGCTGCCCTGCTCGGTCGGGCTCACCCCGACCACGTAGACCTCGCCGAGCCCTCCCTCGACCTTCGTCCAGTGGAAGCCGACGAGCTCGCCGCCGCGTTCGGCCAGGAAGAAGCCCTCCGGGTCGAACCACGCCTGCGCCTCGCGCTCCTCGATGTCGCGTCGGGTCCAGGAGCCCTGCTCCGGGTGGTGCGCGAAGGCCGCGGCGTTCACCTTCAGCCACGCCTCCTCGTCCCGCCCCGGGTCGAAGGTCCGCACGGTGACTCCGTCGGGCAGCGGCGGGACCTCGGGCGCGGGCCCGGTCCGGCGCAGCTGCCGCAGCTCGCGGACCAGCTCCAGGCCGAACTCCGCCGCGAGCCGCGTCGCGCCCGGGTGGCCGCCGTGCGCCCACACCCTGCGGGCCCCGCTGTTCAGCGTCCGGCGCAGCAGCCCCCGCCCGTTCCCCTCGCGCCGCCGCGCCGGGTCGATCACGAGCTCGGCGGTCCACTCGGCGTCGATCTGCGCGTACCCGAGGAGCACCCCGTGCTCGTCCCTGCTGGTCAGGTGGTTCACGTCCGCCCGCCCACTGCGCAGGGCCAGCCTCCCCTGCTCCGAGACGGCCTGCCGCCCGTCCGCCTCCGCCGCGCGCTCCAGCAGCGCGGCGATCTCCTCACGCTCCGCAGTGTCCATACGTTCGACCATAGGGGAGTTGAACGTGTGCGACAGACCGCGTGCCCCGCCCGTCGGCTCCTTTCCGAGGCTGTCTGCTAGCGGCGGGGCAGCACGGCGATCGAGACGAGGGCGCAGACGGCGGCGACGGCGAAGGCCGGGCTGAAGCCGGAGGCGGTGATCAGGGCGCCGACGACCGGCGGGCACAGCGACGCGGTCAGGTTCTGTCCGGTGTTCTGCACGGCCAGCGCGCGTCCCGCCCACCGCGGGCCGGCCCGCTCCGCGACGGAGGTGAAGGACAGCCCGTTGGTGCTCGCGGAGAGCCCGCACAGGACGACCAGCAGGACCACTCCCGCCACGCTGTCGCCCGCCACGGCCAAGCCCCCGCCCAGGACGCCGACGGCCGCAGCCAGCCACCGCATCGGCTTCAGCCGGCTGCCCACCGCGTCCGACCAGCGTCCGGCGGCGATCCGGCACGCCGCCGCCAGCGCCTGGCCGCAGGCCATCAGTTGTCCGGCCGCGACCGCGGGCCAGTGGCGCACGTCGGTCAGGTAGACCAGCCCGAACGCGCCGACGGTGAATTGCGGCCAGACCATCAGCGCGCTCGCGCCGTGGATCCGCCACAGGGCGGCACCCCGGTAGGGGCTCGCCGTCCGTGCGCCGTCGGCCGCTCCGGCGGCCTTCGCCGCGGGCCGCGGCGGGTCCACGACGAACAGCGCGGTCAGCACCGCCATCACCCCGGACAGCACGGCGACGAACAGCACCGCCCCGTGCAGGCCGTGCGCGGCCGCGATCGGCGGCATCGCCACCGCCGCGACCAGCATCCCCAGCGGCGTCGACGTCTGCCGCACGCCCATCGCCAGCCCGCGTTGCTCGGGCGGGAACCACCCCAGCACGACCCGACCGCTGGCGGCCGACACGCTCGCCCCGGCCGCGCCCGCCACGGTGAACAGCACTCCGAGCCACACCAGCCCGTGCACCAGCAGCGCCGCGCCCAGCGCGCCCGTCGCCACCCCGAGCCCGGCCGCCAGCACCCACCGCTCGCCGTACCGGTCGGTGGCCGCGCCCCACGCGTACAGCGCCAGCAGCAGCCCCACCGTCGGACACGCGACCATCACCCCGGCCTGCGCCAGCGTCAGCCCCTCCGCGCTCCGCAGCGACGGGATGAGGTACGGCATCCCGTACAGGAACGCGCACGCCGCGGTCTGCGCGGCGGTCCCGAGCGCGAGCATCGCCCAGCGCCGGGAGGTCTGCGGGGCGGTCGTGGCGGCGGGGGACGCGTGGGCCTCACGCTGACTTGAGGGCATGTCAGCATGATGGCCCAGTATTCATATGGTGGGACAGAACATTTCAGATGGTGGACGGGAGCTCCGGGGGAGGGGTCGGTGCGCCGGGGAGCTTCATGGTGGCGAGGGTGCCGGGGTGGGCGTTGGAGAGGGCGACCTCGCCGCCGCAGTCCTGCACCGTCTGCGAGACGATCGCCAGGCCGAGACCCGAGCCCGGCATCTGCCGCGCGGCGGGGGAGCGCCAGAACCGCTCGAAGACGTGGGCGAGGTCCTCCTCCGGGATGCCCGGACCGTGGTCGCGGACCGTGAGGGTGCCGAAGTGCAGGCCGAGGTCGATGGTGCCCCCGGCCGGCGAGAACTTCACCGCGTTGTCCAGCAGGTTGATGACGGCCCGTTCGAGAGCGTGCGCGTCCGCGCGCACGTACCAGGGCTCCACGGACACCGTGAACTCCAGGCCCGGCCCGCGCAGCCGCGCCCGGTCCAGCGCGCGGGCGGCGATGTCGTGCAGCGCCACGACCTCCAGCGGCCGGGCGCCGGTGGGACGCGTCGGCCGGGACAGCTCCAGCAGGTCGCCGATGAGCGTCGACAACTCGCCCATCTGCGCCTTCATGTTCCGCAGCAGCTTCTTCCTGGTCTCCTCCGGCAGCGGCCGCCCGGTGTCCTCACTGCGCACCAGCAGGTCCACGTTCGTGCGCAGCGAGGTCAGCGGCGTCCGCAGCTCGTGCCCGGCGTCGGCGATCAGCTGCGACTGCCGCTCCCGCGAGGAGGCGAGCGCGGTCGACATGGAGTTGAACGACGTGGACAGCCGCGCGATCTCGTCGTCACTCTCCCCGACGTCGATCGTCGTCCCCACCTCCTCCGTCCGCGCAATGTGCTCCACGGCGGCGGTGAGCCGGTCGACCGGCTTCAGCCCGGTGCGGGCGACGTACCAAGCCGCTATCAGCGCTCCCGCGATGACGACGAGGGCCAAGACCGTGAGGATCACCGCCAGCGTCGCCAGGGCCGAGTAGACGGGCTTGAGCGGCTGGGCGAACGAGATGGCGAGGCTGGTCGGCTGACCGTTGATCGTCACATTGCCCAGGCTCACCGTGTAGACGCGGATCGGGGTGCCCCCGTATGTCCTTCCGTCATGGATCGTCGAGTCGGCATGGGGGCCGTCGGTCCCCGATGCTGCTACGGCCAGATCCGCGTCAGTGGGCCGTACGTTGCTGTCGGAGTTCGCGCACAGCGGCCCGGCGGAGGTGATGACCGTGGTGAGGGCCTGCGAGTGGTCGAACGGATGGGGGCCGTTGCACGGATTGGGGATGGACCCGAGGGCCTTCTGCTCGGACCAGGACTGCATCAGTGTGTCGTCGACCTGCGTGCTCATCTGCTGCCGCGCCGCGAACCACGCCAGCGCGCAGCACAGCACCACGGCGACGGTGACGACGGCAGCCGTCATCGTCGCCAGCCGACCCCGGAGGGTCAGCCGGCGCCAGCGGTTCCTCATGACGCACGCAGCGCGTAACCCACACCGCGGACGGTGTGGACGAGGCGCGGGAGGCCGCCGGCCTCGGTCTTGCGGCGGAGGTACATGACGTAGACGTCGAGGGAGTTGCTGGAGGGCTCGAAGTCGAAGCCCCAGACGGCCTTGAGGATCTGTTCGCGCGTCAGGACCTGGCGCGGGTGCGCCATGAACATCTCGAGAAGCATGTACTCGGTGCGCGTCAGCTCCACCGGCTTGCCGGCGCGCGTCACCTCGCGGGTCGTGGTGTTCATCGCGAGGTCCTCGAACGTCATCACCTCGTCCGCGTCCGCCTGCGGGCCCGCCGCCGAGGCGATCGCGGAGCGGCGCAGCAGGGCCCGCACGCGGGCCAGGAGTTCGTCGAGTTCGAAGGGCTTGGCGAGGTAGTCGTCGGCTCCCACGTCGAGGCCGGTCACGCGGTCGCCGACGGCGTCGCGTGCGGTGAGCATCAGGACGGGGACGGTGTCCCCGCGGCCGCGGAGCCGGCGGACGGCCGTGAGGCCGTCCATGCGCGGCATCATGATGTCGAGCAGGACCAGGTCGGGCTGCTCCTCCGCCACCGCGTCCAGCGCTTCGAGGCCGTCCGAGGCGGTCAGCACCTCGTAGCCCTCGAAGGCCAGGCTGCTCTCCAGCGCGTCCCGCAGCGCGGGCTCGTCGTCCACGACCAGGACCCGGGCCGGCGCGTCGGACTCGGTGGCTGTCATCCCCGTTGCTCCTCGAAGCTGTGTGGTTGCTACGTCATGCTGTGAGGCAATTGTCTGCCATGAACGGCGTCAGCTGTTGATGCTCTGGCCGGACTGGAGTTGCGGGAGCACCGCCTTGGCCGCGTTGATCGGGATCGAGAAGCCGAGGCCGACGCTGCCGGCCTCCGAGCCGGAGCTGCCGCCGGAGTTGCTGCTGGAGTTGTACATCGACGCGTTGATGCCGACGACCTGGCCCTGCGAGTTCAGCAGCGGGCCGCCGCTGTTGCCGGGGTTGAGCGAGGCGTCGGTCTGGATCGCGTTGTAGGAGGCGGTCTGCGAGGAGCTGCCCTGGTAGGAGCGGTTGGAGTCGCCCTGCCAGAACGGGAGGCCGAAGCCGCCGTTGCCCTGCACCGTGCTGGGGCTGACGTCGACCTTGACCGGTCGGTTCAACGCGCTGACGATGCCGGAGGTGACCGTGCCGGTCAGGCCGTCCGGGTTGCCGATGGCCACGACCTGGTCGCCGACCGCCACCTGGCTGGAGTCGCCCAGGGAGACGGTGGGCAGACCGCTGACGCCCTCGGCCTTGATCACGGCGACGTCGAGCGACGCGTCGGTGCCGACGATGGTGCCGGTCGCGGTCTTGCCGTTGCTGAAGGAGATCTTGATGGTGCCGCCGTTGCCGTTCGCGGCGTCGGAGATCACGTGGTAGTTGGTGAGGATCTGGCCGGTCGAGGTCAGCACCATGCCGGTCCCGAGATCCTCGCTGCTGCCGCTGTTGACGGTGATCTGGACGACGGCCGGGGAGACGGCCTTGGCGATCGTGGCGACGTCGCTGGTGCCGCTGGACTTGTCGCCGGTCACCACCGCGTTGGTCGCATAGGAGGCGTGGTCGCCGGTCTTCTCGCCGATGAGGCCGCCCGCGACACCGCCCGCGAGGGCCGAGAGCACGGCGACGGCGGCGACGAGCGCGACCGGCCGCTTCATGCGGCGCTTCGGCTGCGGCTGCTCCGGCGGCGGCCAGGCGGCGCCCGCGGGGTCGACCGGCGGCTCGGCCGGAGGGCCGACCGGCGGCTGACCGAAGGACGCCTGGCCGTAGGAACCGGCCTGCGGCTGCTCGGCGCTGAAGTAGTAGCCCTGGGGCTGCTGCGGCGCCTGGGGTGCCTGGGGAGCCTGCTGCGCAGCGGAGGACGGGTGGACCGTGCCCTCGAGGGGCCGGGTCTCGTGCGCCGTCGGCTGGTAGCCGGGCAGCGGCGGCACGGACGAGGAGTACGGGTCGTCTGCGTGGTTCCGGGGCGTCTCGGTCATGGCTATACCGTCGGCCCCGCACATGAGAGGTCCCTGAGAGCACTGTCAGAACCGGGGTAGAACCCTGCGAGAGCCTTTCTCAGGCGCTGGGAGCTCGCGTGAGTAGGCCCCCCCGAGCCGCGGACGAGGCTCGAGGAGGGCACGGACGGCGGACGCCCGGACGGCCTGGCGGAGCGTCGGCGCCCGGCGGCCGCAGCTCGGCAGCCCGGCTCAACAGCCCCGGCTCAGCAGCCGCAGCTGCGCCGGATCACCAGACGGCTCGGGAACTTCCGGATGCGCGGCGTCTCCGACCCCGGCACCGCCAGCGAGTCGTCGAGCACCAGGTCGACCGCGGCCTTGGCCATCGAGTCCCGGTCCGAGGCGATCGTGGTCAGCGGGGGGTCGCAGAACGCCGCCTCCTGGATGTCGTCGAACCCGATCACCGCGAGGTCCCGCCCGACGGTGAGCCCGACCTCGCGGGCGGCGCGCAGCACGCCTATCGCCTGGTCGTCCGTGGAGCAGAACAGCGCCGTCGGGCGCTCCCCGTCCGGGGTGCCCAGCAGCTCGACGGCGACCTGGTAGGCGCCGTACCGGTCGAAGGGCGCGTCGATGAGGCGGCCCTCGGTCGAGATGCCGGCGGCCGCCATCGCCTGACGCCAGCCCTCGATGTGGTCGACGACCGGGTCGCCGGGCGCGGGCGCGTTCACGGGGCCCCCGAAGCAGGCCACGTAAGGGTGGCCGTGATGGTGCAACAGGTGCTCGACGGCCAACCGGGAACCGCCGATGTCGTCGGTGACCACGGCGATGTCGTCGGAGTTGTCCGGGCGGCGGTGCAGCAGCACCACGCGGGCGTCGCTGTGCGCGGCGAACTCCTCCTCGGCGCGCTGCGAGGGGCCCTCGGAGATCAGGATCAGTCCGGAGACGCGCATGCCCAGGAAGGCCCGCACGTAGTGGATCTCCCGGTCCCCGGTGTAGTCGGAGTTGCCGATCAGGACGATCTTGCCGCGTTCCGACGCGGCGCGTTCGACCGCGTGCGCGAGCTCGGCGAAGAACGGCTGGCGCGCGTCGGGCACCACCATGCCGATCAGGTTGGTCCGCCGGCTGGCCATCGCCTGGGCGACGCTGTTGGGGCGGTAGCCGAGCTCGGCTATGGCTGCGAGGACGCGTTCGCGCGTCGCGGGGGCGACGGGACGCGGTCCGTTGTTGATGACGTAGCTGACGACCGCGGTCGACGTCCCCGCCAGTCGGGCCACATCGTCGCGGGTCACCTTGGGCATGGGCGGATTCTACTTGCAGGACGGCATGTCCGGACCAGAGGGCGGAAGCCGCCCTCGGTCCACGAACCGACTGTGGGATGGCTGTGCGCGGTGGCCGCGCACAGCACGGTGGCCCGGGACAGGGCGTCAGACCTCGAGCTCGACGTCGGCCTCGGCCGTCGCGGCCTCCCGCCCGGACTGCCCCGACTGACCCGAGCGGCCCTTGTCGGACTTGTCCGGGACCACGAAGCGGTAGCCGACGTTGCGGACGGTGCCGATCAGCTGCTCGTGCTCCGGCCCGAGCTTGGCGCGCAGGCGGCGGACGTGGACGTCGACCGTCCGGGTACCGCCGAAGTAGTCGTAGCCCCAGACCTCCTGCAGCAGCTGGGCGCGGGTGAAGACCCGGCCCGGGTGCTGCGCGAGGTACTTGATGAGCTCGAACTCCTTGAAGGTCAGGTCCAGCACCCGGCCCTTGAGCTTGGCACTGTAGGTGGCCTCGTCGACGGAGAGATCGCCGTTGCGGATCTCCATCGGGCTCTCGTCGGCGACGACGGACTGGCGTCCGATCGCGAGGCGCAGCCGCGCCTCGACCTCGGCCGGGCCGGCGGTGTCCAGCAGGACGTCGTCGACGCCCCATTCGGCGGTCACGGCGGCCAGGCCGCCCTCGGTGACCACCAGCAGCACGGGAGCGCCCGGCCCGGTCGAGCGCAGGAGCTGGCACAGGCCGCGGATGTGCGGCAGATCACGGCGCCCGTCGACGAGGATGACATCGGCGCTGGGGGTGTCGACGAGGGCGGAGCCCTCGGCGGGCGCGACGCGGACGTTGTGCAGCAGCAGCCCGAGGGCGGGCAGCACCTCCGCCGACGGCTGGAGGGCGTTGGTCAGCAGCAGCAGCGAACTCATACCCGGTTAGTCCCCTTTCCGGGTGGGCCGGTGGCGTTCGGTACCCCGACGGCGCACGTCGTCGGGCGCAGCCGGTAACGTCCGGCTCTCGCACGAACGTCCGTATCTCGCGTTCACAAAGCACAAAAGGACCCGGGGGCGACACTGCCCGGATCCCTCTTGACTAGGAGAATAGCCCACATGGACGCTCCAGCGAAGAGTGCTGTCCGTCTCATGGACACCTCCCGTTCCTGGCGCTATCCCGCGCAGGCGCAGCTGATCACGGCGGACGGCGTCACTCTCCACGCCGAGTATCTCCCGCCGGGTGACGGCGCGCCGGACGACGTGGTCGTCGTCCTGGCGCACGGATTCACGGGGGCGGTGGAACGCCCCGCGCTACGGCGCGCGGCGCGGGTCTTCGCGCGGTACGGCGGCGTCGTCACGTTCTCCTTCCGCGGCCACGGACGCTCCGGCGGCCGGTCGACGGTCGGCGACCGGGAGGTCCTGGACCTGGACGCGGCCGTCGCCTGGGCGCGGTCGCTGGGCTTCGGGCGCGTCGTCACGGTGGGCTTCTCGATGGGCGGCGCCGTGGCCGTCCGGCACGCGGCGCTGTGCGGCGGCGTCGCCGCGACCGCGGCGGTGAGCGCGCCGGCCCGCTGGTACTACCAGGGCACGGTGCCGATGCGACGGCTGCACTGGATCGTGATGAAGCCGCTCGGAAGGGTCGTCGGCCGCCTCGGGCTGAAGACGCGGATCGACCCCGAGGAGTGGACGGAGATGCCGCTGCCGCCGGTCGAGGCGGCCGCGCGGATCACCGTCCCGCTGCTCGTCGTCCACGGCGACGCGGATCCCTACTTCCCGCTGGACCATCCGCGGTCGCTGGCCCGGGCGGCGTCGGCGTCCTCGCCGAAACCCGAGCTGTGGATCGAGCCGGGCTTCGGCCACGCGGAGAACGCCGCGCCGGAGCGGCTGCTGGAGCGCGTCGCGCGGTGGGTGACGTCCGCGCACGAGGAGGCGTACGAGGAGGAGCCCGAGGAGGAGCCCGAGGAGGAGCCCGAGGAGGCGTACGAGGAGGAGCCCCGAGAGGCCGCGGAAGGGCGCTGACCTGCCGCGCGTGACGGTTGCGCGGGTGATTGGCGATGATGGCCCGCATGCAAGGTGCGACGGAGACAGTCAAGAACGGCGTGATCCGCTACTGGGCGGCCGCGAAGGCCGAGGCGGGCACGGCCGAGGAGCCCTACGCGGCGGCGACGCTCGCGGAGGCGCTGGACGCCGCGCGTGCCCGCCACGCCGAGCGCCCGCGCTTCGCGCAGGTGCTCGCGCACTGCTCGTTCCTCGTCGACGGCGCGCAGGTCGGCAGCCGCGACCACGCCGCGGTCCCCCTCACCGAGGGCGGCACGGTCGAGGTCCTCCCCCCGTTCGCGGGAGGATGAGCGACGCGATGAGCGACTACCAGCAGAACTATTCGGGCTTCCCGATCGACCCGGCCGAGGGCGACCAGGAACGCACCGCCTACCTGCCTCCGATGCCGCCGGCCGCAGCGCCGGCCCCGCAGCCGTACCCCGCGGGTCCGTCCGCCGCGGAGACCGCCCTGCTGCCCCCCGTCCAGGACCCGTCGAGCGCGGCCCCCTCTCGCTTCGGGCACATCGAGGCGAAGTACGGCACCACCGAGCTGCCGCAGCTCCCCGACCCGTCGGCGGCCCCGCAGGCCCAGTCGCCGGCCGACCCGTCGGGCGAGCCGTCGGGTCAGCCCTCCGCCTGGCCCGAGGGCTGGGAGCGCCCCGCCGCGCCTCCGCCCACCTGGACCCCGGCGCCCGCGCCGCAGCCGCACCAGCCGCCCGGGCACGCCCCGCTGGGCGAGCCCTTCCCGCCCCAGTGGCAGCCACAACCGCACTCCGCGCCGGGCCTCGCCGACGGCTATCCGCCGCAGGGCGCCTCCCCATCCGGCCACCAGGGCTACCCCCCGCACCAGCCGCCGATCGCCGCCCCGGTCCAGCCCGCTTTCGGCGGCTCCATCCCGCCGGAGGCCTACAGCGCCGGTCAGCCGCCGCTGGGTGCTCCCGTGGCCGGAGCGCCGGGGCAGCCCGGGGGCCCGCAGGGGCCGTTCCCGGGTGGGCCCGCGCAGTCGATGGGCCCCGGTGGGCAGGCTCACGGCGCGATGCGGCCGGAGGGCCAGGTCGCTGGTCAGCCGCCGCTCGGCGGTCCCGTGGCGGGTTCTCCAGGGCAGGCCGGCGGGCCGCACGGCCAGTTCCCGGGTGGGCCCGCGCAGCCGATGGGCGCCGGCGGGCAGACCCAGGCGCCGCAGGCCGGTTTCGGGGGCTCGATGCCGCCGGAGGCCTACAGCGCTGGTCAGTCGCCGTTCGGGGGGCCCGTGGCGGGTGCTCCGGGGCAGCCCGGTGGGCCGCAGGGCCAGTTCCCGAGTGCTCACGGTCCGATGCGGCCCGAGGGCCACGTCGCTGGTCAGCCGCCGCTCGGTGTTCCCGTGGCCGGAGCGCCGGGGCAGCCCGGCGGCCCGCAGGGGCCGTTCCAGGGTGGGCACGGGCCGGAGGCCGGTGGGGGTGGGTCGCTGCGGGAGGCGTTCGCGTCGGCGCAGCCCACCGG
>NZ_BBPO01000065.1:0-1451 GCF_000787815.1 Streptacidiphilus neutrinimicus
TAGGCGCGAACACATCCGGGCCCGTGTCGACGGGCCCCAGGGACCCGCAGAACAAAGGAGATGCCTCGTATGGATGCGATCGTGCTGCTCAAAGACGACCACAACACGGTGGAACGGCTCTTCAAGGATTTCGAGAAGGCAGGCGACCGTGCGCACAAGACCAAGCGGGACATCGCCGACGAGGTCATCGAGGAGCTGACCGTCCACACCTGGATCGAGGAGAAGATCTTCTACCCTGCGGCCCGCGAGGCCGTGCCTCAGACCAAGGACCACGTCCTGGAGAGTGTCGAGGAGCACCACGTCGTGCTGTGGATGCTCTCCGAGCTGACGGGGCTCGACCCGAAAGACGAGCGCTTCGACGCCAAGATGACCGTTCTCATGGAGAACGTGCGCCACCACGTCGAGGAAGAGGAGCAGGAGTGGTTCCCCCAGGTGCGCTCCGCCATGGGCCGCAACCGCCTGGTCGAACTCGGCGAGGAACTTGCTGCGGCGAAGTCCACCGCTCCGCGTGACCCGCTGAAGGTCCCCAGCGCACACGAGTAGCCCGCCACCCTGGTGGGCGACGCGGCGACGGCGCCGAGTACGGTTCGCCAGGCTCGAAGTCCCATGCCCGATCCGATCCGCGGCGGTTCCAGTTCCTGCACGGGATTCCGCGCTAGTCTGGAACCAAAGGCACCCTCCGGAACGCGATCCACTCGGCTGGCGCGAGTGAGACCTCCCCGACGGTGTCCCCCTGCTGCCCCTGACCCTGGCTGCGTCGCATTCGAGACAGCCAGGAGTGCCCGTGTCCACCACCGAACAAGCAGCATCGACACCACCGCCCACTACGGTGACGGCGAGCGCACCGCCGCGGCCGGTCTACACCGGCACCGAGCCCTTCCCCGCGACCCGAACCACCCCCGACCAGCAGCCGCCGGGCTGGCAAGTGGCGGTCACCGCGATGATCGTGGCGTTTCCGTTCCTGGCGATCCTGTTGGCGGGCTGGGCGTCGTGGGGGCAGCTGATCGGCCCGCTCGACATCGCCCTGGCTCTGGCCCTCTACATCTTCACGGGCCTGGGTATCACCGTCGGTTTCCACCGCTGCCTGACCCACGGCAGCTTCACCGCCGCCCCGGCTCTCAAGGTCGTGCTCGCGGTCGCGGGGTCGATGGCGTTCCAGGGCGATGTGATCAGTTGGGTGGCCACCCACCGGCGCCACCACGCCTTCACCGACCGGCCCGGTGACCCGCATTCGCCCTTCCGCTACGGAACCACCCTGCGCGGTGAGCTTCGCGGCCTGGCCCACGCCCACGTCGGCTGGCTGTTCACCAGCGACCCGACACCGGCCGAGCGGTACGCCCCCGACCTCCTGGCCGACCGCGCCATGCGCAGGGTCTCCGCCGCCTTCCCCTCCCTGTGCGTCCTGTCGCTCGCCCTGCCCTTCGGCCTGGGATGGGCCATCGGCGGAACCC
>NZ_BBPO01000065.1:2037-32174 GCF_000787815.1 Streptacidiphilus neutrinimicus
TGCTCAGGCGCCGGACGCGCGCATCGTGTGGACCTCGGAAGGCGGCAAGGGCAGCACCCGCGGCACCGCGAGCTTCCACGAGCTCACGCCCAACCTGACCCGCATCGTCCTCGTCGTCGAGTACTACCCCGCGGGCTTCTTCGACAAGACCGGAAACATCTGGCGGGCCCAGGGCCGCCGCATGCGCCTGGACTTCAAGAGCTTCCAGCGCCACGTCTCTCTCACCAACGACGAGGTCGAGGGCTGGCGCGGCCGACGGTTCCTCCTGGTCGAACCCGGCAGGCCCTGAGACCCACAGCTCGTGACGGGGCCGGAGGAGCCCGGGAGCTGTGAGTAGGGCCGGACCGCCCGCCCTCCCGACGAAATCAGGCGGTGGCCTTCTTCTTGCGCAGTTTCCGGTCGCCGATGACCTTCTGGGCCCAGCCGGAGATCCTGGAACGCGTGGTCTTGCCAAACTCAAGCAGCCACGGCCGGTCGGGCAGCAGCTCCGGGATGGTGAAAGCTGTCGGATCCTCCGTCCGGGAGGCGATCACCTTGTCCACCGTGCCGGGCAGGCGCAGCCAGCCGGCGTCGACCAGCCGCTTGAGGACCTGGTCCGCGTCTCCGCCCAGCCAGCCGGTCAGGTCCTGGCCGGTGATGTTCCCGGTGCTGGCGCGGGCAGCGCGCAGGGCGAGCATGAGTACCGCCAGCCGTACCTCGGCCTGTGGGAGGGGGGCGTGGGCGACGGCGTAGTCCAGGACCTCGCGCGCGTGCGCGGCCTGGCCCGCGGTCAACAGGTAGTCCACCAGCGGGCCGTCGGACGGAGCGGTGGTACCCGTCGCGCCTACGGCAGGCTCCATGGCGGGCTGGCCGGTGTGCTGGCGGTGCGTCTCGTGCGCTGCCTTCCGGGCGCGCTGTGCTTCCTGGCGCAGGGTGTCGTCGCCGGTGGTGTCGGCCCATGAGGTGAACGCGCGGGCCTTGCGCTCCAGGAGGGCGGCGAGGACTACGAGGTCGGGGGGCCGGCCTGGTAGGCGCGGAACGCGTCCCCGAGTTCGATCAGTTCGTCGCGCAGGACCGTGGGCTGGAGGCTGGCCGGGACGGGCCGCTGCCCGATCTTCCCCCACTGCCGCTGGCCGACCCTGCGGGACACTCGGGAGGGGACAGTGCGTGCCTGCGGAACCAGCGTTGGCGCTGCGTCGAGGGAGGAACCGCGGTCGGCGGGGGAGGTGTTGGTGTCGGAGAAGACCGCCGCCGAGGCGGCGTTGCCGTGACGCTCCCGCATGGCAATCGGCGTCTGCCCGGGGTCGGGGGTGGCGGGGCGCGGCGGCGGTACGGCGACGGCCAAGACCTGGGTGTCGAGGGTGGCGGCCGCGCAGCGCGTGCAGGTCTCCGCGATCCGCCACAACCGGCCCGCGCGGTCCGCGTACACGGTCAACACCACCCGGCCCGCCGCACCTGCCGTCGCCGGCCGACGCGGGCGCGGCGGTCGCCCTGTGGTGTGCACGGGCGGTGGGGTCGGGGGTATGCCAGGCACAGCTGGCGGCGCGACAGGCGCACCATGCTGCAGCGTTCGGTCCCCCGCCCGCCCGGATCCGGGCGAGGTGCTCCTTCACGTGGCCGACAGCGACCTGGCGGGCGGCACTCGCGCCCTGGGGGATGCGCTGGTCGGGGCAGGTAGAACGGGAACAGGTGAGCTTAACCTGGCCGGCGGAGGGGCGGCCGTAGGGATCCAGGCGGATCATCCACACCCGCCCAGTGACGCGCTCGGTCTGCTGCGTGCCTGTCTCCGCCGTCATCCGCGTTCCGTTCCCCAGTCCCTTGATCCGTCAACCGCCGGACCCCATCATCGAGGTCCGGCCCTGTGGGCCCGGGGATGTCGGTCGTGGACGGCATGTCAGACTGCCAGGGCGCCTGTCGCCGTCACCAATTGACCGGACGCGGGACCACCATCTCGCACACCCAGGCGGCGGCCACGGAGCATGTAGCAGGCCCCTCAGGTTGCGGGCATGATCCCTAGGCGTCGGGCGATGCGGGCCACAGGACGACCGCGCCAGCGGCGGCCGCCCTCAACTCCTGCCCGTCCAGGACGAAGCTCGACTCCGGGATGTCCTCGGCCAGCCACGAGTAGACCACCGTAATCGACCCCTGGCTCGGCAATCCCCAGATCCAGACACCCTGCTCCCAGCGCCCGTCACCGCCCCCGCCAATGCCGTAGCTGATGAGTGGCGGCGGCACGTTGGAACGCAGTAGATGGGAGCGGTCGGCCTGAGCGGCGCGGCCGTCGTCATACAACACGCCGAGGCGCAGGTGCTGATCGGCACCGCGACTGTCACGAGCGTCCGGGTAGGGCAGGTGGCGTCCGAACGGACTGTCCAGACGTGGATCACGAAACTCATCGGGGTCACGCGGCCGCCGAACGTGCACCGCAAGCTCGACACCGTCGGGGTACACGCGCACCTGGTTCACGAACAAGGCCAGGCTGGCGGTGTGGACCAAGACGCGCCCGAAAGACAGGCTGGCAGGAACCACGTCCTCTGGGCACGCCCAGGCAGGAGGCTTCGGACGTGAAGGACGCGGCGGAGGCTCGGGACGCGGTAACGACTCGAAGAAGCCCATGCTTCAGGCTGACACGATCGCCCCTTGAGGGCGGGGGCTTTCCAGCGACGGCCGCGAACGAGCGGCTGCTAACCCCGGGCACAATCGAGCGACGGTAACTCACCAACACGTACAACGACCCGCCGGTCTGCTCGCCTCGCTGCAGGCGGATCTGGCCAACGCGCAGGCCCGCAATGGCCGGCTGGCCGCCCAGGCCCAGCAGCTGCAGCGTCGGCTGTCGGAGGCGATAGGCGAGCAGGTCTGGAAGGAGTCAGAGCTCGGGGCGCCGGCCGACATCGACGCGCCTACCACCCGCTGCTGGCGGACCTTGCTGTCCACGCGCCTTCCGGCGCCCACGCTCGCTATAGTGATGCTATGGCGTAGGAGCGGATGGAAGGGGCCGAGATGAGCAAGACGACGATCCAGGTCGACACGGAGACGCGGGACCAGCTCGCCACCCTGGCCGCGGAGCAGGGCACGAACATGGGCGCACTCATCGCCTCCTGGGCCGCCGCCCACCCGACCCGTGAGCAGCGCGAAGCCGCCATCGCCCACAATGCGGCCATCGCCCAGGAGAGGTTCGGCTACACCTCCACCCCGCAGAGCCGCGCCGACGCCCGCGCCCGCCTGGCCGCCGCCCGCGAGCGCTCCCGTACCGGCCACAAGGACACCGCTGCATGATCGTCCTGGACCACACGACCATCCCCGCCCTCCCGCACCACCCCGCCCTGCTCGACCTGGCCGTGGACGTTCCGGCCGACGGAGACACCGTCGTCATCCCCATGCTCTGCTGGCACGCCGCGACCACGCCACCGGCCGTGAACGACCTCGGCGGCTTCGCCTTCGTCGAGTACGCGCCCTACGACCTGACCGCACGGGCCCACATCGAACAGCTGCCGATCGCCTGGCAGGCCGGCCACGCCGCGCACGTCATCCTGACCGCCGGACCCCGACCGCACGACCGCGCGGACTCCGTCGTCATCACCACGCAGCCGCAGCTGTACTCCCGCATCCCCGACGTCACCGCGATCGACCTCGGGACCCTGTGAACTCACCCGGACCGGGGACGTCCGACGTCGGCGGCTTCGCCGTACGCACCGGCCACGAGCCGCCCGAGCAAGAAGCCGAGGCACGGGTGCGGCAGGTAGCGCAGGTCTGGGAGTCACTGCTGCGGATCCGCCGTCTGGTCCAGCCCGACCACCCAGACCTTCCAGCGCCGTGGGAGCAGGCGCAGCCGGTGCGCGCGGTCGCACTGGCCCTGGAAGCTCTCGGCATCCCGCTCTGTGCGGTCGACGGCGACGTGGTCGTCGAGTCCGGCACGGTTGTGGAAGCAGCAGAACGCGGCGGCGCCCGGGTGGCCTGGCGCTACCAGCGCGGTCGACGCCGGCGAAGCGGACCTCGCCGCGGCCGCCGCGGCCCTGGGACAGGCTGGATGGGAAGCCCTGCTCTACCGAGCAGGGTCCCGACGGTTCCTCCTGGTCGAACCCGGCAGGCCCTGAGACCCTCAGCTCGTGACGGGGCCGGAGGGGCCCGGGAGCTGAAGCAGGGCCGGACCGCCCGCCCTCCCGTCAGGGCGACGTCATGGCTCTGGAGCCGCTACAGGAAGCAGCTGGTGGCCGCGGCACCGATCCTTGAGCGGTCAAACCCCTGCTCGATGGGGCGGTGACCGCTGCGGTGATGCCCTGTCAGCCGCAGAGATCAACTGTGGTGGCGCGTCCGTCTTCTGCTCCAGGAAGGCCCACTGGCCGTTCGGTGCAGAGGGGGGGTGCCAGGTGGGACGGTCAGTCACAGGGAGCCGTCGTCCGCGATGAGGAGCAATCCCCGCGCTTGGAGGGAGTGCATGTGGTCGCGGACGCCGTCCGGCGTGGTGGCCATGGCCTCGCTGAGCGTGGTCGCGAGCTCGGTGCTGGAGAGGATCTGGTCGAGTTGGCGCGCCGCCATGACCGGAATGTTCGGCGCGAGGTCGACGCAATCTCCGCCGGCCGCGTCAGGCTGCGGGTCAGCACAGGCCGCTCGGATGGCGGGCGCGGGTGAGGTGCCAGCAGCGGACCTGCCGTCCGATCTCGGCGGGCCGGGTTCAGTCCCCCGGAGGGGCCGCGACGCCCCGCTGGTCAGGACGGCCTGGGAGCGTATCCGTGGGCGGTCGGGGTGCCGGATGCTCTCGCGGGGCAGCCTTCGCTGGTTCAGCGGCGGCCGCGCCCGGACAGAAGATCGCGAGCACGGTCGACCAGGCCTGCGCCGGGGGCGAGGATCTTGTTCAGCGGCGGGGTGTCGGACGCGCTGGGGTGCGGACGGGTGGGTGCCTTGTCCTTCGCGGAGCGCACCTTCTCTCCGAGCTCGTCCAGCTCCGGGCCGGTGCACGCGGCGGCTAGGGCGGGGAAGAGGTTCTGCTCCTCGTCGGCGACGTGGGCGGTGACTTCGGTGATCAGCTGCGCGGCGGTGGTGTCGAACTCGGCCTGGTGGATGTCGAGGCCCTCCAGCTTCTTCAGCAGCTGCTCGGCCTTCGCGTGGTCCGCGATCTCCCGGTCCGCGAGCTGGTCCCCGCCGATGACGTGCTGGCGCACCGCCGGGTACAGGTGGATCTCCTCCGCGACGGAGTGCCGCACCAGCTCGATGGTGAACTCGTCCGCGATGTCCCTGCGTCCCGGATGGCCGGGCGGCAAGGCGTTGAACCGGTCGAACATCTCCTCCACCTCGCGATGATCAACCGTCAGCTCGTGAATGACGTTTCCGCCGTGTCCCACAGTCACTTTCCCTTCTCGCAAAATTCAATGCCCTCGGGCGGCTGTCCCGGCCTCGTCACGTCGACGTCCGCGAGGCCGCCCCGGTGATGGCGTCGGCAGGAGCGGGTCAGGCCGGCGGTACCGGCCGGAGAGGTACAGCTGGCGCACACTCCTCCTCGCGGTCACGGACCAGCCCCACAGCATCGCTCCCGCGCCGACCGCGCACGCGGCCGCGACCAGGATGCGCACCGGCCACGACCGGCCGCCCACGTTGCCGCTGCGCTCGTAGGTGCGGGCAGTCAGTGTTCCGGCGGTATGCCGGGCCTGCTCCGCCACCTGCCGCGCGGCGGTCTGCGCCGCTTCCCCGAGCGGCGCGGCCGCGTGTTTGACCTGTTCGGTCGCGTCGTGCAGCGCCCCGCTGCTGACGGCGTCCCGGACCGTGCCGATGCCGCTCACCGCGGCCACATGGGCCGCGCTTGAGACCTGCTCGGCATGCGTCTTGAGGCTCTCGGCCGCCTGGGATACGGCCATGACCGCCTTCTTGGTCCGTCCCTGCGCGGTGGTGTGTGTGCCCACAGAGGTGTCCCTCCTTCGGCTCGAAGGTGCCGGTCTTCTCTGGCGTGTAACCCGCGACCTGCCCCGCCACGCGCCCGACTAGGGCGAAGGAGGCAATTCCTGCGCCGATGCGAGGCGCATGTCGGCCCGGTTCGGGGGCACACGCGGCCTCAAGGAGGTGGGATTAGACATGGGTCCCTTGCTGTTGGTGCTGCTGCTCGCCCTGATCCTGGGCGGCGTCGGGTTCGCCGTGCACATCCTTTGGTGGGTTGCGCTGGTGGTGCTGGTGCTGTGGATCGCCGGGTTCTTCTTCCGTGGCGCGGGCGAGGCCCGCGGCCGCTGGTACCGCTGGTAGCGGCACCAGCCGACCTCACCGAACAACTGCGGGGCGGGAGCCGCTACCGGTGCGCTCCCGCCCCGCACCCCTACGCATGCAGGAGAAGCTGGCGATGGACGCGGTGAAGCTGGCGTACAAGCCGGTGGGGCTGGCGCTGAGTGCAGCCGCCGGCACGGCTGCCGGGGCGGTCACCAAACGCCTCTGGCGCGTGGCCTCCGGTGGGAGCGAACCACCCGACGCGACGCAAAGCGACCGTTCCTGGCGCGAGGTCCTGGCCGCCGCGGCCTTGCAGGGAGCCGTGTTCGGGCTGGTCAAAGCCGCCGTTGACCGCACCGGGGCCACCGCCGTCAAGCGTCTCACCGGCACCTGGCCGCAATAGAGCCGAGCCGGCGGCCCTCCACCCACGCTCTCACCGCCGAGCGCCCACGACCGCTCCCCGAAGGAAACGTGATGACCCTCGCGGAAGTCCTGCTCCTCGCCCCGCTTGCGCTCGCGAGTGTCCTCGCCTCCACTCGGCTCCGGCAAGCGGCGGCCGCCACCGGGCCTCGCAGCGGACAGAGCCTGGCTCCGACACGGATTCGCACTGAGGTGGGCGGCTGAGAGACGTGTCGGCTCGGCGATCTATGCTGCGCTCGTGACGTCGATCGAAGATCTTGAGGCTGCGTTTCGAGCTGCTCAGGCCGCGGTGGACGGTTACGTCCGGCAGGTCACCACGCAGTACCGCGAACGCTATCCGGATTCCCCCGACTGGAAGGGACAGGGGCCCGATCCGCAAGCTGCCCTTCTGAGGGCACGCTGGTCGCCGGAGGAGAGTGCGGAACTGGGCCGCCTTCGCGAAGCCGCACGGCGAGCCGTCCTCGAACTGCACCGCGCCCGCAGCGCCGCAGCCGTTACCGACACGAGTAGCTGACGCCCCCGGCTCGGCTGCTGCCGCTATCCCATTCAGGGGCACGTGCTGCGCACCAAGAGCTGATGCTCAGTCGCGCATCAGGTGACAGGGGGTGCCCACTGTCGGCCATGTGGTCCTGCCTTGGGGCACGGGGCGGCCGCGCTCGGCCGCCCCGGAGTACTGCGGGGCATCCGCCGCCCTTCTCGCCAAGAGCCTCCACGTCTCAGGCCCGGCCGACCTGCTCCCGTGAACCTGCTCCAGCGGTCACCCGCCGCACGCCGGCCCCCCCCGGACACACGCCCCGGGCCGACCCCGCCCAGGCCGACGACGAGCTCGACCTCGCCCACCGTCTTCTGGGCCGCGTCGACCAGCGCGCCACCCGACTCATCGCCGACCTCGCCGCCCTGCTGCGCGACGCCGGCACCGACCGCGACGTCGAAGAACGCGCCCGGGTGCTACGCGCCGAGATCGACGAGTCGGGCTACGCCACCCGCCATGCCAACCTCCGCCTGATCCTGGCCTTCCACCACGCCGTGGCCAACCGGAACGACCTGGTCGAAGGCGACATTCGCGACCTGCGCGAGCTCACCGACGGCGGCGACTACGCCTACTACGTCGACCTCGCCCACTACATGGCCGCGCTCCCGCTCCCCGCGGGCGACGCCTCTGCAGCGCGCTGGCTCGACGGCCCAGACTCGGTCCGCACCCGCTGGCGAGACCTGGTCCAAGCTCGGCAGCAGCTTCGCTGACGCCATGCGCCCGTCAGGACATGTTGGACGTGGCGCTCATGTGCTACCACCACAGACGATGGTCGGCGTCCGCCGGACAACCGAGCATGTCGCATCCGATGTGGTCGGCCGACGAAAGGGGCGTGGGGCCCGGCCAGACCCGCTCGATCTCTGGGTCTCCGGGGCCTCGGGCGGCGTCCCGACGGTACTCGTCGCGAAGCTCACGGTCACCGTTGTGCGCCGGCTGCAGCCTCAGCGTGGCCCCGTCGAGATCCAGTAGGTGATGGGTCTGAAGGTGACTCACGGCGTCGTGCTGGGCGGCCTTCGGGTGGTAGTGGATCCGGTAGGACTCCATCGGGCACGACTCACACTCCCAGATCGTGCCGATCGGCATGCCAAGCATCTCCGCCATCGCATCCGCGAGATCGGCCGCGCTGATCGTGTCGTCAGTGGTCATGCTCTGCGCAACGAGCCGCCGAGCAATGCGCGCTGCGCCCTCGCCTGAACGGAGCAGCACCGGGGGCCGGCGGAACCCGGGACGTGCATGAAGCCCCGGCGCGCACGGGGCAACGCGCCGGGGCCAACTGGCAGCACGAGCCAGTGAACTGAGCGTAGGGGAACCGGGTTGGAGCCCGACAAGAGCCTCAGTCAGGAAGAGGCTGCTGGTGGTCACCGATGGCGTCACCGAGGCCCGCGACCGATCCGACCGGTTCTACGACCCGCTCCACACGCTTCCCCAGCTCGCGCCGTTCGGCGGCCCGGCAGGAGCTGTAGACGCGCTTCTCGGCGACGCCGAACGCTGGCGCACGGCCCGGCCACCGACGATGTGGCCGTGCTCGCAGTCCGGCGGAGTGCCGCATCCGCCAGCCGCCCTCGTTGCACGTCCCCGCAGGCTGGCCGGGCCGGACCGGGTGGCCGAGGAGATCGCCCTCGCACGCCAGCTCATGGAGCCGCGCAACCAGCGCGCCACCGGCTTGCTGCTCCAGGTGGCGGCCCCGATCCGTGACGGCGGTGACGCCGTGAGTTCACCGACCGTGTCACCGTGCCGCTCCCGCAGATCGCCGTCGCCGACCGGCCCCGCTGATCCCACCAGCCGACATGGGCTGCTTCGACCCGAGCCCACGCAGTCAGTCGGCCTCGCGCAGGGAGCGCAGTACAGCAGTGGCAGGCCTGCCCGGCGCGGTGCTGGCCTTCACCGCCGCGGCGGTTTGCGCGGTGAGCGGGTCGCCGGCCACTTGGACCAGAAGCCACCAACGGGTCAACACCTTTTCTATCTCCTCCGAGCTGGCCTCAGCCAACTCCCGCGAGAAGGCCATCTGAGCGCTGGCAGGCAGAGCGGCAGCGACAGCGATTTGCTCGCGTGCCACGGCAATCCCCTGCACATCGTGAGCCGGCTGTGCCGTCATCGTCTGCCTCCTGCCACCCAGATCCGGCGCACACGCTACCCCGACGCAGAGGCCCGCAGACCCCCCTTCACTTGGTCGCGCCGCACCCGAATGCCCCACGTCGTGACCGCGACCGCCACGTGATCGTTTCATCGGGCATGACCACCACCGCGAAGCACGCCGCCGCGACGGCCGCCCTCCTCGCCGTCACCCTCGCCACAGCAACCCCCGCTGCCAACGCCCACACCCAGCCAGCCGACCGCGCCCAAGGCGCGCACACCAGGCTCTTCGGGCCAGGAGACGGGATCGGCGGCGGTGCGGCCAATATCGTCGGGGGCGTTGCGGACACCGCTGGCGGCATCATCGACTGCATCCTCAGTCTCAGCAAACGCTGCGGTTAGCCCGGCAGCCGGAACCCCGGCAGCCCGATCATCGCGCCCCAGGCTCCGGCCCCCATCAGCGATAGCGGAAGCCGCCAGAGCACAGGCCGGCCCACCCCGGGCCGTGTCGTCACGCGCCCGCCCACGGTTGATCAGCGTGTGTCAAAGGGCGCATGATCGGTCAACTGACATGGGGGAGGCGGAGCGTGAGCTACAGCGCGAAGGACATGGCGACGGGCCGGATCATCCGGCTCGCGGACGGGGTGGAGAGCCTTGAGCCCTTGATGGCCGGTGGCCGGTACCGCTGCCGCTCGTGCGGGTCGGCGCTGACGCTGCGGGGCTTGAAGGAGGACTCGCAGGTCGCACCCCACTTCTCCCACACCAGTGGCGGCCCCTGCCCCAACCCGGGCCGGGAGGCGGAACTGGACGCCGAACTGGAGGTCGTCATCAAGTTCCGCGACCGCCTGCGCAAGGCGAACCCGGGGATCACGTGCACGCTCGCCGCCCCCGGCGACGACGACCCGACCGATCCGATCGGCCTGCCGCCAGCCCTCATCGTGTGCACCGCCCCGGACAGCACCGTCGTGGTGGAGCGGCCCGGGATCGAGCTGCCCGGTAGCGGGAAGATCCGCCGGCGCATCACCGCGGTGCGCGACGGGCACGGAGGAGCCGAGCACGTGTGGTTTCTGCGTAGGGACCGGTTCCAGTTCGGCAAGCTCGGCACCCTGCAGGTCCGCATCGACGGCAAGGACGAGGAACACGAGACCGTCGCGCCGACCGAGCAACAGGAAGCGATCGCCGAGGCAGGAGGCAGCGTCTACTGGCTGGACGGCCAGCTCGTCCAGGTCCCCTACGGCGTCCACTGGTTCCTGCACCCGGTCCGCGCCAAGCAGGACTGGGACTTCCCCCGCTGGCGCCGCGGCGAGGACCCGCGCAAGGACTGGCGGATCAGCCACCCCCGCCCCCGCGTCGGCGCGGACGCCTGGGGCCTCGTCCCCCTCCCTCTGTCCGCGCTGACGCGCACCGAGGCCCGGTTCCGCCCAGCGCAGGCCCACCACATGATGGAGAGCCTGGCCCGCGCCGAGTCAGCCCGGTACAACTGGCGCCGCAACCGCGCCTTCGCCTTGTACAAGGAGCGCCACCAGCAGCCCGCCTCCGCACCGGCCCCCATGCCGGAGATCCTCCCGGACCCGGAACCCACCCAAGCCGAGCCTGCACAGCCGGTGGAACCGCAGCCGTTGGCCGACGCCTCGCCTGCGTTGCCGCCCGCTGAGACTGAGCCGTGGTGGGAAGATGTCGCGCGGCAGATCGGCGTGGACGTGCCGCCGATGCCGTCGACCCCTCCGGCTCTCCGACCCGCCGGGGAGGACGATTCGGGCCGGGATACCGGGGCTTGTGGCTGACGGCCCCGCAAACCGGCCCCCGCCTCGCCGGGACCCCCGTGCGGACAGGCGCTGATCGACCGCCAGGCGGGTCCGAGGCCGCCAGAGTCGATCAAGGCCGGGCCCAGACCGCTCGGCCTCCCCGGCTGTTCTCAACGCTCGATGACGGAGATGGTGGCGGCCAGCAGCCGTCCCTGGCGTGCGGCGTGGTCCAGGCGCTCGTGCTGCTGGTGGGCACCGGGGCTGGTCGGATCGAGGCCGGCGTCGCCCACGTACAGCGCCGCCTGGCCCTGGGCGAGTGCGTGACGGCACCAGTCGGCGGGGGTGCAGATGACGCCGGCGAAGAGCTGGCTGGCGTCGGGGTCGAGGATGAGCAGTCGCGCCGTTCCGGCGTCGGGGCCCGGAGGCGCGATCAGGACCGCGATCCACTGCTCGAGGTGCGGGGGCGTGGAGTCGAGCTCGCCCAGCATGGCGAAGCCCTGGGAGAGGAGGTATGGCGCCAGAACCTCGGTGAGTTCACCACCCTGCTCCTCGGGCTTGGTGAAGACGGGCCGGACGAGTTGGGCCGCCAGAATCGGCAGGCCGTGTCCGGTCCTCGGAGGCAGTGCGGTCATCCGCATGTCGTCGCCCTGCGGGGCCGGCGCGACCGTCGTGGCGCCCTCCACGAGCCGTGACGGCAGGCAATCGGGATGGGTGAACCAGACGCTCAGGTTGCCGAGGGGGTCACGAACCACCTGAACGTTCACATCCTGCCTGGTCTCAACCCGGTGGGAGCACATGACGCAGTCCGTCGTCTGGGCTTCGCGCTCGGCCTGTGCGACTCCGAAAGGGCCCAGGGCGCGCCGCACGTCCGCGCTCATGTACACCGTCACGACCACTCCCCGTGTCCTGCCATTGACTCCTGACAGTGTCTCAATGCGGAGCCTGGTCCGGCGGGTCGTCCCAACCGAAGGCACCCAGGTTGGTCTCCTGGGTGCCGGTCGTCGGCTGGTCAGGCCTTCGTCAGCGCGGTGCGGCGTGTCTCGGCGAGGAGGAGAAGATCTGCGAGGTGGCTGCCGTCCAGGAGCACCCGGGCGCGGAAGAAGACGGTGTCGGGGTCGTCGGGGAGACCGGCTGTGATGTCGAGGCAGCCGTGCTCGGCGATCCGGGCCAGGGCGTCGCGGTGCGCGTCGGCGTCGAGAAGCAGGACGAGTTGCGCGCGGACCGGGTCGAGCCAGTCGAGCTGGAGGCGCAGCAGGATCTGGTCGGGCAGGGGAAGGACCTGCCACCAGTTGGCCGTGTCTGCGCCGTCTGCTGGAGGGTCGGTCTCCAAGATGCGCAGCAGGTCCTGGATGTCCGGGCGGGCGCCGAGGTCGAGGACGAGCAGGGGCGGCTGGTCGGGGAGCACCACGACGTGCTTCGGCGGCAGGGCCTTGTTGCGGATCTTGCGGATCTCGTCCCGGACGAATCGGGCGGCGGGCGCGTGCCGTCGTTCCTCGGAGGAGAGTGCGAAGCAGAGGTCCCCTGGTGGCAGGCGGTCGTTGAGCGGATCACGGGCCAGGCGGGCCAGGCAGTCATCCACCAGCGCCACGGCCTGCGGCGATCCGGCGGGCGCGTCGGTGGCCTGCTTGAGCGCGTGCGCGGCCAGGAGGAGCAAGCTGTGCGCGAGCCGCGGGGTGTCGTGCTCCAGGCGCAGGACCGGGTCCTGCTCGGCCAGGCGGGCGCGCAGGAAGTTCAGAAGCGCCGGCATCACCGGGGTCAGATGGGAGAGCGCCGGCTCGTCGAACAGCTCGGCGAAGTACAGGTCGGCGGTCGAACCGCGCTGATCGGCCAGCATGGACAGTGCCTCGAGCGCGGCGCTCTCGGCGTAGATGATCGCGTCCGATCCGTCCAGGACGGCGGGGTCGGTGAGATGGAGGCCCCGGTGCTCGGTGTAGGCGCGGAGCACTTCCTCGCTGTCGGCGATCACCGACTGGGGGGGTGACGCGGTACAGCTTGGAGACGCCGCCCTCGTTCCGGTGCTGCCGACGCCGTCGGCTGGCCTTGCCCATCAGTCGGTCCCCTCCGTGGTGTTGCCCGGGCGCGGTCCAGGGAAGTCTCCGCCAAGCAGTTGCTCGACGGTGACACCAAGGGTGTCAGCGATCAGGCTCAGGTCGGTGTCGGTGGCCTCGATCTGCGAGGTCCCGAGGTGGAACGCGCGCTCGTCGCTCATGCCGTCGACCTTGAAGTGCAGGCGGACGACCGCGTCACGCACGCACTCGGCTCGGGTGGGGTCCCACTCGATGCCCTTCCAGACCGCGTACTCGACGAGCGTCATCGGCTTGTCGTCCCACTGCCAAGCGCACGGGGGCATCTGCCTGGCCCGGCGGTAGGCATCGATCGCGGCACCGGGCACTTCGGCCGGGGCCACGGTCGCGACGGTGACCGTCGCGAGGATCCGCGCACCGTGGTGGACGCACGCCAGCACCGAACCGCCCGATGGATCGCTGACGCGGACCGCGTCCTGCGGGCCTTCGCACGCGGTCCGGTCCTCGGGGTGGATGGCCTCGCAGGCAGACATGGCGACCTCCGGTCCGGGCGGCTCCTGCTCCCAGCGTGGCGATGCCATCCCGGAGTTGTGGTCACGCTCGGGAAGTTCACTCATGTGGGTTACAGCCGGGTTGTCGGCCTCCCATCCGGACGGCTGGGATCCCCGACCGGGCGGGTGTCGCCTGACTGCTGGCTCAAATGCCTTGGAAGTGACGGGAACTGACCGGTGACCGTGGAAGCATGGTGGCATGCAGTCGCCTGAGCTCCTGCGCGTGGCTTTGGCCGCGGCGAGTCTGTATCGCACCTTCGTCCCCGGGGAGCCTGTGGACGCGGACGTCAACATGGCGATCCTCGAGGTCGCCATTCGGATGGCTTCCGGCAGCGACTTCGTGGAGCGGCTGGAAGGGGTCGTCGCGGAGAACCGCGAGCATCTTGGCCGCAGATATGCGGCGTTCGGTCCGACGAGCGAGGGGGCCGTCCAGTACGGGTTGTACGAGGCCGTCGCGGTGCCGGCAAGCCTGGTGGTCATGGCGCTGCTGGACTCGGATCCGTTCATGCTGGCCCACGTGTGGGAGGACGACCTCCCGGAGCGGTGGCTGGAGGACATCTGCAAGGTTGGGGCGTGGCCTCGCCCCTGGGCTGAGGGACAGCCCGCCAAGTCTTTGTGAGTCGATTTAACTCGAAGTACATTGCGCATGGGGTGGCACCTTCGCTACGCTATGTATTGCTAGAAGGCTCGCTATACATAGGGGTTCGGGTGCTGGTGACGACAGGGCAGGCGGCACGGACGCTCGGAGTGTCGATCCCGCTGGTCAAGAAACTCGTGGCGGCCGGAGTGGTCCCCGGTGTCGCCGGCTCCGGGCGGCAGATCTTCCCCCTGGAGGCGGTGCAGATACTGCACGCCGCCCCCCACTGCGATCTGACGCTCCTGGATGTGCCGGAGGTCGCGGTGCTGCGCGCCGACGCCGCCAGTGCGGCGAGCGAGACGGACCGGGACTGGATGGGCTACCAGGCCGATCTGCCGAGCGAGATGCTGCTGCCCGCCCTGTCGGGGTGGTGGCGCTGCGATCCGGAGCGGGTGGCCGAGGGACGCTTCATGCTCGTCACGGTCGCCGAGTTCGTCGTCGCCGTCCTGGCCGACCTGGGGGAGTGGGACCACAACGGCGGGACACGCCAGGCGCTGCGCTACCGCTTCACCGGCGCCCGCCTGGCCGGATGGGTCACCGACCTGACCGCCCCCACCAGCGCCCGGTTCCCGCACACGCAGGCCCCGTCGGAGCGCGACCTGGTGGCCCACCTGCTGGGAACACGGCTGCCGTCAGTCTCCGGCGGCCCGATCGCCTACGTCCCCGCCGGTCCAGCGGCCGCACACGAGGGAGCAAACTGATGGACGCCACCGCCTACAACAACGGACTCGCCGACCTGCGTCCACTGCGCGACGAGATCGCCAAGCTGGAGCGGGACGCCGCGAAGCTGAACAAGGAGATCGAGAAGCGCCACCGCGACCGCGACGGACGGATCGTCAAGCTCGGCTCCTTCGAACCGGCGAAGGCGAGCGTGATCGCCAAGGCCGCGGGGCTGAGCATCGGCGACATCGTCACCCTCGTGCCGCGCCTCGACCCCACCCCGGAGCACGCCCGCGCCCAGCTCCAGGCCGAGAACACCGCGAGCGACACACGCCCTGCGAAGGCTCCCACGGAGCGCCGGGAGGAGCCGGAGGGCGCCGTCGCCCCGACGCTGCCCGCGCACGGAACCCCCCAGCCCGAGCCGACTGCTGCCGTCGAACCCGTCACCGCCGAAGCAGCTGAGGAGCCCGCGCTCGGGAGCGCGGAGGTGACGCCCCCGTTGTCCGTGCCTGGCGCGAAGGAGCCGGGGGAGCGGATCGAACTGCCGGTCATCCCGGACGGCCCGGAGGCGGCGCGCTACACCGCAGCGACGAAGGGCCTGTTCTCCAAGCGGCCCCCCTTCCAGCAGAAGGCCCGCGAGACCGCGTTCCTCGACGCGACCACCGGCGTGATGGTCGGGCGCGGCGTCGCCCACCTGGATCTCGGCACGCGCACGCCGGGAGAGATCCTGGACGCGGTGATGGCGGTCTCGACGCACATCGAGCGCATCTACATCACCGCCGGAGCGCCATGGCACGCGGACACCGACCGCTACCCAACGATGAAGCAGGCCGTCACCGCCTGGCTGCACACCCCGTCCGAGCGCTGGATCGAGGACACCAGCTGGGACAAAGAGCGCCTGGCCGGGCACTTCGTCCCCGGCAACGCCCGCCTGCCGGTGGGCCGCTACACCCGCGCAGGCGCCGACCGGAACGCCGAGCACGTCGAGATCCGTGCGGTCAACGAGTGGTTCGACCCGGCCGGGGCCGATCCCCACCTAGTGCGTGAGGCGTTCGCGCTGCTGTGGAAGACCCTGCGGCAGTTCTGGCCCGACGCGGTCCTGCTGGGCTCGCCGTCGCAGACCGGCAAGGACCTGTGGGCGCGGACCATCCCGATCAAGGGCCAGTGGGCGGACGGCTTCCCGGTGCTCTCGGAGGAACTGCGCGGCCTGTTCCACGCCACAGCCGGGCAGGGCCGCACCGAGCTGATCGTGCCGCCGAAGGTGCCCGCCGAGCTGCCGGGCCTGGCCGAGTACGACCGGACCTTCGCCTACGCCCGCCACACCTGGAAGGGCCCAGTCGGCACCCCACGCCACGTCACGGCAGCCGCGTTCGCGAAGATGAGCGAGGCGGAGCAGAAGAAGCTGCTGATGTCCTGCGCCCACCTGCGGGTCCGCGTCACGGTGCCGGACGGCTGGGAGCACGTGGGCCTGCTGCCCGCGCCGATCAGCGGCGACCGCCACTGGGAGTACCCGTCCACCCCCGGTGCCACCTTCACCACCTGGGCCGGCGCTCCTGAGGTCTACACCGCCCTGTCGAACCCGATCAAGCCGTGGCGCATCGAAGTCCTCGACGCGCTGGTCTTTCAGGACGGCGAGCCGATCGACAAGTGGTCTTTGCACCTCAAGGAAGCCTGGAACCAACTGTCGGCTGTGGCACGCGTCCACGAGGACCCCCGGCAGCGGCAGGCCAATTACCTGGCCGCCCGCGCGGTGCGCAGCATCCTGCTGTTCGGGATCGGCGGCTTCGCCCAGCGCCCCCGCATGGTCACCGGCACCACGGCGATGAACGAACTGCACCTGGTCCCCGAAGGCGCGGAGATCCTGACCCACGACGAGCACAAGGTGACTTGGCAGCGCGTCAGCGGCTTCCGGAAGGACGACACAGCCCACCCCGAGTGGTCCGCCTACGTCTGGTCCTCCGCCCGGGCCGCGCTGCTGTCAATGAACATGAAGGGCGACGGCGTCCACGTCGGCGCCCTCCACGTCCCCGCGGGCGAGGTGGTGGCGTTCCGCACCGACGCCGTCTACCTGACCGCCCGCCACGGCTGGCCCTACCACGGCCAGCCCGGCGAATACCTCCTCAAGGGCCACCTCACCGGCCCCATCTCGGCCCCGGGCAGTGAGGACGAACTGCTGGCGCTGCGCGACCAGGGCCGCGCCGCCCTCGCCGCTGCCGGGGGTGAGCGATGACCACGCCGCCGCCGGGGGAGGCCGCGCGCCTGGCCCAGCAGCTGATCGACGCCGGCTTCAACCGCCGCCAGATCGCCGAGATGCTCGACCGCAACGCGAGCCTGGTTTCCCAGTTCTTCAGCAAGAACAAGGGCGCCAGCTTCGTCCCGGCGCTGCGCCAGCTGGCCCGCGCCGTCGAAGGCGGCGAGCGCGACCCCGAGGCGCTGAGGGCCATCGCCCAGCAGAACGTCACCCGGCGCCTGACCCGCGACGGCCGCGTCGCCCGGGTCCGCGGGCGCGACGTCCTGGAGACACCGGGCGGGTCGATGGCCGGCCGCGCCGGACGGCAGGCCATCGCCCACGGCGCCGGACACCTGGCAGGCGTCATCCACGACACCGCCGAACGCGGCGGCCGGATCGCCGTCACCGTACGCATGCGCAAGCGCCACTTCGTCCTGTCCTCCGGTTCCGCGGACGACTCCCCGGGGCAGCGCCGCGGTGTGGTCCCGCGCGCGGACGGCACCGAGGAGCGTTCCTACGGGTCGAAGGTGTCCGGCGGCTTCGACGCCCGCGAGTGGTCCGCGATGGTCGCGGCCGCCGGCGGCGACGTCACCGCCGCCGTCCTGAACTGGCTCATCGACACCGGCCGGGCCACCGAGGACGCCGAGATCCTCTACATCGAGGTCCGCGGCTGGGTCCCGCGCCGCTGACCCTGACCCGCACCCGACCGCGAGCGAGGAGCGTCATGCCCACCGACCCGCAGACCCACCCCTGCCCCGTCGCCCACTACGCGCTCCGCGCCCCGTGCACCCTGACGGCCGACCATCACGACGCCTGGCATCAAACGATCCACCCGGACACCGGACAGCTCCTCCGGTTCCGTATCGACCACGGCGCCCTGCACACCCAGGAACGGGAGCCGGACCACGACCCGGGAGACCCGGACGCCGGCACGTGGGTCACCTGGCACTACGTCATCCCGGAGTCCGACCCGACCCCTGTGGTCCCGGACGACCTCGACCGGCGTGCCGACACCTTCGTCTCCAACCTCTCCCCGAGCGGTCTCACCCGGATCGGACCGGCCGGCCTCGAGGCCGAGTGCGGGTGCGGAACCTGGTATCCGCACGGCCGCCACAGCACCCATATGGGGCGCGAGGTGTCCCTGCTCGCCCGCGGCTACTTCGACCTCGCGCTGCGCCGCAGCCGGGGCGCGGCACCGCAGGCCAACTGACGTACTCAGCCCCGTATACCCGGACAAGCCGATGGAAAGGGATCAGGAAGTGGAACCCGTGGACACCGACGTCGCTCCCCGTCTCGCCGGGACGGGCGCCGAACAGGCCCCACCGCACCAGCGCACTCCTGGGCGCGTCGGCCCTTTCCTGATGCCGTTGCGCGAGCACCAGAAGCAGGCCGTCACCGCCGCCTGGCGGGCCGTCCGCGACGGCGGCCGCGCCATCGTCGAATGCTGCTGCGGCTCCGGCAAGACCCTCATCGCCTCCGCCTGCGCCCGCCGCATGGCCGCCCGCGGCTCGGTCCTGGCCACCATGCCCACCATCGAGCTCGTCTGGCAGACCGCCGGCGTCTGGGCCCGGCACGGCGGCCGCCACGGCCAGTTCGTCATCGTCTGCTCCTCCTCCGAACGCCGGGAGCTGGAGGAAGCCGGGCTCAAGGTCGAGGCGACCATCACCACCGATGCCCACACGATCGCCGACGTGGTCCGCGCCGCCGCCGGCGGGCCCGTCACCGTGTTCGCCACCTACGCCAGCATCAACCGCGTCGTGGAGGCCCACGGCCTGCACGCCATGCCCGGCTTCGACCTCTTGATCATCGACGAAGCCCACCGCACCGCGGGCGCGGCCGGGAAGACCTGGTCCGCGGTCCACGACGACAGCAAGATCCCAGCCGCCCGCCGGCTCTACTTCACCGCCACGCCCCGCATCGCCGAAGGCTTCGCCGACTCGGACGACACCGGCGAGAAGACGATCTGCTCAATGGACGACCCCGAGGTCTTCGGCGACACCGTCTACCGCTACCCGGTCGCCCAGGGCATCGCGGACGGCCTCATCGCCGACTACGAGGTCATCGTCCCGGTCATCACCGACCAGGACCTCCAGGAACTCCTCAACGAACCCGGCATCGCCGACCTGCGCTCACAGCGCACCAACGAGGAACTTCAGCGCCTGGCCCTGCAGATCGCCACCTGCCGCGCGATCGACACCTACGAACTCGAGCGCGTCATCACCTACCACTCCCGCATCCGCGGCGCCCGGGACTTCATCGCCACGCTGCGCCACGCCGCGCGCCTGCTTCCTCCCAGCGAGCGCCTGGAGCACATGTACTGCGCGGCCGTCGCCGGCAGCGACCGCCTCAAGGACCGCCGCCACGCCTTCGACCAGTTCAAGACTGAGAGCGAGAAGGGCGGCCACCGCTGCGCGCTGATCGCCAACAGCCGCCTTCTCGCGGAAGGGATCGACCTGCCGGCCGTCGACGCCGTGATCTTCGCCGACCCCAAGAACAGCACCGTGGACATCGTGCAGGGCGCAGGCCGCGCCTTCCGGGTACCGCTCGGCGTCACCGGCAAACTCGCGCGCCTGATCATCCCCGTCTACCTCCCCGCCGCCACCGGTGAGGAGGCAAGCGAGCGCGAGGAGACCGAGGCCGAACTCAACCGCAGCGCCTTCGCCGCGGTCTGGCAGGTCCTGCGCGCCCTGGCCGCGCACGACGAGCGCGTGACCGCCCGCATCACCGAGCTGCGCACCAACCGCTACGGCGCCACCGAGCAGCAGACCCACACCGCCGAACCCGGCCTGAAGGACGCCGAGAACACCGAGGCCCTGGAGGACGGCCTCCCCGTCGAGGACGTTGAGTGGCTGCGCATCGAGACCACCGCCTACGAGGACCAGATCCTGCGCACCCTCAAACTGCGCACCCTCAGCCCCCGCACCGCCGAGTGGGAGAAGTGGTACGTCCAGGCCGAGGCCTTCTACACGCAGCACGGCCATCTCGACGTCCGCGAAGGTGACCTCGTCGACTGGCTGAGTCGGCAGCGCGAGCAGTACGCGGCTGGCCGGCTGGACGCCGCGCGGATCAGCGAACTCGACCGGATCGGCATGATCTGGGACAAGCATCTCCATGCCTGGGTGCGCGGGTACGCCTACGCGAAGGCCTGGTACCACAAAAACGGCGACCTGGCCATTCCCGCGGACGCCCGGATCGACGGCTACACCGTGGGCCGCTGGATGCGCGTCCAGCGCAAGAACACCGACCTGCCGCAAATGCAGCGCCAACTGCTGGACGCCCTGGACCCGCTGTGGAGCTGGGACCCTAAGTGGCAACGCGGCTACCGCCGCCTCGCCACCTACATCGCAGCCGGCGGCGCCCTCACTGGCCCCCGCAACCGCCCCGGCCTCGGCGACGACATGGCCTTCCGCCCAGGCGTCTGGCAGCACCAGCAGATCAAGCAGGCCGACAAACTCCACCCCGACCAGATCGAACTCCTCGACGGCCTCGGCACCTGGCGGAACCTGTAAGCGGCCCGACGGCCGACACCGTCACCACGACCTACAACGACCGACGCCGTCGTCGGAACGACCAGCAGCAGGAAGCCCAAGTGGTCCTGGAAGCCGTGGGTGATGCTGACCGTGCCCTCGCTCCCGGTGAACCAGCGGATCCTGGTCAACAGGCTGTCGAACACATCCCGGTCTGCGACAGGGTCGGTTCCAGGGCTGGCGCCGAGGGCGTCAGCGGAAAAGAGGGAGCAAGGCACATCCGGGACGAAATGGATGGACGACACCCTCGAGGTGATGGTCAGCATGACGGCTGGATACCGATGCCCTTCATGATGGCGTCGTTCCACACCATCTGCACGTGGTGGTCGGGTCTGCGCTCGTGGTCGCGGTTCAAGCGCCGGGCCCGGGAAAGCCAGCCCAGCGTGCGTTCAACCGTCCACCTGCGCGCGAGCACCACAAATCCCCTGATTCCGTCGGGGCGCTTGACGACCTCGACCCTGACCCCATGCGCGGCGAACGTGTCGCCAGCGCCGGGCCCTGGTAGGCGGTGTCGGCCCAGACCAGTTTCAGCAGCCGCCCGGGTTCGGCCATGAACGCGTCGAGCAGTTCCGGGGCGGCCACCGAGTCGTGCACGTTCGCGGGCGTCACGGTGACCTCCAGCAGCAGACCGCCCGTGTCGGTCACCCGGGTTCGACGTAATTCGGCAGCCTGGAGCTACGAATCCGGGGTCTGACCTGGGCGGACGTGGGTGTGTCCGCCTGGAGGGCGTTTCTCTAGGCGGTCGCGTTTCGGCTGTTCAGCGGGATGCGGGCTGAAGCGCGACGACCTGTTTGGGGACGGGGATCTGCAGCTTCGCGAGCAGGTCTCGCTGGGGCTTCGTCAGAGCGGTGACCTGCTGGAACGTTCCGGTGGGGCCGGTGAAGGTGCCCAGGTGGAGGCGGTCGAGCTCGCGTCGGATGTGCGGCCAGGTGTCGCCGGTGGTGGTCTCGGTGATCCGGATCAGCAGGAGGGCGAGCCAGCACAGGATGACGTGGGCCCGGATGCGCTCTTCGAGTCGGTGGTAGACGGGCCGCAGGTCGATGATCTGCTTCATGTCGCGCCAGCCGCGTTCGACTTCGAGCAGTTGCTTGTAGCCCAGCGCGATGTCCTCGGCGCTCAGCTGGGGGTCCGAGCAGCGCAGGAGGTACTTCCCGTCGAGGTTCTCCTCCGCCTTGATCTTCGCCTGGTCGATGCGGAGCTTGCCGGCCGGGGTGGCGCGTAGGTAGCGGTTCAGGCCCGGCTTGTCGGCGATCCTCCCGCGCAGTTCGCCCCGCTTGAAGTCGCTGAGCTTGTCGGTGTCGGCGATCAAGTCAGCCAGCTGGGCGACGAGTTGTTCGCGCGTGTGCCGGTCGCGTTCGGCCGCTTCCGGGTTGTGGCAGATGACGAACCGGTCGGTGTCGGATATCCGCACTTCCTTGACGCGCATGTTCTCGCCGACGTCCTGGTAGCGGCGCTGCCGGGACAGGGCGGCCTGTACCTCGGGACTGCCGGAGCGGAGCTTCTCGCCGATGATGTAGGCGTGGTCGCCCTTGCGCAGGTAGCGGCGGTTCTCGGCGGAGGAGAAGCCGCGGTCGGCGACCCACACGATCTTGGAGAGGGTCCAGTCCCGCATCTCGTCCTTGACCTGCCGGATCAGGGTCTGGCCGAAGGGAACCGATCTCTCCCGATGGTCCGCCGCCCGGCGCGCTTGGGCCGGCAGGTGCGGACCAGAGCGGGACCACCGTCACCGTGCTCGCCGACCGGTACGGCCTCTCGGGGCGTACGGTCCGGCGGCTGCTACGCGATGCCGGGACCGTCCTGCACTCCAGCGCCGAGACCCGTCGGCTGTCCCACACCGGGCAGGAGCCCGAGCGCCGGCAGGAGATGGACGAGCTGCGCCGCTGGTACGAGGCCGGGGTCAGTGTGCCCGCGTTGGCCGCCGTGCAGGAGTGCTCGCCGTCGACCGTCTACCGGCTGCTGCACCGCGCAGGCACCGCCGTGAACACATCGCCAGCCTGGCCTCTCAATCATCCCGGCCTGGTCGGTCCAGTCGATACCGAGCTCACGGGCGGGGCGGCGTCGGGCGAAGCGGACGTCTCGGCCGGTCGTCAGACACGGCACCGCCTGCCCGCGGGCCGAGTGGCACGTGGGCAGGCGGAATGGGGGACTCGGGGCCGGGCCGGCTCCGGCCGGGGTGGGGCCGCGGGCTCGTGCGGTGGGTCAGTTCTGGACGAGCTTGCCCATAGCGTTGATCTCGTCGACATCGCCGGTGTTGAAGAAGCTCCAGGGGACGGTGGCGAAGCCGCCGTCGCCCCAGCTGCTGCCCCAGCTGTTCTCGATCTTCACGCCCTGGTCGTTGTAGGCAACGATGGTCACCTCGTGGCCGCCGACGATCGGGTCGCTGCCGGCATCGCCCGGCACGTAGCTGTAGTCCGAGGCGGTCTGGGAGTTGAGGTCCATGAAGCTCTGGTGGACGGAGAAGCCGATCGCCACCGGCATGCCCTGCGATATCGCGTCCTCGATGGCCGCGCGCGCCGACGAGCCGCTGGTGGGCAGCTGGGTGAACCCGGAGAGCTTATAACCCGCCGCGTTGGCGCGCTCGTTGTCGTCCGGCTGGGTGGTGAAGTCGGAGTCGCCCTGCCAGTAGTCGGTCTTCGTGTCGATCCCCTGCTGCTGCTCCATCGGCAGCGCGACGCCGGCATAGGTGCCCTGGTCGTTGCCCTGGGCGATCTGCGAGTAGATGAACATCGGGGCCATCGGGGCGCCAGCGATGCCCTGCTCGTTCATCAGGATGCCGTAGCCGGAGTAGCCGGTGGCCCAGGTCACGCAGGCGCCAACCTGGCCCTGGTTGCCAGGGGCGAGCGCATACTGGGTCAGGTCCGTGCTGGCCGGCGCGGCGCCGGTGCGGGCGAACGGGGCCAACGCGCTGTGGTCGGCGGCGGCCGAGGCGTGGACCGCATGCTGGTGGGCCTTCAGGGCAGCGATGTTCAGGCCCAGGCCGTGCTGCAGGTGGTGGTGCGCGCGCTGGCCGACCGGACGAGTGGCGGTCGCCGCCGAGGCGGGGGTCGCGGTCGCGGTGAGGCCAGCGAAGGCGATGGTCGCGGCAGAGGCAGCGAGGATCTTGGGCAGGGGGAAGTGCCTCATGACTGTCCTTGTCTGGCGGTGGGGGCCGCCTGTGGGGGTGACGTGAACCTGTCGAACTGCTCTCTAGGCTGGGCCCTGGCGCTTCGGTGGGATATCCGTCACACGGCAGGGAAGCCGGTCACGCCGCGGGGAGAAGGGCTGCCGAACGGCGGCTTGCATGATCACACAACTACGGCAGTGCCCGCGGATCCTGACGCACAGTGAGGGATCGTCCGAGTGGCGGCATCGTGATCGCCACCCCAGCGCCGCACCGGCAGGGCGAACGGGCGCACCTACTCCGGCAGCATCACGGCCACGGCCTGCACGCCCCGACCGGCGAGAAGGCGACCCGATGCCGATCTGCGCCGCGCGTCCCGGGCAGGGGGAGTCAGCAGCGCCTGCCCCGCCCCGGGCGCTGGTTCACCCGGGCCGCCGCCGGGCCAAGGAGTGGCACCGTGCCGATGCGGTGCCGCCGGGTCGCAGTGCGGCAGTGTTGGCGTCGACCCAGCTGGCCTGGTTCACATCTCCGACCCGTCCTGGGTAGTTGCTTTGAGCCGAGCAGCACGGCGAGTGCAACGCCCAAGGCCAGGAGGTGTCCGGACTCCAATGCGTTGCTGGATGGAGCATCGTGCCTCCTCCGCGTTGCGTCGGCGGGACGGGTCAGACCGAGCGGAGGGTGTCGGTCGGGATGCCCGCGCCGCGCGCAATACGGGGTGGATGCCGGTGAGGGCGGAGGCCAGGACCCAGACCAGCGGTCCGGCGAGCGGGATGGATGCGGGCTGGCCTTGGGCGAGGGCGTAGCCGTAGACGATCGGCGCGCCCGGGAGCAGTCCGCAGACGCGCCGATCTGGCCAGTCAGGATCGCCTTCAGCAGGAACTGGGCGGCGTCTGGCCTCACCGTGCCCCCAGCGCGCGGCGCAGTCCGATCTCGCCGGGGCGTTCCATCACGCCCACGACCATGGTGTTCGCGAGCCGACACCGCTGGCCGCCAGGGCGATCGCGGCGATGGCCAGGACCAGGTCGGTGAGGGCGTCCTCGGTCATGCTCGGGCTGGCCGTGGCCACGGCTTGCACGTCGGGGCCGCGTTTGAGGCCGGGCAGGACTGTGGGCCCGTTGTGGCACCGGGCGGCGCGACCCGGGGCCTCCGTTCAGGCTGGCAGTTCGATCATGGAATACCGAGGCCCCGAGGGATCGTGCCAAGCTCAGCCACGAGTCCCAGTGAGGTCGGCAGGGCTGAAGGTCCGGCGGTAGGCGGCTGGTGGGATGCCGAAGGCGGTTCGCATGTGCGCGCGCAAGGAGTTGGCGGAGCCGAAGCCGGCCCGGTGAGCGACGAGGTCGATCGATAGGTCGGTAGTTTCCAGCAGCTGTTTGGCCAGTTCCAGTCGTTGCGCGGTCAGCCACTGTCCTGGCGTCATCCCGGCCTCGTCGCGGAATCGGCGGGTGAAGGTGCGCAGGCTCATGCGGGCGTGTCGGGCGAGCTGATTGAGAGAGAGCGGCTCGCTCAGGTGTTTCAGGGCCCAGGCACGGGTGGCGGTGGTGCTGGCGGCTGCGGGAGCGGGGACGGGGCGGTCGATGTACTGGGCCTGTCCGCCGTCGCGCCACGGCGGGACGACGCACATGCGAGCGGCCCGGTTGGCGGCGGCCGTGCCCAGGTCGCGGCGGATCATGTGCAGGCACAGGTCGACGCCGGCGGCTACGCCGGCGGAGGTCAGCACGTCCCCGTCGTCGACGAACAGGACGTCCTCGTCCACCTTGACCTGCGGGTAGGTGCGGCGGAACTGCGGGGCCAGGTTCCAGTGGGTCGTCGCCGGACGGCCGTCGAGCAACCCGGCTGCGGCCAGGACGAACGAGCCGGTGCAGATGGAGACCAGGCGGGTTCCTGGGCGGATATGCGCGAGAGCGGCGGCCACCTCAGGCGGTAGCGGGCCGCCGTCGTCGAGCTCGGGCATGGCATGGGTCGGCGGGACTATCACGGTGTCCGCCGCTGCCAGGGCCTCCGGACCGGCAGCGGGCAGCACGCTGAATCCGGCATCGCTCGCAACGGGCCGGCCGTCCGCCGTGCAGACGGTGACCTCGTACAGCGGACACCCATTGGCGTCTTCCACGCTGCCGAAGACTCGGGAGGGGATCCCCAGCTCGAACGGCGGGACCCCGGGAAGCGCGAGGACGGCTATCCGGTGCGGCCGCGGATCTGTCTGCTGGCATGCGTCCCAGGGCGGTGCCTGCGGGCTTTCGCTCATGGCCAGATCCTGTCACATGGTGACCAAACGGCCAACACTGTGCTGGGCCGACGGCCTGCATCGTGGATGGTGTCGCCGGAAACGACCCGGCGGCGACCAGATCGGCACGAAGGATTTAGGCGGACAGCATGCGCGCGGTAGTAGTGGAGCAGTGGGGCGGACCCGAGAACCTGGTCGAGCGTGAGGTCGAGCGCCCGGAGCCCGGACTGAACGAGGTCCTGGTGCGGGTGCACGCAGCCGGGGTGAACCCGGTGGACTGGAAGACCCGCGCCAGCGGAGCCCTCATCGAATGGGGCGACGTGCCGGCAGTCGGATGGGACGTTTCTGGAACCGTCGAGGCCGTCGGGCCCGGCGTGAGCGTCTTCCGGGCAGGGGATGAGGTCTTCGGGATGCCGCTGTTCCCCCGTCAGGCGGGCGCATACGCCGAGTACGTGGTGGCGCCAGCCCGGCATCTCGCCCCCAAGCCTGCGACTCTGACCCACGTGGAAGCGGCAGCGCTGCCGCTCGCTGCGCTCACGGCCTGGCAGGCGTTGGTCGACGCGGCGCGGGTCCGTCCCGGTGAGCGGGTGCTGGTGCACGCGGCGGCCGGCGGGGTGGGTCATTTCGCCGTGCAGATTGCCAAGGCCCGCGGTGCGTACGTCATCGGCACGGCCAGCGCGGCCAAGCACGACCTGGTGCGGAGGCTGGGCGCGGACGAGGTGGTCGACTATCGCTCGCTGCGATTCGAGGATGTCGTGGCCGACATCGACGTAGTCCTGGACGGGCTCGGTGGTGAGACCGCCGAGCGCTCTGTGAAGGTGCTGCGCAAGGGTGGCCGCCTGATCACACTGCCCGGCCCGGACGACGTACCTGACACCCCTGAGGGGGTGAAGGCGGACTGGGTTTTGGTGGAGCCCGACCACCTGGGCCTGCGCCAGATCGCCGCCTTGGCGGAGCAGGGCGCCCTGAAGCCGGTCGTGGAGACCGTCCTCCCCCTGGAACAGGCCGCGCAGGCCCACAGGATCGGCGAGCAGGGCCGAACCGCCGGCAAGATCGTCCTCACGGTGGCCTGAACCCGAGTCACCGACACCGCGCGGCGCATAACAAACGGGCGCCGCGCGGAGGGTGGCCTTCCTGCCCCCTTCACTGGACGTTGGGAAGCGTAGCGAGGACAGGGCGCGTTCGCCACGCGTTGCCGACGGCCGGGAAGCGGCGGCGTGACGCTCATCGCGCTCCGATGAAGCAGGCGAGCTTGACACCTCCGATGGACGTTGAATCGCGGACGCTGCGATGAAGCGTTCAGGGCTGGTGCGGGTGCCCTGCGCGTGGTGACCCGGGGCCCGGTGGAGGCCTCGCCGGGCTTCAGCGGCCTGAGCTGGAGGTTCTCCTTCATTTGCTTGACAGACCCCGGCGATCCGGGCGATCCGTGTGACGGGCCAGCGCAGCAGCACGTCCTGGGCGTGGGGTTCCGCGGGCCCTTGTAGCGCGCTCACTGGTGGTTGGCGCTCTCGGTGAGTACTTCGAGGAGCAGATCGAGGCCTGGGGGCGTGTGGTGTGGGTTCCACAAGGCGGAGTAGGTCGCGGTGGAGGAGCCTGCCAGGGGGATAACGACCGTCTTTGGGGGTGGGCAGACGGCGTACGAGGCGGGTTGCAAGGTTACTGAGCGCCCGTCGACGATGTGGTGGTAGGCCAGGCTGATCCAGGTCTCGCGGATGACGGGCCTGCGTGAGGATGGGCTGGTGAGTCGTTGGATGGCGTTCCAGTAGCCGGGGTAGCTGGGGCGGGGCCAGCTGAGCCATTCGTACGGGATCAAGTCGGTGAGGGAGACTCGGCTGTGGTCGGCCAATGGATGGGCCGTCCCGACTACCGCGCACCAGGGTTCGTTTCCCAGCAGCTTTACGGCAAGGCCGTGTCCGGCCGGGCCCGCCTCCAGAGCGACCCCCACGTCCAGTTGTCCTGCCAGCAGAGCGGCGCGCAGGGATTCCTCGCTGCATTCGCTGGCTTGCAGGTTGAGGCGGGAGTTCATGCGTTCCAGTGCGCCTGCCGTTCGGGGAAGGAGGCGGTGGGCCGCGCTGGGGGTGTGGCCGATCCGAATGGAGCGCGCCTCTTGGAAGCAGCCGAGGGCGCGGTCGAGAGCTCGCAGGGCGGGATCCACCTGGTCGCGCAGCAGCCTCCCGGCCGGGGTGAGCCGCACCTTTCGGGTCGTGCGCTCGAAAAGCTGCACCCGGAGAACCGTCTCGAGGGATCGGACCTGGGAGGAGACCGCCTGCTGTGTGAGGAAGAGCCGTCTGGCGGCTTGGGTGAAACTCAACTCTTCGGCGACCACGAGGAAAGCCCTGAGCTGTCGCACGTCGAAGTGGTCCAGGTCTGTCAATGTAGGCGAACCACCCTCCCGTGATTCCTTCCGGCTGTCGCGTTGCGCCACGCTCGGAGCAGGGCCCATTTCTGGCCGGAGATCAGTGCGACAGGTCCTCTGCTCTTGGGAGGAGGCTGGCAGAAAGGCCGAAGGGCCAGTCATGTCGACTAGCGGCAACCGTCAGTTCATCAGGGAAGATCCTGGCACCGCGGCGGTGCCGCAGCGCGGCCTGGCTGTTCAACTCGGCTTGCGCCTGGTTGGCGGCGTCGCCTGCACAGCGGGCTTCCACGACCCAGAACTGTCTGCCTTTCACCTTGCGGTCGCCCTCGCATCGGAGCGTGGGCACACTGACGACCCACCAATGTGTCTCGGTCGATATAGGCATGGCGACCATGGATGCTTCTCCTCGATCAGTCCTCCGGTACCGCAGGGCCAGCGGCGCAACAGGCTGGACGAGCGGAGCCAGGGCGGCCGAACTCGACGACGCCCTGCCGTGGCACTGGATCCGTGAGATGCGACCGAATTTGTTGACTACGACGGTCAGGTCGAAGCCGTCTTGGAGAGCACGATCTCTGCCGCTCCATCGCGTCTCGCCCGAATCGTTGTAGACATCATAGTGCCGGAATGACAACACGTTGTCCAGTGATGGCAGTGGGCGCAGCAGGATGCATGACGCCGCTGTGGCGGCCGATATCTCAAGGGTGCGCGCGCTATTGCCAGTTGAAGCGAGTCCTATCGGGTGCCAATGACAAGGCCACGGTCCGGCCCTCGGCGTCGGCCGCTTGGGCTGAGCCCGATTGCGCGGGCGTGGGCCCGTCCGGTGTCCGGGCATGAGACGGTGATGCCCAGTTGAGCGGATAGGCAGGATGTGACGTCCAGGGCGTCCACCTGGAAAGGCAAGGCGCCTCGTATGCGGTCCCTCGGGTAGTCGAGGGCGGTCTCTGTGTTCGACGGGCGGTTTTCCGGGAGGGCGCGGGGCTGGTCCGATGGTCCGCATGGCCGAGCGGCCGGGGCTGCCCGCCCCGGCCGCCCACTGGCTCCAGATCGGTTGGCACCACGAGCAGCGCCGGGGCCAGCCTGGCAGTGAAGGCTCACCGGAATCCGGGCGCCCTCACAACTGAGCGGGTTCTTATGCGGGTTCACCTACGGCCAGCCCCGACCATCTCGAGATGGTCGGGCCGCCTTCACGTCGGCCTCGCAAATCCGGGACCGCAGAGCCTCCCCCGCGTCCGCCGACACCGCGCAGGCATGAGGCGGCCGTCGCCCGACCTGATCAAGGCGACGGCATCCCTTGTGGGGAACTCCGAAGGTTCTCGTCTACGTCGCTGGCCTCAGGGGAGTGCGACGGACGGGTAGTGCTCGGTGTAGGACTCCCCGTCGGTGCCGAAATAGGTGCAGGTACGGGCGGCGGTGTCGACGTCGTACCAGACGACTCCGGCACTCCAGCAGCTGCGGACGAACTCCGGGAACGTCGACTCGCCGGCCTGGTCAGTCCGCAGGGCTGCGATCAGGGCCGCCTCGTCGAACCGCGGTGCGGCCGCGAAACCGGTGACCAGCGGTTCGCCCTGGACCACCACGTTTCCGTGCTGTGTCAGGTACAGGAAGGCACCTGCCGGGACGGCCATGCGGCAGCGGGTGACGCCGGCCTGGCGCAGACTCTCGGCGAGATAGGGAAAGCCACCCACCTTCGGCCGGGCGGCCGCACCCCGTTCCATGGCGGCCTGGAGGTGACTGATGGTGTCGATGACGGTCATGACGATCTCCACTGTGGTTCCGGTGGGGTGCGCATCCGGGTGGATTCAGCACACCCGATATGACACCATGGTGCCTTAGCGACAATACATTGTCGAATGGATGGTGATTCGCATGCCGGATGAACTGCCGCTGCTGGTGGCC
>NZ_BBPO01000065.1:32769-37972 GCF_000787815.1 Streptacidiphilus neutrinimicus
CTGCGCGCCAAGCTGGACGAACTGGCCGACCCCGCACGGGCCGACCAGCAACGCGCATACCTGCACAGCGATCTGCACCACCTCGGGGTCCGCGTACCCGACCTGCGCCGCTGCGTCACCGCTGCCCGCCAGCGGGCGCGCGCTCTGCCTGCGGCGCAGGTACTGGTCCTTGCCCAGGACCTGTGGTCCACCCCGGAGAGCTTCGCGAAACCCGTGTACGACTACCGCCGGGCGTCTGTCGAGATACTGGTGCAATACGCACGGGCCCTGAGCTCCGCCCAGCTTGGAGAGCTCGAAGCGCTGCTGCGCCAGTGCCAGACCTGGGCGCTCGTGGATCCTCTGGCCGTGCACTGTGTCGGCGTCGTCCTCCAACGGGACCCAGCCGCAGGCGCCATGCCGGACCGATGGATCCACGACCCCGACTTCTGGCTCCGCCGCTCCGCACTGCTCGCGCTGCTGCCTGCGATCCGCGCAGGCCGTCCCGACACCGACCGGCTTGTCCGGTACTGCGACGCCCTCGTCGGCGAACGGGAGTTCTTCATACGCAAGGCGCTTGGCTGGGTACTGCGCGAGACCTCCACGCGTGACCCGCGACTCGTCACCGACTGGCTGGACCGCCACGGTTCTCACGTCTCTCCGCTGACCCGAAGAGAGGCACTGCGCCGCCTGATTCAGCCAGTGAACCAAAGCATCGGCTCGACGCAGCACCCGGACTCGGAGACGCAGACTCTCCCCGCACTTGATCGTCAGGGGGCGGTGGTGATGTGGTAGCGGGGCTCGCGGAGTCCGGCGATGTGATGGACGGCCGGTGTTCGAGGTGTGCGGCGCACCAAGAAGCCGCCGCCGAGGTCGTGGAAGGGCTGGGTTGCGGTCGAGCATGAAGATCGGGACGACCACGGAGTGTTCGAAGGCATTGTTCGCGCTGACGCGGCCACCACGCAGCTCGAGGCGCGCCTGCTGGACATGGGGATAGCCATTGGCGCGCCCCTGAGGCTCATCGCCTTCGCCGCAGGATTCGCCTCGGCGCTGTTTGCGGTGCCAACCGATCCCGGAGCCGGTGGGCGACCAGGGTGGCGGCCCGGCCGCCCGGCCATGCGGATCATCGGACGGCCCCGCGTCCGCCCGTCGAACACGGGCGAGACCGCCCCGGCTACCTGAGGGACTGCAGCCGGGAGGCGCCTCACCGATCAGGCGGATGCTGCCCTGGACAGGTCACATCCTGCCTCTCTGCTCTAGAGGGCATCTCCTTTCCGCGTCCGGAAGTTGAATGGAAGCCCGCATCTGCGGACTGTCTGGCTCAGGCGAAGGTGAACCAGTTGACACTGACGAAGTCCGCACCGCTGCCGGTGGAGAAGCAGAGGTAGAGGTCGTGTGTGCCGGTGACGTTGCCGATGAGGTTGGCGGGGACCGTCTCCCAGTTCTGCCAGCCGCCGGTGTTGGCGATGTCGATTTCAGCGATCTTGGTGCCGGAGGGGCTGCCCAGGCGAACCTGCACCGCTCCACTCACTCCCGAGGACGCGCCGGAGGCCAGCCGTGCCTTGAACTGGGTGGGGGAGGTGGATCCGAAGGAGACGCCGCCGTACTCGAGCCAGTTGGCGTTCGTGAGGGGTCCGATGTCCTTGCCGCCGCCGGTGTCCGTGCAGGTCTGACTCTGAGCTCCGGACTGCGCGGTATAGGCCTCGGCCTGGATGGTAGAGGTGGCGGTGAAGCCGCCTCCGCTGGCACCGGACGCCTGGGTGGTCGCCGTGGCGGGAGAAGACTGGGCGGAGGCGTTGCCTGCCGCGTCGTACGCCTGCACGGTGTAGGTGTAGGAGGTTGAGGCGGCAAGGCCGGTGTCGGTGTAGCCGGTTCCGGTGGTGCTGCCCACCTTCTGGCCGCCGCGGTAGACGTTGTAGCCGCTGACACCCGTGTTGTCGGTGGAGGGGTTCCAGGCAAGAGTGACGCTGTTGCTTGTGGTGCCCGTCGCGGCCAGGCCCGTGGGGGTGCTCGGCGCCGAGGTGTCGGGCGTGCTCCCGCCGCCGCCGAAGGTGACGGTCAGGCTGCTGACCGCCGGGTCGGAGATCGTGCTGGACACGTTGGCGCCGCCGGCCGGGGTGACGTCATCGAACCCGAAGGCGTAGCCGACGGCGTACTTGTGGACGATGCGGGCGTAGTGGTTGGTGACGTCGCTGGAGTCGGTGTAGTACTGCGTGACGGTCGTGCCGTCGGGCTGGTTGCCGCCGCTGGGGAGCAGCAGGGTGCTGCGGTTGAAGGCGGCTCCCAGGCGGGCGCTGACGGCGCCTCGGGCGTCGTTGGTGTTGCTGAACGGGCCAGAGTTGCAGCCGAAGATGTCCAGGGCTCCGGGTGCCGTGAACGCGTTGCCGTCGTCGTTCAGGCCGCTGAAGACCAGGGTTCCATTGGTGACCTGGCCGGTGAAGGTGCCGTAGGGCGTGTCCACGGTCAGGGGCTGGGAGGCGTAGTGGGACCAGACGCGGCCGACATAGCCGGTCCAGTAGCCGGTGAAGGTGGAGAAGGTGCTGGACCCGAAGTCGACCTTGCATGGGGAGACGACGCGCAGCACTCGTCCGTCCGAGCCGGTGGTCACCAGCTTGTCCCATGGGTAGCCGTCCGCGGCGGCCTGGGCGCGCAGGTCGGACGCGATCGAGTCCAGCGCGCCGGCGGGCAGCGGGGTGGCGGTCTGGCTGCCGGCGCCGACCAGGTGCAAGGTGACCGGTGCGGTGACCGCGTCCACGTAGGTGACGTCCGCGTACAGCGAGCCGTCCGCGTCGTAGGTGAACTCGCAGAAGGTCCAGTCGGTGCCGTAGTCGGGGTCGTCGCTGCCGAGGGCGGGCTGGCGGATGCCCCCGCTCACCGGTTGCAGGCCCTTGAGCGGTCCGCCTGCGGAGAACCAGACGCGCGCCACGCCCAGTGGCTGGTTCAGCGGTATGTTCCGCCCTGCCTGCGGCACCTGGAACGCATAGTTGCCGGAGGCGCTCGATGCGGCATGGAATGCCCCGGAGCTGTCCACGAAGCCCAGCTGCCCGCTGGAGTCCGTCGCGGTGATGCTGGCGTAGACGACGCTGCCGCCGGAGCCATTCGCCAGGATCAACTGCGGCGTCGGGGAGGCCGCATAGGCCTTGGCTGCCGGCCTGATGCCTGCTGCGGCCGCCACCGCGCTGGCGGCCGCAGCCCCTACGAACGATCGACGAGAGATCACGTGACTTCCTCCGGTCTGTTCGACGACGATGAGGTGGGATCGGGTGCTGGGGCTCACGGGCCCTGTCCCGGGTGGGGTGGGGGTGGACGGGCATTCCTGCGGCGGGGACTGATGGGTCGTGTGCCGCCGCAGACGAGGGCGGCGTTTCCCTGCGGGTAGGTATCCGCATCGCGATTTGCGGAGCACCGGAAATGCCCGGGCGTGGGGGCGTGCTGAATGTTGCGCCTTCACTATCAAGACTGTGCGATGACCCGTCAAGCCCTAATGCCATCGGGGGCGGGAATCCACGCTTTCAAGCGCGCAGAGGAATTCTCCATCTGCTCAACCCCGCCCTTGGGGCACTACGGCAGGCAGCGACCGCTGGACTTCGCGCACTTCGGGCAGGGTCCTTCGCGCGGATCCGCCCCGGTTCGACGCCGACTCCCGGCATCGCTTCTGAGGAGGGCAGGGATAGGCCTGCGACCTAGATTCACCAACAGAATTTGGGAATCGCCGAGTCATTGAGGGCGAGTGAGTCGCGGCCGCTCAGGCTCCACGCGGTGGCGGCGCGCACGCCAGTCGGGCCCCTGGAGACGACGCCGGCTGCCCCGTCGACGAACGGCTACTTCGTGCATCATCGCTGCGTGTCGGCCTCGATCAGCAGCATGAACGGCGTCTGCGACGGTCCATGGGGCTTCACCGCTCGCCTTGGGAGGCGGCGATGAGGATCGGGAGACGCCGAGCCAACGCGCGGTACGCGTCGCTGTCTGGCACGAGTACCGGAGTCTCATTAGCCACAAGCCGGAGTAGATCGTTCAAGCCCATGAGCGGCACCTCCCACTCGGACTTATAGTCTGTTAGCCAGATCACCGGAAGACGCATCAACCGTCGGTTGGATCCGAGTTACCGGGTCGCTGCCTGTATCTGCGTCATCCGATGCCGGAACTGTTTCCCGACCCACTCCTTTCATTCATCCCTGAGCCCTGGCAATACGGGATGGCACAGTCACCCGTAGCCCGCCCGGAGAATTCGGGCTGCCATCGGCAGGAAACCATGCCAGTCATGGAGGTCATCGTGGTCACGTCTTCCCTCATGAAACGCGTCCGAAGGAGATTGTCCGTGACAGCGGCGCTCGGCGCGCTACTGCTCACGGGTCCCATCGTCTCCAGCACGTCGGCCCAGCAGGCCGTCGCAGATCCGGTGGTCGGCAACGCCACCCACTTCGACGGCCTTGGGACCCCCTACGGCGGTTGCGGAGTGCCCCAGGCAAACCTGGACTCGCAGAACTTCGTCGCCCTCAACGTGTGGAACTCGCCTGGGAACTACACCGACCCGCTCACCCCGCGCCCCGTTCCGTCGGCCAACGCCAACCTGATGGGCGCCTTCAACAACGGCCACAACTGCGGCCGTTGGGTGCAGGTGACCATCGGGGACTACTGCACGGGAACCAACGACGGCGCCCAGAACCAGCCGTTCTGCCGCAACGGCAGCTGGACCTCGGACAAGTACAACGGAGCAACTCTCAACATGCTCGTCGCCGACAGCTGCGGCGACCCCAACGCCTGGTGCCGAGACGACCCCAATCACCTGGACCTGGCAACAGACTCGCTGAACCAGTTCCAGTTGAACGGTCAGCCTGTCGCAGACATGTACCCGACCAGCTGGAACAACCGGCACATCTCCTGGTCGTTCATCCCCGCACCCAACTACTCGGGCGACATCTCGATCGGATTCGTCAAGAACGCGAGTCCGGGCTGGCCGACGATCGACGTCACCCACCTGCCCAACGGTATTCACAACGTGGACTACTACAACGGCAGTTCCTGGGTTCCGGCATCCATGCAGAGCGACATGGGGCAGCAGTACCTCCTCGGTCCCACCTCCTCGGGAGGAACCACCTACACGATCCGCGTGTACGACACCAATGACACGCTCATCCAAGGCGGCCGCACCTACACGTTCAGCCTGCCGGGCTCCTGCTCCTCCGGATGCTCGCAGCCCTTCAACCAGGTGAACTACACCACCTCC
>NZ_BBPO01000064.1:0-3930 GCF_000787815.1 Streptacidiphilus neutrinimicus
TGGCGCTGCCCGCCGCCGGGTCCCTCGGCGCGGTCGCGGTCCTCGGGGACGACGACCTCGGGCTCCCGGGCGCCGAGCGCTGTGACGACCTGATCAAGCTTGCCGAGCTGGTGCCGGACACCGTGGTGGTGCCGTGGCCGTCGCACGCTGACGGTGCGGACGTCGCTGCTGCCACCCACGCGGCTGTGCACGACGCCCTGGAGCTGCTGCAGACGTGGCTGGCCGAGGAGGCGTTCGCGGACTCCCGGCTGGTCCTGGTGACCCGCGGTGCGATGGCTGCCCGTGACGGGGAGGACGTCCGCGACCTGGCCTCCGCCGCCGTCTGGGGCTTGGCGCGCTCGGCGCAGTCGGAGAACCCCGGCCGGATCGTGCTCGTCGATCTGGACGAGGACCCGGCCTCACGGGCTGCGCTCGCCGCCGCCGTCGACGGCGGCGAGCCGCAGCTCGCGCTGCGCGGTGGAGCGGCCCTCGCTCCGCGCCTGGCGCGCGTCCCGCTCGCGGCGGAAGAGGACGCCCTCCCCGGGGTGGACCCGCAGGGCACGGTGCTCCTGACCGGTGCGACCGGTTCGTTGGGCGGCCTGGTCGCCCGGCACCTGGTGACCGCGTACGGTGCGCGTCGCCTGCTGCTGGTCTCGCGCCGTGGCGCGCAGGCGCCCGGTGCGGCCGAACTGGTGCGTGACCTCACCGTGCTGGGCGCCGAGGCGCGGTTCGCGGCGTGCGATGTGGCGGACCGCGCCGCGCTGGCGGCCCTGCTGGGCTCGCTGGAGCACCCGCTGACCGCCGTGGTGCACACCGCCGGTGTGCTGGACGACGGGGTCATCTCGTCCCTCACCCCCGACCGGATGGACGCCGTGCTGCGTCCCAAGGTCGACGCGGCCTGGCACCTCCACGAGCTGACGAAGGACCAGAACCTCTCCGCCTTCCTGCTGTTCTCCTCGGCCGCCGGTGTCTTCGGCAACGCCGGTCAGGGCAACTACGCGGCGGCGAACGGCTTCCTGGACGCCCTCGCCCAGCACCGTCGCTCCGCCGGTCTGCCCGCGACCTCCCTCGCCTGGGGCCTGTGGGCCGAGGACGGCGGCATGGCGGGCGAGTTGGGCTCGGCGGACGTGGAGCGCATGGCGCGTGGCGGTGTGCTGCCGCTCTCCTCGACGGAGGGTCTGGCGCTGCTCGACGCCTCGGCGCGCTCCGGCGAGCCGGTCCTGGTGCCGGTCCGGCTCGAACTGGCCGGTCTGCGGGCGCAGGCGGAGGCAGGGATGCTGCCGCCGCTGCTGCGGGCCCTGGTCCGGGTCGCCAAGCGGCGCGCGGTCGAGGCGAGCGGCGGCCCGACCCTGGCCGAGCGGCTCGCGGGCGTGCCCGAGGCCGAGCGCGACGCCGTCCTGCTGGAGCTGGTCTGCTCGGAGGTCGCGGCGGTCCTCGGCTATGCCGGGGCGCACGCCGTGGAGGCCGACCGGGCCTTCAAGGACCTGGGCTTCGACTCGCTGACCGCGGTCGAGCTGCGCAACCGCCTCAACGGGGTCACCGGCCTGCGGCTGCCGGCCACGCTGGTCTTCGACTACCCGTCGCCGACCGCGCTGGTCGACCTGCTGCGGGCCCAGACGGTTCCCGACCCGGCCGAGGCCGTCCTGCCGCTGCTGGCGGAGCTGGACCGGTTGGAAGCGGCGTTGCTGGGCGCGGTCCCGGACGGCGAGGGTCACCTGCGGATCGCCGGCCGCCTGCAGTCCCTGCTCGCCCGGTGGAACGACCAGCAGGTCGCGGCCGAGGAGGAGGCCGCCGTCGCCGAGCAGCTCGACGAGGCCACCGATGACGACCTCTTCGACTTCATCGGCAAGGAATTCGGCATCTCCTGACCACCGTCCGATCTTTCTGCAACATCCCCGAGAGGTGACCTGACATGCCGGCTGAGATGGCGGCCGAGGAGAAGCTTCGGTACTTCCTGAAGCGGGTGACGGCGGATCTCCACGAGACGCGCCGCCGACTGAAGGAGTACGAGGACGGCGAACAGGAGCCGATCGCGATCGTCGGCATGGCATGCCGGTTCCCGGGGGGTGTCTCCTCGCCCGAGGGCCTGTGGGACCTGGTCTCCGACGGGCGGGACGCCGTGTCGTTCTTCCCGGAGGACCGCGGCTGGGACGTGGAGAACCTCTACCACCCCGACCCGGACCACCCGGGGACGTCCTACTCCCGTGAGGGCGGCTTCCTGCACCGCGCGGGGGCGTTCGACCCGGCGTTCTTCGGCATCAGCCCGCGTGAGGCGATGTCGATGGACCCGCAGCACCGTCTGCTGCTCGAGACCTCCTGGGAGGCCCTCGAGCGGGGCGGGATCGACCCGAGCACGCTCAAGGGCAGCCGCACGGGCGTCTTCGTCGGCGTCATGTACAACGAGTACGGCGTGCTGCTCCAGCAGTCGGTCGAGGGCCTGGAGGGCCAGGTCGGCACCGGCACCTCGGCGAGCATCGCCTCGGGCCGGGTGTCCTACACGCTGGGCCTGGAGGGCCCGGCGGTGACGATCGACACCGCCTGCTCATCCTCGCTGGTGGCCCTGCACCTCGCCTGCCAGTCGCTCCGCTCGGGTGAGTCGACGCTGGCGCTGGCCGGTGGTGTGACCGTCATGCTGACGCCGGGCACCTTCGTGGAGTTCAGCCGCCAGCGCGGTCTGGCGACCGACGGCCGGTGCAAGGCCTTCTCGGACACGGCGGACGGCACCGGCTGGGGCGAGGGCGTCGGCATGCTGCTCGTCGAGAAGCTCGCCGACGCCCGGCGCAACGGGCACCCGGTCCTCGCCGTCGTACGCGGCAGCGCGGTCAACCAGGACGGCGCGAGCAACGGCCTGACCGCGCCCAACGGCCCCTCGCAGCAGCGCGTGATCAAGCAGGCGCTCGCCGGGGCCGCCCTCACCAGCGACCAGGTCGACGTGGTCGAGGCGCACGGCACCGGCACCACCCTGGGCGACCCGATCGAGGCCCAGGCGCTGCTCGCGACCTACGGCCAGGGACGCCCGGCGGACCGGCCGCTCTGGCTGGGCTCGGTCAAGTCGAACCTGGGCCACACCCAGGCCGCCGCCGGTGCCGCCGGGATCATGAAGATGGTCATGGCGATGCGCCACGGCGTGTTGCCGAAGACGCTGCACGTCACCGAGCCGTCCACGCACGTGGACTGGTCGGCGGGCGCGGTCGAGCTGCTGACCGAGCAGCGGGACTGGCCGCAGACCGGCGAGCCGCGTCGCTCGGCTGTGTCGTCGTTCGGCTTCAGCGGCACCAACGCGCACATCATCCTGGAGCAGGCGCCGACGCCCGACGCCCCCGAGGCGGCCGACGAGCCGTCGGCACCGGGAGGACGGACCGCGCTGGTGCCCTGGGTGCTGTCGGGCCGCACCCCGGACGCGCTCCGCGAGCAGGCCGAGCGGCTGCTGGGCAGCCTGGACGCGCAGCCCGCTCCGGTCCCCGCCGACGTCGCCTTCTCGCTGGCCACGACGCGGGCGGCGTTCGAGCACCGGGCAGCCGTGGTCGGCGCCGAGCCCGAGGAGCTGCGGCGCGGCCTGGAGGCGCTGGTCCGCGGCGAGTCGTCGGCCCGCGTCGTCTCCGGCCGGGCGGGTTCCGCCGGTCGCACGGCGTTCCTGTTCGCCGGTCAGGGGAGCCAGCGGGCCGGTATGGGCCGTGAGCTGTACGAGGCCTTTCCGGTGTTCGCGGCGGCGTTCGACGCGGTCTGCGCCGAGCTGGACCAGTATCTTGACCGCCCGTTGAAGGACATCGGGGACCGGATCGACGAGACGGCGTACACGCAGCCGGCGCTCTTCGCTCTTGAGGTGGCCCTCTTCCGGCTGGTCGAGTCCTGGGGTGTGCGCCCGGACTTCCTGGCGGGGCACTCGATCGGTGAGATCGCGGCCGCGCATGTGGCGGGTGTGCTCTCGCTGGCGGACGCGGCGAAGCTGGT
>NZ_BBPO01000064.1:4322-7166 GCF_000787815.1 Streptacidiphilus neutrinimicus
GTCGGTGGTGCTCTCGGGCGCCGAGGCGGCAGTGCTGGCGGCGACCGAGCAGTTGGCTGCGCAGGGTCGTAAGACGAAGCGGCTGACGGTCAGTCACGCGTTCCACTCGCCGCTGATGGATCCGATGCTGGCCGAGTTCCGCGCGGTCGTGGAGGGTCTGACCTTCGAGGCGCCGCGGATCCCGATCGTCTCCACCCTCGACCAGACCGCCGACCTCACCACGCCCGAGTACTGGGTGCGCCACGTCCGCGAGGCGGTCCGCTTCGCCGACGCGGTGGCGACCCTGGAGCGCGAAGGCGTCCGCACCTTCCTGGAGCTGGGCCCCGACGGCACTCTGACCGCGCTCGCGCAGGGGTGTGTCACCGAGGACGCCGCCTTCGTTCCCGCCCTGCGCCGCGATCGCGGCGAGGCGGAGAGCTTCACCACCGCCGTGGCCCAGCTGCACACCCGCGGTGCCAAGCTGGACTGGGAGGCGGTCTTCGCGGGGGCGGACGCCCGGCGCGTCGACCTGCCCACTTACGCCTTCCAGCACGAGCACTTCTGGCCCCGGCCGCTGACCGGCTGGGTCGGCGACGTGGCCTCCGCCGGTCTCGGCGCCGCCGACCACCCGCTGCTCGGCGCGTCGCTCGCGCTCGCCGACGCCGACGGGCACCTCTTCACCGGCCGCCTCGGGCTGGACAGTCACCCGTGGCTCGCCGACCATGCCGTGGGCGGCACGGTGCTGCTGCCCGGCACCGCCTTCGTGGAGCTGGCGGTCCGCGCGGGGGACCAGGTGGGTTGCGGCCGTCTGGACGAGCTGTCGCTGGAGGTGCCGCTGTTCCTGCCCGCCAAGGGCGCGGTGCGGGTGCAGCTCTGGGTCGGCACGGCGGACGACTCCGGTCGTCGCACCGTCAACCTGTACTCCCAGCCGGAGGACGCTCCTGTCGAGGAACCGTGGACGCGGCACGCCACCGGCGTGCTCGCGCCCGGCGCCGCCACTCAGCCCGCTGCCGAGCTCGTCGTCTGGCCGCCGGCCGGGGCCGAGCCGGTCGACGTCGAGGCGCTCTACGACGGCTTCGCGGCCGCGGGTTTCGGCTACGGCCCGGTCTTCCAGGGGCTGCGGAAGGCATGGCGGCACGGCGGCGAGCTCTTCGCCGAGGTCGAGCTGCCGGAGGAGAGCCGGACCGAGGCGGGCTTCTTCGGCCTGCACCCGGCGCTGCTGGACGCCTCCCTGCACGCCGTCGGTCTCGGCGGCGTGCTGGAGGACACCGGCCGGGCCCGACTGCCCTTCGCCTGGTCCGGTGTGTCGCTGTACGCGGCCGGCGCGGTCGCCCTGCGGGTGCGGATCGCGCCGCAGGGACCCGACAGCGTGGCGCTGACCCTGGCCGACGGCACCGGCGCGCCGGTGGCCTCGGTGGAGTCGCTGGTGCTGCGCCCGGTGGCGATGGAGCAGCTGGCGGCGAGCCACGCGGCCCCCCACGACTCGCTGTTCCGGCTGCACTGGACGTCGCTGCCCCTGGCCGAGACGCAGCAGGCGGACGCCGGTGACGGGGCGTGGGCGGTGCTGGGCGCCGCCGACGGTCTCGGCTTGACCGGGGCCGCCGCCCACACCGACCTCGACGCCCTGCTCGCGGCGCTCCACGGCGGCGCGGAGGCCCCTCGAACGCTGCTCGCCGCCTTCGGCGAGCAGGACGGCGGCGACGTCCCCGCCACCGCGCACCGGCGAGCCCACGAGGCACTCGCCCTGGTCCAGCGCTGGCTCGCGGAGGAGGCGTTCGCCGACACCCGGCTGGTCGTGCTGACCCGCGGCGCGGTGGCGACCGGCGCCGACGACGAAGTCACCGATCTGCCCTCGGCCACCGTGTGGGGCCTGGTGCGTTCGGCGCAGTCGGAGAACCCGGGCCGGATCGTGCTCGTTGATCTGGACGAGGACGCGGCCTCGGCGGCCGTGCTCGCCGCTGCCGTCGACACCGGTGAGCCGCAGCTCGCGCTGCGCGCCGGTGTCGCCTACGCGCCCGCGCTGGTCCGCGAGCCGGTCACGGCCGAGCAGTCGGTGCCCGGGGTGTACCCGGAGGGCACGGTGCTGGTGACCGGCGCGACCGGTTCGCTGGGCGCGCTGGTCGCCCGGCACCTGGTGACCGCGTACGGTGCGCGCCGCTTGCTGCTGGTCTCGCGACGCGGCGCGCAGGCGCCCGGCGCGGCCGAGCTGGCGGCCGAACTCGGCGAGCTGGGCGCCCAGGTGGCGCTCGCCGCCTGCGACGTCGCCGACCGCGCCGCTCTCGCCGCACTGCTCGGCTCGCTGGAGCACCCGCTCACCGCCGTGGTGCACACCGCCGGTGTGCTGGACGACGGGGTCCTCGCGTCGCTCACCCCCGAGCGGATCGACACGGTGCTGCGTCCCAAGGTGGACGCGGCCTGGCACCTGCACGAGCTGACGCAGGACCAGAACCTCTCCGCCTTCGTGCTGTTCTCCTCCGCCGCCGGTACCTTCGGCACCGCGGGGCAGGCCAATTACGCCGCCGCCAACGCCTTCCTGGACACACTGGCCGAGCACCGGCGCGGGCTCGGCCTGCCCGCCGCCTCGCTGGGCTTCGGCCCGTGGGCCGAGGACGCCGGAATGGCGGGCGAGTCGGACGGCTCGACCATCCGGCGCATGGCCCGTGGCGGGGTCGACGCGCTGACCGCCGACGAGGGCCTGGCGCTGCTGGACGCGGCGCTGGCCACCGGGCGCGCCGCGCTGGTGCCGATCCACCTGGACCCGGCCGGGCTGCGCGCCCAGGCCGAGGCGGGCCTGCTGCCGCCGCTGCTGCGCGGCCTGGTCCGGGTTCCGATGCGCCGCGCGGCCGGCGCTGCCGCCGCGGCGGG
>NZ_BBPO01000064.1:7308-8374 GCF_000787815.1 Streptacidiphilus neutrinimicus
CCGGGTTCCGATGCGCCGCGCGGCCGGCGCTGCCGCCGCGGCGGGCGCCACGGAGCTGGCGCAGCGGCTCGCCGCCCTCCCGGAGGCCGACCGCGAGGCCGCTCTGCTGGACCTGGTCCGGGCCGAGGCCGCCGGAGTGCTGGGCTACGCCGGCGCGCACGCGATCGAGGGCGACCGGGCGTTCAAGGACCTCGGCATCGACTCGCTGACCGCCGTCGAGCTGCGCAACCGCCTGAACGCGGTCACCGGTCTGCGACTGCCCGCCACGCTGGTCTTCGACTACCCGAACCCGGCGGCTCTGGCGGAGCAGTTGAGCACCGAGCTCCACGGCTCCGCGCAGACCTCCGTCACCCCGGCCGCCCTGCCCGCCGCTGCGGGCGTCTCCGACGACCCGATCGCGATCATCGGCATGGCCTGCCGCTACCCCGGCGGCGTGACCTCGCCCGAGGAGCTGTGGCGGCTGGTGGCGGACGGGGTGGACGGGGTCTCCGGCTTCCCCACCGACCGGGACTGGCCGCTGGAGGCGCTCTACCACAGCGACCCGGAGCAGCCCGGCACCTCCTACACCCGGGAGGGCGGCTTCCTGCACGACGCCGCCGGCTTCGACCCCGCCTTCTTCGGCATCTCGCCGCGCGAGGCGGTCTCGGTCGACCCGCAGCACCGGTTGCTGCTGGAGACGAGTTGGGAGGCCTTCGAGCGGGCCGGGATCGACCCGGCCACCCTGCGGGGCAGCCGCACCGGCGTCTTCGCGGGCGTCATGTACGGCGACTACGCGCCCCTGCTGATGGCCTCGGCGGACGCCCTGGAGGGTTACGTCGGCACGGGCAGCTCCAGCAGCGTGGCCTCGGGCCGGGTCTCGTACACCTTCGGTCTGGAGGGCCCGGCGGTCACCATCGACACGGCCTGCTCATCCTCGCTGGTCGCCCTGCACCTCGCCGCCCAGGCGCTGCGGTCGGGCGAGTGCTCGCTGGCGCTGGCGGGCGGCTCGGTGGTGATGGCCTCGCCGTCGCCGTTCATCGAGTTCAGCCGTCAGCGCGGGCTGGCCGCCGACGGCCGGTGCAAGGCG
>NZ_BBPO01000064.1:8731-35316 GCF_000787815.1 Streptacidiphilus neutrinimicus
CCGCCCAGCAGCGCGTGATCCAGCAGGCGCTGGCCAACGCCGGACTGACGGCCGGCCAGGTCGACGTGGTCGAGGCTCACGGGACCGGGACGCCGCTGGGCGACCCGATCGAGGCGCAGGCGCTGCTGGCCACCTACGGGCGGGAGCACACCGCCGAGCGGCCGCTGTGGCTGGGCTCGATCAAGTCGAACCTGGGCCACACCCAGGCGGCGGCGGGCGCTGCCGGAATCATGAAAATGGTCATGGCGATGCGCCACGGAGTGCTGCCGCGAACCCTGCACGTCGGCGAGCGGACCCCGCACGTGGACTGGGAGGCCGGCGCCGTCGAGCTGCTGATTGAGCAGCAGGACTGGCCGCAGACCGGTGAGCCGCGCAGGGCGGGCGTGTCCTCGTTCGGGTTCAGCGGCACCAACGCGCACGTGATCATCGAGCAGGCGCCCGAGGCCGCGGAGCCGGCCGCTCCCGAGCCCGCGGTCTCCGGGACGGTGGTGCCGTGGGTGCTGTCGGCGCGCTCCGAGCCGGCCCTGCGCGCTCAGGCCGAGCGGCTGCTGGCCTGGCTGGACGCCGAGCCCGGGGCGGGCCCGGTCGAGGTCGCCCACGCGCTCGCGACCTCCCGAAGCGCCTTCGAGCACCGGGCCGCGCTGATCGGCGTGGACCGCGAGCAGCTGACCGACGCGCTCCGTGCGCTGGTCCGTTCCGGCACGGCGGAACCCGGGGTGGTGGCCGGGCAGACCGGCCGGGCGGGCCGCACCGCTTTCCTGTTCAGCGGCCAGGGCGCTCAGCGTGCCGGGATGGGCGCGGGGCTGTACGAGGCGTTCCCGGTGTTCGCCGAGGCCTTCGACGCGGTCTGCGCGGAGCTGGACCGGCACCTGGACCGCTCGCTGAAGGAGATCGTCTTCACCGGCGAGCGGATCGACGAGACCGCGCACACCCAGCCCGCGCTCTTCGCCCTCCAGGTGGCGCTCTTCCGCCTGGTCGAGTCCTGGGGCGTGAAGCCGGGCCTCCTGTCCGGCCACTCGGTCGGCGAGCTGGCCGCCGCGCACGTCGCGGGGGTGTTCTCGCTGGGCGACGCGGCGAGGCTGGTGGCGGCGCGCGGCCGGCTGATGCAGGCGCTGCCGTCCGGTGGCGCGATGGTGGCGGTGCAGGCGTCCGAGGACGAGGTGCTGCCGCTGCTCGAGGGCCGTCAGGACGAGGTGGGCATCGCGGCCGTCAACGGTCCGCTGGCCGTGGTGATCTCCGGCGCCGAGCAGGCCGTGCTGGAGGTGGCCGAGAAGCTGGCCGCGGAGGGCCGCAGGACCAGGCGCCTGACGGTCAGCCACGCGTTCCACTCGCCGCTGATGAACCCGATGCTGGAGGAGTTCCGGACCGTCGCGGAGTCGCTGGAGTACCTCCCCCCGCGGATCCCGATCGTCTCCACCCTGGACCGGACGGCCGACCTGGCCACGCCCGGGTACTGGGTGCGCCACGTCCGTGAGGCCGTCCGCTTCGCCGACGCGATCGAGGCGCTGGAGGCCGAAGGCGTCCGCACCTTCCTGGAGCTGGGCCCGGACGGCACCCTCAGCGCCCTCGGCCAGGACTGCGTGGCCGAGGAGGCGCTCTTCGCCCCCGTGCTGCGGCGCGACCGCGACGAGGCCGAGACCTTCACCACCGCGCTCGCCCAGCTGCACGTGCGCGGCGTCAGGCTCGACTGGGAGGCGGTGCTCGCGGGCGCCGACACCCGGCGCGTCGACCTGCCCACCTACGCCTTCCAGCGTGAGCGCTACTGGCCCAAGCCGTACGCCGGAGTGTTCGGCGACGTGTCCTCGGCCGGGTTGGGCGAGGCGAACCACCCGCTGCTGGGCGCCTGCCTCTCCCTGGCGGACGCCGACGGCCACGTCTTCACCGGCCGACTCGCGCTGGACACCCATCCCTGGTTGGCCGACCACGCCGTCATGGGCGCGGTCCTGCTGCCCGGCACGGCCTTCGTGGAGCTCGCGATCCGGGCCGGCGACCAGGCCGGCTGCGACCGGTTGGAGGAGCTGACCCTGGAGGCGCCGCTGGTGCTGCCCGAGCACGGCGGGGTGCGCGTGCAAGTGACCGTGGGCGCGCCGGACCCGTCCGGACGCTGCCGGTTCAGCCTGCACTCGCGGCCGGAGGACGCTCCGCTCGACCTGCCGTGGACCCGGCACGCCACCGGCGAACTGGCCGCCGGCCTGCCCGTCTCGGCCTTCACGACGGCCGAGTGGCCGCCGGCCGGCGCCGAGCCCGTCTCCGTGGACGGCCTCTACGACGGCTTCGCCGCGCTCGGCTTCGACTACGGCCCGGCCTTCCGGGTCGTGCGGGCCGCCTGGCGGCGCGACGGCGAGCTCTTCGCCGAGCTGGCACTGCCCGAGGACCACCGGGCGCAGGCCATGGCCTTCGGCCTGCACCCGGCCCTGCTGGACTCCGCCCTGCACACCCTCGCACTCGGCGGGATCCTCCCGGACTCCGGAGGCGGACGGCTGCCGTTCGCCTGGAGCGGGGTGCGCCTGTACACCACCGGGGCGACCGAACTGCGGGCGCGCGTCCGGCCGGTGGGGGAGAGCGGGATCGCGCTGGAGCTGTCCGACGTCACCGGCGCGGCCGTGGCGGCCGTCGACTCGCTCGCGCTGCGTCCGGTCTCGCCCGAGCAGCTCGGCGCCGGTGGCGGCGTGGGGGACGCGCTGTTCGGCCGGGAGTGGGTGGCCCTTGCGGCGCCCGCCGAGTCCGTCGCGGCAGGCCCGGACTGGGCGGTGCTCGGTACGGACCGTGACGAGACCTACGGCGGTGCGGCCGTGTACGCCGACCCGGCCGCGCTCGCGGCGGCCGTCGCCGCGGGCGCGCCGATGCCGCGGACCGTCCTGGCCCCTTGCCCGCAGCTTGTCGACGCGGGCGTCGACGTCGCCCGGGCGGCGCACCAGGCGGCGCACCGTGCGCTGGACCTGGTCAAGCAGTGGCTCGCGCAGGAGTGGGCGGCCGAGGCACGACTGGTGCTGGTCACCCGCGGCGCGGTGGCCACCCGACCGGGGGAGGACGTGACCGACCTCCCGTCGGCCGCCGTCTGGGGCCTGGTCCGCTCCGCGCAGACCGAGAACCCGGACCGCTTCGTCCTGGTCGACCTGGACGAGCACGAGGACGCCGCCCGGGCGCTGCTCGCGGCACTGGTCCTCGATGAGCCCCAACTCGCCCTCCGCGAGGGGCGGATCCTCGCCCCCCGGCTGGCCCGGGTCGCCCTGCCGGAGCAGTCGGCGTCCGGCCCGGCCGCCTGGAACCCGGCCGGCACGGTGCTGCTCACCGGCGCCAGCGGCTCGCTGGGCCGCCTGCTGGCCGCCCATCTGGTCGCCGAACACGGTGTCCGACACCTGCTGCTGGTCTCCCGGCGCGGCGAGAGCGCGGACGGCGCGGCCGAGTTGAGGCATGAACTGGCCGAGCTCGGCGCCGAGGTGCGGTTCGCCGCCTGCGACGCGGCCGACCGGACGGCGATGGCCGCGCTGCTCGCCGCCGTGCCGGCCGAGCATCCGCTGACCGCCGTGGTGCACGCGGCCGGTGTGCTCGACGACGGGGCCGTGGTCTCGCTCACCCCCGAACGGGTGGACCGGGTGCTGCGTCCCAAGGTCGACGCGGCGTGGCTGCTGCACGAGCTGACCATGGAACAGCAGCTCGACGCCTTCGTGCTGTTCTCTTCGGCCTCCGGCGTCCTCGGCGGCCCCGGTCAGGCCAACTACGCGGCCGGCAACGCCTTCCTGGACGCGCTCGCCGAGCACCGGCGCGCCCACGGCCTGCCCGCGACCTCGCTGGCCTGGGGCCTGTGGGCGGGGAGCGGCGGCATGACCGGCGACCTGACCGAGGCGGACCTCCAGCGGATGGCCCGCGGCGGCGTGGCGCCGCTCTCCGACGCGGAGGGCCTGGCCCTCTTCGACGCCGCCGGGGCTCTGGACGAGACCGTGCTGGTGCCGGTCAAGCTCAACCTGGCCGGGCTGCGCGCCCACGCCGCCGCGACCGGGCAGCTGCCCGCGCTCCTGCGCGGCCTGGTGCGGGTGCCGGTGCGCCGGTCGGCGGCCGGTGAGCAGGAGTCGGCCGGCGCCCTGGCCCAGCGGCTCGCCGGGCGGACCGAGGGGGAGCGGGAGGCCGTGCTGCTCGACCTGGTGCGCGCCCATGCCGCCGCCGCGCTCGGCCACCCGGGCGCGGAGTCGGTGGACACCGAACGGGGCTTTCTGGAGCTCGGCTTCGACTCGCTGACCTCGGTGGAGCTGCGCAACCGACTGGCCCTGGCCACAGGTCTGCGACTGCCGGCGACGCTGCTCTTCGACCACCCCACGCCGCGCCAGCTGGCCGTACGGCTGCGCGAGCAGCTGGCGTCGGCGGACAGCCCGGCCGCCACGGGAACGGTCCCGGAGAGCCGGCCGCTCGGCACCATCGCGGCGATGCTGCGCACCGCCGCCGAGAGCGGGCGCAGCCAGGAGTTCATGGCCCTGCTCTTCGCCGCCTCGCGCTTCCGTCCGGTGTTCGGGACGGACACGGCGACCGCGCCGATCCCGGAGCCGCTGCGCCTGGCGGAGGGACCCGAGCAGCCCGTCCTGGTGTGTCTGCCCTCGCTGCTGGCGATCTCCGGCCCGCACCAGTACGCCCGGATCGCGGCGGCCTTCCGCGGCCGACGCAGCGTCCTGGCGATGCCCCTGCCGGGCTTCGCGGAGGACGAGGCGCTGCCCGAGACGGCGCAGGCGATGCTCGACGTGGGCGCGCAGGCCGTCCTGCGGGCCGCCGGGGGAGCCCCGTTCGTCCTGCTCGGCCACTCCACCGGCGGCCTGCTGGCGCAGGCCGTGGCGGGCCGGCTGGAGGAGCTGGGCGCCCGGCCGGAGGGCGTCGTCCTGGTGGACACCTACGCCTTCGCCGAGGGCAGTGAGGCCGTCGGTACGGGCGAGGAGGGCGCGCCGGGTGAGGCGGTGGCCGACGGCGGCGAGTCGGGCGCCCTGGGCGCCGCCGCGGCCGTGCTGCCCGCGCTGACCGGCGCGATGCTCGCCCGCGAGGGCGGCTACGTCCCGATGGACGACACCAGGCTCACCGCGATGGGCGGCTACCTGAGGCTGTTCGCCGGCTGGCGGCCCGCCGCGATCAACGCGCCGACCCTGCTGGTCAAGGCCGCAGAGGCGCTCTCCGCGCCCGGCGCCGAGGCGGCGTCGGCGGAGGCCTCCTGGCCGCTGCCGCACACCGCGGTGGACGCCCCGGGCGACCACTTCACCGTGATGGAGGAGCACGCCGCCGCCACCGCAGAGCTGATCGACCAGTGGCTGCGCTCGGTGGGCTGACGCCTCACGCCACCGACGCCACGAACCGCGCCGGGCGGGTCCCCCGTCCCGCCCGGCGCCGATGCGGCCGCCCCGGCCCAGCCCCCGACGGGCCGGGGCGGCTCCACGCACACGGACCGCCAAGCACGACGAGAGAGACGAGAGACACCCGATGACCATCACCAGCGCCGAGCACGACCTGTGGATCCGTCGATTCCACCCGGCCCCGGACGCGAAGGTCCGGCTGCTGTGCCTGCCTCACGCGGGTGGATCGGCGAGCTTCTACTTCCCGGTCTCGGCCGCGCTGTCCCCGGGCATCGAGGTGCTCGCGGTGCAGTACCCGGGCCGTCAGGACCGCCGCTCCGAGCCGAGCATCGGCACCGTCGCCGAGCTGGCCGACCAGGTCTTCCGGGCGCTCGGCCCGCTGGACGACAAGCCCTTGGCCCTGTTCGGCCACAGCATGGGCGCGATCCTGGGCTTCGAGCTGGCCCGCCGGATGGAGGCCGAGGGACGCCCCGCGGCGATGCTCTTCGCCTCCGGCCGTCGCGGCCCGGCCACCCACCGCACCGAGTCCGTCCACCAGCGCGACGACGACGGGCTGGTGAACGAGCTCAAGTCGCTCAGCGGCACCAACACCGCGCTGCTGGGGGACGAGGAGATCCTGCGGATGATCCTGCCAGCGATCCGCAACGACTACCGGGCGATCGAGACCTACGAGCGCCCGGCGGGCGGCCCGCTGAGCAGCCCGGTCGTGGTGCTGATCGGCGACGACGACCCCAAGTCCACCGTGGACGAGGCCAAGGCGTGGGCGGAGGAGACCAACGGCGAGTTCTCGCTGCGGGTCTTCCCGGGCGGCCACTTCTACCTGGCCACCCAGCAGAAGGCGGTGCTGGGCGAGATCAGCGACCGGCTCGGCGCGCTGGCCGGCTGAGCGGCGCCCTGCGAGCGGCGCTCCGTGCGGTGCTCGGTGCCGTGCGGGCGGCCCGGCACGGCACGCCGCGCGGCCCGGAGCGGTCGGCACGCGGCCGACCGCTCCGGGCCGTCGGGGCAGGGGCGCACGGGGCTCCGGTCAGGAGGCCGCCGTGCCGTTCGCGAGGCAGAGCTCGCTCGGCAGGTCCGAGCGCCGGGTCACCTTGAGCTTGCGGTAGACCCGGGTCAGGTGCTGCTCGACCGTGCTGACGGTGATGAACAGCTCGCGGGCTATCTCCCGGTTGGTGTGTCCGAGCGCCGCCAGGGAGGCGACCCGACGCTCCGCGTCGCTCAGCCCGCCCGCGTCGGGTGCGGCGGCCGTCGGCGCCTCCTCCTCGCGCAGGTCCGAGAACATGCTGGACAGACCGCGCTGGACCGGATCGGCGGAGTGCTCCTTGGCCAGCTGCCAGGCCCGGCTCATCATGATCCGGGAGCGCTTGTGGTCGCCCAGGCTCTGGTGCGCGTAGCCCAGGTCGGCCAGCGCCAGGGCCAGTTCGACCCGCGAGTCGCAGCGCTGCAGCTCGTCCACCGCCTGGCGCAGCAGGCCGGGCCGGAACTTGAGCTCGGCGACGGCCGCGCCCAGGCGCACGGTGACGCCGCGCGAGCGCGAGGGGCCCGGCTGGAGCCGCTTGAACTGCTCCTCGATCAGCGCCTTGGCCTGCTGGTGGTTGCCCATCTGCAGGTGCACCCGGGCCGCCGCGCCGCGCCAGGACACCACACTGGGCAGGTCGAGGTCCCAGTCCTGCGCCATCTCGCCGCAGATCAGGAAGTCGTCCAGGGCGGCGTGCGGGTGGTTGGTCGCCAACCGGTACTCGCCGCGGGCGTGCAGGTAGTGCAGGCCGAAGCGGGTCTGGTAGATGGCCTGCGGCACCGGGCGGCTGAGCAGCTGGGCGGCGTCCTCGTAACGGCCCATCAGGGTCTGCGCCATCAGCAGGGTCGCCATCGGCAGGCCGATGTTCACACCCCAGCCCTGCCAGGGCATCAGCTCCAGCGCGCTCTTGGCGTACCGCTCCGCGTCGACCAGGTGCCCCTGGCGCACGGCGATCTGGCTGCGCAGAGCCAGCAGCGGCGGCCGCCATCCTTCGGTGGCGCGCCCGAGCCGGCCGAGCAGGTGCTCGCAGCAGTGCGCGGCTCGCTCCAACTGGTCGCCGTAGATCAGCGCCAGCAGGGCGAACTCGACCTGCTCCCAGTGCCGGTAGGTCAGGCCGATGCTGCGCAGCACCTGTTCTGCGCCCAGGAAGGTGTTCTCGTCGGCCCGGCCGCTCAGCACCTCGTCGAGGGCGGTGGCGGCCTGGAGCTGCGGGTTTGCGCGCACCGCCGCGGGGGCACGGTCCTTGGTGGGCCGGCACGACTCGAACGGCGGCAGCTCGCTCAGCACGCCCGGGTAGGAGCTGGACAGCTGCAACCTGACGGTCTGGATCTCGGCCGTGGTGCGTCCGTCCACCGCGCGGTCCTGCGCCATCAGGTGGTTGAGGACGGTGGTGGCTTCGGTGATCCGGCCGTGCCGCAGCAGGTACTTGACCACCACCACCGAGTGCCGGTCGCCCAACTCGCCGGCGTACAGGGCGGCGGAGAGCATGGGCAGGAGGCGGGTGGCGTTGCCGGGCTGGAGCTGCCACTCCACGCCCGCCATGAGAGTCAGCACCTCGCCGCGTCGGCGGGCGTCGGAGCAGCCGCGGTGGGCGTGCTCGACGCAGCGCCGGGCCAGGTCCGCGTCGCCGTCGAAGAGCGCCTGCCGGGCGACGTCGCACAGCACCCGGGTGCTCCATGCTTCGCCGGGCTGGTCGGAGGCCAGCAGTTGCTCGGCGATGGCCCGTTCCGGCGCGCCCTGGGCGTAGAGCAGGTGGGCGGCCTGCGCGTGCATGCGGCCGAGCTCGGCGGCGTCGGTGTCGTGCAGGACCGCGGTGCGCACCGCGGGGTGCCGGAACCGGCCGTGCTCCAGCAGGCCGGCCGAGTCCAGGCCGTCGATGACGCCCTTGACCACGCCGGGGAAGAGGCCGAGCAGTTGGCCGAGCAGGTGGTCGGTGACGTGGTCGCCGAAGACGGCGACGCCGCGGGCGACGGCGAGCGCGGCCGGCTCACTGCGGTGCAGGCAGCTCACCACGGCCTGGGAGAAGGCGAAGCCGCCGCCCAGCCCGGCCGGATGCCGTTCGGAGGGCAGCCGGGTGCTGGAGCGCAGGTCCTCCAGCAGGCTGTGCACCAGCAGCGGGTTGCCGCCCGTCAGGGCGTCGACCCGGCCCGCCAGTTGCTCGGCGCGCTGGTCGTCGAGCCGGGTGCCGAGCAGCTCGACCACGCCTTCGTGGGTGAGCGGCCCGAGCATGATCCGGCGGCAGTGCGGCTGGCGCAGCAACTCGGCGTGGAAGGCGGGCTGCGGGTGCTGACGGGCGGTGCGCTCGGTGAGGACGACGGCGACCCGGGCAGTCCCCAGCCGGCGGATCAGGAAGAGCAGCCACTGCAGCGAGTGCGCGTCGGCGTAGTGCGCGTCGTCGACGCAGATCAGCAGGGGAACGGAGTCTGAGAGCTCGAAGAACACCGCGCAGAGCGCCTGGACCAGGTCGCCCGGCAGCGGGTAGGGGTCGGCCTCCTGGTCGGAGTTCGCCTCGTGCCGCCGTGCGGCGCGGGTGGCCGCCTCCAGCAGACGCTGCGCCTGGCCGCCGCGCTCGACGTTGAGCGGGGCCTGCTGGAGCAGTTGGACGACGATGCTGAGCGGCGTGCGCTGTTCGGCCTGCGCGCCGGTGGCCCGCAGCACGGTGGCGCCGGCGCTGCTTGCGTGCTCGCACACCGCGCTGAGCAGCAGGGACTTGCCGCTGGCCACGGGGCCGACGATCAGGCCGACCGAGCCTGCGCCCTGGACTGCGGCCGTGGTGATTCTGGTGAGGGCGAGCAGTTCCTCGGCGCGTTCGATGAGGCTGTGTCGGCCCGTCATGTAAATGCTCCTTGCTTCGTGTTCCCTGATTCCGACCCGGGTGGTGTCACGTCGTGGACGGACACTGTGCAGCGGGGCCTGCTTCGGGGACGGGACACTCTACGGCGGCTACCGAAAGGGCAGGTGCCGACCGTGCTCCGTGCTGGTAACACTGTTCCCCCGGTGAAAAGTTCGGCCGCCCCCGCGGAGGCACGGCGGCCTGGATCCCGTGTATCGGCGGGTCGATTGGTAGGGACTCGCCGAGTTACGGGACAACTGTCCTGAACATAACACTGTTGGGGACCCTTACACGACGCCACACGTAAAGAACTGATCAGAAATTAACGTGGATGACCCGATAGTGCCGGGGTGCGGGCGCCGCGTGACGCAAGCGGAATATGACGTTCCCGAGTGGTCGCGGCCATGGTCGATGCCCCGTTATCGCGTCGGCGCGAAGAGTGATTGACTGTTAAAACTTCATCATTTTGGATAGCGGTTCCGTGCACATTGGAAAAACAACGGAAGACGGTTGTCCCGTAGTTCTGCGACTCGATACGACGAAGGCCGGTCGGGTCCTGGGATTCCCCCCAATCGGACCCGACCGGCCCTCCGATCGGTAATACATTTCCACCAGCAAGCGGATTGACACGCGGTCATTGTCTGTGGTCATTAGGAGCCGCGCTGTCGGCAGGCTCCAGCCGCACGGTCAGCCGGGAGCGGCGGTAGCGCGGCGGCGGCATGTGGAGCAGCGGTTCGAGGTGTCCGACGATCCGGTCGGCGGCCGACTTGGAGATCCCGAACAGCGTTCCGGCCTCGCGCACCGTCAGGTTGGCGCGCCGGTAGAGCGAGACCAGCAGGACCCGGTCCGCCAGCGAGAGCGTCCAGCGGCGTCCCACCCGCGGCGTGTCCGCCTCCGCGTACGGCTGCAGCGTCCGCAGCAGTTCCTCGAACTCGTCCGGATCCAGGCCGGTCAGGATCTCGACCCACGCGGTCTGGGTCGAACTCACCAGTTGCGTCATGGCCGCCGCCCCCCGGATCCCCCCGTACGGCGGCTCACTCCTCTGGCAGGAGGATCGGCGCGATCTGCTCGAAGACGTCGCCCGGACCCGGGTTGGCCGGATGAGCGGCGCCCCCGAGGTGGCGCACCACTCCCCAGACCGCGTTGAGCGCCGTGGTGACCGCGCCCTCGGCGAACCCCGCCGTCCACGACACGTCGTCGCCGGCCAGGAAGAGCCCCTGCTGCTCGGGCGGGAAGGCGTCCTGGACGAAGTGGGTGAACAGCCGCCGCTGGTAGCGGTACTGACCGGGCAGGTTCGCCTTGAAGGCGCCCATGAAGTGCGGCTCGTTCTCCCAGGTCACCGAGATCGGCGCGCCGACGATGTGCCGGCGCAGCTCCACCTCGGGGTAGATCTCGCGGAGTTGGGCGAGCAGGACCTCGAGGCGCTGCTCGTCGTCGAGCGTGGCGACCTTCAGCGAGTCGTCGTTCCAGGTGTAGGAGAGACAGATCACCCCGGGGCGGTCCGGCCCGTCGTCGAACAGGTAGACCCCGCGCGGCATCCGGTCGCTGAGCGTCATGCTCATCGCGTCACGGCCGGTGACCGGGTCCCGGTCCAGCCAGAACGGCCGGTCGGTCAGCACGAACAGCTTGGAGGAGCCCATGTAGTGGGTCCGCTCGACGGCCGACCAGTGCGGGGTGGAGAGCAGCGAGCGGTCGCACTCGATCCGGTTCAGCAAGGTCCACACGTGCGGGGTGAAGACCACGGCCGGGTACGTCTCCTGGCCGCCCTCGGCGTCCTCGACCAGCACGCCGCCGGCCACCCGGCGCAGCGCCGTGACGGCGGGCCGCGGGCTGCCGTCGTGCAGCGACGCCAGCGAGGTGTCGGACGGCCAGTGCGGCGCGGGACCGGCGGCCAGCGTCCACAGGCCCTGGACCAGTCGGCCCGTGCCGCCGACGATGCTCACCTGCTCCTGGTCGGCGCCGGTGAACACCACCCGCAGCACCTCCAGGATCGAGTTGGGGAAGTCGGTGTCCCAGCCACCGGTCCCGAAGCCGACCTGGCCGAACAGCTCGCGGTGCCGGAACGACCGGAAGTACGGCGAGGCGGCGAGGAACCCGTAGAACGACTGGTCGTCCAGGGTCCGCACCATCCGGTTCCAGACCGCCTTGAGCAGCGCGGTGTCCCGACGGCGGACCGAGTCCTCCATCACCGCCAGCTCGGCCTGGTCGCGCAGGGTCTTCTCCCAGGCGTCGGCCACCTCCTGGTAGACCGACGGAAGATCCTCGATGACCCGCGCGTAGTGCCGCTCGCCGCCCAGGTGCACCAGGGTGCTCGGGGTGCCGGCGGCGAGCGGGTTGGGGAACGGCCGGGTCCGCAGGCCCAGCCTCTCCACGTAGTGGAACAGCGTGGTGGCCGAGACCGGGAAGCGCATCGCCCCCAGCTCCGCGGCGCAGTCCGGGTCGGCGTCGAAGGGCACGGCCCGCATCCGGCCGCCCAGCTCCCCGGCCTCGTAGAGCACCGGGCGCAGTCCGAGGCGGAGCAGTTCGTAGCCCGCGACCAGGCCCGCCATGCCGCCGCCCACCACGGCCACCGGTGTGCCGTGCCGCTGCGCTGGGACCGAGCCGAGCCCGGCCGGGTGACGCAGCCAGTCGTCGTAGGCGAACGGGAAGTCAGGGCCGAACATGGTCAGCGGCGCGGTCGCGTCGCGTTCGTGCGCGTCGCGCGCGTGCGCTTCGGGTTCGTACGCCTCGCGCACGCGCGCCTCGCGCACCACGCGTGCGTCGAGCGCCGCCGGATAGCCACCGGCTCGGTGCTCACTGGCACTCAGGGACATCTGGGGACACCTTTCGGGGCCCGGCTCGTGAGGGTCAGCCCAGGGGGCCGGGCAGATCCTGGTAGAGCTCGGGGCGCCGGTCATGGAGGTAGGGAGTGTCGGCGCGGGCCTTCGCCACCACGGCCGGGTCGATGTCGGCCAGCAGCAGGCCCTCGACGGGCTCCTCCAGCGTCAGCCGGGTGCCGTCCGGGGCCGCAACCGTGGTCAGTCCGCAGAAGTCCAGGCCGCCACGCTCGCCGATCCAGTTGGTGTAGGCGATGTAGAGCTGGCTCTCGAAGGCACGGGCGGGCACCAGCGTGCGGGCGACCACGTCCCAGGGGCGCATCAGCGCGGTCGGCACCAGGAGCAGTTGGGTGCCCGACAGGGCGTGCGCACGCACCGACTCGGGGAACTCGACGTCGTAGCAGACCAGCAGGCCCACCGTCAGGTCGCCCAGCCGCACCCGCACCACACCCTGGTCGCCCGGCGTGAACCGGGACCGGTCCACCTCGCCGAACAGGTGCGCCTTGCGGTAGGAGGCCAGCGTGTCGCCCTCGGCGGAGACCAGCCGGACCGCGTTGTAGACCGCCGACCCGTCGTCCTCCGGCCAGCCGTAGGCCACGGCGATGCCGAACTCCCGCGCGATCCGCGCCACCTCGGCGCCGTGCGTCCCGTCCAGGGGCTCCGCCGCCTCGGCCAGCGCGCCCGCCCGCAGCGGGTAGCCGCCCACGGTCATCTCGGGGGCGATCAGCAGCTGCGCGCCGGCCCCGGCGGCCTGACCGGCCGCCTCCCGCAGTCGCGCGAGCAGCCGCGGCACGCTCGGCGAGTCGCACGCGGCCTGCCAGCAAGCAATTCTCATCGCGGGCTTCCTCGGGATCCGGTGACCAGGAGCTGCGGAATCATCCGGAGCGTCGCACTTACCGGACCGAAGCTATGGATCCCGCCCTTCCCCGGGCAACCCCTAACATCCCCCTAGCGCCTGCCAGTTGCGGCAGCCCCGGAGCACGTCGGAGGGCCTGCTCAGGGGTCGGTAGGGGAGGGGACAGGGGTGGCGTCCGGCGGCGTCGCGGCTAGGCTCGAACGGACGCCGACGACCGACAGAACGGGTTGACATGACGATCGGTGAGCCGGGCGGCGACGCTGTCGTCTTCCCCGCCATGGGCCCCTCGCGATTCGCCGACTTCGGCCGCTTCCTGGTGGTCAACGCGACCGCCAGGAGGCTGTTCGGGGTCGCCGACGAGGTGCTCGGCTATCGCGTCTTCGACGAGCTGCGCGCGAGCGAGGACGACTACGCCGAGGTCGCCCAGGTCACCTCGTTCGTGGCGTCGCTCGCCCTGGTCGAGTGGAGCGGACTGTCCGGCGAGACCCACTGCGCCGGGGTCAGCTTCGGCAAGATGGCGGCCGCGGCCCACGCGGGCGTGCTGCCCTTCGAGGAGGCCGTGCGCCTGGTCGCCGAGACCGCCCGCTGCGAGCGCGACTACTTCGCCGAGCGGCACACCGACATCGTCACCCACTCCTTCGTCAAGGTCACGGCCGAGACGCTGGACACCCTGCTGGCCGAACTGGCTGACGCGGGCGAGTGGTTCGAGATCTCCTCCTACCTCGACCGGGACATGTTCATGGTCTCGTTCAGCGAGCGGGTGCTGGACGACTTCAAGCGGCGGATCGGTGAGACGGGCGGCTACTCGCTCTACACCATGCGCCCGCCGGCGCACGCGGGCATCTTCGGCGAGCTGCGCGAGCGGGTCGACCGCGAGGTGCTGAGCGGCTATCAGCTGCGCGACCCGCGCCTGCCGATCGTCTCCGACCAGGACGGCTCGCTGGTGAACTCCGCCGAGCAGGCCCGCGAGTGGATCCTCGGCGGGTTCACCCGCCCGATGCGGTGGCCCGGCGTCGTGGACACCCTGGCGGCCCAGGGCGTGCGGCGCATCAGCGTCGTCGGCCGGGACCGCCTGCTGCGCCGGCTCAAGTGCACCGTCGAGAACTTCGCGACCACCACCGTCGCGCCGGAGTCCGCCCTGCGGCCCAGGGGCTGAGTCGGCGGGACCGTTCGACCGAAAGGCACGACCCTTTGACTGCCGGTACCACCGCACCGGGCGGCGCTCTGCTCGCCACCAGCGACCTGCACATCAGCTACGAGGAGAACCGCGACATCGTCCGCGGGCTGCGGCCGAAGAGCCCCGCGGACTGGCTGATCGTCGCCGGTGACATCGGCGAGTTGGTCGCCGACGTCGAGTGGACGCTCGGCCTGCTCCGCGAGCGCTTCGCCGAGGTCGTCTGGGCGCCGGGCAACCACGAGCTGTGGACCCACCCCTCCGACCCGGTCCAGCTGCGCGGGGTCGAGCGCTACCAGCGTCTGGTCGAGGTCTGCCGCCGCCTGGGCGTGCACAGCCCCGAGGACCCCTACCCCGTGTGGCCCGGCCCCGACGGCCCGCTGCGGATCGCCCCGCTGTTCGTCGGCTACGACTACACCTTCCGGCCGCCGGGCGCCGCCACCAAGGAGCAGGCGCTGGCCCGCGCGCACGACACGGGCGTGGTCTGCGCCGACGAGTACCTGCTCCACCCCGACCCCTATCCGAGCCGCGAGGCCTGGTGCCGGGCCCGTGTGGCCGCGACCGAGGAGCGGCTGGCCGCGCTGGACCCGGTCGTCCCCACTGTGCTGGTCAACCACTACCCGCTGGTCCGGCAGCCCACCGACGTCCTGTACTACCCCGAGTTCGCCCAGTGGTGCGGCACCACCGCGACCGCCGACTGGCACACGCGCTTCAACGTGGCGGCGGTGGTCTACGGCCACCTGCACATCCCCCGCGTCACCCACTACGACGGCGTGCGCTTCGAGGAGGTCTCGGTGGGCTACCCGCGCGAGTGGCGCCGTCGGGGCGAGGCCGTGCCGACCGGACTGCGTCAGATCTTCCCCGAGGCGGCGAAGCGTTGATCGAGAAGATCCTCCCCGAAACCGTCACGGTGGACGAGAGCCGTGCCCTGGACGAGCCGCTCGACCTGTTCCCCGCCGAGGTCGAGCACATCGCCCACTCGGTCCCGCGCCGGCAGCAGGAGTTCCGTGCGGTCCGGGCCTGCGCCCGGCGCGCGCTGGCCGCGCTGGGCCTGGCCCCGGTCCCGCTGGTGCCCGGCCCCAGGGGCGAACCCGTGTGGCCCGCGGGCGTGGTGGGCAGCATGACCCACTGCGCGGGCTACCGCGCCGCCGCTCTGGCCCGGGCCGACGCGGTGCTGACCCTCGGTATCGACGCCGAGGTCGACGAGCCCCTGCCGGAAGGCGTCCTGGAGGCCGTCGCGCTGCCTGAGGAACTGGCGATGCTGGCCGCGCTGCGGCGCGCGGATCCGACCGTGCACGCCGACCGGCTGCTGTTCAGCGCGAAGGAGAGCGTCTACAAGGCGTGGTTTCCGCTGGCCAGGAAGATGCTGGACTTCACCGAGGCCACCCTCAGGCTCGACCCGGACGGCACCTTCGCCGCCCGGCTGCTGGTCCCCGGCCCGTTCGCCGAAGGCCGCCGGATAGCGGGCTTCGAGGGCCGCTGGATCGCCGCGGACGGCCTGGTGGCCACCGCGATCACGGTGCCGCGGGGCTGACCGGCCCCCGGCCGGCCCACCCGGCGGCCCTGCCCGCCGCAGCCGGGCCGGCCGCAGCCGGGGGGCCGCTTCGGGCTGCCGGGATGCCGTTCGGCCACGCCTGAGCCCGTCTTGAGCTTCGGAGTTGACGATCTTTCATACCGTCGGACCGGTCGGGGCGGGTGGGGTCGGATAGGGGTTCTGTCCCCTGCGGGGGCCTGGATACTCTCCGGTACGTACGGGCTCAGCCCGCCCCGAACCCCTCCGCGCGCTCCCCGGCCTTCCGGGTGCGAAGCGCCGGCGGTGGCCGTCGAGTACGAGAAGGATGAGTGGAGCCGATGCCGGCCAAGATCCTCGCGGAAACCTCCGTAGTGACACTCGCCGAGTTCGAGCAGGACACCCTTCGTATCGCCCAGGTCCTGCGAGAGCGGGGGGTCGGGCTCGGTGACCGGGTACTGCTCAAGGCCGGCAACTCGATCAGCTACGTCTCGGTCTTGTTCGCCCTGATGCACCTGGGCGCCTCGGTGGTCCTGGTCGACCAGCAGGAGAAGCAGGAGGCGACCGCCTCCATCATCCGCCGGGCCGGCACCAAGCTTGTCCTGGTGGACGACGACGCCCCCGTGCCGGACGAGCCCGAGCCGGTCCACCTCTACGAACTGCTGGCCGCCGCCCCCGACCTGGAGGTGACGGACCGCCGGCTCGACTTCGGCGCCTGGTCCGACCTGGACGACGCGCTGATCATGTGGTCCTCGGGGTCCACCGGCGAGCCCAAGGGCATCGTCAAGAACGGCGGCCGGATGCTGCGCAACCTCGAGCGCAACGCCCGCCACATGGGCCACTGCTCGGACGACGTGCTGCTGCCGCTGCTGCCCTTCTCGCACCAGTACGGCCTGTCGATGGTCCTGATCGCCTGGATCGTCCAGGGGTCCCTGGTGATCGCCCCCTACAAGCGCCCCGACCGGGCCCTGCGGATGGCCGGGCACTCGGGCGCGACCGTCCTGGACGCGACCCCGGCCACCTACCGCAGCATGCTCGGCATCATCCGGCAGAAGCCGGTGCTGGGCGGCGCGCTCGACTCGGTCCGGATGTTCTGCAGCGGCGCCGCGCCGCTGGACCAGTCGCTGGTGGACAGCTACGTCGAGCGCTTCGGCCTGCCGCTGCTGGACAGCTACGGCAGCACCGAGGCCGGCAACGTGGCCTTCGCGACCTCCGACAACGCCGTGGCCTGCGGACAGGTCATGGACGGGCTGCGGGTGCGCGTGGTGGACGACGAGGACCGCGAGGTGCCGGCCGGCGAGGTGGGCGAGCTGCTGATCGAGACCCCGGACGTGATGGTCGGCTACCTCACCCAGGACGGCGGCGTCGAGCCGGTGGACCAGAGCGTCTTCCGCACCGGCGACCTCGGCCATGTCGACGCCGCCGGCAATCTCTTCGTGCTGGGCCGCAAGTTCGCCGTGCACCGCAACGGCTACACGCTCTACCCCGAGATCGTCGAGCGCAAGGCCGCCGCGGGCGGCTGTTCGACCCGGGTGGTCGCCCTGCCCGACGAGCGCCGCGGCAGCAGCCTGGTCTTCTTCGTGGAGGACGAGCACCAGCGGGAGTCCGCGCACTGGCGCGAGGTCCTGGCCGAGGTGCTGCCCCCCTACGAGCAGCCCAACCGGGTGATCGTGGTGGAGCAGTTCCCGCTCAACCGCAACGGCAAGCCGGACAAGCGCCGGATGACCGAGCTCGCCGAGGCCGCGGTCGGCACGGGAGAGCGCGAGGACGCCGCCTGACGAGGTGTTCGGGCAGAACGCCGCAGGCAGACCGGCCCGAGCGCCCGGGCCGGTCAGTCCAGCAGGCCGCGTTCGATCGCGGCCAGCACCGCCGCCGTCCGGTCGGAGACCGAGAGCTTCTTGAACACCCGCAGCAGGTGGGTTTTCACCGTCGCCTCGCCGATGTGCAGTTCGCGGCCGATGTCGGCGTTGGTCAGGCCCCGGCCGACCAGGCGCAGCACCTCGCACTCGCGCCCCGACAGCGGCGTCTGCTGCTGCTCCTGGGAGCGGGCCCGGAAGAGTCGTCCGGCCACGGCGGGGGAGAGCACCGTCTCGCCGCGCGCGGCCGCCCGGACCGCGTCGATCAGGTCCGCCCGCGAGGTGCCCTTGAGCAGGTACCCGGCCGCGCCCGACTCGACCGCGCGCAGGATGTCGGCGTCGTCCTCGTAAGTGGTGAGCACCACCACCCTGGGACGGCGCGAGTGGTGCAGGATCCGGGCGGTGGCGGTGGCCCCGTCCGTCTCGCCCATCCGCAGGTCCATCAGGATCACGTCGGGGTCGAGCGCCGCCGCGCGCACCACGGCCTCCTCGCCGCTGCCGGCCGTCCCCGCCACCCGCAGGCCCGGGGCGGCCTCCAGCATCGCGCACAGACCCTCGCGGACCACCGGGTGGTCGTCGACGATCAGGACCGTGATCGGCTGCTCGGCGGGGGCCGGTTGCTCCGCGCTCATCGGGACTCCTCCGCGTTCTCCGCCGTCGCGGTGGCGAGCGGGACGAGGACCTCCACCACCGTGCCGCAGCCCGGCGCGCCGGTCACCGCGACGGTCCCGCCGACCTCGCCGACCCTGGCCCGCATGCCGCGCAGCCCGTACCCGGACAGCCGCCCGTCCGGACCGGGGGACGGCTCTGCCAAGCCGCAGCCGTCGTCCTCGACCCGCAGTCGCACCGCCGTGTCGCCGAACTCGACACGCAGCGAGACCCGCTGGGCACGGGCGTGCTTGCGGACGTTCGCGAGCGCCTCCTGCGCGGCGCGCAGCAGCACCACGCTCACCGCGGTCGGCAGCGGGAACTCGGTGCCCTGCGCGGCGTAGTCCACCGTCAGCCCGGTCTCCGCCGCCAGCCCCTCGCCCTGGCGGCGCACGGCCTCGCCGAGCGAGTTCCCGCGCAGCGACACCGGGGTCAGCGCGGCGACGAAGCCACGGGTCTCGGTCAGGTTGTCGGCGGCCACCCGGGCGGCCAACGCCAGATGCCGGCGAGCCAGCTCGGGATCGTCGGCGAGCTCGGAGTCGACCGTCTCGATCAGCGCGATCAGACTGGTCAGCCCCTGGGCCACGGTGTCGTGGATCTCGCGGGCCAGCCGCTCGCGCTCGGCGGCGACGCCGGCCTGCCGGGAGAGGCGGGCCACCTGCACCCGGCTCGCCTCCAGCTCCTCGATCAGCAGGGCGCGTTCGCGGCTCTGCTCGGCGACCCGGGTGATCCACAGGCCGACCAGTACGGCGAGCGCGATGCCGAGCAGAGTGAGCGGCAGCACGCCCAGCACGGCCTGGCCGAACTCGCCGCTGGTGACCCAGAGCAGGATCGGCGGCACCAGGTTGGCCAGCAGCACCACCGCGATGCCCGGCCCCGAGGGCAGGCTCATCAGCAGCATCGGACAGATCGCGAACAGCGCGAACGAGGAGGCCACGTCGAGCAGGGTCGCGGAGCCGAAGAGGACGCCCAGTCCGGCGGCGAACCACCGTGCCCGCGTTCGCCTGCCGCCGCCGTTCAGCAGCAGCGGCCGACCGAATCCCGCGTACCAGGGGACGGCCAGGGTCAGCGCGGCCACCGCCCCCGCCACCCGCCCCGGCGCGTCGCCGGAGGTGAGCAGCAGCCCGGTGGTGACCAGGTAGGAGAGTCCGAAGTAGGCGTCCCAGAGCCCGAACCAGCGGCGCACCGGCGCCTGGTGGCGGCTCGTGCCGTCCGGCGCGCGGCGCGGCTCCCCGGTCGGCGGCTGGTCGTCGGGCCGGACCACGGACTGGTCGGCGGGCTGGTCAGGGGCGACGCTTGCGTGCACGCTGACCAGTCCTACCACGCCCGGACGGCCGCACACCACGCCAGGGCAGGGTCGGCGCGACCCGCTCCCGGTGTACGTCGATCGGTGGACAGCCGGTTCAACCGGCCGGTCGTTCCGCGTCCCCCCGCCCGTTCCTAGCCTGGACGACAGTGCGGGAAAAGCACGGTGAACGGGACTTCTGGAGTACGGACGATGAGTGACTTCATGATCACGCTCGTGGTCAGCGGGACGGTGCTGCTGGTGATCCTCGCCGGCGACCTCGGCCGTCGTAAGGTCAACGCGCTGCGGCTGATCCGGCCGCTGATCGCGGTCGCGGTGGTCATGGTGCTCTTCTTCCACTCGCCCCAGCTGGACGGCAACGACCTCTCCCTGCAACTGGTCGGCATCGGCCTGGGCACCATCCTCGGCCTGGCGGCCGGCGCCATGATGCCCGCCGAGAAGGACGCCTCCGGGCAGGTCTACACTCGGGCCGGTGTGCTCTACGGGCTCTTCTGGCTCGCCATGTCGGGCGCCCGGGTGCTCTTCGTCTACGGGATCGAGCACTGGTACACCGCCGCGATCATCACCTTCTCCGTCAAGTACCGGATCAGCGGGCCCGAGGTCTTCTCCAACTCCCTCGTGCTGATGGCGCTGGCCACCGTGCTGGCGCGGACCGTCGTGGTGATGAACCGCCGCCGCCGGCTGCGCGTCGCGGTCGCGTAACCCCGACGGTCACACGGCTGCCCAAGCAAAGCGAGAGGAATCGACACCGTGCCCCAGCCCGACGGACCCCGCCTGCGGCCGCCCCACCACCGGGTGGAGCGCCGTGCCATCGCCTGGTGGATGGTGCGCGCCGCGCTGATCCCGGTGCCCACCGCCCTGGTGACGGGCGTTCTCTATCTGATCGTCCCGCCGGCCCGGTTCGTCTTCGGCCCGGTCTTCCTCGTGATCGCGCTGTTCGCGCTCGCCTACCTGACCGTCATGCCGCTGTGGCGCTACCGGGTGCACCGCTGGGAGACCACCGACCACGCCGTCTACACCAGCTCCGGCTGGCTGTGGCAGCACTGGCGGGTGGCGCCGCTGTCGCGGATCCAGACCGTGGACACCGTGCGCGGTCCGCTGGAGCAGCTCTTCGGCCTCAGCGGCATCAAGGTCACCACGGCCTCCGCGTCCGGCGCCCTGATCATCCGGGGCCTCGACCGCAGCCGCGCCGCCGAGGTCGTCGAGCACCTGACCGATGCCACCCAGGCCACCACCGGGGACGCGACATGACGGGCGACGTGACCCGCGAGGCGACCGACGAGGCGCCCGATGAGGCGACCGACGAGGTGACTGCGGGCGCCGAGCCCGATGCGGCCGCGGCCGACGAGACCGCCTGGCACCGGCTGAGTCTGCGCCTGATACCGGTTCACCTGACCTGGCTGGTCGCCCCCGTCGTCTCCGGGATCGGCACGTTGATCGGCACCGGCGGCAAGCTCAACCTGCAGGCCCTGCTCACGATCGCCTCGTTCACCGTGGCCTTCCTGATCGTCGCCGGCATCAACCTGACCCGCGTCCTCACCACCGGCTACCGGATCACCGATACTCGGCTGGAACTACGCTCGGGCCTGCTCTTCCGCAGCCGCCGCTCCGTCCCGCTGGAGCGGATCCGCAGCGCCGACGTCACCGCGCGTCCGCTGCACCGCCTGTTCGGCCTGGCCACGGTGAACGTGGGCGCCGCCGTCCACGGCGCCTCCGCGGCCCGCAGCCTCTCGCTGGAAGGCGTCACCCTCGCCCGGGCGCACGCACTGCAGCAGGAACTGCTGAACGGCCGGGCCGCGCGTCTCGCCCGCGGGGCGGCGGCCGCCGACCCGGACGAGGCCCTCGATCCCGCCGCACCGCCCGTCCCGGCTCCCGTCGCGGAACTCTCCTGGTCCTGGCTGCGCTACGCCCCGCTCACCATCTGGGGTGTCGGCGGACTCCTGGCCGTTCTCGGCATCTGCTACAACACCCTGCACGAGATGCAGATCGATCCGCTGAAGCTGGGCGTCGTGCACCAGCTGGCCGCCGCGTTCACCGCGGTGCCGCTCTGGGTCGCGGTGCCGGCGCTGTTGCTGGTCGTGGCCGCCCTGGGCACGGTCGTGGCCGTCGGCCAGTACGTCGAGGGCTGGTACGGGTACCGCCTGGAGCGCGAGGACGGCGGCGTCCTGCGGCTGCGGCGCGGCCTGTGGAAGCACCGCTCGGTCTCCATCGAGGAGCGACGGCTGCGCGGCCTCGAACTGGTCGAGTCACTGCTGCTGCGCTGGGGCGGCGGGGCCCGGCTGTACGCGGTCGCCACCGGTCTGGGCAACGCGGAGGAGAACCGCACCCGCGGCATCCTGGTTCCGCCCGCACCGCGCGGGGAGGCCCTGCGGGTCGCCGACGAGCTCAGCCCGGACGGTCAGCCGTCGCCCGTGGCCGCCGAGTTGACCGCTCATCCCAGGGTCGCGCGGCGTCGCCGGATCAACCGGGGCCTGGCCGTGGTCGCGTGCGTCGCGGTCCTGGTGGCGCTGCCCGGCATCTGGGTGCCGGGATTTCTCCCGGCCGCCGGCGTGGTCGCCGCCGTGCTGCTGCCCTGCGCCGTGTGGTTCGGCGTCGACGCCCACCGGGCGCTAGGCCACGCCCTGGTGCGCGACCACCTGGTGGCCCGCTCGGGTACCTTCGCCCGTCGCACCGTGGCCCTGCAGCGCACCGGCGTGATCGGCTGGACGGTCAGCCGCTCGGTTTTCCAACGCCGCAGCGGTCTGATCACCCTCACCGCCACCACCGCCGCCGGTCGGGGCGCCTACCGGGTGCGCGACGTGACCCTCGCCGAGGGGCTCTCGCTCGCCGAACAGGCCGTGCCCGACCTGCTCACCCCGTTTCTCGAAAGGGACTGACCGCGCCCAGGGAAGCGGACCGGCCCCGGCGAACAGAGTTCGCCGGGGCGACGCATTTTGGAATTCCGACTTTCCCGTGCACGCCCGGAAGGTATTTTCGCGTCATGACGCGACCGCTACGGTGGAATTGCGTTCCGAGGCGCCCGGATATTCCCAGGGGTACGCGCAGGATTGCGTAGGGGTGCCTGGGGGGACGTAGGGGTACCTGCTGATCAACGCCGAATGGCAGGCTGGCCAACGGTTTTGGATACCGTCTGCTGGGTGGTGGAGCGCGCGATGATGAACCAGTCCGAGGGCATTGTTCCGGAGCCGGACGGTGCGGATGCCGGAAATTCGGATGCGCTGTCATCTTTGCGGCAGCGGCTGACCGGTCACTCCGAGGCCGACCAGCAGCGCCTGCTGCTGAACCTCGTGCTGGAGCACGCCACGGAATCCCTGCGCGGCCGTCCGTCCGCCGCGGTCGAGGCCGACCGGCCGTTCCTGGAGCTCGGCTTCGACTCGCTGGCCGCCGTCGACCTGCACAGCCGACTCCAGGCCGCGACCGGGCTGCGCCTGCCGGTCACCCTGGTCTTCGACCACCCGACCGCCGCCTCCCTGGCCCGGCACCTGCGGGCCGAGATCCTCGGCCTGGCCGCCGCGGGCGAGCTGCCCGAGCCGCTCGGCTCCGCCGACGACGAACCCATCGCGATCGTCGCCATGGCCTGCCGCTTCCCCGGCGACGCGAACAGCCCCGAGCAGTTGTGGCAGCTGGTCGCCGACGGCGTCGACGCGATCTCCGCCTTCCCGGCCGGCCGCGGCTGGGACCTCGGCGGGCTCTACGACCCGGATCCGGACCACCCCGGCACCAGCTACGCGCAGGCCGGCGGCTTCCTGCACGACGCCGACACCTTCGATCCCGGCTTCTTCGGCATCTCGCCGCGCGAGGCGCTGGCCATGGACCCGCAGCAGCGACTGCTGCTGGAGACCGCGTGGGAGGCGTTCGAGCGCGCCGGCATCGACCCGGGCACCCTGCGCGAGTCCCGCACCGGCGTCTTCATCGGCGCCGAGGCCCAGGACTACGGGCCGCGGCTGCACGAGGCGGCCGAGGGCATGGAGGGCTATCTGGTCACCGGCACCGCCGGCAGCGTCGCCTCGGGCCGGCTCTCCTACACCTTCGGCTTCCAGGGCCCGGCGGTCACCGTCGACACCGCCTGCTCCTCCTCGCTGGTCGCGCTGCACCTGGCCGTGCAGTCGCTGCGCCGCGGCGAGTGCGGCGTGGCGCTGGCCGGCGGCGTCGCCGTGATGGCCAACCCCGGCTCGTTCATCGCCTTCAGCCGCCAGCGCGGCCTGGCCCCCGACGGCCGCTGCAAGCCGTTCGCCGACGCCGCCGACGGCACCGCCTGGGGCGAGGGCGTCGGCATGCTGCTGGTCGAGCGGCTCAGCGACGCGCAGCGCAACGGGCATCCCGTGCTCGCGATCGTGCGCGGCTCGGCGATCAACCAGGACGGCGCCAGCAATGGTCTGACCGCCCCCAACGGACCCTCGCAGCAGCGCGTCATCCGTCAGGCCCTGGCCGACGCCGGTCTGACGGCCGCCGAGGTCGACGCCGTCGAGGCGCACGGCACCGGCACCACCCTCGGCGACCCGATCGAGGCCCAGGCCCTGCTCGCCACCTACGGCCAGGACCGCCCCGAGGACCGCCCGCTGCGGCTCGGTTCGCTCAAGTCCAACATCGGCCACACCCAGGCCGCCGCAGGCATCGGCGGCGTCATCAAGATGGTGATGGCGATGCGGCACGGCGTGCTGCCGCGCACCCTGCACGTCGACGCGCCCACCGCGCACGTCGACTGGAGCGCGGGCGCCGTCGAGCTGCTCACCGAGCCGATGCCGTGGCCCGAGACCGGCCACCCCCGCCGCGCCGGCGTCTCCTCCTTCGGCATGAGCGGCACCAACGCCCACACCGTCATCGAGCAGGCCCCGCAGGCCGCCGCGTCGGACACGGCCGCCGAGCCGGTCGCCGTCACGCCCGCCGTCCTGCCGTGGGTGCTCTCGGCCAAAACCCCCGAGGCCCTGCGCGAGCAGGCCGAGCGGCTGCACGCGCACGTGGCGGCCAACCCCGGACAGAGCCCGGCCGACCTGGGCCACTCGCTGGCCACCGCCCGCGCGAGCTTCGAGCACCGGGCCGCGCTGGTCGCCGCCGACCGCGAGGAGTTCCAACAGGCGCTGCGCGCGCTGGCCGACGGCACCGGCATGCCCGGCCTCGTCCAGGGCACCCCGAGCGCCGGCCGCACCGCCTTCGTCTTCACCGGTCAGGGCAGCCAGCGCCTGGCCATGGGCCGCGAGCTGTACCAGACGTTCCCCGTCTTCGCCCGGGCTCTCGACCAGGCCTGCGGTCACCTCGACCTCCAGTTGGAGCGCCCGCTGCGCGAGGTGCTGTTCGCGGCCGAGGGCTCCGCCGAGGCCGAGCTGCTGCACCGGACCGCCTACACCCAGCCGGCTCTGTTCGCCGTCGAGGTGGCGCTGTTCCGCCTCGCCGAGTCCTGGGGCCTGCGCCCCGACTTCCTGGCCGGCCACTCGATCGGCGAGCTGGCCGCCGCCCACGTCGGCGGGGTCCTCAATCTGGCCGACGCCGCGCTGCTGGTCGCCGCCCGCGGCAGGCTCATGCAGGAACTGCCCTGCGGCGGCGCGATGGTGGCGCTCCAGGCCACCGAGGCCGAGGTGCTGGCCGACCTCGCCGACCGCGAGGGCCGGATCGCCGTCGCGGCCGTCAACGGGCCCGACGCCGTCGTGATCGCCGGTGACGAGGACGCCGTGCTCGCCGCCGCCGCCCACTGGCAGGCCGAGGGCCGCAAGAGCAAGCGGCTGACGGTCAGCCACGCGTTCCACTCCCCGCACATGGACGGCATGCTCGCCGAGTTCCGGCGCTGCGCCCAGGTGGTGACCTACGCCGCGCCGACCGTCCCGATCGTCTCCACCCTCACCGGCGAGCTGGTGGCCGCCGAGGAGATCGGCACCCCCGAGTACTGGGTGCGGCATGTGCGCGACGCCGTCCGCTTCGCGGACGCGATGCGGGTGCTGGAGCGCGAGGGTGTCAGCACGGTCGTGGAGCTGGGCCCCGACGGCGTGCTGTCGGCGATGGGCCAGGCGTGCGTCACCGAGCCCGTCGCGTTCCTGCCGGTGCTGCGTGCCGGCCGTCCCGAGGTCCGCACCTTCACCACCGCCCTGGCCGAGGCGCACGTCCGCGGCCAGGCCCTCGACTGGGACGGGGTCTTCGCGGGCCAGGGCGCCCGTCGGGTGGACCTGCCGACCTACGCCTTCCAGCGCGAGCGCTACTGGCTGGAGGGCGGCAGCGCGCTCGGCGACGTCGCCGCGATCGGCCTGGACTCCGCCGACCACCCGTTGCTGGGCGCCGCCGTGGCCCTGGCCGACGTCGACGGCTTCCTGTTCACCGGGCGGCTCGCCCTGGACACCCACCCCTGGCTGGCCGACCACGCCGTGCAGGGTGCCGTGCTGCTGCCCGGCACCGCCTTCGTCGACCTGGCGATCCGGGCCGGGGACCAGGTCGGCTGCGACCTGGTCGAGGAACTGACGCTCGAAGCGCCGCTGGTGCTGCCCGAGCACGGCGGCGTGCAGCTGCAGATCGTGGTGAGCGGCGCCGACGAGAACGGCAGCCGCTCGCTCAGCCTGCACTCCCGCATCGAGGGCGCTCCGGCCGACGAGCCGTGGAGCCGTCACGCCACCGGTGTGCTCACCGCGGGCGCTGCCGCGGCCGGCTTCGACCTCGCCGCCTGGCCGCCCGCCGACGCCCGCCCGGTCGACGTCCGGCAGATCCACACCGACCTGGCCGAGGCCGGCTTCGGCTACGGGCCCGCCTTCCAGGGCCTGCGGGCCGCCTGGCTGCGCGGCGCCGAGATCCTCGCCGAGATCGCCCTGCCCGCCGCAGCGGAGGACGAGGCGGACCGGTTCGGCCTGCACCCCGCCTTGCTGGACGCCGCCCTGCACGCGCTGGGCGCCGGCACCGGCGACGACGCGCTCCGCGGCGGCCTGCCGTTCGCCTGGAGCGGCGTCACCCTGCACGCCACCGGTGCGACCACCCTCCGGGTCCGGATCACCTCGCTGGGCGGAGGCGAGGTCGCCCTCGACCTCGCCGACGGCACCGGCCGACCGGTCATGTCGGTGCGCTCCCTGGCGCTGCGTGAGATCTCCGCCGAGCAGCTCGGCGCCGCCCGTGGCGCGCACCACGAGTCGCTGTTCCGGGTGGAGTGGGCCCCGCTGCCGGTGGCGACCGGCGGTGTCGAGCAGGGCCGTTGGGTCGCGCTGAACGGTGCGCTCGACGGTGTCGCCGGCGAGGACTTCGCCGATCTGGCGCAGCTGGCGGCGGCCGAGATC
>NZ_BBPO01000064.1:35796-38773 GCF_000787815.1 Streptacidiphilus neutrinimicus
AACGGTTCGTGCTGCTCGACCTGGACCCGGCCGATGTCCCGGCCGCGTCGGTGGCTGCCGCCCTGGCAGGCGGCGAGCCAGAGCTGGCTATCCGTCAGGGTGACTGCTACGTGCCGCGCCTGGCCCGTGTCGCCGTCGACGAGGCGCTGACCTCGCAGGACGGGACCGCCTGGCGACTGGACCCGGACGGGACCGTCCTGATCACCGGCGGCACCGGCGCCCTGGGCGCCGTCGCCGCTCGCCACCTGGTCGCCGAGCACGGCGCGCGACACCTGCTGCTCACCAGCCGGCGCGGCGCCGACGCCCCCGGCGCCGCCGACCTGGCCGACGAGCTGGCCGAGCTGGGCGCCACCGTGACGCTGGCGGCCTGCGACGTGGCCGACCGTGCGGCGCTCGCCGACCTGCTCGGCTCGCTGGACCGTCCACTCACCGCCGTCGTGCACACCGCGGGCGTCCTGGACGACGGCGTCGTCTCCTCGCTCACGCCCGACCGCGTCGACGCGGTGCTGCGGCCAAAGGTCGACGCCGCGCTCCACCTGCACGAGCTGACGTCCGGGTTCGACCTGGCCGCCTTCGTCCTCTTCTCCTCGAACGCCGCCGTCCTCGGCGGCGCGGGCCAGGCCAACTACGCTGCCGCGAACGCCTTCCTGGACGCGCTGGCCGCCCACCGGGCCCAGCTCGGCCTGCCCGCGGTCTCGCTCGCCTGGGGCCCGTGGGCCGAGGGCGGCATGGCGAGCACCCTGGACGCCGCCGACCTCCAGCGCCTGGCACGCGACGGCATGCCCGGCCTCGCCGACGCCGAGGGCCTGGCCTTGCTCGACACCGCCGTCGGCCTGGGCGACGCCGCCCTCGTCCCGATGCGCGTCGATCTGGGCGCGCTGCGCTCCCGCGCCGCCGCAGGCACCCTGCCCGTCCTGCTGCGCGGCCTGGTCCGCACCCCCGTCCGCCGCGCCGCGCTGGCCGACACCGGCGGTGGCTCGGAGCTCATGCGCCGCCTGGCCGGCCTCTCCGAGGCCGAGCTGGACCGTGAGCTGCTGGAGGTCCTGCGGGTGCGGGTGGCCGCCGTGCTGGGCCACGCCTCGTCCGAGGTGATCGAGGCCGGTCGCGCCTTCAAGGACCTCGGCTTCGACTCGCTGACCTCCGTCGAGCTGCGCAACGCGCTCAACTCGGCCACCGGGCTGCGCCTGCCGCCCACCCTGATCTTCGACTACCCGACCCCCGCCGCGCTCGCGGAGTACCTGCGCGGCCGCATCGTCGGCGCCGCCCCCGTCGCCGCCACCACCCGATCGGTGACGACCCAGGTCGCGGACGACCCGATCGCGATCGTCGGCATGGCCTGCCGCTACCCCGGCGGCGTGGAGTCGCCGGACGACCTGTGGCGACTGGTCCGCGGTGGCGGCGACGCGATCTCCGGCTTTCCGGCCGGTCGCGGCTGGGACGTGGAGAACCTCTACCACCCGGACCCGGACCACCCGGGCACCTCGTACTCCTGCGAGGGCGGCTTCCTGCACGACGCGGGTCTGTTCGACCCGGAGTTCTTCGGCATCTCGCCGCGCGAGGCCGTCGCGATGGACCCGCAGCAGCGCCTGCTGCTGGAGGTCTCCTGGGAGGCCATCGAGCGCGCCGGCATCGACCCGGCCCTGCTCAAGGGCAGCCGCACCGGCGTCTTCGCGGGTGTGATGTACCACGACTACGCCACCCGGATCAGCGAGCTCCCGGACGGCGTCGAGGGCTACCTCGGCACCGGTACCGCGGGCAGCGTCGCGTCCGGTCGCGTGGCCTACACCCTCGGTCTGGAGGGCCCGGCGGTCACCGTCGACACCGCCTGCTCCTCCTCGCTGGTCGCCCTGCACCTCGCGGTGCAGGCGCTGCGGCAGGGCGAGTGCACGATGGCACTCGCCGGTGGCGCGACCGTCATGGCGACGCCCGAGGCGTTCATCGACTTCAGCCGCCAGCGCGGCCTGGCCTCCGACGGGCGCTGCAAGGCGTTCTCCGCCGGTGCGGACGGCACCGGCTGGGCCGAGGGCGCGGGCATGCTGCTCGTCGAGCGGCTCTCCGACGCCCGCCGCAACGGTCACCCGGTGCTCGCGATCGTGCGCGGTTCGGCGATCAACCAGGACGGCGCCAGCAACGGCCTGACCGCCCCCAACGGTCCCTCGCAGCAGCGGGTGATCCGCCAAGCCCTCCAGGACGCCGGACTGACGGCCGACCAGGTGAGCGTGGTCGAGGCCCACGGCACCGGCACCCCGCTGGGCGACCCGATCGAGGCGCACGCGCTGCTGGCCACCTACGGCCAGGACCGCGCCGAGGACGAACCGCTCTGGTTGGGCTCGCTGAAGACCAACATCGGCCACACCCAGGCGGCGGCCGGCGTCGGCGGCATCATCAAGATGGTCATGGCGATGCGCCACGGCGTGCTGCCCCGCACCCTGCACGCGGACGAGCGCTCCGCGAACGTCGACTGGACGGCCGGCGCGGTCGAGCTGCTCACCGAGGAGCGCGCCTGGCCGGAGAACGGTGCGCCGCGCCGAGCCGGGGTGTCGTCCTTCGGCTTCAGCGGCACCAACGCCCACACCATCATCGAGCAGGCCCCCGGCGTCGAGGCCGCCGGCGTCGAGGCCGCCGCAGTCGAGGCCGCCGAGGCGCCGATGGCCGCCGTCCAGCCGTGGGTCCTCTCGGCGCGCGGCGAGAAGGCCCTGCGCGAGCAGGCACGAGCCCTGCTCACCCACCTCACGCACCTCGACCCGGATGCCCGGCCGACCACGATCGACCTGGCCTACTCGCTGGCGACCGGCCGGGCGACGCTGGAGAACCGTGCGGTGCTCGTCGCCGGGGAGCGCGAGGACTTCGTCCGCGCCCTGGCCGCGCTGGCGGCCGGTGAGCCGACCGCTGACGCGGTGCTCGGCACTGCCGGCGTGGCGGGCCGGACGGCGTTCCTGTTCACCGGCCAGGGCAGCCAGCGAGCCGGGATGGGCGG
>NZ_BBPO01000063.1:0-26580 GCF_000787815.1 Streptacidiphilus neutrinimicus
GTCCCCTTCGTCCTCCGCCTCGTCCCCGAGACCAAGGGCAAGACCCTGGAGGAGATGGGCTGACGCCCTCTTGTGTCTCCCCGCGTAGGGGTGCCAGGGTTCCTCCCCGTACCACCCAGTCATGATCGACGGGAGGGGAACCCATGCGCATGCGCGTGCGCGCCGCAGGCGTGCTCGGAACGGCGGCCCTGCTCTGTGCCGCCCTGCTCGGGACGGGGACGGCCCAGGCCGACCAGGGGCAGATCGAGACGAACTATCAGAACCCGGTCACCGCACTGCCTCCGGTGAGCCAGCCGGACACGCACCACTGCACCGTCACGGAGATGCAGTACGACTTCGGCAACACCATCTCCTCCCCCGCGTGGAACGGCACGGTGACGCCGCCGGCGAACTGTCCGGGCCCGTGGAGCAAGGTCGTGCTGAACTGGTCCGGCAGCGTGCAGGGCCGGCAGTACGACCGGCTCGCGGGGGTGTGGATCGGCGGCGCGGAGGTGCTGCGCACCAGCACGCCCGAACCCACCCAACAGGGCATCAGCTGGTCGCTGGAGAAGGACGTCAGCGCGTTCATCCCGCTGCTGCGCACCGAGCAGCCGATCGCGGTCTCGCTCGGCAACGTGGTCAACTCCACCTACACCGGCGTCTACCACATGAAGCTGACGCTGACGTACTACCAGGCCGACCACCGCTACCCGGCCGCTCGCACCGCCGACCAGGTGGTGCCGCTCTCGGCGTCGACCACCGACGCGGGCTGGACGTACCTCAACCCCGGTCAGTCGTCCTCGAAGACGGTCACCCTCCCACGCAACCTCACCGACGTGCGGATGGAGGTCTACGCCCGCGGCGGCGGCTGCGACGAGCAGTGGTTCGACTCGGTGCCGACGGACCTGGCGAACAAGTACCCCGACTACCTCTGCGGCGGCGGCCCCTACCGCGAGGTGCAGGTCTCGGTCGACGGACGGCCCGCCGGGATCGCGCAGCCGTACCCCGTCGTCTACTCGGGCGGCATCGTGCCGACGCTGTGGCGGCCGATCCCGGCCGTGGACCAGTTCGTCACGCAGGCCTACGACCTGGACCTGACGCCCTTCGCCGGGCTGCTGGTGGACGGCTTGCCGCACACCTTCACGATCACCCCTCACGGCGCCGCCGACGGCTGGACGGTGGACAGCACGCTGTTCCTCGACACCGACCACCACGCGGCGCGGACCAGCGGCGCGCTCACCGAGGACACCCTCTCGCTCAGCCCGGCGGTCACCACCACCGAGACCCCCGGCCCCGGCGACCTGGTGAACGTCCGTGTCAGCGCGCAGCGCGCGTGGACCACCTCGGGCTGGCTGGACACCTCGGCCGGACGCGTCCACACCACGGTGACGCAGCACGCGGGCTACCTGAACACGGACGCCGTCTCCAGCGGCGGGCAGAAGCAGGTGATGTCGCAGCGCGAGGACGGCACGACCGTGGTCACCACGACCCCGGCGCACGGGCACGCGAGGGCGACGAAGCACAGCTGGGACTACCCGATCACCGTCGACTCCGACGTCCCGCTCTACACCGACGGCGACAACTACTCCCTGTCCGCCACCGTGCACCAGGGCCGCGTCCTGATCGACAGCGTCAGCCAGGGCGACCACTGGCGCACGCTCGGCTTCAGCCGTGACGTCGTCGACGCCTCCGGCGTCCTCGCCCGCACGAACGGCGTCACCACGGCCGCCGACGGCCAGGACTCCGAGCACTACACGGGGACCACCGACACCGGCGCCTGCTACGACCACCTGATCCGCGCCGACCACGGGTACGTGACCGAGGACCACGTCTCCGACTGCGACTGACGCGGCCGTTCCCGGCCGCCGCGCGAGGCGTGCCTCGGCGACGGCCGGGAGCGTCAGACCGTGAGGGCGAGCAGCACCGGCGCGGCCTTCGCCGCCATCGTCTCCGCCGTCTCCTTCAGGCGGTAGGCCTCCTCGACCGGGAGGGAGAAGGCGAGGCAGCCGACCGTCGCGCCGGCCGTGACGGGGACGGCCGCGCAGACCGTCCCGATCGCGTACTCCTGCAGGTCCAGCATCGGGACGGTGGTCGGGTGCCGGTCCAGGCGCTGGAGCAGCGCGCCGGTGTCGACGTCGGTGCGGGAGGTGAAGCGGGCCGCCGGATGGCGGGCGAGATGGTCGCGGCGGGCATCGTGGTCGAGCTGGGCCAGCAGGCACTTGCCGATCGCGCTCGCGTGGCCGGTGGCGCGGAAGTCGACCCACTCGTGGACGCTCGGCGTCAGCGGGCCGTCCACCACCGCCTGCACCGTCACCTCGCCGTCGGAGTAGCGGCTGAAGTAGACGGCCGCGCCCAGCTCGTCGCGGAGCGACGCCATCTTGGCGACCAGTCGGGAGTGCACCAACTGCTCCCGGTTGGCCTGGCCCAGCATCGCCAGCGCGCCGCCCAGGACATACGCGCCGTCCTCCAGCCGCTCCAGATAGCCCTCGCGCACGAGCGAACGCAGCAGCCGCCGGGCGTGGTCGGCCGGGAGCTGGACCTCCTCGGCCAACTCGTCCGCCCTGGCGCCGAAGCCGCGTCGGTCGACGGCCTCGAGCAGCCGCAGGGCACGTTCCACGGAGCTCCGGGGGTTGTGGTTCCGCGCAGCCATGCTCACCAGACTAGCCGTCAGCGAGCCTGGTGAGCATGGGTTACGCAGTGTTCGAGCCGCCTGCGGGCAGGCCGCGGCGAGGGTGTCAGGAGGGCTGCTCCGCCAGCTTGAGCACGCAGAACACCGCTCCCCACGGGTCCTGGATACCCGCCATCCGCCCGGGCGGAATATCCATCGGCGGGACGACGACAGTAGCCCCGCGCTTGACGGCCGCATCGACTGTCGCATCGGTGTCGTCGACGGCGAACCACGCCATCCAGTGCGGCGGCACCTGGGCCGGGAAGTTGTCCGCCATGTCCTGCAGGCCGCCGACCGTCCGGCCCTCGACCTCCAGACCGAAGTAGCCCGGCATCTGCTCGGCCGGCTCGGCCTTCAGGCCCAGGGCGGCCTCGTAGAACGCGGCGGCGGCCGGCACGTCGCGGGTGTTGCACTCGTTCCAGGTCAGCGCACCCGGCTCGTTGACGGCCACCGCCCCGAAGAACTCCTTGTGGCCCCAGACGCCGAAGACCGCGCCGGTCGGGTCCGCGGCGACGAACATCCGGCCGAGGCTGCCGACGTCCATCGGCTCGAACAGGACGGTGCCGTGCGCGTCCTTGACCTTCTTGGCCGTCGCGTCGGCGTCGTCGCTGGCCAGGTAGGTGGTCCAGACGTGGGGCGGCTCGGGCTGCCCCTCGGGGGCCATCGCCGGGCCGATGCCGCAGACGGCGCGACCGCCCAGCTCCATGACGGCGTAGCCACCGAACTCGGCCGGGCCCGGCACGCCCGCCCAGCCGAAGACGTCCTTGTAGAAGTCCAGCGCGGCCTGCTGGTCCTTGGCCATCAGGTCGACCCAACACGGGGTGCCCGGTGCGTAGGGCTTGGTGGTCGTGGACATGCCTCTCCTCCGAAGCGTGACCCCCCTTCGCGGCACACTCTTCTACCAACGCACGCGCGCCGCCACCGGAACCGGTGGCGGCGCGCGCTGAGGGTGACGCGGACCGGGTGGGGGCGTCCCGTCTCACTCCGCCTCGGCGCGCAGCGCCTTGACGGCGGCCTCGAGGCGCTTGCCGTAGTCGGCGTCCGCGGCGTGGAAGAACGGCAGGACGCGCTCGACCACGTCGTCCCGGGTGACCGAGCCCAGCGAGCCGGCCAGGTTGGCGACCAGGCGCTCCTTCTCGGCGTCCGACATCAGCCGGTACAGCTCGCCGGCCTGGAAGAAGTCGTCGTCCTTGGCGTGCTGGGCGGCGCTGTGCGTGCCGGTCCAGCCGGCGACGGCGGTCGGCGCGGCCAGCGGCGCGTCGGTCTGGCGCGGGCCGTCGTAGGAGTTCGGCTCGTAGTTCTTGGCCCGGCCGCCGGCGTTGACCGCGCCGTAGCCGTCGCGGCCGTAGTTGTTCGCCTCGGTCGCCTTGGGTGCGTTGATCGCCAGCTGGGTGTGGTTGACGCCCAGGCGGTAGCGGTGCGCGTCGGCGTAGGCGAACAGGCGGCCCTGGAGCATCTTGTCCGGGGACGGGCCGATGCCGGGCACGAAGTTGTTCGGCGAGAAGGCGGCCTGCTCGACCTCGGCGAAGACGTTCTCCGGATTGCGGTTGAGCACCAGGCGGCCGACGCGCTGCAGCGGGTAGTCGGCGTGCGGCCAGACCTTGGTCACATCGAACGGGTTGAACCTGTAGTCCGGAGCCTCGGCGACCGGCATCAACTGCACGTAGACGGTCCAGCTCGGGAAGATCCCGCGCTCGATGGCCTGGTGCAGGTCGCGCTGGTGACTGTCCGGGTCCGCACCGGCGAGCTCGGCGGCCTGGCCCGCGTCGAGGCAGCGGATGCCCTGGTTGGTCTTGAAGTGGTACTTCACCCAGTAGGCGGAGCCGTCCTCGGCGGTCCACTGGTAGGTGTGGGAGCCGTAGCCGTTCATGTGACGGTAGGAGGCCGGGATGCCGCGGTCGCCGAAGAGCCAGGTGATCTGGTGCAGCGACTCGGGCGAGTAGGACCAGTAGTCCCACACGTTGTCGGCCTCGCCCGTGCCCGTGAACGGGTCGCGCTTCTGCGAGTGGATGAAGTCCGGGAACTTGATCGGGTCCTTGATGAAGAACACCGGCGTGTTGTTGCCGACGAGGTCGTAGTTCCCCTCCTCGGTGTAGAACTTCACCGCGAACCCGCGCGGGTCGCGCACCGCGTCCGGCGCGCCGAGGTTGCCGGCCACGGTCGAGAAACGCAGGAACAGCTCGGTCCGCTTGCCGACGGTGTTCAGGAACGCCGCCCGGGTGAACGCGGTGACGTCGTCGGTCACCTCGAAGTAGCCGTGCGCGCCGGAACCGCGAGCGTGCACGACGCGCTCCGGGATCCGCTCGCGGTTGAACCGGGCGAGCTTCTCGATCAGCTGCTGGTCCTGGATCAGCACCGGGCCGCCGATGCCGGCCTGGGCGGAGTTCTGGTTGTCGGCGACGGGCGCGCCGGACTCGGTGGTCAGGATTTTCGACATGGAGGTACCTCGGAGCAGGTGAAGGTGAAGGGAAGTTGTAAGCACCTCAGGGGCGCGGGACTCTGCTGATCTGCGGCTCCGCCGCGTGGGCGCGACCTGGTGGTGGTTTGGAGGGCGGCTGCCGGGAGGCGCAGGCCGTCGGCGGGCGTCAGACTCCCAGCAGCCGCCAGATCGCGGCCCGGCGGCGCGAGCTCTCCGCGCCGTCCGGGGTGTCGGCCGGCTCGAGCGCGGCCTCGGCGGCGTGGACGGCCGCCGCATCGGCGAGCGGGCGGGCGGCAGCCAGCGTGCGGGCCTCACCGGCCGTCAGACCGGCTTCGGCGAGAGCCTGTTCGGCCTCCACGGCCGGCAGCAGGTTCAGCCAGCGGAGCGCGTGCGCCGCGCGGCCTGCCTCGGTCAGGCGGCCGGTGAGCCGCAGCCGGGCGATGCCGCCGTCGGGGTAGACGTCGAGGCGGGCCGCGGTGACCGGCTCGCTCGGGGCGACCCGGACGCGATGGCGGGTGTCGGGCTGGAGCCGGGTGCGCGGCAGCAGCGCGATCCACTCGCCGGTGGCGGCGGAGCGGCCCGAAACGGACGCCCAGCCGGGGCAGTTGGCGACGAAGTGGGTGGTGTCGATCTCGACGGCCAGCACCTCGCCCTCGCCGACCAGGTCGAGTTCGACCCAGTCGTTGTCCTTGTTGCGGCGGCGTCGCGTCTCCCAGCCCTCACCCATCACGGCCGCCCGGCCCAGGGAATTGAGGTTGTGCGGGGAGGAGAAGTACCGGTCGGACGCCCCGGTGGCGACGCCGCCGAACTCCTGGGCGGCCAGATCGAAGGTGAGCCCGTCCAGGTCGCGCGGATCGGCGACGACCTCGCCGTGCACGCGCAGGCGGGCGACGCCGCCGTCCGGCCAGATGTTGAGCCGTACGTGGGTGAACCGCTGCTCGGTGTCGACCGCGAACTCGTGCGCGGTGTCGCCCTTGAGCGCGGTGCGCGGCACGATCTCGGTCCACTCCGCGGCCTCGACCTCCTCCGGCGAGGGGTTGCCGGGCACGGACGCGGCCTCGACCGAGCCGGTCTCGGGGTAGTTGCCGGTGAAGTGCGCGGTGTCGACGACGACACCCCGGATCACGCCCGGGACACCGAGGCGAATCAGCGCCCAGTCGTGGTCGTCGTCGTTCGGGTGCGGCTCCTCGGCGCTCGCCCCGCGACGGCGGCGGGTCTCCCAGCCGTCCATGATCTGGCCCTTGTGGCCGAAGGTGTGCGGCCGGAACTCGGCCGGCCTGGCGACGAGGAGGTTCTCCTTCTCGGCGAAAAGCTCGTCGTTGGCGGCGATCACGCCCGCACCCAGCGACCGGGCGGCGAGGTTGACCAACTCGGTGAAGGCGGCGGACTTCTGGCTGTCGGTCACTTCTCTCCTCGGGTCAGCAGTCGGCCGGTCGGAGCGCCGCTGGTGTCCACCGGCTCACCGCGGAGCCAGGTGGTGCGGACGACGCCGGACAGCGATCGGCCTGCGTAAGGGGTCACGGGGTGACGGTGGTGCAGCCCGGCGGGGTCCACGGTGAACGCGGCGTCCGGGTCGAAGGCCACCAGGTCGGCGTCCATGCCGGGGGCGATGGCGCCCTTGGTCGAAAGGCCCACGAGCGCGGCCGGTCCGGCGGACATCCAGCGGACGACGTCGCAAAGGCTGTGGCCGCGGCGGCGGGCCTCGGTCCAGACGGCCGGCAGGCCGAGCTGCAGCGAGGCGATGCCGCCCCAGGCGGCGGCGAAGTCGCCGTCACCGCCGAGGCTGGGCAGGTGCTTGAGCTCCGGCGTCGAGGGCGAGTGGTCGGAGACCACGCCCGCGAACTCGCCTGCGGCGAGGGCCTCCCAGAGCAGGTCGCGGTTGGCCTCACTGCGGATCGGGGGGCAGCACTTGAAGGCGGTGTCGCCCGCCGGGACCTGCTCGGCGGCCAGCGTCAGGTAGTGGGGACAGGTCTCGGCCGTCACCCGCACACCGGCGGCGCGGGCCTCGCGCAGCAGCGGCAGCACGGCGGCGGAGGAGACGTGCAGGATGTGGACCCGCGCACCGGTGCGGCGCGCGATCTCCAGCAGTCCGGCGACCGCGACGGCCTCGGCGTCGTCGGGCCGGGAGGCGAGGAAGTCGGCGTAGGCGGGGCCCGGCGTGTGCGGGGCCTCGTCCAGGATCCGGGGGTCCTCGGCGTGGATGATTGCCAGGGCCCCGATCCGCGCCTGCTCGGCGAGCGCCTCTTCGAGCTGCTCGCGGTTCAGGTGCGGGAACTCGTCGACCCCGGAGGGGGCGAGGAAGCTCTTGAAGCCGAAGACGCCCGCCTCGTGGAGCGCGGCGAGGTCGCCGGTGTTGCCCGGGATCGCGCCGCCCCACAGGCCGGTGTCGACGAAGAGCCGGCCCTCGGCGACCTTGCGCTTGGCCTCCAGACCCGCGAGCGTCGTGGTCGGCGGGATGGAGTTGAGCGGCATGTCGACGATGGTGGTGACGCCCCCGGCCGCTGCGGCGCGGGTGGCGGTGGCGAAGCCCTCCCACTCGGTGCGGCCGGGCTCGTTCACGTGGACGTGGCTGTCGACCAGGCCGGGCAGGAGGGCGAGCCCGCCGAGGTCGACGACCTCGCCGTCGCCCTCGCCGTAGGCCAGGACCTCGACGATCCGCCCCTCGCTCACGACCACGTCGGCGGCTCGCTCACCGTCCGGGAGGACGGCGCGTCGGGCACGGAACACCTTGGTCAACTCGGGCCTCCTGATCGGGTTGCCGTGAGATTAGGCTTCGCTTCAACAAAACGTCAACGGTTTCTTTCAACTACTTGTTGAAGCGATGCCCAGCGGCAAAATCGGTTGAACGTACGAAGAAAGCTTCACTCCGCGCCGAGGAACGTGCGCGCGAGCCGCTCCCCAGCCAACTCGGCCAGTTCCCCGGCGCGGGTGATGCTGTCGCCGTCCGGACCGGCCAGCTCGACGAGCGAGAGCGCGGCGACGAACCCCGCGGCGTGCCACTGCGCCTCGCTCAGCTCCAGCAGGCCCGACACCGCCGCGACCGGGACGCCATGCCCGGCCGCCGCGTCGGCGACTCCGGCGGGCGCCTTGCCGTGCAGGGTCTGCACGTCAAGACAGCCTTCGCCGGTCACGACCAGACGGGCTCCCCGCACCGCCTGGTCGAAACCCAGAAGTTCCAGCAGCAGCGCGATCCCGGGCCGCAGCGTGGCGCCGAGCAGCGCCATCGCACCGAAGCCCAGACCGCCGGCCGCACCCGCGCCCGGCGCCTCGCGCAGATCGCCGCCCGTCAGGGCGGCGACCTTGTCGGCCCAGTGGGCCAGGGCCGCGTCGAGCACGGCCACGTCCTCGGGCGTCGCGCCCTTCTGCGGGCCGTAGACGGCGGGCGCGCCGCGCTCGCCCAGCAGCGGGTTGTCGACGTCGCTCGCGACGACGACCTCGACACCGCTGAGGGTGTCCGCCAGCGGACCGGGGTCGATCGACGCCAGCCGCGCCAGCGCGGCTCCGCCGGACGGCAGTTCCGCGCCGTCCGCGTCCAGCAGCCGCAGGCCCAGCGCCTGGGCCATGCCCGCGCCGCCGTCGGTGCAGGCCACTCCCCCGAGGCCGAGCACCAGCTTGCGGCAGCCCAGCTCCAGGGCCTTGCGGACCAGCTCGCCGGTGCCGAGGCTGGTGGCGGTCAACGGCGCCTTGACGCCGCCCGGCAGCAACTGCAGGCCGCTGGCCTGCGCCGCCTCGATGACCGCCGTCTCGCCCTGCACGGCCAGCACCGCGGCGACCGGCTCACCGGTCGGGCCGGCGACCTTCACGGGCACCGCGCGGAACCCCGCGGCGACCGCCGCCGCGACCGTCCCCTCGCCGCCGTCGGCGACGGGCAGGGCCCGCACCTCGACGCCGGGCAGGGCCCGCCGCACTCCGGCCGCGATACGGTCCGCGGCCTCGGCGGCGGTGAGGCTGCCCTTGAACTTGTCGGGCGCGATCACCACATGACCTCGGTGCTGGGACATGAACAATCGAGCCTCGCCTTCGTTCTCCATTGAATGCCTCCCGGCGGCGCGGGCACGACCGGATGGGATCACGCCGCCGGGAGGAGACTATGCACCCGCTTGCGCGGGTCTGACCTACGCGCCCAGGAGGGCGGTGGGGGCGTCGCCGGGCTCGGTCGCGAGCTCCTCGAACTCGTTGACCTTGTCGATGTCCGCGGCGGCCATGGAGACGTTGGTGACGCGCTCCAGGATCACCTCGACGACGACCGGCACCTTGAACTCGGCCGCCAGCTTCTTCGCCTGCTCCAGGGCGCCGGCGATCTCGCCGGGCTCGAAGACCCGGATCGCCTTGCAGCCCAGGCCCTCGGCGACCTTGACGTGGTCCACGCCGTAGCCGCCCAGCTCGGGGGCGTTGACGTTGTCGAACGAGAGCTGGACGCAGAAGTCCATGTCGAAGGCGCGCTGCGCCTGGCGGATCAGCCCGAGGTAGGCGTTGTTCACGACCACGTGGACGTAGCCGATGTTGAACTGCGCCCCGACCGCGAGCTCCTCGATCATGAACTGGAAGTCGTAGTCGCCCGAGAGCGCGACGACGGTCTCGTCCGGCACCGCGGTGGCGACACCGAGTGCGGCCGGGACGGTCCAGCCCAGCGGGCCCGCCTGGCCGGCGTTGATCCAGTGCCGGTCCTTGTAGACGTGCAGCAGCTGCGCGGCCTGGATCTGCGAGAGGCCGATGGTGGTGACGTAGCGGACGTCGCGCCCGAACGCCTTGTTCATCTCCTCGTACACGCGCTGCGGCTTGACCGGCACGGCGTCGAAGTGGGTCTTGCGCAGCAGCGTCGCCTTGCGCTCCTGGCAGGACGCGGCCCAGGCCGAGTAGTCCTTCAGGGTCTGCGCGGCCTTGCGCTCGCGGGCGACCTGGACGAACAGCGTGAGCGCCGCCCTGGCGTCCGAGACGATGCCGTAGTCGGGGGCGAAGACGCGCCCGATCTGTGTCGGCTCGATGTCGACGTGGACGATCGTGCGACCGGCCTTGTAGACGTCGACGTTGCCGGTGTGGCGGTTGGCCCAGCGGTTGCCGATGCCGAGGACGAAGTCCGACTCCAGCAGCGTCGCGTTGCCGTAGCGGTGCGAGGTCTGCAGTCCGACCATGCCGGCGGTGAGGGGGTGGTCGTCCGCGATCGTGCCCCAGCCCATCAGGGTGGGGACGACCGGGACGCCGGTCAGCTCGGCGAACTCGACCAGCAGGTCGGCCGCGTCGGCGTTGATGACACCGCCGCCGGAGACGATCAGCGGGCGCTCGCTCGCCTGGAGCAGGTCGAGCGCCTTCTCCACCTGGGCCCGGGTCGCGGCCGGCTTGTAGACCGGCAGCGGCTCGTAGGTGTCGATGTCGAACTCGATCTCCGCCATCTGCACGTCGATCGGCAGGTCGATCAGGACCGGGCCCGGACGGCCGGAGCGCATCAGGTGGAAGGCCTGCTGGAAGGCGCCGGGCACCTGGGCCGGCTCCAGCACGGTGACGGCCATCTTCGTCAGCGGCTTCGCGATGGAGGCGATGTCGACCGCCTGGAAGTCCTCCTTGTGCAGCTTGGCCACCGGCGCCTGGCCGGTGATGCACAGGATCGGGATCGAGTCGGCCTGGGCCGAGTAGAGTCCGGTGATCATGTCCGTCCCGGCCGGTCCCGAGGTGCCGATGCAGACGCCGATGTTGCCGGCCTTGGCGCGGGTGTAACCCTCGGCCATGTGGGACGCGCCCTCGACGTGGCGGGCGAGCGTGTGGTGCAGGCCGCCGCGCTTGCGGATCGCGGAGTAGAAGGGGTTGATCGCGGCGCCGGGCAGGCCGAACAGGTTGGTGACGCCCTCGCGCTTGAGGATCTCGACGGCCGCTTCGGCCGCGGTCATGCGTGCCATGGGTCAGTTGGCCTTTCCGGACAGGCGCTCCAGGTTGCGCAGAAGGGCGGAGTGGTCCAGCCCGCCGTCACCGGCGTTGCGCAGAGCGGTGATGAAGTCGGCGACCAGGGCCGCGGTCGGCAGCGGCACCTCGACGGCGCGCGCGGCGGCCAGCAGGTTGCCCATGTCCTTGTGGTGCAGGTCGATCCGGAAGCCCGGCGCGAAGTCGCGCCTGAGGAAGTTGTTCTTCTTGCGGGTCAGCACCGTGGAACCGGCCAGACCGCCGTTGAGCACGTCGAGCGCGACCTCCAGGTCCACGCCGGACTTCTCCAGGAAGACCACGGCCTCGGCGCACGCCTGGATGTTGACGGCGACCATCAGCTGGTTGGCGACCTTGACGGTCTGCCCGGAGCCGGACGGGCCGACGAGGGCCACGGTGGTGCCCAGCGCCTTGAGGACCGGCTCGGCCTCCTCGAAGTCGGCCCGCTCGCCGCCGACCATGATCGACAGCACCCCCTCGATGGCGCCGGCCTCACCACCGGAGACGGGCGCGTCGAGAGAACGCAGGCCCTTCTCCTTGGCGGCGGCGGCCACGCGCTGCGAGATCTGCGGCGTCACCGAGCTCATGTCGATCAGCAGGGCGCCCTCGGGGGCGTTGTCGAGGACGCCGCCCTCACCGAAGTAGACCTGCTCGACCTGCGGGTCGGCGGGGACCATGGTGATGACGATCTCGGCGTCCTTGACTGCCTCGGCGATCGAGCCGGCGCCCTTGCCGCCTTCCGCGATCAGCTTCTCGATCGGCTCACGGGTCAGGTTCGAACCGGTGACGGTGTGACCGGCCTTGACGAGGTTGGCGGCCATCGGGCTGCCCATGATGCCGAGCCCGATGAAGGCGATACGGCGGGGGGTCGTGCTCATGGAAACTCCTTGGGAGAGTGTCAGGGAGGTCAGCGCTCGCTGGAACGCAGGGCGTTGGGAAGCCACTCGAAGGAGTCAGCCGAGGCGACACCGGCAACCGGCTTGTACTCGAGCCCGATGTAGCCTTCGTAGCCGACGGCGTCGAGCTGACCCAGCAGCGCCGGGAAGTCGAGCTCACCCGAGCCGGGGTAGTTGCGGCCGGGGACGTCGGCGACCTGCACGTGGCCGATCCGGTCCGCGTGCTCGGTGATCACGGCGGACAGATCCTCGCCGTTCCGTGCCAGGTGGTACAGGTCGCAGAGGAACTTCGTGTTCTTCAGGCCGGTGGTCGCGTTCACCGCGTCCACCACCGCCACCGCGTGCTTCGAACTGAGCAGGCCGTACTGCGGCGCCTCCGGCGCGTTCAGCGCCTCGACCAGCAGAACCGCGCCGATGCCGTGCGCGGCCTGCGCGGCCAGCGCGAGGTTCTCCAGCGCGAGCGCGTCCTGCTCCGCCACCGGCACGTCCTCGACCCGGTTGCCGTACAGCGCGTTGAGCGCCTTGCACCCGAGCGACTCGGCCAGGCCGACCGCCACCGCGATGTTGTCGCGGAACCGCTGGGAGTCGGCGGGGCGCGACAGCAGGCCCTTGTCGCCGCCGGCCATGTTGCCGGCGTCGAAGTTGAGGCCCGTCAGCTGCACGCCGGAGTCGACGAACGCCGCTCGCAGCGCGTCGAGCTCGGCCTGCGGCGGGGTGGGGCCGTCGAGGGTCCACCACAGCTCCGCGGCGTCGAAGCCCGCGGCCTTCGCTGCCGCCGGGCGCTCCACCAGCGGAAGCTCGGTGAAGAGGATCGAGAGGTTCACGGTCCAGCGCTGGTTGAGCCAGCTCTGCGCGGCGGTCATGCCATCACCTTGTTCCACATTGCGGAAGATGTTTTCTGCGTGATGAAACTATGACACGTCGCTTCAACAGTTTGTCAAGCACCTCTCGGATCCTGGCCGTTCCCCGGATACGCTTCGGACGTGCGATTGAAGGTGGAGTTCACAACCGAGCCGTTCGAACTGGACGGCTTCCCGGAGCATGCGCGCAGCGCGCGCCGCGTGGTCGACGAGGCCGGGCTCAGTGTCGAGGTGGGGCCCTTCGGCACCACCGCCGAGGGCGAGGCCGAGCCGACGCTCTCGGCGATCGACCGACTGGTCCGCGAGACCCTGGCGCACGGCGCCACTCGGATCTCACTCCAGGTCAGCGTCCTGGAGGGCGCCGAGGACGAAGGGGAGGGAGCGGGATGAGCGACGAGCAGCACCCGCTGGCCATAGCCATCAAGCCGCTGCTCGACGCCGTCGGCGCCAGCGCGGTCGGCCTGGACGAGGCCCTGCCGAACGACGTCACGCTCGAATGGGAGGGCGCCCCCGCCGTTGCCGTGCGCCTGCCCGGCCTGGAGAGCGCGCTCGACCGACTGCTGAACGAGGTCCGCCGGCAGTTCGGCGGCGCCGAGCTGACGACGCTGGACCGCGCGGACAAGCAGCGCGTGGTCGCCCTGCTGGAGGAGCGCGGCGCGTTCACCATCCGCCACGGCGTCGAGAACGTGGCCGCCGCGCTCGGCGTCAGCCGGTTCACGGTCTACAACTACCTCAACCGCCAGCAGGCGGCCGAAAAGCAAAGCTGACGACAGCTTTCAACAAAGTGTTGACGATCGGGGTCGGCGGATCTACTTTTCTCGTGGCAACCACTTTCGGAGGTCACGAGTGACCCAACCCGCCACCCCGACGGACATCGTCCTCGACCGCGTCAACGCGATCGACGGCGAGGCGCTGGACGCCCTCCTCAAAGAGATCTGCTCCAGCCACACCTGGGCCACGCTCGTGCGTCTGGCCCGCCCCTACCGCGACCGGGACGCCTTCCACGCCGCCAACGCGAGCGCCATGGAGGCCCTCTCCGCCGCGGACCTGGACGACGCGATGGCCGGCCACGCCCGGATCGGCACCCCCAAGCCGGGCGACGCCACCTCCCAGCGCGAACAGTCCGGCGTCCAGGGCGCCGACGAGGCGCTGCTGGCCGACCTGGCCGCCGCGAACGCCTCCTACGAGGAGAAGTTCGGCCACGTCTTCCTGATCTGCGCCACCGGGCGCACCGCCGCGACCATGCTGGCGGCACTGCGCGAGCGCCACCCGAACGACGCCGCCACCGAGCGGGAGATCGTCCGCGGCGAGCTCCGCAAGATCAACGACATCCGTATCGACCGCCTGCTCGACGAGAGCTGACGAGCCGACGGCACCGTACGCACGCCGCGACACGAAACCGCGTGAGGACTCACATGACCTCCATCTCCACCCACGTGCTGGACACCAGCCTCGGCAAGCCCGCCGCGGGCGTCCCGGTCGAGCTGGCGCAGCAGGTGGCCGGCGAGTGGAAGGCCCTCGGGGCCTCCGCCACCGACGCCGACGGGCGCTGCAAGGACCTGCCGGATCCGGACCTGAGCGCCGGCACCGTGCTGCGCCTTCGCTTCACCACCAACGGTGCCTTCTTCCCCGAGGTCGCGATCGTCTTCGACGTCGACCCGGCCCAGGCCCACTACCACGTACCCCTGCTGCTGAACCCGTTCGGGTACTCCGTCTACCGAGGGAGCTAGACCATGGCCCACCAGCTCGGCCAGAACCAGTACGGCAAGGCGGAGAACCGCGTCGTACGGATCACCCGCAACGGCAACCGCCACGAGATCCGGGATCTCAACGTCTCCGTCGCCCTCTCCGGCGACCTCGACGACGTCCACCTGACCGGCTCCAACGCGCACTGCCTGCCGACGGACACCACCAAGAACACCGTCTTCGCTTACGCCAAGAAGTTCGGGATCCAGTCGCCGGAGAACTTCGGCATCCTGCTGGCCCGCCACTTCGTCGACGACACCCCGCCGATCCACCGCGCGCGGATCCGGGTCGAGGAGTACGTCTGGGACCGGATCGAGATCCCGGACAACAAGGCGCGTTTCATCGGCTCCGAGGAGACAGGCCACTCCTTCGTCCGCCGCGGCACCGAGGTCCGCACCTCCGAGATCGTCTACGACGGCTCTGGCGTGCAGGTCATCTCGGGCCTGAAGGACCTGGTGGTGATGAACTCCACCAACTCGGAGTTCTGGGGCTACATCAAGGACGAGTACACCACCCTCAAGGAGGCGTACGACCGCATCCTGGCCACCCAGGTCACCGCCCGCTGGAAGTTCGGCTTCACCGGCGCCGAGGGCGAGGCCGAGCCCAACTGGGACCGCTCCTACCAGCAGGTGCGCCGCCACATGCTGGAGGCCTTCGCCGAGACCTACTCGTACTCGCTGCAGCAGACCCTGTACGCGATGGGCACCCGGGTGCTGAACAACCGCGCCGAGGTGGACGAGGTCCGCCTGGAGCTCCCGAACAAGCACCACTTCCTGGTGGACCTGGAGCCGTTCGGCCTGGAGAACGACAACGAGGTCTACTACGCTGCAGACCGGATGTACGGTCTCATCGAGGGCACCGTGCACCGCGAGGGCGTGACCCCGGTCATTCCGGTGGCCTAACGCCCACGTTTGCAACAGCTCGACCCCAGGGATTCTCTCCGCCGTCCCGCCCTGGGCCGCACCAGACGGCGGTACTTCACAAGTCCGCTGTCGAGGAGCACGAGCTATGGCATCCGAAGCATCCCCAGTCGAGCGCATCGTCATCGAGAACGCGGCGATCGCGACGGTCGACGCCCTGGATACCGAGTACACGCGCGGCCACGTCGTCATCGCCGGCAACGTCATCGAGTCCGTCGGCGAGGGCCCGGCCCCGATGTGGCTGGAGAACGTGGCGCGGCGGATCAACGCCGAGGGCCACCTGGTGACCCCGGGCCTGGTCAACACCCACCACCACTTCTACCAGTGGATCACCCGCGGCCTGGCGCAGGACAACATTCTGTTCGACTGGCTGGTCGCGCTCTACCCGACCTGGTCGCGGATCGACGCGGGCCTCGTCCACGCCGCCTCCCAGGGCTCGGCGGCGGCGCTGCTGAAGTCCGGCTGTACCACCGCCTCGGACCACCACTACGTGTTCCCGCAGGGCGGCGGCGACATCCTCGGCGCCTCCATCGAGGCCGTCTCCGAGCTCGGCATGCGCTTCACCGCGCTGCGCGGCTCGATGTCCCGCGGCAAGAGCGACGGCGGCCTGCCGCCGGACCACGCGGTGGAGAAGACCGAGGACATCCTCATCGCCTCCGAGGCGGCCGTGGACCGCTGGCATGACGCCTCCTTCGGCTCGATGCTGCACGTCGCCATCGCGCCGTGCTCGCCGTTCTCGGTCACCACGGAGCTGATGCGGGAGGCGGCCGAGCTGGCCCGCCGCAAGGGCGTGCGGCTGCACACCCACGGCTCGGAGACGGCCGAGGAGGAGCAGTTCTGCAAGGAGCTGTTCGGCATGGGCCCGACCGACTACTTCGAGTCGGTCGGCTGGCTGGGCTCGGACGTGTGGATGGCGCACTGCGTCCACATGAACGACTCCGACATCCGCAAGTTCGCGGAGACCGGGACCGGCGTCGCCCACTGCCCGTCCTCCAACGCCCGACTCGCGGCCGGCATCGCCCGGGTGCCGGACATGATGGCGGCCGGCGTGCCGGTCGGCCTCGGCGTGGACGGCACCGCCTCCAACGAGTCCGGCGAGCTCGGCACCGAGCTGCGCAACGCGCTGCTCATCAACCGACTCCACGGCCGCCCAGACGCGCTGACCGCGCGTCAGGCGCTGCGCCTGGGCACCATGGGCGGCGCCCGGGTGCTCGGCCGTCAGGCCGAGATCGGCTCGGTCGAGGTCGGCAAGCTCGCCGACCTGGCGCTGTGGAAGGTCGACGGCATCATGCACTCCTCCATCGCGGACCCGGTCGCCGCGCTGGTGATGGGCGCGCTGCCGCCGCTGTCGCTGCTCCTTGTCAACGGCCGTCCGGTGGTCGAGGACGGCCACCTGACCACGGTGAACGAGGACCGCATCGCCAAGGCGTGCGCGGACGCGGCCAAGGAGCTCGCCTCGCGCGGCTGACGCGCTGATGTGACCGATCGACTCCGGGCGCGCACTGGGACGGTGTGCCGCCCGGACTCCCCGGCGCGTGCGCGCGCCGAGGAGGCTGAAGCCCCGGACCCACGGCGAGGGTCCGGGGCTTCGGTGTTCCGCCGGGGCATACCGTTGGGTATGTTGTGCGCAACAGGTACTACCAGCGAGTAGCTAGGAGCCGTGCCCATGAGGGCGATCCAGATCACCGAGTTCGGCGGGCCCGAGGTCCTGACGTTGGCGGAGGTCCCCGATCCGGTCCCGCAGGCGGGCCAGCTTCTCATCGAGGTGGACGGCGCCGGCGTGAACTACGCCGACACCCACGCCGTCGAGGACTCCTACCTGTCCCGCTCCTCACTGCCGATGATCCCCGGCGGCGAGGTCGTCGGCCGCACGGCGGACGGCCGCCGCGTGGTCGCCCTGACGGCGACCGGCGGCTACGCCGAGCGCGCCTGCGCGTGGGCGCCGATGGCGACCGACGTCCCCGACGAGGTCTCCGACGCGGCGGCGCTGGCCCTGGTCGTCCAGGGCCTCACGGCGTGGAACCTGCTCCGCACCTCGGCGCGGATCGCGCCGGGCGAGTCCGTCGTGGTGCACGCCGCGGCGGGCGGCACGGGCTCGCTGGCCGTCCAGCTCGCACGCCGCTTCGGCGCGGGCCGCGTCATCGCGACGGCGTCGACCAAGGAGAAGCGCGAGCTCGCGCTGTCGCTCGGCGCGGACGAGGCGGTGGACGGGGACCCCGAGGGCCTCAAGGACCGGCTGGTCGAGGCGAACGGCGGCAAGAAGGTCGACATCGTCCTGGAGATGACCGGCGGCCCCGTCTTCGACGCGTCTCTCGCGGCCCTCGCGCCCTTCGGGCGCCTGGTCACCTACGGCATGGCCTCCCGCCAGGAGCCGTCGCCGCTGGGCGCGGCGAAGCTGATGGGCCACTCGACCGCCGTGGTCGGCTTCTGGCTCATGCACGCGCTGGGCCGCCCCGACCTCCACACCGAGCCCCTGCGCGACCTCCTCCAACTGGTCGCCGCAGGCGAGCTCACCGCGCAGATCGGCGGCACGTACCCGCTGAGCGAAGCCCGCACCGTCCACGAGGCGCTCCGCTCCCGCAAGACCACCGGCAAGCTGGTGCTGGACCCCAAGAGCTAGTTGCCAACGCCCAAGGGACGCGAGGAACTGCGCGACGAGCCACCCCACGGGTGGTACGCCGAACGAGCAGGCCATCCGCACCGGGTGGTCGCTCGCGCAGTTCCTCGCGCCCTTGTCGGTGCGACTACCTCAGTGCTGGTTGCTCGCGCTCGTGTACGAGACGACGCAGTTGCCCGCGCCGCCGCCGTAGTTGTTGCTCCACAGCGACTGCACCGCGAAGCTCGCGCCGTTCAGGCTGATGATCGCGGACGCGCCCTGGCCGCTGGAGATCCAGGCGCACTTGTCGCCCGTCTCGGCGCCCGTGCTGTCCACCCAGCCGCTGCTCGGCGCCGGGTCCGTGAGCGTCTCCGCGTACTCGTGACCGCCGACGATCGTCACGCCCTCCGTCGCGGCCTTGACGCCGCTGGAGCCCGTGGCCACGAAGCTCGCGCCGCAGCTCGTGCCCGCGTCGCTGACGTACGGCATGTTGGTGTAGGGCAGGTCCGCGCCGTTGCTCGCGGTGGTGTGGTCGTGCCAGGCGCAGTACTGCGTCTTGAAGCCCGAGGGCACCACGCCGTGGGCCGCGTCCACGATGATCTGGACGTTGTCGCCGGAGACACCGAAGTGGGAGGCGGCCTTCTTCGCCTCGGCGGCGATCTGCGCGTCGCTCGGCTTGGTGGGGGCCGTGGCCGAGCTGTCCAGCCACGTGCCGCCGACCGGGCTCGACGCGGGGTGGCCCACGTGGGCGCCGGAGGTCCCGCACTGGGTGGTACCGGCGGCGACGCCCTGGCAGTACTGGGTCTGCGAGGTGAAGAACGTGTCGCCGCTGCCGTAGGCGTGGGAGAAGAAACTCAGCTGCAGCGCGGCCTCGCCCGACGGGTCGTTGGTGACGGTGGAGCCGGTTCCCCACTGGTTGCCCCAGTAGACGATGTAGACCTTGGGGGAGGTCACGATGTTGCCGCCGCCGTAGGCGAGGTTGTTGCCCGAGGCCGCGGGGGCCTTCTTCGCGGCGGAGTGGGGGCTCATGTGGTGGGGGGCGAGCTCGCTGGCTCCGGCGGGGGCGGCGGCGATGAGCGCACCGGTGGCGAGCGCGGCGGCGCATCCGGCGACGAGGGCGGAACGAAGCACGGTGGGGCCCTTCTCGACGAGGAACGGGAGGGCTGTGCGAGTGCCGTCGGCCGGACGGCAGTTGTGCCACCACGCGTAGTGTTGTTGCCTGATGGGCGACGCTAGTTGAAGTGACGTCGGGCGTTCAAGACGGCGTCACCGAATGCAGAGCAAACTCAGAAGGCAGGCCGCCGGGGCATGGCGGCGCCTCACGCAGGACCTCCCCAGGTTGCGTGAGACGCCGCTGTCGGTCTCCGGGTGCCGCGCGCTACAGCAGCGCGTACCCCGGAAGCGTGAGGAAGTCGACGAACTCGTCGGCCAGGGCGACCTCTTCGAAGAGGCGCGCCGCCTCGTCCCAACGGCCCTCGGACTGCTCCATGTCCGCCAGCTCGGTGGCGACGATCTCGCGCACCAGCGAGGCGGTGACCTTCTCGCCGGTGTCAGCCAGCACGACCGCGTTGTTGACCCACTGCCAGACCTGCGAGCGGGAGATCTCGGCGGTGGCGACGTCCTCCATCATGTTGAAGATCGCCACGGCGCCGAAGCCGCGCAGCCACGCCTCGATGTAGCGCAGGCCCACCTGGACGGCGTTCCGCAGGCCGGCACGGGTGCAGCTGCCGCCCGCGGACGCGACGTCGAGGAGCTGCTCCCCCGTCACGTCGTTCGCCGGGACGACCTGCTTCTGGTTCGGCGCGTCCCCCAGAACCGCGTCGAACGAGGTGCGGCAGACGGGGACCAGGTCCGGGTGCGCGACCCAGGAGCCGTCGAAGCCGTCCCCGGCCTCGCGGTCCTTGTCCGCGCGGACCTTCTCCAGCGCGGCCGCGTTGACCTCCGGGTCGCGCCGGGAGGGGATGAACGCCGCCATGCCGCCGATCGCGTGGGCGCCGCGGCGGTGGCAGGTGTTGACCAGCAGCCTGGTGTACGCGCGCATGAACGGGGCCGTCATCGTCACGCTGTTGCGGTCCGGCAGGACGTACTTCTCGCCTCCGTCACGGAAGTTCTTGACGATCGAGAAAAGGTAGTCCCAGCGGCCCGCGTTCAGGCCGGCGGCGTGCTCGCGCAGCTCGTGGAGGATCTCCTCCATCTCGAACGCGGCGGTGATCGTCTCGATCAGCACGGTCGCCCGGATCGTGCCGCGCGGGATGTCCAGGGCCTCCTGGGCGTGCACGAAGACGTCGTTCCAGAGACGGGTCTCCAGGTGGCTCTCGGTCTTCGGGAGGTAGAAGTACGGCCCGGAGTTGGGGTCCTGCTCGCCGCGGGCGAGGAGGGTCGCCGCGTTGCGGAAGAAGTACAGGCCGAAGTCGACGAACGCGCCGGCCACCGGCTCGCCGTCGACGAGCAGGTGCGCCTCGTCCAGGTGCCAGCCGCGCGGGCGCACCACGATGGTGGCGAGCTCGGCGTCCGGCTTGAGCTTGTACTCCTTGCCCTCGGGCGAGGTGAAGTCGATCGTGCGGGAGAGCGCGGCGGTGAGGTTGAGCTGGCCCTCGATCAGGTTGCGCCAGCTCGGCGCGGTGGCGTCCTCGAAGTCCGCGAGCCACACCTTGGCACCGGAGTTGAGCGCGTTGATGGTCATCTTGCGGTCGGTCGGGCCGGTGATCTCGACCCGGCGGTCGTTCAGCGCCCGCGGCGCGGGAGCGACCTGCCACTCGGCCGCGCGGATCTCGGCGGTCTCGGGCAGGAAGTCGAGCCTGCCGGTGCGCGCGATCTCGGCGCGACGGTCCTTGCGGCGTGCGAGCAGCTCGTTGCGGCGGGCACCGAAGCGTCGGTGCAGGTCGGCGACGAAGGCGAGTGCGGCCGGAGTCAGCACCTCGTCCCCGCGGTCCACCACCGGCCCGACGATCTCGACCCCGCTGGGAAGCGGCTTGCTCCCGGTTTCCTGCACTGCACCCATGGAACCCTCGTCAGATCAGAAGATGCGGATGATCGAAGCGCACTGTGCGGCACGCCTCGCTTCTGTAAGGTGGAGGCTAGTTTCCGCGATACAGAAATTCAACACTTTGTTGAGTTGGCTTGCCGGACCCTGCCAGGAAGGCTGTTGTGGTGACGTCATCCCTGTCGTCCGATCCCCGCTCCGGGGCCGCGGGCGCCGACCGCGCCGGCGGCGGAGTGCAGTCGGTCGAGCGCGCCTTCCAGCTGCTGGAGGCGCTCGCCGAGGCGGGCGGCGTCAGCACGCTGAGCGATCTGGCCACCGTCTCCGGGCTTCCCATGCCGACCATTCACCGCCTTGTCCGCACGCTCGTGCAGCAGGGTTACGTCCGTCAGGACACCGCTCGACGCTACACCCTGGGCCCGCGCCTGATCCGGCTCGGCGAGACGGCGGGTCGCCTGCTCGGCAGCTGGGCGCGCCCGTTCCTCGCCGAACTGATGGAGGCGACGGGCGAGACGGCGAACCTCGCGGTGCTGGAGGCGGGCGAGGTCGTCTACGTCGGCCAGGTGCCCTCGCGGCACTCGATGCGGATGTTCACCGAGGTCGGGCGCAGGGTGCAGCCGCACTGCACCGCCGTCGGCAAGGTACTGCTGGCCCAACTCCCGTCCGCGGAAGCCCTCGCGGCGCTCGGCAACGGCCCGCTCCCCGCGCACACCGTGCACACGGTCACCTCCCCCGGGGAGCTGCTGCCGCAGTTCGAGACCGCCCGGGAGGCCGGCTACGCCGTGGACGACCAGGAGCAGGAGATCGGCGTCCGCTGCATCGCCGTCGTCGTCCCCGGCGCGCCCACTCCGACCGCCCTCTCCATCTCCGGCCCCGAGGCCCGCCTGCGCGCCCTGGAGGCCCGCACCGGCGCCCGCGCCCTCATCCCGCAGATGCAGGACATCGCGGAGCGCCTCGGCACGGCACTGGCGTCGTCCGCGACGGCCGCGGCCCCGGAGTAGCCACTCGGCGACGGTGGCCTCGCCGTCGCCTTCCGGCTCAGCGGCCGAGCGTCACTCCAGGCCCTGCAACCGGGCCAGTTGCTCGGGTGTGTCCACGTCCTCGGGCGAGGCCACGTCGGCGCACTCCACCAGGCGCAGCTCCCCCGCGTGCGCGCGCAGCAGGGTCCGCGCGCCCGCGTCGCCGACGGCGCCCCGCCGGGCCTCCTCGAAGTACCGCGCGGCGATCAGCACCGGGTGGCCGCGCTCGCCGTCGTAGCTCGCGGCGGCGAGCCCCGCGCCGGAGGCGAGGACGCGGGCGACCGCAGCGGCGGTGACGCCGGGCGTGTCGACGAGGCCGATCAGAGCCGCGCCCGCGGTGAGCCCCGTCAGGCCCGCGCGGAGCGAGGAGCCCATCCCCGTCTCCCAGTCGGGATTGAGCACGACGTCCGCGTCGCCCAGCTCCGCGGTGGCCAGCACCCGTGCGGCCTCCGCGCCCAGGACGACCCGCACCCGTGCGCAGCCGCCCGCGCGCAGCACCGCGAGGGCGTGCTCCACCATCGGCCGCCCCCGGTACGGCAGCAGGGCCTTGGGGCGGTTGCCCATGCGCCGCCCGCCTCCGGCGGCCAGCAGCAGGCCGGTCACGTCGTCCACGGTCCCAGCATGGCCCGCACCCCGTCACGCTGTACTTGGAGAATCACACAAGCCTGGCGCGGGGGCCTCAAGCGTTCACCGGGGCTTCACCCGCTGGACGGCCCTGCCGCAGGGCCGTTGTACTGGGCCGATGCAGCCACGTTCACCGCATCCCCGCCCGCTCCTGGACCGCTTCGGCCGGGTCCACACGGACCTGCGGGTCTCGCTGACCGACCGCTGCAACCTGCGCTGCACGTACTGCATGCCGGCCGAGGGCCTGGACTGGCTGCCCAAGCCGGACCTGCTCGACGACGGGGAACTGCTGCGCCTGGTCCGGATCGCGAGCACCCGTCTCGGCATCCGGTCGCTCCGGCTCACCGGCGGCGAACCGTTGCTGCGCCGGGGCCTCGCCGACCTGGTCGCCGCCTTCGCGCGGCTCCCTGAGGCGCCGGAGCTCTCGCTGACCACCAACGGCGTCGGCCTCGCCCGCCAGGCCGACGCGCTGCGCGCGGCGGGGCTGCGCCGCGTCAACGTCAGCCTGGACACGCTGCGCCGCGACCGCTTCGGGGCGATCACCCGCCGCGACCGGCTCCCGGACGTCCTCGCCGGGCTCGCCGCCGCCAAGGCGGCCGGGCTCGCGCCGGTCAAGGTCAACGCCGTGCCCGTGCGCGGCGTCAACGACGACGAGATCACCGATCTCGCGGTCTGGGCCGTCGAGCACGGTTACGCGCTGCGCTTCATCGAGTCGATGCCGCTGGACGCCCAGGGCGCCTGGGACCGCGCCCGGATGGTCACCGCCGAGGAGATCCTCGCCGCCCTCGGCGCGGTCTTCACCCTGCACCCCGTCCCCCGCGAGGGCAACGCGCCCGCCGAGCAGTGGCGGATCGACGGCAGCGACGCGACCGTCGGCGTGATCGCCAGCGTCACCCGTCCCTTCTGCGGTGGCTGTGACCGCGTCCGGCTCACCGCCGACGGGCAGTTGCGCAACTGCCTGTTCGCGACGGAGGAGTCGGATCTGCGCGCGCTGCTGCGCGGCGGCGCCGACGACGACCGGATCGAGGCCGCCTGGCGCGCCTGCATCGCGGGCAAGGGCCCAGGTCACGCCATCGACAGCGCGGATTTCCAGCGTCCCGCACGGCCGATGTCGGCCATCGGCGGCTAGCCGGGCCCGGCCTCGGCCGGTCCCCCGCGGAGGGCTGTCCCTTCCCCAACTGTGGCGCGGATGGGCATTCCGCTCACCGGCCGGATCGGGAAGCATGGAACCGCGAGCGTGTCCGCGGCGTAGTCTCATGAACAACGTCCCGCTCTGTCGCGTCTCGAGTCACGGTCTCGGAAGGAACGGACGGTCCCTCATGCCAGGTTCACCCAAGCCCGTCCGCTGCCCCAGTTGCAGGCGGGAGCACGCGTACGAGCCGCCGGTGTTCCCGTGCCCCTGCGGGGCGGCTCTGAAGATCCCGCTGCTGCAGGGCGGCGTCCCGGTGCAGGTGCGGTTCCGCTCCTGGGAGGACTCCTGGCTGAGCATGCGCTGTCCCTCCTGCGGGCGCTCCGACCAGTGGCCGCAGCCCGAGTTCACCTGCGCCTGCGGGGCGACGGTGCGGCTGCCGGTCGACACCAGCGGCCGCCCGCGCACCGTCGGCGGGCAGGCGCCGGTCCAGCCCGTACAGCCGGTGCGTCCGGTCACCCCCCATCCGGGTCCGCCCGCTCCCGCGCCGGTCACCTCCGGGCGGCCGGTGCAGCCGCCGCGCGCCCTCGCCCGCAAGCCGTTCCTGCCCCACCCGGTCCGCACCTCGGACGACGCGGTGCTGGCCGCCGCCCGCTACCTGGAGTGGCTCGGCTTCGGCGAGCTGGAGGTCTCCGACTCCCAGGACCGTGAGGGCGTCTGCCTGCTCGGCCCGACGATCGTCGCCCAGGTCGACACCTGGACCGAACCCGCCGACCTGCGCGCCGTGGAGTGCCTCTGGCTCAACACCCTTCACGGTGACGAGCTGGTCCCGGCCATGTTCACCCTGGCGGGTTATTCGCTCGAGGCCCGCAACCGGGCGGACCAGCTGCTGGTGGCCCTCTTCGAGCTTGATCTGACCGGTATGCCGCAGGCAGTCAACACCGCCGCACGGGAGTTGGTCCGCAACTCCTCGCGTCCATGATCTGGCGCGGGTCGCGGCCCGCGTGTTGAATGACCGTCACCGAGGGCGGACCAACGGCGGCCGACAGCGGTCGCAGTGAGGGGCGATGGCGTGTCCTTGTCCGAGCAGCAGCGGTCCCGGGCGCCGGAGTCCTCCGTGGCGGGCCGCATCCCCGAGCAACGGACGGCCGACGCCGGAGCGATCTGGCTGCTGCGGTCCCGCGGCTGCTGGCAGGCCGCGGCGGAGCTCCTGGACGGCCGCCCCGGCGCCGCGGTGGAGCGGGCGGAACTGCTGATCGAGGCGGCGTTCTTCACCGGCCACGGCTGGGACGAGGCGGAGACGGCGCTGCGCGCCGCCGAGGCCGTCGTCCGCGACAACCACGAACGCGCGCAGGCGGCGTGCGCGCGCGGCTTCCTCGCTTACTGCGCAACGGTGTTGAAGGTCCACGACCGCCTCGACGAGGCGCAGGCCGCACTGGGCCGCGCGTCCGCGCTGCTCGCCCCCGAGGACCCAGTCCGCCCCCTGCTCGACTTCCGCCGCGGCCTGATCGCCCACGCCCTCCTCGGCGACGCGGCCGCGGCGCGCGCCGCGTACCGGCGTGCGCACGCCGGAGCGGAGCAGCAGCAGGACGCCCACCTGCTCTCCTACACCTGGCGCCAGCTGGCCGCGATCGCCCAGGAGGACGGCAACGTCGCCGGCGCGCGGCACGGCTACGCCGAGTCCCTGCGTCTGCGCGAGGAGACCGGCTTCGCCGTCGGCCTCGCCCCCGCCCTGGCCGCGCTCGCGGACGTCTCCCCTGCCGCCGAAGCCACCCAACTCCGCGCCGAGGCCCGCCGCCTCACCCGCGCCTTCTGCGGCACCCCCGTCTGGCTGACGCTCGACTGAGGCACGTCGCACTGTCGAGGGGCGCGAGGAACTGCGCGACAAGCCGCCCACGCAGGTGACAAGCCACCCACGCAGGTAGGGCCCCGAACGCGCGGGGCCGTCCCGATCCCGGTGGTTTCTCGTGCACCCCCTCGCGCCCCTTGGGATGGTGCATTCACCCGTTCTGGTGTATGTGTCCCAAATCCACATGATCGTCTCTCCTGCTCCGTCAGGATGGTCCCGCCCTGCGTGGTTTGCCGGGGTGGTGAGGAGACGACGATGAGGTTGAGCGACGGTGCTCTCGGGTGGGTCCTGGCGCTCACCGCGTTGCTGCTGGTGGTGGCCGTGCTGCTGGTCGTGCTGCGGGCCCGGGCCGGGCGCGCGCAGGGCGCGGACAGCTGGGAGCGGAGCGAGGAGCGGCGCAGGCGCAAGGAGACCGTGTACGGGTCGGCCTCCTACGTGCTGCTGTTCTGCTGCGCGGCCGTCGCGGCCGCGCTCTCCTTCCACGGGCTGGTCGGCTTCGGTCTGCAGAACCTGGGGCTGAGCGGCGGGTGGGAGTACCTGGTGCCCTTCGGGCTCGACGGCGCGGCCATGTTCTGCTCGGTCCTCGCCGTGCGCGAGGCCAGCCACGGCGACGCGGCGCTCGGGTCCCGCAGTCTCGTGTGGATGTTCGCGGCCGCGTCCGCCTGGTTCAACTGGGTGCACGCGCCGCGCGGCATCGACCACAGCGGAGCGCCCCAGTTCTTCGCGGGGATGTCCCTCTCCGCGGCGATCCTCTTCGACCGCGCCCTCAAGCAGACCCGCAAGGCGGCCCTGCGCGAGCAGGGCCTCGTGCCGCGTCCGCTGCCGCAGATCCGCGTGGTGCGCTGGCTGCGCGCGCCGCGCGAGACGTACGCCGCCTGGTCGTTGATGCTGCTGGAGAACGTCCGCAGCCTCGACGAGGCCGTGGACGAGGTGCGCGAGGAGCGCCGCGCCCGCCTGCGCCGGCGCGAGGCCGACCGGCCGCAGC
>NZ_BBPO01000063.1:26754-38945 GCF_000787815.1 Streptacidiphilus neutrinimicus
CGCGAGGAGCGCCGCGCCCGCCTGCGCCGGCGCGAGGCCGACCGGCCGCAGCTGCACGCGCTGGGCGGCGGACGCCGCCTGCCGCAGCTGCCGCGCTCCGGCGGCGGGTCCGGCTCCGCCGGATCCGCGCGCGAGGAGATGGCCTCCGGGGAGCCCGCCATAGGGGCCGGGGAGCGGGTCTTCGACCTGACGGCCGAGGACGACACCGTGTCCATGCCCGCGGTCCCGCGCGCCAGTGCCTGGGATTCGCTCGAGCAGAAGCTCAAGGACCTCGAGAAGCTCTACGGCTGAGCCGGGTAAGCCCGCGAGCCCCCGGCCGGTCCTACGTCGCGACGTCGGCGTGGCAGACCAGCTCGAACCACATGCGCTTGCCGGTCCCGTTCGGCTCGACGCCCCACGCGTCGCTCATCGCCTCGACGAGCATCAGCCCGCGTCCGGAGGAGGCCTGCTCGCCGGGCGTGCGCCGCTTGGGCCACTGGTCGGAGTCGTCGGCGACCTCGATCCGCAGGCGCGCCTGACCGCCCTCCGGGTCCCGCGAGAGCCGCGCGGTCAGCATCGCGTCGCGGTCGGTGTGCACGAGCGCGTTGGTGACCAGTTCCGAGGTCAGCAGTTCGACGGTGTCGGAGAGCTCGCCGACACCCCAGCGCCGCACCGCGTCCCGCAGCTCCGCGCGGACCTCGGCGATCCGGGCCAGATCCGCCTGGCCGATCCGGCGGCGCAGGTGCTCGCGCGGACGGGAGGCGGACAGCCCCTCCCAGCGGAGCAGCAGCAGGGCCACGTCGTCGTCTCGCTCCGCGCTGTCCGCGGCGGAGCGTGCGATCTTGTCGGCCAGCGCCGACAGCTCGACGTCCCGGCAGCCGCCGACCACCCGCCGCAGCCGCTCCATGCCCTCGTCGATGCCGATCCGGCGGGTCTCCACCAGGCCGTCGGTGCACAGCAGCAGCACGTCGCCCGGGTCCAGGGTGAACCGGCTGACCGGGTAGCTCTGCTCCGGGTCGACGCCGAGGGGCAGGCCGCCGTCGACGTGGTGGACGGCCGTGCTGCCGTCCGCGCGGCGGATCAGCGGGTTCAGGTGGCCGGCGCGGACCGCGTAGACCGCGCCGTAGTCCACGTTGACCTCGGCGTACAGACAGGTGGCGAAGTGCCCGGTGTCGAGGTCCGCGAGGAAGCGGGCGGCGCGGGTCATCACCGCGGCGGGCGGGTGGCCCTCCGCCGCGTAGGCGCGCAGGGCGATCCGCAGCTGGCCCATGACGCCGGCGGCGTGCACGTCGTGGCCCTGGACGTCGCCGATGACGACGCCGACGTGGCCGTTCGGGAGCGGGACCACGTCGTACCAGTCGCCGCCGATCTGCAGTCCGGTGCCGGCGGGCAGGTAGCGGGCGACGGCGTCGAAGCCGGGGACCGGCGGGACGCGGCGCGGCAGCAGCACCCGCTGCAGGCCGGCGGCCAGCTCGTGCTCGGCGTCGTGCAGCCGGGCGCGGGCCAGCGACTGCCCGACCAGCCCGCCGAGGGTGCTGAGCAGGGTCCGCTCCTCGTAGTCGAGGGTGCGGTTCTCGTCGAAGCTGACCAGGCAGACGCCGAGCGGGCGACCGCTGGCGACCAGCGGCAGGAACGCCCAGGCGTGCCGCGGGTGGCCGATGGCCTGGGGCCAGGCCATCGGGAACCGCTGCCGGTACTCCTCCTGGTTGGCCAGGAAGACGGGCGTGCGGGTGCGCAGGGCGAGCGCGGCGGGGTGGTCGGCGTCCAGCGGCACGTGGTCGTGCGGCGGGCGCGCGTCGCCGTCGTAGCCGGAGGAGGCGAGGATCTGGATCCGCCCGTTCTCCAGCACGGCGAGGACCAGGCCGTCCGGCGGGATGCCGGGCAGCGGCAGCTCGGTGAAGACACGGGCGACGTCGGCGGTGGTCACCGCCTCCGACAGGGCCTTGGCGGCCTCACGGATGAAGAGGGTCCGCTCCTCGCGCACGGTGGCGGCGTGGTCGGCGCGACGGCGCTTGTGCAGCTCGACGGTCGCGTCCCAGACGAAGCCGATCATGTGGGTCGGGCGGCCGTGCTCGTCGGCCAGCACCCGGCCGCGGAAGCGGACGGCGTGCATCTCTCCGCCGGGGAAGACGGTGCGGTAGTACGCGCCGCACTGGCCCAGCTCGGCGACGGCCCGCTCGACGCGGCGCCTGACCACCGGCGCGTCCTCGGGGTGCAGCAGCGCGAGGAACTCCTCCGAGCTGATCGACGCCTCCCGCGCGGGGCGCTCCGCCAGCTCGGCGGTGACCGCGGCCACGGCGGCCGCCGTCTGCAGCCCGCTGACCGGCACGCGCTCGCCGGCCTGCAGGCCGAGCTCCTCGAGTCCGAGGATGGCGAGGGCGCGCTGGTCGCAGACGATGCGGTCGGCGCGGATGTCCCAGTGCCAGGACCCGATCCCGTTCGCCGCTGCCGCCGACTCCAGCCAGTCCGGTGTCTGGTCCTGCTGCGGCGGGCGGTGCGCGGGGCTCGGGATCCGGGGCGGCTGCGTCCTAGGCGCCATCGTTCTCCTGCCCTGCAAAGAGGCCGCGCCTGGTGTGCGCGGCTTGTGCTACTCACCCATTGTCCCAGCTCCGAGCTGGAATCGAGGATCTTGGGGTGTATATCCGGACTTCATCCTGTCGGATGATGCGCCCAGCGGCAATGCCGACGCAGGCCCAAAGCGTCACGACATACCGACCATCCGGTCACCGGAAGATCTCTCCGCGATCACGGAACCATCACGGCGCGCCGAACGTCGGGCTTTCCGAGGGCGTCGCCGCTGACGCCCGTCCACCTACGGAGGGGAACCAGAACGTGAAGGTCCTGATCACCGGCGGAGCGGGTTTCATCGGCAGCACCGTCGCCTCGGCCTGCCTGGACGCCGGGATCACCCCGGTCCTGCTCGACAACCTGGTGACCGGCCGCGCCGAGTTCACCCAGGGGCGCGCGTTCTACGAGGGCGACATCGGCGACGGCGATCTCATCGACCGGATCTTCGAGGAGCATCCCGAGATCAGCGCGGCGATCCACTGCGCCGCGCTGATCGTCGTGCCGGACTCGGTGGCCCAGCCGCTGCGGTACTACCGCGTCAACGTCGCCAAGACGATCGCGCTCACCGAGCACCTGCTGCGCAACGGCTGTGACCGCCTGCTCTTCAGCTCCTCCGCCTCGATCTACACCGCGGGCGAGGACTTCTCGGTGGACGAGGAGTCCGCCCTCGACCCGCTCTCCCCCTACGCCCGCACCAAGATGGTCACCGAGTTGGTCTTCAAGGACGCCGCCCAGGCGACCCCGCTGCGGGTGCTCTCGCTGCGCTACTTCAACCCCATCGGCGCGGACCCGGAACTGCGCACCGGCCTCCAGGTGGCACTGCCCTCGCACGCGCTCGGCAAGCTGATCCACGCGCGCGACAACGGCCTGCCCTTCCGGATCACCGGCACCGACTGGCCCACCCGCGACGGCAGCGGCATCCGCGACTACGTGCACGTCTGGGACCTCGCCCAGGCCCACGTCGCGGCCGTGCAGCGGTTCGACGAGGTGCTGCCGCTGGACGGCCCGGACTGCTACGAGGTGATCAACCTCGGCACGGGGCAGGGCACCACCGTCCGCGAGCTGGTCAAGGCCTTCGAGTCAGTCACCGGCACGGCGCTGACGGTGGAGGTGGCGCCGCCGCGTCCGGGCGACAGCGCGGGCGCGTTCACCCGCACCGGCAAGGCGGAGCGGCTGCTGGGATGGCGGCCTGAGCTCTCGCTCAAGCAGGGCATCGCCGACACCCTGGCCTGGTTCGAGCACCGCGAGGCGGTGCTCGGGGTGTAGGCGCATCCGGCTCCCGACCGCATGACTGGGGCATCCGTCCGGCTGATCCGGGCGGGTGCCCCTGCGCGTGTTCCCGCGGCTTGGGCTGGACAGGCGGCCGATGTCGGGGTTCAATGCGAGGAAAGTTTGAACGGCGTTCTAAACTGCGAGGCAGGCACCGTGCGATTGACTCCGACTGAACGGGACCGGCTGCTGTTGTTCTCAGCGGCGGAGCTGGCGCGTGCGCGGCGAGCACGCGGTCTGCGGCTCAACGTGCCCGAGGCCACGGCGTTGATCGCCGACACGGTCTGCGAGGCGGCCCGGGACGGCAAGCGGCTGGCGGAGGCGATCGAGGCCGGGCGCAGTGTGCTGGCGGCGGGGGACGTGCTGCCGGGTGTGGCGGACGTGGTGACGACGTTGCAGGTCGAGGCGGTGTTCGAGGACGGGACGCGGTTGTGCGTGATCGACGACCCGTTCCGCGGCGAGGGCTCGCTCGGCGCGGACGCGCCGGGCGCGGCGCTGCCGGGTGAGGGCGTCGGCTACGAGCCGGCCGAGCCGGTGGTGGTGCTGCGGGTGCGCAACACCGCGCCGGTGCCGGTGACGGTCACCTCGCACTTCCACTTCTTCGAGGCCAATCCGCGGCTGGCGTTCGACCGGGCCGAGGCGTTCGGGCTGCGGCTCGCGGTCCCGGCCGGTTCCTCGGTGCGGTTCGACGCGGGTGCGGTCGTCGAGGTCGGCCTGGTGCCGATCGGGGGCGAGCGGGTGGCGATCGGTTTCGCGGGCCTGGTCGACGGCCCGCTGGACGCGCCCGGCGCGCGCGAGGGAGCCCTGGAGAAGGCCCGCGCCTGCGGCTACCTGACCAGCTTCGACCACGACGAGCAGGAGGAGTCGCGATGAGCGGCAGTGCCTTCGACGCCCAGGGCTGCCACGGCCGCCCCGGCCCCGTCGCCCCCTGGGGCGCGATCGACCCCCACGACTACATCGCCGTCCACGGCCCCCGCGCCGGCGACCGCATCCGCCTCGGCGACTCCGGGCTCATCGTCCGCGTCGAATCCGACTCCCAGGAACCCGGCGACGAGTTCCTGGCCGGCTTCGGCAAGACCGCCCGCGACGGCCTCCACCTCAAAGCCACCACCGTCCGCGCAACCTGCGACGTCGTCATCTCCAACGTCCTGGTCATCGACCCCGTCCAGGGCATCCGCAAGACCAGCATCGGCATCCGCGAAGGCCGCATCTGTTCCATCGGCCGCGCCGGCAACCCCGACACCCTCGACGGCGTGGACGTCGTCGTCGGCACCGGCACCACCATCGTCTCCGGCGAAGGCCTCATCGCCACCGCCGGCGCCGTCGACACCCACGTCCACCTCCTGTCCCCCCGCATCATGGAGGCCTCCCTCGCCTCCGGCGTCACCACCATCATCGGCCAGGAGTTCGGCCCCGTCTGGGGCGTGGGCGTCAACTCGCCCTGGGCCCTGCGCCACGCCTTCAACGCATTCGACGCCTGGCCCGTCAACATCGGCTTCCTCGCCCGCGGCTCCTCCTCCGACCCCGGCCCCCTCATCGAAGCCCTCGCCGACGGCGGCGCCTCCGGCTTCAAGGTCCACGAGGACATGGGCGCCCACACCCGCGCCCTGGACACCGCCCTGCGCGTCGCCGAAGACCACGACGTCCAGGTCGCCCTGCACACCGACGGCCTCAACGAATGCCTCTCGGTCCAGGACACCCTCGCCGTCCTCGAGGGCCGCACCATCCACGCCTTCCACATCGAAGGCTGCGGCGGCGGCCACGTCCCCAATGTCCTGAAGATGGCCGGCGTCCCCAACGTCATCGGCTCCTCCACCAATCCCACCCTCCCCTACGGCCGCGACGCGCTCGGCGAACACTTCGGCATGATCGTCTCCGCCCACGACCTCAAGGTCGACCTCCCCGGCGACGCCGCCATGGCCCGCGACCGCATCCGCGCCGGCACCATGGGCGCCGAAGACGTCCTGCACGACCTCGGCGTCATCGGCATCACCAGCAGCGACGCCCAGGGCATGGGCCGCGCCGGCGAGACCGTCCGCCGCACCTTCGCCATGGCCGGGAAGATGAAACACGAGCTCGGCCCCCTCGACGGCCAGGGCTCGTTCGGCACCACCGAGTCCGGCGACGACAACGAGCGCGTGCTGCGCTACATCGCCAAACTCACCATCAACCCCGCCCTCGCCCACGGCCTCGCCCACGAGATCGGCTCCATCGAGACCGGCAAACTCGCCGACATCGTGCTCTGGCGCCCCGACCACTTCGGCGCCAAACCCCAACTCGTGCTCAAGTCCGGCTTCCCCGCCTACGGCGTCACCGGCGACCCGAACGCCTCCACCGACCGCTGCGAACCCCTCGTCCTCGGCCCCCAGTTCGGCGCCCACGGCGCCACCGCCGCCGACATCTCCGTCGCCTTCGTCGCCGGCGCCGCCGTCGCGAACGGCGACCAACTCCCCACCCGAAGGCGCCGCGTCCCCGTCCGACACACCCGCGGCATCGGCCCCAAGGACCTGCTCCGCAACCACCGCCTCGGCACCGTCGACGTCAACCCCACCACCGGCCTGGTCACCCTCGACGGGGACCCCCTCCACTCCCACCCCGCCGAGACGGTCTCCCTCAGCCGCCTCTACTTCCTCTAGGAGCACCATCTTCATGACCGAGACCCCCACGCCCGCGTCGCTCGGCTGGTCCATGCCCGCCGAGTGGGCCCCGCACGACCGCACCTGGATGGCCTTCCCGACCTCCAACGAGACCTTCGCGGGCGACGAGCTCCACCTGGCCCGCCAGGCCTGGGCCAACGTGGCCAACACGATCGTCCGCTACGAGCCGGTCACCCTCGTCGTCAACACCGGTGAGGCGGAGGCCGCGCGCGGCTACGTCTCCCCCGAGGTCGAGGTCGTCGAGCGTCCGCTGGACGACGCCTGGATGCGCGACATCGGCCCCACCTTCCTCACCGACGGCAAGGGCGGCCTGGCCGCAGCCGACTGGATCTTCAACGGCTGGGGCGCACAGGAGTGGGCCAGCTGGGAGAACGACCAGCACATCGCCGAGCATGTCGTGGAACTGACGGGTGCTCAGCGCTTCGCCTCGCGTCTGATCAACGAGGGCGGCGGCATCCACGTCGACGGCGAGGGCACGGTCCTGCTCACGGACACCGTGCAGCTCGGCGAGGGCCGCAACAGCGACTGGACCCGCGAGGAGGTCGAGGCCGAGATCCACGCCTTCCTCGGCACCACCAAGGCGATCTGGGTCCCGCGCGGCCTGACCCGCGACTACCAGCGCTTCGGCACCCGCGGCCACATCGACATCGTCGCCGCGTTCCTGCGCCCCGGCACCGTCGTGGTCCACAGCCAGCCGGACCCCGCGCACCCCGACCACGAGGTCACCAAGGAGATCGCGGCGCTGCTGCGCGCCTCCACCGACGCCCGGGGGCGCGCCCTGGAGGTCATCGAACTCCAGGCCCCCACCGTCCTGTTCGAGGAGGACGGCGAGCCGGTCGACTACTCCTACATCAACCACTACCTCTGCAACGGCGCCGTCGTCCTGTGTGCCTTCGACGACGCCCGCGACCAGGCCGCCGCGGAGGTCTTCGCCCGCGTCTTCCCGGACCGCAAGGTCGAACTCGTCGACGCCCGCGAGATCTTCGCGAACGGCGGCGGCATCCACTGCATCACCCAGCAGCAGCCGCGCCCCTGAGGCGTCCGATCGGCCGCCGTCCCCCGCGATCCCCGCGCGGGGCGGCGGCCGTCGTCGCCCCCGAGGGCGCGGGTGTCAGCTCGGGAGACCGCTGGGGAGCTCGGTGGGCAGGTCGCTCGGGAAGCTCGTGGGGATCCCGCTCGGGAGGCCGGACGGCAGCCCGGTGGGGAGGGCCGTCGGGAGGCCCGTCGGCAGGTCGCTCTTGAGGACGGTCTGCACCGCCTGGGTCACCAGCCTGGAGTAGGTGAGGGCGTCGATCCCGTTGCACGCCGAGGGCTTGGCGAACGACGGGGTGGCGTCGGAGACAGAGCTGCCGGAGGCCTTGAGCTGGGCGACGAGCGCGGTCACGCAGGACGCGGTGCTGCCCGCGGAGGCGGAGCCGCCGCCGCTGGAGGAACAGGCGGAAAGGCCGAGAGCGGCGGCGGCCGTGGCCGCCGCGGTGAGGGCGATGGTGACGGAGCGCATGTGTGGATCCCCCGGTGGTTCGATCTGTTTCGCTCCTGCCACGGTATCGGATGACAACCGGTCAGGCTTTGCCCAGCTTAGGGAGATTGACGACAAATCGTCACGGCGCGTACTGGTCAACCGATAGGCTTGAACAGCACGATCGCTCGACTGTGGCGCTGGAAGGACACGTATGGGCGCGACGGGCATCGACATCGCCTGGGACCGACCCTCGATCGCCGAGATCAAGGCCACCGGGGCGACCTGGGTGGCCCGGTACTTCTCCAACGACCCGACCAAGAACCTGACTTCCACCGAGGTCTCCGACTACCGCGCGGCCGGGCTCGGCCTCGTGACCGTCTGGGAGAGCACAGCGGGCCGTGCCCTCCAGGGGCACGGCGCCGGCGTGAGCGACGCCAACACGGCGTGGTCGCAACGCGCCGGCGTGGGGCTCCCGGACACGACCGTGGTCTACTTCGCCGTCGACTCCGACACCGACTGGGCCTCCGTTGAGGCCTACTTCCAGGGCGTGCGGTCGGTCCTGGGCAGCGCGCGGACCGGCGTCTACGGCGGGCTGCGCGTGATCCAGGGCGCCCACGCGGCCGGGCTGCGCTACCTGTGGCAGACCGTCGCCTGGTCCGGCGGCGTCTGGGCCTCCTTCGCGACCATCCGCCAACCAGGCGGCACCGCCCTCAACGGCGGCGCCGACTACGACACCGCCGAGGCCGCCGACTTCGGCCAGTACCCGCGGCCCGTCGCGCCGCCGCAGCCCGTCCCCACGCCCGCGCCCAGTTACCTGGAGGAAGAAGTGCTCGCCTACCTGCCGCCGCTCGCGCCGAACACCGACGCCGACATCCCCGTGGAGCCCGCGGGCACGCTGACCGCGCCGGGCGGCGCCGCCCGCAACGGCCCGCTCTGGCTCTGCCTGGCAGCCCAGGGCGGGGACGGGACGGTCGCCGTCTCCATGCGGACCGCCAAGGGGTGGTCCGCGCCGACGCAGTACCCGGTGACCCTCGCGGGCGGCAAGGTCGTCCTGACCCTGCCGACGGACGGCTCCGTCGACGTCGTCCGGGTCACCCCGACGGTCCCGTTGCTGGGCTACGTGACCGGACGGCAGGTCGCCTGACCGGCCCCGTGCCGCTCCTGGTGCTTTACTGGTCCTCGGCGGTTTGAACAGCATTCGAAGCTGTGGAGCCGTCGGAACGGGCACCGGAAGCGAGAGGGGCTGAGCGGGAGTGGTCCGAGCGTCCGCGCGCCGGCCGGCCAGGCCGCGCGAGGAGGTCTTCGCCACGGCCATGGCCGCCATCGCCCGGCAGGGCCTGGCCGGGGTGACCATGGCCGCCCTGGGCAAGGAGCTCGGGATGAGCGGCGGCCACCTGCTGTACTACTTCGGCAGCAAGGACCAGCTGCTGCTGGAGACGCTGCGCTGGAGCGAGTCCCAGCTCGGCGAGCGGCGCCGCGAGCTGCTCGCCGGCGACGCCCCGGCCACCGCGCGGCTGCGCGCCTTCGCCGCCCTCTACCTGCCCACCGGACCGGGCGATCCCCGCTGGACCCTCTGGGTCGAGGTGTGGGGACGCTCGCAGGCCAGCGAGGAGATCAGGGCGGGGCAGGTCGAGATCGAGGCGGTGTGGCGCGAGGACCTCGTCGCGCTGCTGCGCGAGGGCGTCCGCGTGGGCGAGTTCCGCGAGGTCGATCCCGAGCGCTTCGCGGTGCGCCTCGGCGCGCTCCTGGACGGCTTCGGCACGCCCATCGTGGTCGGTCTGCCCGGAGCGAACCCGGACGCCGCGCTCGGCCACGTCGAGGACTACCTGCGCGAGGCCCTGCTCGCGCGGTGACCCGCGCCCCGCGTCGGCTCTGACCTGCACCACCCCGACCCGCTCCGTCCGTACACGAATCCCGTGGCAGAACACATGGACGAGGGTTCGCCGCATCGCATAGCATCGGCCGCCAGCCGCGCGGCGAAGGTGCGCGGAACCAGCCAAGGGGATCTCCCGTGCTCTGCCCGTCCTGTTCGGCCGCCGCGCTCGACGCGTACGGCCGCTGCCCCCACTGCGGCTACCTGGCGGCTCCGCCCGCCCAGCCCTACGCGGCGTACTACCCGCGGCCGACGCTCATCTCGCCGACCGCACCGGCCGGGATCGGTCTCGCCGCGCAGATCCTCATCGCCGTCGCCGGTGTGCTGGCGCTGGTCTCCTTCGGTCTGAACATCTGGGCGTTCACGGTCGCCAAGGCCGCGTACGACGCCGGGGCCGCGAACGTGAACACGGACGCCGTCGCCGCGGCCGCCGGGGTCGCGGGCATCCTCCTCTTCTTCACCCTGCTGCTCGGGCTCGCCACCGGCATCGTCTTCATCATCTGGTTCTACAAGTCCGCGAACCTCGCGGCGATCCTCGCCCCCGGCCGACAGGCGCTCAGCCCCGGCTGGGCGATCGGCGGCTGGTTCATCCCGCTCGGCTGGTTCGTCCTGCCGCGCGTGGTCGCGGGCGGTGTCTGGCGCTCCTCGATCCCGCTCCAGCCGCAGCCGGTCCTGCGCAAGCCGCGCACCTACCTGGTGACCTGGTGGTGGCTCAGCTTCTGCGTCGGCCAGGCACTCCTGGCGACGCCGGTCAACACCACCCGTGGCGACCTGGTCTCCTGGGGGGACCTGGTCGGCTCCTACGGCATGAGCGGCGTCGCCGACCTGTGCCGCCTGGCGTCGGCGGTCCTCGGCATCGTGATGATCCGCAAGGTGACGCAGATGCAGCAGATCCGCATCCTCCAGGGCCCCGGAGTCGGCCACCCCTACGCCTCCCCCGTCATCGCGAACGCCCCGTACGCGGCCTACGCCGAGCCCGCGCCCGTCGCTCCGTTCGGCGTCTCCGCGCCCATCCCGGGCCAGGCCGGACCGTACGGCCCGGCCACGGGCACGCCCTACGCGCCGTCGCACCCGCAGGCCGACCTGCCCCAGGCGGGCACGCCGCAGGCCGCGTACACGGCGAGCGTGCCGCCACAGGCGGCTCCCCCGAGGCAGGAGGCCCTCCCGCCGACGGCGGCCGAGCCGACGGCGCAGCAGCCTGTCGCGCCGGCGATGCCGCCGATCCCCCAACCCGCCGTCGAGCCCGCCACCGAGCCGCTCCCCCTCGCCGGGCCCACGCCCGAGGACGCAGTGCCGGCGGACGCCGCGGCGCCGCAGGCTGCCCTGCCGACCGACGCGGTCCCGGCGGACGCGGTGCCGACGGAGGCGGCGGCCGGCGAGGTGCCCACCGCCGTCCTTCCGCGCCAGGTGCCGCAGGACAAGCCCACCGTCCTGCTCATGCCGGTCGCCGCCACTCCGCAGGAGCCCGGGGCTGACGAGACGGCCGAGCCCGTCACCCGGGCCGAGCGCCCGGAACCGCAGGACGCGGCCCAGCCGTCGGAGCCCGCTCCGGGGGCCTCCGCGGAGTCGAGCGAGGCCAACGAGGCCGACGAGGCCTGAGCGGGGGGCTCCTCACTCCTCCCAGATCGCCGCGGCCGTCCGGTCACCCGAGTGGCCGGACGCACGTGCCTGGATCTGCCGCAGGAAGTCCACGCCCGCGGGCGGGTGCGGATGGGCCCAGTGCTCCGCCAGCAGCGCGGCGATCCCCGGCTCGGCGCGCAGCGGCGTCGCCAGCCCCTCCGTGCACAGCAACAGCACGTCGCCGGGCTCCGGCACGACGGCGCGGAACCGGAAGCGACCCTGCTGCTGCGTCGCCGCCCCCTCGCCGTCCGGGTCAACTGCCAGGCGTCGGCCGGCGTAGGCGTCGTACCAGGCGTCGTCGCCGAGCAGCAGCAGCGCGCCGGGCCCCGTGCCGAAGCCCGCCCGGAGGCGGTTGGTCGGGTCGAGGGGCGCCAGGACCGCATGGATCGCGCCGTCCGGCCCCAGCCCGCGCGCGGCGCGTGCGGTGAGCCGCTGCAGCCCGAAGCGGAGCTGCTCCTGGGCGCCCTGCCGCAGGTCCGCGAGCAGGCCGGTGCGACTGCGCCCCACGGACGCGGCCAGCAGCCGGACCGCCTCCTCCGCTCCGGGACCGGCGGCCACGGCCGTCACCAGCAGCCCGTCGGCGCCGTCTCCGAACCTGGCGACGATCAGCCGGTCCGCGCGCGGCGCGCCGAGGGCGCGCGCCTCCTCACCGCGCGCGCTCGCGGCGCGCAGGGTCATGCTTCCGTGCCGCGCCAGCTCCAGCACCGTGTCGGAGACGAGGCTGCCGAGATCGTCCGGGTCGGCCTCCGGCAGCGCGTCGGGC
>NZ_BBPO01000062.1:0-4697 GCF_000787815.1 Streptacidiphilus neutrinimicus
CTTGGCGCGGGAGCGCCCTTGCCGCAACCTTCTGTGTCCCAACCGCGCTCCTCACTGCATCTCGAGGTGATGCCATGACCACTCATCCGTTCGGCGACCAGGTGTCCGTCACCCGGGCGCGCTGCGATCTGGGTCCCTTGGTGCGCTGGGTGGCCGCTACGCCATCGCGCGTCGCCGTCACAAGCCGCGGCACCGTGGCAGCGGTGCTGATCAGCGGCACGGAGCTGGCAGAGCTCGACGGGCTGGTGCGACCGCGAGAGGGAGCCGGTCGCGGTCATGCGGAGCCCGGCAGCAGCGCGGGCAAGACGTGAGCCGGGCCCACGCCGTCGAGATCGTCCTGACCCGGGCGCTGACCTGCACCGAAATGGACGCTCTCGAGGCCCCGGCACCGGGGCACTACGCCTTCTCGAGTGAAGGCAAACGAGCGATCATGGTCGTCGTCGCCTCCGCCCTGCCCGAGGCCATGCATCAGGCCTGGCAGCAAGCCGTCGCCGGCATGCTGCCTCTGGACGTCATCTGGTCGGTCTACCCCGACTCGGAGGGCCGTGTCCTGCTGAGCCTGACGCTGGACACCGAGGTCGCAGAGCGGTTGCACGGCCGCGCCGAGCACGCCGGCCTGAGCCTGGATGCCCTCGTCGAGGAGGCACTGCGCGAGGCCCTGAAGCTGGACGCCCGGCAGCGCCGCAACGCGGCCCGCGCCGAGCTCGGCCAGATTCTGCGGCGGTACTCGCTGGAGGAGTTGCTCAGAGCTCTGCTCGCCGCGCCGCCTCCGATCAAGGGCTGACGCTGGCAGGCCCCACCAGCCGTGGGGCCGTCTCCCCTTGAGGGTGGGATCCTCGCTGTGCGCCGGTCACTCCACCGTCCGTGGCGGCGCCTGCGCGGCGGGCAGGCCGACTGGTTGGCCCTCTGCCGTTTGTCAGTGGCAGGTCGTAGGTTGCCGCCGTGTGTGGGTTCGCAATCCATCCGCCAGCACACGAACGCAGCAAGGAAAGGCCGGGTAGGACCCAGGAGCGTACGCGGCCACCTCTGGCGGTGCTCGCGCCCGTCTGCCGCTGATATCCGCCCCCGGGCAAGGACGCTGCTCTTCGCCGCTGTCTTTAAGACGCTTCGATCCGCAACGCCGTCGCGCCGCGCCCCGGTCTGCTCCGGCGGCGCACCTTCACAGTTGGAGAACACATGCCCATCGCACCAACCGCCGAGCAACAGGCGGCCCGCGAGGTGTTCGCGGGCGGACGGGACCTGGCGTTGGTGGCCGGCGCCGGAACAGGCAAGACCTCAACGCTGATCCTGATGGGCCAGTCCACCCGCAAGCGCGGCCTGTACGTGGCCTTCAACAAGGCCATCGCCGAGGACGCCAAGAAGCGGTTCGGGCGCAACGTGGAGTGCCGTACGGCGCATTCGCTCGCGTTCCAGTCGGTCGGGCGCCGATACGGGGAGCGGATCAACCGCTCCGCCAGGTTGCCCTCGTGGCAAACCGCGCGCAGGCTCGGCATCCACCGGGACCTGCCGGTGAACTCCTCGAGGATCACAGTCCAGCACCAGGCCCGCCTGGTGACGGGGATGGTGCGCCGGTTCTGCTACACCACCGACCGGCAGTTGATGGCCCGACACCTGGAGCATGTGAACGGGCTGGATGCGGCCGGGCAGGACTTCCTTGCCCGCGAGCTGCTTCCGTACGCCGCCAAGGCGTGGGAGGACCTACAGGACCCGGCCGGAGAATTGCGGTTCGAGCATGACCACTACATGAAGATGTGGGCGCTCAGCGCCCCGGTGCTACGTGCCGACTTCGTGCTGCTGGACGAGGCGCAGGACACCAACCCGGTACTGGAGGAGGTGTTCCTCTCCCAGAGCGCCCAGCGGGTGTGCGTGGGTGATCCGGCGCAGCAGATCTACGCGTGGCGGGCGGCGAAGGACGTGATGACCGGGTTCCCGGCCGAACATCTGGAGCTGACGCAGTCGTTCCGGTTCGGTCCGGCGATCGCGGCGGCCGCGAACCGGTGGCTCGGGCACGCGGAGTCGGCGATGCGACTTGCCGGGTGCGGTCCGATGGGGTCGAAGATCGGGCCTGCGGCGCGGGTTGACGCGGTGCTGTGCCGGAGCAACGCGGACGCAATGCGGGAGGTGATCGGTTTCCTCGACGACGGCGTGCCGGTCGCGCTCGCCGGCGGCGGCGCCGCTCTGGAGCGGATCGCGCTCGCGGCGATGGAGCTCAGAGCCGGCCAGCGCACCAGCCACCCGGAGCTGTTCTTGTTCTCCTCCTGGGCCGAGGTGCAGGAGTACGTCGAGCAGGACAGTGCCGGCCAGGATCTGAAGGCGATCGTGCAACTGGTCGACGCACACGGCCCCGAGGAGATCCTCGCGGCCGTCCAACGCCTGGCCCCTGAGGAGCACGCGGCGGTGACGGTGTCGACCGCGCACAAGGCCAAGGGCCGCGAGTGGGACACCGTGCGGATCGCGGGCGGCTTCGAGGCGCCCCCGGTGGACGAGGACGGCGCGCAACTGCCGCTCACTCTCCCGGAGGCACGTCTGGCCTACGTCGCGGTCACCCGCGCCCGCCTGCACCTGGACACGTCCGGGTTGGACTGGCTCGAGGGCTACGAGCAGGCGCTGGCAGACGGTCCTGGCTCGGGCGGGCACCGGCTGATCGAGTTCAGCCTGACCAGGCAGCTCAAGCACCGCGGCTCGCCCATATCCCGGTTCCTCGCCGAGCACCTGCCCGACGCCCGCTCCGTGGTGGGCGACTACGCCGCACGGCTCCCCCGCCTCCCCTACCCGGTGCAGCCGGTCGATGTCGCGCACCCCGACTTCGCCGCGCTCGGTCACGCGGTCGACTACCTGCTGCGGCTGTCGCTGGGCCGAGAGCTGGGCGGTGCGGTGAACCTCGGCGTCGCCTCCCTGCACCCGCGCCACGAGTTGCCCGGCGCGCCCGCAATGCCGGTGAGGGCCGCGCTGCACAGCGCCGGGGTGCAGCTGTTGGACCTGGTCGGCCGTCATCTCGAGTCAGGCGGCACCTACCTGGACGACGAGGCCCTCTCAAGACTGTGCTTCGTGGCGGCGTTTTTCGAAGACGTCTACCGCTGTGGCCGGCTGCGCAGGTACAGCCTGCTCGCGCGGGCGGACGAGCACATCACCGTGCAGCGCCTGACCGAAGCGGCGCCCAGGTACGTGGTCGACGACCTGGCCGCGCAGATGCGCCTGGCGGAGGAGCCCTTCCGCAAACTGCGGGCCTTGCCGGAGAAGGAGCGGGTGTGCGGGCCGGTGTTCGCCGGCAGCGCGGACATCGGCGGCGCCGACGCCGACTTCATCCTGGGCGGGCTGCTGCTGGACTGCAAAGCCACCACCCGCCCGCGCCAACTCGGTGAGGCCGAGGTCTACCAGCTCGCCGGCTACCTCCTCCTCGATTACGACGACCGCTACCGCATCGACCAGGTCGGGCTCTACCTGTCCCGCCAGGGCCACCTGATCACCTGGCCCGTCGGCGAGTTCCTGAGGCAGCTCGGCACCGCCACGAAGCTGCCGGTTCTGCGGCGGCAACTGCGCGAGTTCCTGCATGCAGAGGCGATTACCTCCCGGAGCGAACCCGGTCCCTGAAGTGGCGTTCTGCTCGGTCGCCCCGCGCCACCTGGCCAAGCCATGGGACGGTTCGGCGCGGGGGCCAGGCGCAGGGTGGGCCTGGAACGCGCACCCGCCCTGGGCGCGCGGTCACGTCCTCGGGAGTGGTGTAGCGGTGGCCACTCGGTGATCCAGTTTTGAGGCTATGCGGTGAGTTCGGTCGGCAGCTGGGAGTCGTCGGTTTCTGACTCGATCGGGTGGAGCCGGGCCTTGGCCAGGAGATCGCGACCCATGTAGCGGCGGGCTTCGGTCCACTCGTCGTTCTGCTCGGCCAGCACCGCCCCGACCAGGCGGATCACGGCCTGGCGATCGGGGAAGATGCCGACCACGTCCGTGCGGCGGCGGATCTCCTTGTTCAGCCGTTCCTGCGGGTTGTTGGACCAGATCTGCCGCCAGATCTCGCGCGGGAACGGGGTGAACGCCAGGAGGTCGGTCCGGGCGGTGTCCAGGTGCTCGGCCGCGCGGGGGAACTTGGCGTGCAGGGCGTCCAGGACGTGCGTCATCTGGGCCTGGACCGCGTCGGCGTCGGGCTGCTCGAAGACCGTCCGCAGGAGGGTGGCGACCCAGGGCTGGGCGGACTTGGGCACCTGCGTCAGCAGCGCGCGGGCGTAGTGGGTGCGGCAGCGCTGCCAGGCGGCGCCGGGCAGGACGGCGCCGATGGCCTTGACCAGGCCGCAGTGGGCGTCGGAGACGACGAGCTGGACGCCGGACAGGCCACGGGCGACCAGGGAGCGCAGGAAGGCCAGCCAGCCGGCGCCGTCCTCGGCGGTGGCGACGTCGATGCCGAGGATCTCGCGGTGTCCGTCGGCGTTGACGCCGACCGCGATGAGCGCGTGGACGTTGATGATCCGGCCGCCCTCGCGGACCTTCTGGGTCAGCGCGTCGACCCACACGAACGCGTAGGGACCGGCGTCCAGGGGCCGGTTGCGGAAGGCGGTGACCTGCTCGTCCAGGTGTCGGGCCATGGCCGAGACCTGCGACTTCGACAACTGCGTGACGCCCAGGCTCTCCGCGAGTTTCTCGACGCGGCGGGTGGAGACCCCGAGCAGGTAGGCGGTGGCGACCACCGAGATCAGGGCCTGCTC
>NZ_BBPO01000062.1:4882-16220 GCF_000787815.1 Streptacidiphilus neutrinimicus
CAGGTAGGCGGTGGCGACCACCGAGATCAGGGCCTGCTCGGCCCGCCGCCGCCGTTCCAGCAGCCACGAGGGGAAGTAGCTGCCCTGCCGCAGCTTCGGGATCGCGAGCTCGATCGTGCCGGCGCGGGTGTCCCACTCGCGCGGGCGGTAGCCGTTGCGGTAGTTGACGCGTTCGTCGCTGACCTGCCCGTACTCGGCGTTGCAGACGGCGTCGGCCTCCGCGGACATCAACGCGTCCGCGAAGGTCTTCACCATCGCGCGCAGCAGATCGGGACTCGCCGACGCGATGTTCTCCTCGGTGAGGGCATGCAGGGGCACACTGTCAGGTGCGGTCATCGTGCTGAACTCCTTCGTGACTTGGTCGTCTTGAAGGATCAGCCGGTGGCCGTTCTTCTATCCCGGGACTCACTCCGATGCCGAAGCAAACCCCCGGATCAGGCAGAACCCGTACACCACCTCAAAGGACACAACCGGGCGCGCCATGGAAGGCAACTCCGTCACCTTCGCCGAGCTCATGGCCGCAGTGGACAACGGGTCGATCGACATCGCCGGGTTCCAGCGGCTGTTCGCGGTTCCGAACCCGCAATGGGGAGCGGACCTGTACGAGTCCTTGGTGCGGGACCCGCCGACCGAGATCGGCCCGCTGTTCTTACCTCGACCATGCCCGCGCTCAAGCCGCCGACCAGCAAGGCGTACCCGCCCTCGTCGCGAGCGACCGACTGCACCTGACCAACTGGATCCTCTACCGAGGGCCGTAGAGGATCTGGGCTGTGAGTTGCCTGGCGGGCCCTCCGCTGCCCGCGGCTCGGTCCCGCGTGTGAAGTGATGAGGCCAGTCGAAAGTGGCGCTGGCTAGATCTGGGCGAACTGCCCGGTCGCCGGGGGCCTACATCTCCGTCCCCGGTCATGTCTCGGAGCCCCGGACGGGGACCGTTGCGTCGGTCACCGCCAAGCCCTGGAGCGCCCGCTCCGGTCTTCGGGGCGGCGTGCCTCAGGTCACGGCCTGGCCTCCCCGCCCAGGCGGGCAATCGTGCAGCAGCTTGTTGATCTGCTCGGAGCGGTCGGTGCCCGGGGGCAGCTGCCGCGATCGGAGTTGAAGCTTGTCCCTCATAGCGTCGTCTAGTTCCTCGCAGTGCCCCCTGAGAACCTCACTCAGCGCCTTGAGCGCCCAATACTCGTTGAAGGGCTTGTCCTCGGACACCGCCGTCTCGGCAAGTTGGCGCGCCCATGCCGGGTCCGGGTTGGCGTACAGGTACGCGACTGCGGCCAGTCGCAACCCGCGATCGCTGCTGCGGAGATGGCTTGCGACGTCAAACTCTCGGGCGCCTCGCAGCAAGGAGATCATCTCGTGCACCACTGCAGTCATCTCGGCCGTCCTTGCGGGCCCACTGGACATGGTCCACCGGATCTCGTTGTACCGCGCAGCCAGCGGATCAACAGGGTCGACCGGCATTGGTTCAACGACCTGGCCGGACGGCTGCACTCTGTTGAGCGCCTCTCTCACCCCTTCCGCCAGATCTCCCGCCGCCTCCCGGTGCCTCTCATCGATCTGCCGGGTCTCGCGGATGGCCTCCTGCGCGGTACTGCGAGCCTCCTCAACTTGGCGCTTCAGAGTGATTCCAAAGCCAGATACCTCAGAGAAGAAGACGCCCAGAAGAACCAAGATCACCAGACCAAAGATGACCATCGGGGGATCGGTCATTTGTGGGTGCCGACACACCGTCACGACACTCCCTGTGGCAGCCAACTGCTGGTCACACACCTCCTGCGTGAAGAACATGGCGATCGCCGCGCCGGCGGCAAGGACCACCAGCAAAGCGGCCACCCACTCGAACGGCCTGATAACTCTTCGACCGGTCATCGAGGCCTTGTCAGCTCCCGTCATCCCCGCCCTCCCCTCGACATCGCCGATACCCGTACCACGCTGCGACGGCACTGTCCTGCGCCCCCGGGGCGTCACCGCGTCTGACCAGCGCGCAGGCGCGCCAGATCGGCGAGGGCGGCGTCCGGAGTCGGGCCGCCGCCCACCTCTCCGCGCCGCTGTTCGAAGAACACCGCGCATGCCACATCGCCGCCGCGCCAGTCGTCGGGGATGTCACTTGGCAAGCAGGGGAACGCGATCCACTCGCCGGGCTCGTAGGTTCCGCCGTAGCGGCTGCGGACGATCGTCACCGGCCCATGGGGAGGTTCCGCGCGGTTGTCACTCATGCAGCAGAGCTTGTCAGCCCACGCCTCTCCCGCGTTGGGTGTTACTCGGCCTGGTGCCCGACTGGGCGTTACCAGGAGCGGCCCCAAAGAGCCAGGACGGCTTGTCGTATCGTCGGGCTCATGTCGGTCGAACAGCAGTATCGGGATCTGCTTCCGCGGGTCTTCGCGCTCTATCCGAGCCTCGCTTCGAAGCGGGTGAAGGAAACGCATCGCGAAGTGACCCACGTCGCGCACGGTTGGTACATGCGCTGCCACCGCGGTGTGGAGGCGGTCCTGCAGTTGGAGCGCACGGGCTTCCAGGAGGAGGCCGGGCCGATCCGGCGCTCCATCGTGGAGCACGTCGTCGCACTCAAGTGGCTCGCTGTTGAGGGGAACTCCGTCTCGACTGTCCTGCGCCGGGGCGCCTCTCACGAGGCGGGGAAGCGCAAGGACGCCCTGCAGACCGCCAACTGGACGTCGGTCGATCTCACCGACTTCGACGCCGTGGTCGACGACGGGAAGGACCTCGACAAACGGCAGGACAACCTGCTGCAGTTTCGCCGGCGGTGCGACGAGTACGGCACCCCGCACGACTGGGCGTCCTACCTGACCGAGGTCGCCCGGTTCCATCCGTCCTGGGAGTCGGCCGTCCCCTACTTCCGCGTCGACGAGGGCAGCGTCATCTTGACCGGCGGCCCCACGGAGCGGATCGGCCAGGCCGGGTTCTGCTTGATCCACCTCTACGAAGCACTCGTCGCGTTCCACGAGATCGTCGTGGATGCTCCCCTCGCGCAGGAGCTGGAGCAACTGGAGCGCGAGATCCTCACGCTGGTGGTACAACAGCGTCGAGACCTTGGGCTGTCGATCCCGCCCGAGCTGGAAACGCGGGCGTCCGAACTGGACAGGGACATCTCCGAAGAGCGGACGGGTTGACCGCGATGACCGGCGCTGCCAACCCGCATAACCTCACCGGGCTGACGCTCTACATCGACACCCACATCATCGACGCCGCGGACGACGCCTCCACCACCTTGAAGAGCCTGCGCGAGGCAGGGTGGATCAGCCTGCAGCAGACCGACACGATGGACACCGAGCTGGCGGACGCGCCGGCTGAGAAATGGGCCCGACTCACCGAAGCCAGCGCCGCCTACCCGGAGGCCCTCGGCGCCGCGGTGGTAGACCACACTCGCGCGCGGACCACACGATCTTGGGCAGTGCGGAGGATGCAGGCCGCCTCGAGGACGTCTACACGATCCTCTTCCCCAACGTCGACCGGACTCAGGCCCGTGACAACCACCTTCGCGACGCCATGCACGTCTCCACCGCGATCCGCTACGGAGGCTTCGCCTTCGTCACCCGTGAGAGACGGCTCCTGAACAAGGACGGGGTGATCTCGCAGCGCTTTCACGGCTTCCGCATCTGGTCGCCGGAACAAGCCGTCGCCGAGGCAACCGCACGCATCCGGGGAACACGGGAGCTGCACCGGCGTGAGCCACACCGGGGCGACTGCCGGCGTGGCCCACGGAGCGCGACCTCCCCAACCCCGGGTAGCACGCCCCGTCCAGCCAGTGCCGGGCCGCACCGCCGGCGCGGGTCGGCCCGGCCGGCGAGGCCGAGCGCGACCGGCACGGCAGGCTCGGCGGGCTCGGCATCGGCCGTGCTGGTGGCCCAAGTCAGGGCCCGGGTCAGCTTTCTGCCACGCCCGTCGTTCGAGCAGCGCTCAGAGGTCGAAGATCATGTAGTCCACGTCGGTGAGGCGTACGTCGATCTCGGCGGCGCGGCCGCCGCCGGTGCGGAAGTAGACCTCGGCGAGGCCGTCCGCGACAATCTGCGCGAGCTGCGCCTCGGCCGCGCCAGCGGCGGCCGCATCGAAGAGGCGGGCCGCGGTATGAGGTGGCAGTTGCTGCGCGATGCGGCGCAGGCGGGCGTCGTCGGTGCTGCCGGCGGGGGCGTCGAAGCCGAAGGTTGCGCGGGTCTCGACGGCGACGCCCGTCGTGGCGGTGGCGCGGTCGATGGCACGCTTGCGGACCTTCGGTTGCCAGCGGGCGCGGACCTCGCGCTCCAGCTTCTCAGCCAGGGGCGCGGGAGGCTGCTTGCGCTGCCCGGTGAGGTAGCGCTCGACGGTGCGCTGGGAGACGCCGAGGAGCTGGGCGACGGGGCGGGTGCCGCCGAGCTGCTTCACCAGGTAGCGGGCGCGGGCCTGGGTGGAGAGGGGTGGTTTGCGGGTGAACTGGCCCTCGGCGGCGGTGCGCAGTGCGTCGGTGATGGGGGTCGTCATCATTCACCGTCCCAGAACGCGTCGCCGCCCTTGACGAGGCGGGCGGGGTTGCGGCTCTCGTCCATCAGCTGCGCTGCCCACACCAGTTCGCGGGTGCCCTCGTGCTTGACCATGCCGGGTGAGACGCCGAGGCGGAACCCACCTGGGAGGGGCTTGCCGGCGGCGTCGTACGGGAGGACGTCGAGCGGGGAGGGCCCGGTGGAGGCGTACAGGACGCAGTCGACGTTGACGGCGAGGGGGTAGAGGTCGGCCTTGAGTGCCAGGTTCATGATCTTGCGGTGGTTGTTGGCGTTGGCGGTGGCGATGAGGGTGCCGCGGATGTGCGGGTTCCAGGTGGTGCGGCGCAGCGCGGGCCAGGCCGTGCCGCGGGCGGTACCGCGTTGCTGGGGGCGTTCGCGGAGTTTGCCAACGCCGCCCTTGACGGTGGCCTTGATCGCCGAGAGGACGGCGGCGAGGGTGGGGTCGGTGTCCTTGTGGTGCTGCATGGCCGCCAGGTAGTCGGCCGGGGTGAGGTCGGGGGTGACGCCGAGGTCGGCCATGGTGTCCAGGTAGGCGGCACGCAGCCGGTTGTACCAGGGGTCGAGGTAGGGGCCTGCCGCGAACCTGGGGAGGGTGTTCAGGTACTCGGGGCGGTAGGCGTCCAGACCGAGCCGCTCGGCGGCAGCCGGGTCGGCGCCGTTCTCCCAGGGCGCGGGCGGGATCCGCAGCCGGTAGGCGGCCACGAGGTCGCGCAGCTGAGCGGCATCAGGGCGCAGCCACGCCTCGAGCGGCTGCACGGTGAACGGCTGGCCGAGCAGGCCTGCGAGTTCGGCGGCGTAGGCGACGGTCGGGGTGGCGTACCAGGCGGCGCCGGTCGGCGGCTCGCCGGTCGGAGTGAACGGGTTCGGCAGCCGCGGGTCGAGGTGCAGGGCGGCGAGGTCGACCAGCCACGAGCCGGCGAGCTTCTTGTCGAAGACGGGCCGGTCGACGTGGACGGCCTCACCGAGCCCGACGCGCAGGCGGGAGGCGGCCGCGAGGTAGGCGGTATTGACGTCGATGCCGACCGCGAAAGGGAGGGCGCACTCGGCGTCGGTGAGCAGTTCCGGATCGCGGAACCAGGCCAGCGACTCCTCCTCCAGCGCACCGGCTGGTCCGTCGGAGCGACCAGCGGCGAGCGGGTGCTCGGGGGTGGCCTCCGGCGGTGCCGGGTCGACCGGGACCGGGATCGAGCCGGGCAGCGCGGCGGAGCGCCAGGTCCCGGAGGCGTCGCGGACGGCGTGGGTGGGCGGTCGCAGGGCGGTCATCAGCTCGATGCCGGTCGCGGCGCCTCCGCCGATGGGGGTGATGACGCGGGTGGCGAACGTACCGAGCATCCGGGCCAGTTCCGGTGCGGGCAGCTCGTGTGCGTGCTCGCCCCAGGCGCGGGTGTCGAGGGCGTCCCAGGGCAGGATCGCAAGCTGCACGCAGAGGCGTTTGTTGCCTTCGGCCGGGCGGTAGACCCGGGCCCAAGGGCCGAAGCCGCGCTTGGTGAGCTGCCAGTTCGCCTTGGTCAGCTGCTTGATGACGGGGTGCTTGTCCTCCAGGCGCAGCCCGACCCGGTCGGCCAGGCGCTCGGGCAGGCCGAACCGCGCGACCGCGGCGGCGGTGAGGACGACCAGGGGGTCGCTGTCCCTGCCGGACGGGTGCAGGCGTTCCGAGCCGATCCGCGCCTCGGCGAGGGTCCAGGCGACCAGGTCCGCGACCGAGGTGGCGGGACAGTCCAGGACAAGGCCACCGATGCCGTAGGCGTGGTCGTCGCCGTCGAGAACCAGGAGGGGGCCGTTGCTGAACTGCGGTTGCGTCCCGGGGTGCGGCTGCGTGGGACTCGCGGGTGATGGGTTCTGCTGGGCGGCCTGTGGCTGGACTGCCGCAGCGGTGGGCATGGTGAGTGTCTGCGGTGAGGGCGTAGGCAGGGGGTAGTGCTCGGCCAAGCCGGCAAGGAGGGCCCGGTATGCCTCGAGGCGCTCGCCGACCGGCTCGGAGCGGCCTGCCTCCCATGCCTCGATGCTGGCGACCCGTGTGCCCAGGGCCTGGGCGACGGCTGCCTTAGTGAGCTTGGCTGCCTCGCGCAGGCGGATTCTCTCGGCTGGGGGCGGGAGTACGGCACCGGTGGCGACCGCAGCAAGCAGTGCCTCTACACCGGTCATCGCGGAACCAGGGGTTGGCTTCTCAGCCACCGTCACGCTCCTTTTCCGGTTCGAGTGATGAGCTCAACAGGCATGCGGATGGCGCCCTGGCCCCGTTCGTGGGCGGTGCGCAGCTCGTCGATGGCCTCTCGCACCAAGCGTTCCTGCACGGTTTTGCCTGAGCCGTGATCCTCTTCACCGGCCGCATCGGCGATGCGCAGTACCTCTTCAACGGTCTTCGAGAGCAGGCCGGGCTGCGTGGCGGCCAGCGCCTGACCGAGGGCCATCACCGTGATGTGGAGGTTCTTCGCGGTCGGGGTGTCGGGTGCCGTCGCCGCAAGGTCAGCCATTCGCTGGACCAGTATGGTCGCGGCCAGGTACAGCGGGGTCTGTGCCCCTGGGTTGCCCAGGGAGGCGTTGTAGCTCGGGGCGATGGTCACCACCGGGCCGGTGCCGCGGACCTGACGCGACAGGACGGCCTGAGACAGGCCGACTTCGGGGGCGATCCTCGACCACTGGGTTCCTGCGTCCCGGCAGTCCAGCACCGTCTCTCTCAGGGCCCACCCCGTGTATGGCTGAATCAGGGTCGCGATGAGCCTGGCCTGCTCCAGTGGATCGTTGGCATCCAGGGCGTGACGGGCTTCCTCGATGATGCGTTGCAGAAGGTAGGTGGTGTGCGAGGTCACGGCCGCCGGGTCCTGTGGATGCTGGACCACCTTTCGCCCCCTACTCAGACGTTGAACTTCAAAGTTCACCTTATGCTATCAGGAGGCGGGGTTCGCGGTGCGGGAGGCCGGTGCCGCGACTTCTCCAGAAGGCTTCGGCTGTCTTTGCGAGCTCGGCTACCCGATCTGGGCCCAGTTGAGCTCTGTCGGTGAGCCGCTTCCCACCAGCAGGGGGCCCTTGGGCAAGCTGGTGCCGTGAGTCTCAGAAGCCGTTGTCGTACCGAAGGTGATCGCTGAGTTTCCGCTGGTCAGGAGTGAGGGCGGCGTCTCGGCGGCAGGGATGACGTGTCGTGTCGTCGCTTCGGTGGAGGTGCTTGGTGCCGTCGGTCATGGGGCTGCTGGAGGAACGGGAACGCGCGGTCCGGCAGCGGGTTGAGGGTCTCCAGGCGGAACTTCGGGACGCGGAGGCCGTCTTGGAGCGGTTCGTGATCGCCCGTGAGACGGTCTCGCAGGTCCTGGCGGAGCCGAACGAAGGTCTGCAGGTGCCGGTTGCCGAGGCCGAGCGGGCGGTGGCGGCGGGTGCGGTGCCCGGCTCGGTGGTGCCGGTGTGGCGGGCAGGGCTCGACGCCGCCATCCTCGCGCCGGACTACCGGCGGATCATGGACATCGTCGCGGGACGGGGCGAGGCGGTAGACTGCCGACAGCTCGCCTCTGCGCTGGGCCTGGAGCCGGTTCCCGCGAAGGTTGAGGGGGTGCGGTCGAAGGCCAAGCGCCTGGCCGCGCGGGGCTGGCTGGCCGAGGAGAGTCCGGGGATGTTCAGCAGCGTCGACGGGCGAGGCGGCGGCTCATGATCATGCTCATCGACCACCAGATCATGGTCTCCGAACTGTCGGCGCGGGTCTCGTAGTCACGGGCAAGGCGGCGTGAGCGCATCAGCCACGCGAACGTCCGCTCAATCGCCCAAGCACAGTGCGCTTATGGATAGTCAAAGCAGTGTGGGGACGCCGATAATCGGTCGTGAGGGTCTGTGGCGGTTGGTCGCTGTGGCCCGTCGGTTGCGGGGCCGGATCAGCGACGAGGGGAACGAGTCGCCATGCCCGACGACTGTGACGTCGGCCCCAGACAACGGTGCGGGTGGTGCCGGACAGGCAGGTGTGGGCTTCGCTGCCGGAGGCGAATCGGCTGGCGGTGGTCGGGCAGCTGGTGCGGCTCGCGGGCCGCGCGTTGACGCTGGCCACGGCGGCAGGTGAACGGGGCCGGCGATGAGCGTAGTGATGCCGTGGGAGCGTCCCGGCCACAAGATCGACGATCGTCACCTGCGACGGCTCGCGGTGGTCTACGTCCGGCAGTCCACCCGCCAGCAGCTGGTCGACCACCAGGAGTCGACCCGGCTGCAGTACGCCCTGGTCGACCGGGCGGTCGCGCTGGGCTGGCAGGCCGACCGCGTCCTGGTGATCGACGAGGACCTGGGCAGATCGGGGTCGAGTGCGGTGGCCCGCACCGGGTTCCAGCGCCTGGTCACCGAGATCGGCCTGGACCACGTCGGTCTGGTGCTGGGGATCGAGATGTCGCGCCTGGCCCGCTCCGGCAAGGACTGGTACCAGCTGATCGAGCTGTGTGCCCTCTCGGGTGCGGTGCTGGCCGACACCGACGGGGTCTACGACCCTGGCGAGTACAACGACCGGCTGCTGCTGGGACTCAAGGGCACGATGAGCGAGGCCGAGCTGCACCTGATCAAGCAGCGGATGTGGAGCGGACGGTTGAACAAGGCCCGCCGCGGCGAGCTGGCCTTCGCACTGCCCAGCGGCTACGTCCGCCGCCCGTCCGGCGAGGTCGCATTCGATCCGGACGAGCAGGTCCAGGCCGTCATCCGCCTGATCTTCGCGCAGTTCGAACGGCTCGGCACCTTGCACGCGGTGCTGCGCTATCTGGTCGACCACGACGTCCAGTTGGGCATCCGGCTGCGCGAGGGGCCGGACAAGGGCACCCTGGAATGGCGACGGCCGAACCGGATGACGCTGCAGACCCTGCTGCACAACCCCGCCTATGCCGGCATCTACGCCTACGGGCGGCGCCGGGTCGACCCGCGCCGACAGGACCCGGCTCGTCCCAGCACCGGACGGGTCGTCCGCCCCCGGGACGGATGGCATGTGATGATCGAGAACGTCCTGCCCGCATACATCAGCGTCACGCAGTTCCAGGCGAACGAAGCGAAGCTGGCGGCCAACCGTGCTGTTGCCGAAGCGATGGGTGCGGTTAGGGGCGGCTCCGCGCTCGCGGCCGGCTTGGTCTTCTGCGGCCGCTGCCACCGTCGCATGACCATGCGCTACCACTCTCAGCGCGGCAAGGCCCTGGCCGAGTACGTGTGCGCACGGGAGGTGACCAACTACGGAGCACTGAGGAGCTGTCAGCTTCTCAACTCGGCCTGCGTGGACGTCTTCGTCGAGCAGCAGGTCCTGGCGGCACTGGCACCCGCAGCGGTCGAGGTATCGCTGCGAGCGGCGGACCAGGTCCTGGCCGAGCGGGCCGAGCTGGAACGGCTGTGGGCGCTGCGGTTGGAACGCGCCGCACAGACCGCCGACCGAGCTCGCCGCAGTCATCACCTCGCCGAGCCGGAGAACCGGCTGGTCGTCCGCCACCTGGAGAAGGAGTGGGAGGACGCGCTCGCCGCCCAGCAACGGCTCCAGGAGGAGTACGACCGCTTCACCGCCACCTGCCCGCGCACCCTCACCGCCGCCGAGCGGCAGACCATCACCGCCCTGGCCTGCGACATCGAGAGCCTGTGGCACGCGGACAGCACCACGACAGCCGACCGCAAGGAGATCATCCGAGCAGTCGTCGACAAGATCGTCGTCACTGTTCTCGGCACCAGCGAGCGGGTTCAGGTCACGATCGTCTGGGCAGGCGGAACCACCACGACGGGCGAGGTCGTCCGGCCGGTCCAGTGGCTGGAGCAGCTCAGCTACTACCCGCAGCTGGTCGATCGGATCCGCGAACTCGCAGGCCAGGGCATCGGACCCGCCGGGATCGCCGACCACCTCGAAGCCGAGCACTTCCGGCCCGCGAAGGGCGGGAGACGCATCACTGCGACCACCGTCCGCGACCTTATGCGCCGCCTGGACTGCCTCGCCGGCCGAGTCCACCGGCACCGCCCCGCACCACCCGGCGAGGAACCCGGCCCCGACGAGTGGTGGCTGGGGGACCTGGCCGTCGAGCTGGAGATGACCACCTCTACCCTCTACACCTGGATCAACCGCGGCTGGATCACCGTCCGGCGGGACAGCTGCTGGCCCCACCGCCTCATCGCCCGCGCTGACCAGCAAGAACTCGCCGAACTCCGCGAACGCCGCACCCGTCCCCCAGGCTGGTACAGCCGCCGCATCTGGACCGACACCCCAGAGCAACAGACTCCATAAGTGCACTGTGCTTGACAGATCTCCACGCACCAGCGGCGGGGCAGCACGGTGAATCCCGAGATGTCGTCCGTGCGCTTGACGATCTGGACGGCCAGCCGCAGGTGTTCGCGGGCCCAGTCGACCAGGCGCCCGCTGTAGCCGCCGTCGGCCCACAGCAGCCGGATGCGGCGGTAGCGGGCGCGCAGGTGCGGCAGCATGCCGCAGGCTGCCTGCCGGTCGGTGACGTTGGCCGGGGTGACCAGCACCATCAGCAGAAGGCCCAGGCAGTCCACGATCACGTGTCGCTTGCGGCCGTTGATGTTGTTGCCCGCGTCGAAGCCGCGTGAGGCAGCGGGGACGGACGCCGCCGCCTTCACCGACTGCGAGTCGATGATCGCGGCGGACGGCTCGGTGTTGCGTCCCTCGCTCTGCCGCACCCGGTCACGGAGCCGGTCGTGGAACTCACTGATCAACCGGTTGTCGCGCCAGCGGCGGAAGAACGCGTAGACGCGGTCCCAGGCGGGAAAGTCGACCGGCATCGCCCGCCACTTGATCCCGTTGTCGACCAGGTACCGGATCGCGTCGAGCATCTGCCGGTGGCAGTACGCCTCCGGCTGTCCGCCACGGCCGTTCATCCAGGCCGGCACCGGCAGCAGGCGCCGGACCTCCG
>NZ_BBPO01000062.1:16745-32321 GCF_000787815.1 Streptacidiphilus neutrinimicus
TGATCAGGCTCTCAGCCCCAGACCACAGCCCTGATGACGCCCGTCCAGGCCCCGGACCCGCCCGACGAACCTCAGCCAGCAGCACTGCCTCCGGTCGCGGAAGAATCGCGGACCCGCAGCCGCATCGACATCGCCGCCCAGTCAACGCCCGGTCAACGAGGGCCGGCACCAGAGACGGCGCTCGCCGCGGCCGGTGCCGCGATGGCCGGCCGCGACCTGCTCCCCGCCCCACCCCACGACTCACCGCCAAAGCCGTCCGATCCCGTCACACCCGAGCGCGCCCGGCAGCTCGCCGATGTCCTGGACCGAACCCGGGCCCTGCTCGATCAGGGCGACCACGCCGCCGCCGACCAGGTCCACCGCACTGGACGCCGCACCCAACACCGTCTCCGACCGGCAGCGAGCGCGCCGCGCTGATCGAGCTGACCGCGACCGTCCTGCGCGAGATCGACCGCCACCTCGCCGACCACGCAGTCGCCGGCTGTTTCACCCGGATCCGTCCCAGGTGTCGAGCGCGCCGCCTTAGCCACCCGCCAGACCTCGAACGCGCCCGCAACACGCTGCGCCGTGGGCGACCGTGCGACGCCCGGCCAGTGAACGCCATCAGACCACGGGGCTGGCACTAAGGTGCCGGGCACCTTGGTGCCAGCCCGGACTCGTTCCCCGGGCCATGAAGCGCAGGGCATGCTTTTCTCGACGCCCCACGCCGCGAAGCGACCGTTGGCGACACAGGAAGCACCCGATCAACGAGCACACGCCACCAGGCCGGTCACGGCCTCGATGACCAGCCCGACGCCGGACACGGCCGCCCTCGTCCCGCTTCAGGGAAGCTCGGCCCGGCCGCCAAGGCCGAGCGGCCCGCGCGCGCACCGCCCCCGGAGAGGAGCGTCGATGGTGAGCAACTGAGCAGGTGATCACCATGACGTTCTGGTAGGCCACCACTGCTACGCCTGTGAGGCAATACACTCCCTGCGCGCCGTCCTGAACTGACCGGCGCCCCGAAGGCCGGCAACACCTCGACCGGCAGTGAGGCAGGAACCATGGAGGCATCCGCGACCGCGCTGATCCCGGTTGTCACCGTGCTGGCCCTGGCCGCGACGGTGCTCTGGGTCTACCAGGACGCCACGGCCCACGAAAGGCGCGGGACCCCGGTCTGCTTCACGGCCGGATCGATCGAAGTTTGCCGGCCCGTGGTCTGGGCGCTGTGCTGCCTGTGCCTGTGGATCTTCTTCATGCCGCTCTATCTCACCTCCCGACGACAAGCCGGGTGATCCCCGGCGGGAGGAGCCCAGCGGTGACCGTGAACGCTGACCCTGGCGCACAAGGCGATCGGAGCCGAGGTGCGCCGCAGCCCGTACGACGTCGTGGTCGACGGAGAGCAGATCGGTCGGTCGCTGTGAACGCCACGTTCTCGACACCGGTCGAACCCGGTCGCCACACCCTGCAAGTCCGCTGCGGCCGCAACTCCAGCCGAATCAAGACCTTGGACGCCGCCGACGGCGCGACCGTCGCGTTCCGGTGCACGGGAAGAGCCCCTTGCCGGTCTTTCTCCTGTTCTTCGTCCTTCCGGGGCTCGCGCTCACGCTCAAGCGCAAGTAGACGGCGCTCGTCCCCGAAGCCGAAGTCGGCGCACGAGTCTGCGGGTGTCGCCCTGAGGGGGTGCCAGGCCAGGGCTATCGTGAGTGGGTCATGTCCCGCGCTCACCCCGATTCAGGCTCGTACGCGCGCGATCCCCGCGTCGACGCGTACATCGACGCCCTGCCGCCGTGGCAGCAGCGCATCTGCCGTGAGGTCCGGGACCTGGTCCATGCCGCGGACCGGGAGGTCGAGGAGACGGTGAAACGGCGGGTGCAGCCGTACTTCGTCCTCGACGGGAACATCTGCGCGCTGCTCGCCGCCAAGGATCATGTCAACGTCTTCCTCTACGACGGTGCGATCGTGCCCGACCCGCATGGCATCATCACCGCAGGGCACGGCAATACGTCCGCCCGTACGGTCGCCGTCTACGAGGGCGAAGATGTCCCCCGGACACCGCTGCTGGCCATGTTCCAGACAATCATCGCCAACAACCGGGCGGGAGGATGGCGCAAGCTCAAGGGCGAGGGCCTTGCCTGAGCGGCGCCGGGGACCCGTCCGGCGGCGTGCCAGCCTGGTCCCTGGGCAGTCTCGGCAGTAGCCACACCGACCCCGATGGGCGGGGTCGGTGGTGTTGCGTGCGTGGTTGGGTCAGCCGCGGACGATCCTCGCGGCCTGCGGTCCTATCGGGCCCGGCTCGACCTCGAACGTCACGCTCGCGCGGTCGGTCAGCTGGCGGTAGCCCTAACCGGTGATCGCCGAGTAGTGGGCGAACACGTCCGGGCCGCCGTCCGCCTGGGCGATGATCCCGTAGCCCTTCTCCGCGTTGAACCACTTCACGGTGCCCTGCGCCATGCGCACTCCACAGTAGACCATCGCCTCCGCGGTGCTGGTGGATCGCTCGAACTCGCGCACGAGACGGCGGCTTCGCATCGCGTGCGCGAAGAACCGCTCCACGGTCCACCTCTTGGGAAGCAGGACGAAGCCGCGCGTGTCGTCGCTGCGCTTGACGATGGCGAGGACCAGGGCGAGGGGGCGAGGCTGTACTCGACGAGGCTGCCGATGTAGCCGCCATCCGCCCAGAACTTCGAGCCCCGCAGTCTGTCGGCGCTCCTAAGGCTGCCGACTCCGCCTTCCGGTGAGTGCCCTGCGGGCGCGTATTCCTCCTGGGCATGGCTGTGCCGCCCTCGGCGAGGCAAGGGCGGCACCGGTGGCCCAGGGCCGTGCGCACCCGATTCCCGAGAGCGGCACAGCCAAGGAACAGGCAGTTGTTTCACAGGCGACCGCTCATGACGTCGCCCAGCCGGACGATGGGCCTCGGGGGTGGGTTCCCGGTCGGCTCATCGCGCGTCTCGTGGCCGAGCGGGTCAGGCGAGCTGGAGGCGGGCGGCGAAGGTGCCCCAGCCGCCGCTGATGGTGTGGTAGTTCGTGAAGCCGTTGCCGTTGCTGGTGCCGAGCGTCATGTCGCCGTTGGGCTGGATGATCTCCATGTCGGCCTTGCCGTCGCCGGTGACGTCACCGAACTTGATCTTGCCGTCGTAGCCGCCCCAGCCGGAGCTGATCACGTGGTAGTTCGTGAAGCCGTCCCCGGTGCCCACCCCCATCTGGATGGTGCCGTCGGGCTCGTAGATGAGGATGTCGGCCTTGCCGTCGCCGGTGACGTCGGCGAACTGGATGCGGGGGTAGTAGGTGGACCAGCCGGAGCTGATCTCGTGGTAGTTCGTGAACCCGTTGCCGTTGCTGATGCCGACGGTGAGGGTGCCGTCCGGCTGGAAGATCAGCATGTCGGCCCTGCCGTCGCCGGTGACGTCGGCGAACTGGATGCGGCCGTCGTAGCCACCCCATCCGCCACTGATCTGGTGGTAGTTGGTGAAGCCGTTGCCGGTGCCCTCACCCATCTGGATGGTGCCGTCCTTCTCATAGATCAGAATGTCGGCCTTGCCGTCGCCGGTGACGTCCGCGAAGTGCAGGCGGCCGTCGAACCCGCCCCAGCCGGAGCTGATCACGTGGTAGTTCGTGAACCCGTCACCGGTGCCCACCCCCATCTGGATCGTGCCGTCCGGCTCGTAGATCATCAGGTCCGACTTGCCGTCACCCGTCGCGTCATGAGTCTTGACGGCGGAGTCGGCGGGGTTGTGGAGCCACTGGACGGTGCCGCCCTCGCCGGTGATCTCGGAGACGTTCCAGTTGCTGACCGAGGCGCTGTTGTAGCCCCCGTCGCCGGTCCAGTTCTGGTCGACGAAGTAGACGGTGCCGTTGCCCGACGAGTCGACGGTGGACTTGTAGACGACGCCGGTGTGACCGGCCGCGGAGGAGCCGACGGCGAAGCTCAGGACGTCGCCGGGGACGGGTGCGGTGCCGTCGCCGTTGGAGTGGAGCTCGAACGTGCCCGGGCGGGCGTTGTACCAGTTGGCGGCCTCCTGGTTGCCGTTGCCGCCGGGGCCGTTGCCGCCGTAGCGCTGGACCAGGTAGCGGTCGCTCAGGTCGGCGCACTGCCACTCGAGCTGCCGCACACCCGGGACCGCGTCGGTGCCGCCGCTGCCGCCGCCGCAGACCTGCAGGCCCATGAAGGAGTTGTTGAGGAGGCTGCCGTTGCCGTCGCAAGTCGAGTTCCACCACGACGGCTGGCCCAGGCTGCCGCCGAGGGCGACGTCGTCGGCGTGCATGCGGTTCGCGCCGGGGACCTTGGCCGGGTTGGTCCGGGTCAGGTCGACCGTGGTGTGGGCGCCGGTGTCACCGCCGGTGAGGGTCAGCCCCTGGGCGAAGGCGGCGGGCAGGTGAGCCTGGTCGTGCTGGAGGTTGATCACCCAGGTGCGGCCGCCGGCGTCGACGATCCACTCCACGGCCTCGATGTCGGTGCGCGAGCCCTTCTTGCCCGTCAGGTCGCCGTGGGAGTGGACGACGGTGCCGCGGACCTTCTGACCGAAGATCGTGGCTGTGGGCCCGTCAGGGGTGCCGTGCAGTGCGCGGATCCAGGCGGCGGTGTCGCCGGCCTTGGAGACCGGGAACGGGTAGACGGACTGCGGCAGGGTCTCCCCGTACGGCGCGGTCAGCACGGAGAAGTACTGGTAGGGCTTGTTGAGGGTGATCGAGGCGGCCTGCACCCCGGCTCCGGCCGCGGCGGTGTGCGCGGCGCCGGCAGGCAGGTCTGCGCTGCTGGCCTTCAGTGAGACCCCGTCCAGCGTGAACGAGGTCTGGTGCGCCGCACGGGCCGCGGTGTGCGAGGAGGCGGCGGCTTCGGCGTGGGCGGGCAGGATCGACAGGCCCGAGGCGGCAACGGCGGCGACCGCCGTCGCGAGGGCGGAGTGCTTCACACGCTTGGATGGTATGGACATGACAGATAATCCCTTGTGGGTGAGCGCGGCGCAGCGCGCGGTGAAGGAAGGCGACGGCCGGGCCCTCGACGGCTGTCCTGCAGGAACAGCCGCCCGGACATACGGGCGTGGGCCGAGTGGTTCGAAAAAGTGGTGCGGGGGACGCGAACGGAGTGCCCGGCCGCTGGGGGGCCGCAGCGGACGCCGACGGCTGTCCTGCAGGAACAGCGGTCAGGGCCTGAGGCGGGGCGGCGTCCCGGTGGACGCTCGCGTCACCGGGTGGGCCGCGTGGCTTCGGCGAGCGGCCGGGGAGGCAGATAGCGGCGGTGCACCGAGGGTGAGGCCTGGTGGCAGCGGCGCAGCAGGGCCTCGGTCCGGTCCACGGCACTACGAGCGCCAGGTGCGGCGGGGTCGGTGGTCAGCAGGAAGAAGAGCAGGTCCACCCGTTGGTCCTCGGCGCGGCCGGTGATGTGCTCCAGTCCGTCGTCCGGTGCCGCGTGCGCCCACAGGGCGCCCAGCAGTTCGGAGACTTCCTGTGCCGGCTCGGGTGCGGCCGCCGCGCGGCGGTCCAAGCTGGCGTAGACGAGGTCCATCCCCGGCTCAGCCCCAGGTGCCGGTGGCGGGAGCGGCGACCGGGGCACGGTGGGCGGTGTCGGCGACCGCCGCCGAGGGCAGGAGGGCGACGGCGCCCAGCGCCAGTGCGGCGACCGCGAGGACCTGGGCGATGCGGGTGCGGATCATGAAACGTTCCTTCCACGAAGTGCTACGGAGTATCTGTTCCGGTCTGTTCCGGTCTCGCGTCCCGCGGTTGACGCTTCGTCCGGTCGTCGCCCTGGCCTGTTCCCCTGGCGGCGACCACTAGCTTCGTCGCCCTTCAACGCGATCGGAAGGGTTTCCGGACGTCCTGATCAGGACCGGCCGGATGCGGACGTCCTCGCGTCCCCGATGTCCGAAGTGCCGGAAGGGACCGGTTCTGAACTGGGGAAACGTGCGTAAACGATTTTGAGAACCCTGTGTCTGATGCGAAGCTGACACCCGGGTGCGACCGGGGGGCTGCACCGAGACGGACATGGGGGGCCATGTTGTTGGAAGCACTGGGCGTGAGCGCTGCCGCCGCCGAGGTCTACTGGGCGATGCTCGACCGTCCCGGCGACGGCGTGGACCAGCTCGCCGGGCGATGCGGTCTCACCCCCGGGCAGGTCCACGACCTGCTGGACGAGCTCGCCGGCCTGCTGCTGGTCCGTCCCTCCAGCGAGCACCCCGGACGGATGCGGGCCGTCGACCCGGAGATCGGCCTAGCCGACATCGTCGCCCGGCAGGAGGCCGAACTGGCTGCCCGCCAGGCCCAACTGGCCGCCTCACGCGCCACCGTGACCCGCATGGTCGCCGACCGCGCCGAGCACCGCTCCACCCACGGCGACCGCCTCTCCGGCATGGACGCCATCCAGGCCAGGCTCGAACACCTGTGCCGCGCCGCGGAGACCGAGATCATAGGCGTCCAGCCCGGCGTCCAACGTCCCGAGGATCTCGACGCCGGACGCGCCCACGATCTCGCCGCCCTGGACAAGGGCGTCACCATGCGCTCCCTCTTCCAGGACCTGGCCCGCAGGCAACCGCACATCACGGCCTATGCCAACACCCTGCTCAGCCACGGCGGAGAGGTCCGGACCGCCCCCACGGTCCCGCAGCGCACCGTCATCGTCGACCGCACCCACGCTCTGGTTGGTCCCCATCGACCCCGCCGACACCCGCAGGGGCGCCCTGCACGTCACCGAACCCGGCATCGTCAACGCCCTGCTCGAACTCTTCGAGCAGGCCTGGGGCACCGCCGTCCCCCTCGGCGCCGTCCGCCCGGAGGACCCCGCCACCGGACTCACCGACACCGAACGCGAACTCCTGCGCCTCCTCGGCCAAGGCCTCACCGACGAAGCGGCCGGACAGCGCCTCGGCATCGCCGACCGCACCGTCCGCCGCCAGATGGCCTCCATCATGGAACGCCTCGGCGCCACCAGCCGCTTCGAGGCAGGCATCAAAGCCGCCCAACGCGGCTGGCTGTAAGCCGCGCCGGGCACGCTCCCACAGACACGGCGGGCGCCCGCCACCGTCACACGACGCCGATAACAAGACTCTCGCGAGCAGCCCCAACAACCTCCATGGTGACGACGGCCATCTGGTCGACCAGGCGGCCCGTCAGGCGCAAGGTGACTGAGCGCTTCAGTTGGCGGTTGAGCAGCCCAGTTGGCGGCATTCAAGGTCAGCTCGGACGGCACCTGGGACTGTTCGGATGGTTGCCACCTGGGCGCGATAGCGCGGTGCGCGGCCCCGCCCGACGGCGGGGCCGGCGCTCGTGCGGCGTTTTCAGGCGGTCACCGTCACGGTGGTGGTTTCGGGGCTGGCGCTGTTGCTCTGGTAGACGGTGTCGCCGCTGTAGACGGCGGTGATGGTGTGGGTTCCGGTGGTGCGGAAGGCGGTGACGGTGCCGGCTGCTGCACAGTTGCCGAGGGAGAGGAACAGGCGTCCGGTGCCGAGGGTCTTGCCGGTGGTGGTGTCGGTGAACGTGACGGTGCCGGTCGGCCTGGTCGTGGCGCCCGTGCTGGCCGGGCAGACGAGGTCGCTGAGCACGACCGGCAGGCCGACCCGGGTGCGGGAGAACATCGCGGTCAGCGATGTCCTCACGGGCTTGCCGGGGGTGGTGTAGCTGATGGTGATGCCCGGCGCGGCGCTGGTGGCGGTGGGGCCGGTGCCGCCGGCGGGGACCAGGGACGAGCCGCCGCCTCCGCCGCCCCCGCCGCCGCTCGGGGTGATGAAGGGGTTGATGTTGCCGCCTCCGCCGCCACCGTAGTAGCCGCCGCCTCCGCCGCCACCGGTCAGGGAGGCACCCGGGCCGCCGCCGGTGCCGCCGGCACCGAGCGTGCCGTTCCCACCGCCGAACACCCCGCCGCCGCCCGTGCCGCCGGTCCCGCCCTGGGTGGAGGTTCCCGCGCCGCCGCCGGTGCCGCCGTTGCAGGTCGCGTTGGCGCCTGGCTGGCCGGCGTCCCCGCCCGGGCTTCCGGTGCACTGGCCGGCCCAGCCGGCTCCGCCGCCGCCCGCGGCCACGATGAGGCGGGAGTCGGTGGTGGTCAGGGGGGTGGTGTTGGGCAGGGTGCGGACGTCGGAGGCTCCGCCACCGCCGCCGCCGAAGTGGGTACTCCCGCCGCCGTTGAAGCCGCCAGTGCACTGCGCGCTACCGGCGCACCCGCTGCCGCCGAGGGCGGCGCCGCCGACCTCGACGTACAGCGTCTGCCCGCCGGACAGCCCGGTGAGCGTGCCGGACACCTGGGCGCCCCGGCCGCCGGTCACGCCGTTGTCCTCCACACCGCCGCCGCCGCCGACCGCCGTGACGTCGACCTGCGTGACACCGGCGGGCACGGTGAACGTCTGCTCGGCGCCGGTGGAGGCGAAGGTGCAGGTGGTGGTGGGGCCGGACACCGTGCAGGCGCCCTGGGCATGGGCGGTCCCGGACAACGCCACCGGTGCGACGGCGGCGCAGAGCACGCCGGCCGCCACGGCCAGCACCCGGCCCTGACGGGGACGATGCCCGGCCGAACCGGGGCGATGCCCGCACGCCGAGCCCGGCCGCCCGGCGGCCTTCAACAGTGAGAACGTCACGATCAACTCCAGAAGACGTAAGGAGGGTCTCTCGGGGAGGAATCGCCCTCTGCCACTGTCGATCACGCGACCGGAGCCGCAGCCTCTGAGCCGTCCGACACACCGCCGGTTCACACCAGCAGCCCCCGACTGGGCCTTCGACAGCACCCCAGTCCGAGAGCGCAATCAACAGCCCCGAACGCGTGCCCGGGACCGCCGACAGCCGTGGTCACGGGCGCCGGCACGCCTTGAGGCTGGTGCTGACCTGAGCGTGCCAGTGAGCTGGCGCTTCCAAATACGCGGTGAGCGCCTCAGCGGCGGGGCGCGCCCCGACTCACCGGTGTTTCGTGCCACACGGGGGTAGCCGCGGGCAAGCCGAGTCCTCGATCCGATCGCTTGGAGAAGAGCCTCGGCGCGCAGCCGCAGCCCGAGCAGGGCCTTGAGCGCCGTGGAGGTGAAGAAGGCGGCCTGGGTCAGGTCCACGACCACCGCATGGAAATCCGCGAGGGCGTGCGGGCGGGAGGCGTCCGATGCCGGGGGCTGGGCACACGCTCGCCATGAGACTGCGACATGGACGCCCGCCCGAAGAGCGACAAGGCCGCGCCGAGGACTCGGCCCGCGACCCTCAGACCGCCGCCGAGCGCGGCCCAGACGAACCGACCCGGGTACCGGGCCGGGGCTGGCGCGCGGTGCTGAAGGGCACCGGCAAGGAGTTCCTGGACGACGAGCTGCCCGACCGGGCCGCCGCCCTGACCTACTACGGAGTCCTGGCGATCTTCCCGGCACTCCTGGTACTGGTGTCCATCCTCGGCCTGATCGGCACCTCGGCCGCCAACACGGTCCTGGACAACCTCCAAAAGCTCGCCCCCGGCCCCGCACGCGAGATCCTGCACACCGCCGTCACCCAACTGCAGGCCAGCCACGGCACCGGCGGGGTGGTGGCGGTCCTCGGACTGGCCGGCGCGCTGTGGTCGGCGTCCGGCTATATCGCCGCGTTCACCCGAGCCGCGAACGCGGTCTACGACATCCGCGAGGGGCGCCCGGCGTGGAAGACCCTGCCGCTGCGGCTCGGGCTCACTGTGCTGATGATGGTGCTGCTGCTGGCGAGCGCGGTGATCGTGGTGTTCACCGGCCCGCTCGCGCAGCGCGCCGGCGACGTCCTGGGCCTCGGCCAAACCGCGGTGACCGTGTGGTCGATCCTCAAATGGCCGGTGCTGGTGGTCCTGGTCTCGCTGATGATCGCCCTGCTCTACTGGGCCGCCCCGAACGTGCGCGGCAGAGGTCTGCGCTGGGTCTCCCCCGGCAGCGTCCTGGCCGTCCTGCTCTGGCTGGTCCTCTCGGCGGGCTTCGCCGCCTACGTGGCGAACTTCGGCTCCTACAACAAGACCTACGGCACCCTCGCCGGAGTGATCGTCTTCCTGGTCTGGCTGTGGCTGTCCAACCTCGCCATCCTCCTCGGACTCGAATTCGACGCCGAACTCGCCCGCGAACGCGCCATCGAAGGCGGCATGTCCCCCGCCGCCGAGCCCTACGTGCCACCCCGCGACACCCGCAAATGGCCCGACAACGACCGCCCCAAGTGACTTTTTCGCACCGACCCGGCTGGCCGGCCACGCTCAGGCCGTCTCGGGAAGCGGTACGTGGCCCGCGGCGGCGTGCTGGCACCGGGCGGCCCGTGGCCAGCCGGGGTTCCTGCACCGACACGGTCCTGGTCGTCGCCCGCCGGTCCTGGGACCCCGACCAGGGAGACTGGCTCTCTGGGCGGAGCTGATGGGCGATCACGGGGGGAGGACCACTCCCGTGGCTCCGCCGGGCCCTCGGCGGTGTCCACTGCGCTGCAAGGAGCCGAGGAAGGGTGGCCATCGCGGTGGCGCGGTAGACCGGCACACGGGCGGCCCCCACGCCGTCCGGCAGGTAGCGTCGACGGGATGCCACAGCTGCTGCGACCGCCCAGCGGCCTCGGGCTCCCATCGGGCCGACAACTGATCACGAGGCCGCGGTCGTGCGACCGCCCGTTTTCAGCCCTCGCCCTCCAGTGACGCGGCGCCTGACTCGAACGAGCCGGGCGCGCTGCCCACGCCCGGCGAGAAAGCATCGTTGCGGCCGCCGGGGACGAACTCGTCCGTCCGGGTCTGGCCGCCGGAACTGGTCAGGCGGTCGGCGAGCAGTCGCTTGCCCATCTCCGCACCCTTGCGGCTGTCGGCCTGCGCCTTGGCGAACAGCTCCGTGAGCTCTCGGTCGCCCGCGCGCTCCGCATCGCGCTGACAGGTCTCCAAACGAAGCGCGTTACGCAGACACGCCTCGACGTACCACAGCAGGTTGTAGTCCTTGTCCGGCGTTCCGGTCATCTGGCCGGTCTCGCTGCCTGTACCGCTCATGAAACGTCTCCCGTCTAGGAGCCGACCGCCATGACGGCCGTGGGTGCGGTTGTGGGAAGCGTGTGACCGGCGGGAACCTGGGCAAACCCAGAGGCGGATGCCGTCGCTCGGGCGGCGCGGCTTGTTCGTGATCGTGCCTCGCGGCGGCGAGGACGTCGAGCGTGCTGGTGCTGACGAGGGCCTGGGCCAGGGCGGTAGTGCCCTGGCTTGTGCGTCGTAGAGCCGGCGAGGAGCCGGCGACGAGCCGGCGACCGGCCAGGGTGACGAAGACGGGTGACAAAGCTGCGACGGAACCCTGGAACACCCCGTGGCCGTCCTGGTGGGCATGGGATCATGCTCCTCAGATCTCAGCAGCAGACGGGGACTTGGCCGAGAGGGGAGAGCGCTGTGCGCGATGTGGAGGCTCAGCGGAAGGCGTTCGTCTCGGAGACCGCCCGACAGGTCGTGGACGTCGTGGCACCGGAGGAACTCGTGCTCTTCGAACCCCTGGCCGCACGGTTCGTGCGCGCCGGGGAGTTACCGCACGAGCAGCGCTACTCGGACGGGATCATAGGTTCCGGCTGGGACTCCGCCGTGGTGTTGATCAGCCCGGTCGTTCTGACGCTCGCGAACGCGTTGTACAACCGGCTGCTGGACAACGTCAGCGACGAGGTCCTCAAGCGCGGCGGCCGCGGACTGCGGCGCGCCTGGCGCGGGCTGCGGCACGCGGACCGTGCCGCACAGGCCGCCAAAGGCCCTGAGGACCTGGCCGAGGCCCGGGACGGGCTGGCGGCCGACACCGGACTACGGGACCAACTCCTGCTCCAGGCACGAGAGCTGGGCGTCCCAGAAGAGAAGGCCGCCGCGCTGGTGGACGTGCTGCTGTCGGCGGCCAAAGCCACTCTGCCCGGGTCGCCGGGCCCATCGGCGGGGGACGACACCGGGGCCGCCTGAGATGACGGCCCGCGCAGACAGCCCGTTCACTGCTCCGGCGAGCACAAACCTGCGGTTCGGTTCGCTCGTCCTGTTGACGACGGGCGTGACCCTCACGTGGTGGGGGACGCTCATAGCCGACTGGCGCCCGGTCGGCGGCATCCCGCAAGCCCGGTGCCAGGTGTCCAGCGGCTACTACCTTCCGATGGGATTCTGGCTGTCGCCGCAGGACGCCCTCAAACGGCAGCGCTACGAAGGCTGTCTGGGGCATCTGCTGCATGTCGACGGCTTCTGGGTCCTCGGAGTGCTGCTCCTTCAGGGGTTGCTGGCGCTGCTGCTGTTCGCCGTGCAGCCGTGGTGGCACCGGTGCCGTGCCCGGCTGGTGGCCGTCGACGCGCTGTCGTCGCCGGAGGCCGCGGCGCTGCGGGCGGAGCTACAGAAACTCGTGGGGCTGGCGAGCCTGGTCCGCCCGCCGAGGTTTCTCCTCGATCCGGTCGATGCCCGCCCCTCGGGACAGGCGTTCGGAGGCCTCGGACGGCGTCAGGTTGCCCTGAGCGCGGGGCTCGTGGTCCAACGGGCGCACGCCCCGGAGAAGTTCAGGGCCGTTGTGGCCCATGAACTGGCCCACGTCCGCAATGGTGACGTGACTGTCACCTACCTGACGCTCGCGGTCTGGCGCGCCTTTGTCCTGGTGACGGTCTTTCCCGTCCTGGCGACGCTGGCGGATCCAGCCCTGCAGACGACTCAGCCGCTGCGGAATCCGCTGCGCGGCGGGGTGAGCGCACTGGTCGACCAACTGACCGGTCTCGGCTGGTTCTTCCTGGTCCTGATCGCCCTCGCCTACGCCACGCGGCTCTCGGTGCTGCGCGCACGGGAGGGTTACGCCGACGCCCGCGCCGCTCAGTGGACCGACCCGGCGGTGTTGCGCGAGGTGCTCCTGGCATCGGCCGAACGGGACGGCACCCGCTGGTGGCACACCCACCCACGGCTGCTCAGCCGCGCGCGGCTGCTGGAGCGCCCCGCGCGCCTGTTGCGCCCGGGCTTCTGGGAGACCTTCGCGGCCGCGTTCGCGGTACAGACCGCCGGCGACTACCTGAACCAGGCTCTGGGTTCCTGGAGTGTGCCCGAGGGCTCGCCTGCCTATCAGGCCGCCTACGATGCCGGCACGCTGCTCACAGGCCTGGTCGTCGTCGTGGCGGCCGGGCGTGGTGCCGCGTTCGTCCGGTCCGGGGAGGGCGACCGCAGCGTCCACACACGTGCGGGCCTGGGCCTCGGCCTCGGCCTGGTCTCGTCCTACGGACTGACCATCCTGCGCCAGGCTCTGCTGCTGCGGCACCAACCCGCGCTCCTGGGATGGCTGTTCGACACCGGCGGCCTCGAGCGCGACCTGGTCATGGTCGCTTTCGTCCTGGTGGCCGCCCTGGCGCTGTGCCACTGGGCAGGACACTGCTGGCAGCTTGTCGCCACCGCGAGCCGACGAAACCGCCTGCTCGCCGGCGGGGCGATGCTGCTGGCGACTTGGGCGTGCCTGCGCTGGTGGAACGACCTGAACTACGGGTTGCCGCCACTGGGACGGACGCTTTCCGCGGATGCAGCCGTCTGGCGCCACTTCGTGACGCAGGCACAAGGCTCCACCCTTGACCTTGTGGTCGTCGAAGCCGTCCTCGCCACCTTCGTCCTGCTGTGGCTGCTCGGTCCGGTCACGCTCTTCGCGGTTCCCCTGCTGTGGCTGGTCCCCTTGCTGCTGGGGGCCGCCCGACGCGACGCGCTACGGGTGGCGGCCCGCACCGGGATCCTGGCGGCGTCGGTATGGCTGCTGATCGACCTCGGACTGCGGGCGGCGGCGGGGCGGCTGTCGCAGTCCGGGGAGGCCCCCACGGACGCCGGACGCGCGGTGGTGTTCCTCTGCTGGGAGATCATCCTCGTCCTGGTCGTGCAGGCGGGCGCCGCCCTCGTTCTCGGTATCCAGCGAACCCGCATGATGCTGGCCCTGTTCGCCACCACCCTCTCCGGCCTCCTGTGCTCGGTGCTCCTGTGGGCCGCCCACCGCGGGACCTCCTGCGTGCCGGAACCGGCACAGGCATCCGGGGCGAACAGCTGCCGCAACGCCGGCGATGTCTTCGTCGCCTTCGAGGCCCTGCGGGACATCGGTGTGCTCGGCACGGCGTTGACGGTGCTCGGCGTCCTGCTCGGCCGCAGGCTGTGCCCTTGGCCCTGGCGCGGCCAGGTGACGTTCCGGCCTCCCGGTACCGCGACCCGACTGGGGCTGGTGGCCGTGGCGGGGGTCTTCGTCGCGGTGGCGATGTGGCCGTCGTCGCACCTCTGGCCGATGCCACGGCATGTACTGGTCGACAGCCTGGGTGCGGCGGACTACGTCCCACCGCCGCGGTACAGCCGGGAGGAAATCGAGACGGAGAGCTACGTGGCCTGGCTTCAAGGCGGCGGAGAGGGGCAGTTGGAGACCTCCTTCAACGCCCTGGTCGACTACTTCCATCAGGTGGCGCCGATGGCGAAGGAGCAGCGGCCCGACTGGCTCGCCGTAGCCCGCGACCCGCGGACGCGGGCCGCGTGCCAGACCGTGGTCATCGCCCTCGGTCACGCCAAGGCGTTCCCGAAACCGCCGTGGACCAAGGCCGCCTCGGACTGGAGCGCGTACCTGCGGCAGTTGGCGAGGTCCGCCGACAGGTGCACGGCGGCCAGCACCGCCTCGGACGCGCAGACCGCACTGACCGACCTTCTCGGGGCCTTGGCGGCACCGCAGATGCAGGCCCTGGAGGCGGACCAGACGACCGCCCTCAGACACGTGCGGTGAGCGTCTTCCGGCAGTCACGGGCTGCTGCTGTCCGGACCCCGGCGCCAGACAGGGCCGTCCTCGTCGGCCCGTGAGGTACGAGGCACGGCGATGTGGCGAGCCCCTCGACGGCGGGGATGTGCCTGACGCCGTCCCGGTCTTGTGGGTGCGGGTGGGGGCTACGGTGCAGGAGCGGGTGGGCGGGTGAGCCGCTGGTGGGCGTGGAGGACGCGGGCCAGGCGTGCGGCGGCGTCCGGGGCTGGGTTGGTGTCGGGGTGCAGGGCGCGGGCTGCGGCGCGGAACGCGCGGCTGACCTGCTCCGGGCCGACGCCCTCGGGCAGTCCCAGCGCCCGGTACGCGTCCGCGTCCTCACGCGCGCCCGTCGATGTCGCCTGCCCCTACTCCGGCTGCCCGCTCCCGCATCGGCCTTCCGGGGTGCGCCGGTGCGTGGACCCGTCCCCGGACCCGCGCCGGGAGGCGGCCGTGAAGCGGGTGTGCCCGATGGCGCTGCCGCGCCGACCGGGCCCGGGGACGGGAGTCGGACGGGCCGTCGCCGTCGCCATCGGCCGGAGGCTGGTCGCCGGGACCGGCGGGCTGGCGGGCTGGTCCGTGTCGGGGTCGGTGAGGGCGTCGTGGAGGGCGGCGTCCAGGAGGTCCGGGTCGGACAGGACAAGGTCCCAGAACGTCTCGTCCACGTCGGTGGTGGCCTGCGTGGTCACGGTGGCTCACCTCGCAGCGGGCGGTCGCCGCGCGGGCCGGCCGGAGACGAGGGCTGCCCGCGTGGCACCGTGATTCCTATCGTCCAGGCCCGAGGGCCCAGGTCGGGCCTGGAGTCCTGGCAGGGGACCTGCCGCCAGGCGGGTGGGTCCCGTACCGCGCGGACGGCCGGGGGATTGTTCCGCCCGCGCGGCACGGTTTTTCCTTCCGGGGCACCAGACCCGACGGCGAAACGGGTCTGGAGTTCTTCGGGTTCGGGGGT
>NZ_BBPO01000062.1:32961-40313 GCF_000787815.1 Streptacidiphilus neutrinimicus
CATCCGTGATAGCACGTCGTCCACTCGGTGACAAGTTCTGGATGTCGCCGGATGGGTGACATTCCAGAGAGCGGTCAGGCGTCGGGGGGAACAGGGCATAAGTGCCGGTGGCCTTGAGCAGCCGGGCCACCCGCGGCGGGGTGCCGCGCAGCGTCAGCGGGCGGCCCAGTTGCTTGGCCCGGTTGCGGGCGGCGACCAACGCGCCGACGAACCGGCAGTCGGCGAAGGAGACCTGGGACAGGTCCACCACCACCCCGGCCGGGCAGCGCTCCAGTGCCTCCAGCAGCCGTGCGCGGAACCCGGGCGTGGTGGCCAGGTCCAGCTCGCCGACGGCCCGCACCACACCCGGGACGCTCGCGGTCGCGGCGCCTGCGGGGCGCCGGCCGCGGAGCGGGGTGGTGGGGCGCCGGTGGGACAGCGTCGCCTGCGGGCTCACGCCGCCGCGGGAACGGGCCGGCCGCTCCACGCGGGCTGCGACACGTCGCCGGACTGCACGGAGATCTTCCGGGACCGGGAGGCGGAGGCGAGGGGCACGGTGAGGGTGAGCACGCCGTCCTCGCTGCGGGCCTCCAGGCCAGCCGGGTTGAGGGTGTCGGCCAGCTGGATCCGGCGGGTGAACACCCCGTGGGCCCGCTCGGCGAGCTCGGTGCGCGCGCCCTCGCCGCGCGGGGCGCGACGGCGCTCGGCCGTCACCGTGACCGTCCGGCCGTGCACCTTCACCTCGATCGCCTCGCGCGCGATGCCAGGCAGGTCCAGCGCGATCACGAAGCGGTTCTCCTCGCGCCAGGCGTCCATCGGGATCGACGCGGGCCGCGACCAGGAGCTTGGGGGCGCCTGGTGGGCCACCGCAGTGCGCAGGAACATCGTCGGACACCTCCGGTCCACCAAGGGTCTTTTGTGCTGTTCGCACCGGTGCGGTGCGACCGGTCACTGTTGTAGCATGTCATCCAGTCGATGACAAATAGGGAGTCAGCGAAAGAGTGACGACATTGGATGCGCAGAACCGCTCGGTGGAGACGGGGCCGGCGTCGTTCCTGGCCGCGCACGCGGCGCTGGGGATGATGGACGCCGCGGCTCGTACCGCCCGCCACGCACCCCCGGACCCCGCCGACCAAGACGACCCGCAGCAGGCCCTTGCCGCGCTCATGCTGCTGCGGCAGGTGCGCAAGGAGATCGCCGGCTGGGAGACCGGCCTGATCGAGACCGCCCGCGACGCCGGCGCCACCTGGGCGGACCTGGCCGAACCGCTCGGGGTGCAGAGCCGCCAGGCCGCCGAACGCCGCTACCTGCGCCTGCGCCCCGACACCACGAAACAGCGCACCACCGGCGAACAGCGCGTCCAGGCCGCCCGCGACGCCCGCGCCGCCGACCGCGCCGTGTCGACGTGGGCGCGCGACCACGCCGCCGACCTGCGCAGTCTCGCCGGGCAGATCGGCGCCCTGGACGACCTCACCGACAGCTCCGCGCCCGCGATAGCACGCCTGCTGGACGCGCTCGGCGACAACGACCCCGCCCGCCTCCTCGCCCCGCTGGCCGAGGCCCGGCCCCTGCTGGAGGCCGAGCACCCGAAGATCGCCCGCCTCCTCGACGAACTCACCGCCTGCACCGACGAGCTGCGCGCCGACAGCGACCGCCGGCGCCGCGCGGGTGCGGTCGGCCCCTGACCGCCCACCTTCCCCACCGCGCTGGAGGATCCGTGCCACCCACCGCGCTGCTGCCCACCATCCGCCTGCTCCCGCGCCGAGACCCGGAGCAGGCCCCGGCCGCCACCGCCGTCCGCCCGGACGCCCCGTCCGCCGAAGCGCTCCGTGCCGACCGGTACAGCACCCGCCCGAACCCACCCGCGGCCCGCTACGGCGCCACCTCGGAATGCGTCGACGGCTGGAAGCTTTTCGCCCGCCGGCCCACCCCTACCGCTCCGAACGGGACACCGTAGGCCACCGCCAGCTGAGCCGCGGAGCCCGATCGCTCCTCGCCACGGCAGGACTACACCAACAGGCGGCAGAGGAAACCTGCTCTCGCGAGAGTAGACTTTCGCTCCGGGTGGGGTTATCTTCTGTGGTGTAGCGAGTGAGTAGAAGAAGGCACGGCAGACATGAACTGCCGTGAGCAGGTCCGCAGGAACGCGGCCCCCCGGGGGTCGCGGGCGGTACCCGCGGTATCCAGCAGCACCCAGCACTAACCCGTGCAAGTTGACTAGCGAAGGTAAAGGAGCCAGACGCCATCAGGATCGCCCGGGCATTCGGTTCGCCCGGGCACCGCAAGGCCCCGGATTGGAAGGTGGTCCCCGGTCACGCATCACGATCCCCGCAGCCCCGCCCCTCCCGGGCGGCCCCCGCGGAAGAAGAATCCCGGCCCAGAGGGCCGGTAGATGGTGTTGAAAGCTCGGGGCCCGGCGCCACAGGCGTCCGGGCCCCCCTACGCGTCCCCGGAAGAAGAGGTCTATGCCCCCTGCCCCACCCCGCCGCGTCGACAACCTCGACGACGACGACTACCCCGCCTACACCATGGGCCGCGCCGCCGACATGCTCGGCACCACCCCCGCATTCCTGCGCGCCCTGGGCGAACACCACCTCATCACCCCCCTGCGCTCCGACGGCGGCCACCGCCGCTACTCCCGCCACCAACTGCGCACCGCCGCCCGCGCCCGCGAACTCGTCGACCAGGGCACCCCCATCGAAGCCGCCTGCCGCATCGTCACCCTCGAAGACCAACTCGAAGAATCCCAGCGCCAGAACGACGAACTGCGCACCACGCAGACCCCTCCCCCGGCCGCTACCTGACCAGGCGGCGGGGCGGCACCACATCCCATCGGGCGTGTGACGGACGAGCCTACTGGTCGACAAGTCGAAATCACCCACGGTCCACGCGCTCACCCCACCCACGCCGGTACATCCCGCTGGTGACCAGAATGCCCATCTGCCCTTGCCGGATCCGGGTCCGAGTGCAGGTGCGGGGGCGCCCCGCGGGCTCCGACCACGGAGGCGGCGCCGGTCCGTCAAAGACGCCGGCGAAGGGCCGCAGCCGGTCGAAGTTGTGCAGCAGTTCGGCGACTTGCGGCACGCCGCCGTCGGTCGCGAGATGATCAAACCCGTACCTAGGAGGCAGTATGGAGCAGTCGTACGAGGTGGAACGCCGCGAAGGCGCCTCCTACCTCATCCGGGAGTACTTCGCCACCCTGACGGCGGCCCTCGCCTACTTCGACCAGCAGGTCGAAGCAGCGCGCAGACACCCGCAGGCTCAGGTGGAGATCCGCGAGTACCGCCCCGGCGAGCGGGGCAGGACGATCCGCCGATGGACCTCACAAGCCGACCAGGTCGTCGGCGGGAATTAGCTCCCCTCCATCCGCTGGACCCAGCCGGGAGCCGTGGCCGAAGTGTCCGTGGGAGCCTCGGATCCGGTCCGAGACGGCCACGGACACTGGCCTCAGATTGACTGCCGGCCACCAAGGGCGCTACCGGAGCAGCCGGATCGCTCCGCCCAGCCGGGCGAGGCCATCCGCCGACGGACCTCGGAGCCCGTCACGTCGCCATCGACGGGGCGCAGCCGGCGACGACCCCTGGCGCCGCTCAGAAGTCGAACAGCGGTCCGGTGGCACGGTGCATCAGGCACGGGTTGGCATAGGTGCGCTGGTAGTCGACGGGGTTGCCGTTCCACACGCCGGTCGCGCTCACCGTGACGGGCTGGACGACGTCCGCGCACATCACCTGCGTGGACGGCGGCGCGGTGAAGTCCAGTCCGTCCGCGGCCAGGGCCGCACACGCCGCGGCGCGCGCGGGGTGATCGCCGCCCGCCTGCTCCCCGCACTCCAGCACCGCCGTACGCGCCGTCGGCACCCCGTCACCGGCGACCGTCATCACCAGCATCGACGGACCCGTCGCCGACACGGTGTCGGCGAACGCCTGCGGAACGGCCGCGGTGGTCACCACCGCAGCGCCCACCAGTGCGGCAGCGGCCAGTCGACGGGAGAAGTGACGCATCGTAACAAACCTTTCAAATCGCACCCTATCGCCCGTCCGAACGGTCGGGCGGCTTCCGTCCAGGAGCGTGCCACGACAGAGGGAACCGACCAAAAGAACCATGCGAAACCGGACATGGCATGGACACGCCATGCTGACCGGAAAGCAGCTTGCCATCGGCGAAGCCCATGCCGTGCGGCAGACATCCCAGCCGCCGAAGACGCCGCCACCACCTCCCCAGCCCCACACGCAACCGCGGGCGCCCTCCCTCGCCTGCCGCAAGACCCGCCCGCCGGACGCCGCACCATGACCGAACCCCGACTCGGGACGACTGGAATGCGATGCGGAGCGCCCACGTCCTGCGCCACGTCCGAAATCAGCACGACGAGCTGACCGCCCGGTTGCGCGGCCGGGCGAGCACCAGGGCGCGCGATCGCCTCCGGACAGTTCCCTCCGCAGTCCATCCACTGGGTGGGGAGCCCGGGCAGCGGCGCGCCGACCAAGAAGCAGGCGACGACTTGTAGGCGAAGTCGCCGTCCAAGTTCGCAGCACGTAGGCCGGTCGACGGTGACGTCCAGATCGTCGGTCGCGCCGCGGACGGTGTGGTGGACGGGCGATGGCGACCTCGAGCAGTGGGACGAGCCAGGGCAGCCCGAGCCTCTGCGTGCGCGCCCCGCCCAGCAGGTCGTCGTCGATAATCGCGTCCGCGACCGATCACCGACCGAGTCAAGCTAAGGGACGACTCCGCCGGGTTCACTCTCAGAGCGACTGACCGGCTCGGCGTCGGGGTTGGCCCGGGAACGGACCGGCCCGGTCAGCCGCCCGCAGACGATGCTCGCTTCCATGAGGTGGCCGACGGCCAGCACCGCGAGGAGTACGTTCAGGGTCTGTCGCGTAGGGGCGGCCGGCCGCTGGCCGAGCCGGGGGTTGACCTTTCCCAGCGGATCGGTGGTGACGTACACGGTGCTGCCGACGGGCGGTTCGCCATCGACGGAGAACGATCTGCCGTCGTTCAGCCGGACGTAGACCCCGTCTTGTTTGGGGGCGCCGCTGTCGCTGGTGTAGGTCCGGATGCCGGTGACGACGCCCGTCGACGTCACGCCGCGGTCGTGCAGGATTTGCTGTTCCACGTCCCGATCGCCGGAACCGCCTGCCGTGACGCAGCAGACGATGACGACGACAGCACCGGCCCAGAAGATCACCCACCGCACAGTGCTGGTGCGGTCGTCGATCCAGCGGTCTCTGACGAACGCGTAGGCCACGAGCACGCCGAGGTAGAAGAACAGATCCGCGAGCATGATCACGAGGATCAAACCGTGCTCGTTGTCGCGCCACGCGTCCTGGTCGAGTCTCAGCGACAACAGAGAGACCCCCAACGGGACGGCTGCCGCCAGCACGCACCACACCGGCCACAGCAGCGCCCACGCCGCCTTCCGCACCAACTGGCCCCCCATCCACCAGCGTGACGCCACAGCCAGAACCTCCGCAAGAGCCCGAACCCGTCGCACCCGGCGACGCACAGCTCAACTCGGCCGCCGCCTCGCGGAAGGCAGTGCGGCCGCCGCCAGTCCACCCTGCTGGCTTGAGCTTGGCCCGCAGCACAACCTGCGACAGGACCCGCCTGCCGACGCCCGGGCGCTGTCGTCACCGGCCCGATCGAGTGGTGGGCGGGGCCGGCGACAACGGAGCCGGCCCGACGGCCGGACCGTGATCACGCAGTGCCAGCGCTCTGCCCCCAGCGCGCGATCCCGGCCGCTGGAACAGCGGCACGTGGCGAGCCCCCGTCGTGGTCAGTGCCAGTAACTGGGGGTGTCTGCGCCCGGTTGCTGCCACGCCCAGACGAGCAACGCGACCACACCACCGACGACGAGGAGCGCGAACAGCAGGCAGCCGACGCCACCGAAACGGCTGCGACGAGAGGTGGACATGCAAACCCCTCAGAGGAAGTAGGCGAGGTTCACGAAGAAGGCGATGTAGGCGATCACGCAGATCGTCACGATGGCCGCGAACCACCACTGATGCACCTGGCGCCAGGGCACCCTGGCACCGGGGAAGCGGGTGCGCAGGTCACTCCAACTGAGTAACCCCACGTCGGTGACGGGTGCCTGGGTGGGCGGTGCGGTCAGTACCGCGAGCAGCCGCTGCAAGGGCTCGGCCTCCCACAGGCGCGTATCCAGGAGCAGGGGTGGCTCTTCGAGGGAGGTGACCACCAGCCGGTGCTGATGGGAGGCCAGGGGCAGGCGGATCTTGTGCAGTCCGGTGACGTCGCAGTCAAGCGTGTGCAGTACCAGGCGTCCCCAGTGGTTGCGAGCGCTCAGGACACCGTCGTGGAGCGTGATCGTGGCCCTCGCCCGGCGCAATGCCAGGCCACCGGCGAACCATGCCAGGGGAACGAGGACGGCGAGTACGCCGACGATCAGACCGGCCAGGCCCGCCCCGGTCGTTCCGCGGTAGCCCGTGGCCAGTCGCAGACCCAAGCGAAGCGTGCCGATCGCGATCAGTGGCGCGGCGCCCAGGAGAGGAGCCCTGAAGGCCCTGTTGTCGGCTCTGAGGATATCGACGGAGTCTGCGAAGTCACTGTCTTGTCTGCCACCAGCCGAGTGTGCCATCGCGGGCAGCGGGCCTCCAGCGATTCATGCGGATTCGCTGGAACAGCGGCGGGGCCCCTCCCCGTGGCCGCCAGTGGCGTCTGCTGCATGCGGCTCACCCCGACCGCTGGTCCGCCTCACCGCCGAAACGGGAGAGGTGGACGCAGCAGGGATGCCGCGTCCACCTCTTCGGGTCACTGAGGCTTCACCGTTGGTGAGCCGTCACCGGCCGGCTCTCAGGACGTGGTGACGTCGTCGTAGTAGGTGTAGGTGGGGTCGCCGGGGTAGTTGTCGTCCTTGCTGGTCAGGGTCAGCGTGTAGCTGTGGCCGGCGGTGATGCTCGCGGTCTTGAGCACCCAGCCGGAGCTGGCCACACAGGTCTTGGCCAGGACAGTTGTCGTGGTGCCGGTGGTGTTGTCCTTCAGCGTGGCGGTGGCCCAGTCGTAGGTGACGGTGTCGGGGCAGGTCACGTTGTAGTAGAACGACAGTTTGGTGCTGCCGGTCGGCGCGGTGAAGGTCTGCGCCGCGGTCGAGGTGGTGCTGGGGCTGGTCGAGCCGAGCATGGCGCCGTAGCTGCCGGAGTGCTTGGCACCGGTGGTCACCGTGGCGCTGCCGCTGGTGGTCCAGCCGGAGAAGCTGCCGGTCTCGAAGCCGCCGTTGGTCACGCCGTTGCCGCCACCACCGCTGCCGTTGATCGTCCAGCTGAACGACGCGGAACCCGACGCGCCGGTGCTGTCCTTGGCGGTCACGGTGACACTGGAGGTGCCCGCCGTGGTCGGGGTGCCGGAGATCAGGCCCGAGGAGG
>NZ_BBPO01000061.1:0-13070 GCF_000787815.1 Streptacidiphilus neutrinimicus
GCCCAACCCTGGACCAGCGTCCAACGCCGCCACACCCCCAACCCGCCCCTGCGCGTCGGCATCGCCGTCGACATCTCCGGCTCCATGAGCGCCGCCACCGCCCCCATCGCCTCCGCCGCCTGGATCCTCGCCAGAGCCACCGCCCTCACCGACCCCGCCTCCCGGGCCGCCACCGTCGCCTACGACTCCCACCTCACCGCCGTCACCGCCCCCGGACGCGCCCCCACCCAGGTCAGCGAATTGACCGCCACCGGCGTCGGCCACAGCCTCGCAGAAGCCATCGACGCCCTCACCGCCGGCCTCGACCTCACCCGCCCCGGAACCGCCCGCCTCCTCGTCATCGCCTCCGACGCCCGCTACCACCCCGACGAAACCACCCGCGCCACCCACCGCATTCAGGAGCTCAACGCCGCTGGCTGCGCGGTCCTGTGGCTCACCTTCCACGAAGACACCACCCCACCGCCCGGAGTCACCCTCCTCGAAATCGCCAACCCCACCGACGCCATCACCGCCATCGCCCACGCCGCCACCACCGCCCTGACCCGCACGCGCTGACTTCGCGACCCCCGCGCGGCGGCGAAAGGGAAGCGGGCTCCGCGTCGGCCTGAGGCCGACGCGGAGCCCGTCGTGCACGAGATGGGTCCGATGCCCGGGCCTCAGCCCCGCGAACCCACTGAACTACTACTAGCCGTTGCAGACCCGGTGCGCCGGAACCCAGGTACGGGTCCAGTAGCCCGCGTGCCACCTGGCGTGCCGGTCATGCGAGGCCGGGTGCCACGTCCGCACCCGCTCTCCCTTGACCATGTCTGGTTCAGGGTCGATGTCAGCCCTCCTGGTACTCCAGGTCGTCCTCGTCCAGGCCGTGGGCGTTCATGAGTTCGGTGGCTTCCCTGTCGGCGCCGCGTGCCTTCAGGGCCCTGGCAAGTATCAGGACCTCTTGCCAGGCGTGGTCGGGGTCGCCCAGTAGTCCGAGTGCGGCCCGGGCGGCCTCCTCGGCGGCGGTGGGGTCGCCGAGTTGGAGGTGCAGCTCGCCGAGGTCGGTGAGCACCTCGCCGAGTCCTGCGGCCGGGTGGGCCGACGGCCTGCTTTCCAGCAGGGCGCGGGCGGTCAGCAGCCGGTCGGCCGCGTCGCGGTGGAGACCGGCGGCCCGCAGGTGTCGTGCGTAGCCGAGGAGGATGTCGGCGGTGGCGCCTGCGACCGCGTCATCCGTCCCGGCGGCTTGGCCCAGGAGGTCGTCGAGGACGGCAGCGGTTTCAACGAGCAGGTCGGCGAGGGTGTCGGAGGCGGGGCCGGGGCCGCCCCACGGGTGCAGGCGCAGCGCTTGGGAGAGGGCGGTGAGTTGTTCGCTGTCCCGTCCGGCGGCGGCGAAGCCGCGGGCGGCGGACACGTATCGGACGGCCGCTTCTGGGCCGTGACCCAGCCATTCGCCGAGGCGGGCCTCGAGTTCGGGGCGCGGCGGCAGGGCGGGAAGGGCGGCAGGCGTGTCCGGGGAGTCCAGGAGCTCGCGGAGGATTGCGGCAGCCTGGCGCCGCCGGCCGTCCTCGCGGTAGGCGCGGGCCAGCAGCCAGCGGCAGGCCGCGCCTTCGCCAGCCATGCCGAGACGGTCCAGTTCGCAGACGGCTTCCTCGGCGGCCTCGGCGGCCTCGGTGTTCCGCTCGTCGGCCAGGAGGGCCTCGGCTGCGGCGACGCGGGTACGGGCGGCCGCGGCCAGGTCGCCCGCGGCGGCCTGTGCCGCGACCTGGGCGACCAGTTTGCGGACCCGTTCGCCGCCCCGGCCGTGCAGGTCGCGCTCGAAGATGGACAGAGGCGTCGGTGCGCCGATCGGTCCCTGGCTCATCCATTGCCGCATCCGGGTGCTTTGGTAGCTGTTGCCGTTGCGGGTGTCGAAGCGGGTCGCTACCGACAGCGCCCGGTCCCGCAGTTCCGCAGCGAGGTGGGCGACCTGGGCGTCCGGGCGGCGTCGGCCCGCCACTGTGGGGAAGCGCAGCGTCAGCGCGCCCTCGCCCCTGGCCTCGACGGCGGACAGAACGGCCGCGGCTGCCGCGGCGAACTCCATCTCCGCGAGTGGGGTGCGCGGGTGGTCAAGCCAGGACAGGTGGCGCTCGATCAGGTCGAGGCCGCGTCCCAGGTTCCCGGAGTGGACGCAGAACATTACGTTGGAGGCCAGCTCGCCCAGGTGGTGCGGGTTGTCGCGTATCCGGCGGTAGGCGCTGCGGTGCGCTTCGGCGGCCTGCTCGCTGCGGCCCGTGCGTGCGTAGGGCAGCAGCAGCTCGGAGTTGATCCACTGCGGCTGCTCGGTGCAGGTTGAGCGGCGGGCGGGCTCGCCGACCCGGATTGCCTCCTCGTCCCGGCCGAGCGCCACCAGGGTCCGCACCTGGCTGCTCGGCACGCAGCCCGAGCAATCGGACAGCCCGTCGCGGCGGGTCAGGGTCATCTGCTCGTAGAACTCCTGGGCCTTCTCAAGGTCGCCGATGGTCTCGGCGGCCAGGCCGCGGTGCTGGAGAACGGCGTGCATGCTGTGGCCGCCGCGTCGGTAACGCCGTTCCATGTCGTCCAGCAGGTCCAGCGCTCGCTGGAGCGGGATTTCCGGGAACTGCTGGACGCTGTAGACCATCCACTTGAACCGCCAGAGCAGCGTGCGCTCGTGGCGGCCGGCGAAGCGCTCGGGCTCCCGGTCGTAGGCTGCCAGGCACCAGGAGAAGGTGAGGAACGCCTTCGCCGGCACCCAGCTGTGCTGGAACACCGAAGTCGCCGACATCCGCACGTCGAAGGCGAACTCCACCAGCCCCAGCGCGTCCGCATGGCGGATCACCTCCTCCAGAGCGGCGAACTTCGCCGGGCCAGAGGGCATGCCGTGGGTGCTGCGATAAAGCTCCCGCACCTCCTGTTCGGTACGGCTCACTCGGCACCTCCGGCGACGGCCCGGCCGATCAGGCCGAGGAAGGACTGGTTGAGCGCCGCCGTGTCGGCCGGGCGCAGCGGGTGATGCCCGAGCAGCAGAGCCTGGACGTAGAGGCCTTCCAGGCACATCGCCTGCAGCTCCGGCTCGGCCAACGTCAGCACCTGCCGGGCCAGCGGGTTGCGGTGGTTGAGCACCAGGCGGGGCCGGGGCTCGGCGGCGGACTGGAAGCTGCCGAGGATCGCCGCCCAGGATTCGTCCACCTGCTCACGGACGCCGCGGACATCCAGTTGGAACGCGGTGTCCTCATCCAGCAGGTAGAGGGCGGGCAGGCTGGACGGCTCGAAGGAGCGCACCAGCAGGTCGCAGCCGAGCCGGGCCAGCACCCGGTCGGCCCCGGCCAGGAAGGGCGCGAGCGACTCCTCCTCGGCCGCGCCCAGCCGCTCCAAGTGCGTGGTCAGGTCGGCAGCACGCAGCTGCTCGACCTCCAGCCGGCGGTCCACGGTGGCCAGCCGGTCTATCAGCCCGGCGTCGTAGACGTAGCCCGCGTTGACCACGGCAAGGCCCTGGGCGGCGGCCACCGGGGCCAGCTGGCGGAACTCGTCGAGCAGGGGGGTGAACCGCAGCAGCCCGTAGCGGTCGGTGAACTCGGCGAGGGTGAGCGGGCCAACATTGGTCTCCATCGGCCAGAACTCGGTGACCAGGCGCAGCATCTCGTCGTCATGCAGAGCCAGTGCCTTCACCCCCAGGTGGTGCACGCGCAGGAACGCCCGCAGCCGGGACGGCTCCTGCACGCTCAGCCGGACCAACCAACCGCGCAGCTGCTCGCCGAGCGCGTCCCGAGTGGCCTCCAGCAGGGAGTCCTCGTACAGCGCCTCGCGGCTTGCGGTGGGCCGGAGCTCGGCGGTGTCGACCGCACAGCGGACGAAGAACGCCCACTCCGGCAGCAGCCGTTCCGCGCGCTCGGACAGGAGCATCTGCTTGAGGTACACCCGATGGGCGGCGGGGACGGCCGGGTTGGCCGGCATCGGCAGCACGAAGGCCACCCCGCGCAGGCCTGCCCCGGCATCGGCGATGTCCACGATATCGAACGGCGCAAAGCCGAAGACCTCCTCGCAGTAGGCCTCCAGCCGGGCCCGTCGCGCGGACGCGGTCTCCCCCTCGGGGTGGTCCCACGGCGCGGGGCCGCCGGTGACGGTCTCTTCGTCCACCGTCACCGGATGCGGCAGGTGTGCGCCGTAGTGGGTCACCAGCTCGGTCACGGCCCGGCGGGTGAGCAGGTGCGCGCAGCCCGGGCGGGGGCGCAGGGTGACCGTGGTCCCGGCCTCCTCGCGCTGCCGGTCGGCCGGGGCCGGTTCCACCTCGTAGCCGCCGTCCGAGCGGCCGCGCCACAGCACGGTGGGCTCGCCGGCACGGCGGGTTGTCACCTCGATCGCGTCGGAGACCATGAAGCAGGACAGCAGGCCGATGCCGAACTGGCCCAGAAACTCGTGCCGGGCGAAGCCGAGTTCGTCCCGCTTGGAGCTGCGACCGATGGTCGCCAGCAGCTCATGGACCTGGTCCTCGCTCAGGCCGATGCCGTTGTCGCTGATGGACAGTGAGCCGTCGCCAGTCGTCTCGCTGGAGGCGATGACGATCCGCCCGGTGTACGGCGCTGCCCCCGCGTCGTCCTGGCGCACCGCGGTGATGGCGTCCACTGCGTTCTGCAGCAGCTCGCGGGCGTACACCTGCGGGCTGGTGTACAGGTGATGGCTCAGCAGATCGACGATTCCCCGCAGATCAACGCGGAAGGTCTGGCTCACGAACATGCTCCCTGATCTTGGCTGGGAAGCACCTTAGGGCCGGCCACCGACACACGGGAACGAATTTCGTGCGGCCATTCGCGCCACGGCCGACAGCCGACGCGACCTGCACGCCCTGCGACAGATGCTCCTAGAGTTGCCAACTCGCCGCGGAGGCCGTCCGTAGGCCGGCCCGAGCTGCGCTGCAGGTCCGTGAGCCCCCGGGCGAATACCTCCTGCGCGCCGACGCGGTGCGCGGACTCAACCAGCGACTCCAGGGAGTTGACCGCGACGCGGACGGCGGCACGGCGCTGCGCGCGTGAACCACCAGGCCGTCCGGCCACGTGCCGGAGCTGCAGCTTCGAGCAGTGGCTTCAGGGTTCCCCTGAGCGCGCAGGACTGCGCGCAGGTTGCGGGCAGCGCGGGGCTGGCCTGAACGAACAGGTACAGCGCCGTGACCAGCTCTGTGGCTGCCGTGGTGCGGTCATTGGGGTCGATGCGCACCGTGGTGGCCTCGAGGGCGGCGCGGGCCAGGGCCGCCGCTGCGGCCTTGGCGCGTGCGGCGGTGGCACCCCCGATGCCGGGCACCCGCTGCAGGTCGTACGGCTCGGCCTGGTGGACCCGGCCCACGGTCTGGTAACCGGCCGCCTCCAGCAGGCCCACCCGCAGCCGCCCCACGGTCATCATTCAGCCGCGCGACCGGATACCCTCCAGCGCCGCCGCTGTCTGCTGCTCCCGCAGCCGCTGGGCGCGCTCGCACACGCGATCCACTGCGGCACCCAGCTCGCTGAGCAGCTGGCGGGACGTGTCCGCCAGCCGTCCGCACGCGTGCAAGGTTCTGCGCTCATTGCCAGGCCGCATCTCGGCCTCCCTCTCCGCCCCGGGAGTGGTCTCTGACCGGCGCCTCGTCGTGCCGGCCGCCAACCGACGCGCGGTGGTGGCCCAGGGGGCCGGACACGCTGGTGCGTCGGAGGACCCGCCGCCTCACCATCGGTGACAGCACCTACCTGTGGTCCTTGCGGCACACTCACAGGCTCGACAAGGACGCCCGCGAAGGCTGCTGCGAAACACTGAGCATCCGTTCCCACCAGGGCCAGGGCATCCTGCGGATCGAATTCGGGCACGGCCCTGACCGGCTTGTCCCGGACGGCTTCCCCTGGCCGTCCGGGACCGTCGGCGGCGGGGATGGAAGAACCCTCAACCTGCACGAACCCGGCACCGTCAGGGCCCTGCTCGACGAAGCCGCCGACCGCGGGTGGAACCCCACACAGCCCACCCTCGAAACGCTCGACGGCTGGACGCTGTTCGATTCCGCCTACCTACCTCCGCCGCGGAACGACTCAACCCACCTGAGCGACGACACCACCGATGGGCTGACGCGAGATCGCGGACGCGGTCAGACGCCGCTCACAACCCTGGTCGGGGCGATGCCCAGGATGAGCTTGTCCAGCGCGTCCTGGGCAGGCCCGAACGTCGCAACCCAGGTCTCGACGAGATAGATCTCGCTGGTCTCGTCGATGCCCAGAAAGAACCTGCCCCATCGAGCTCACCGATCGGGAAGAGATCCCGGCCGAGCGTCTCACTCCAGCCGGCAAAGCGATCCTCTTCGCCGATGCAGTAGTCGGGCTTGAAGTGGAACGGCGTCGGGGCAACGTTGATGCCCGGCCCGCTGATCTGCACCTCCAAGCCGCCGAACTCGGTCAGGAACCGCTCGGCCGCGCAATGCATGCGGATCAGATCGCTTCTCTCCAACGTCTCCCGCCATCCGTCGACGGGGACTGACCGTCCTGGATGCCATCCGGCCTCCCTCAGGGTCCGCTCAATGACGCCGGTGTCTCGCTTCGCGGTCGCCGCGGCGGTGACCCAGGCCTGATCCACTGGCACGTCCTCCGGCCACCCCGGCCGCCAGTCCGCCTGCCATGCGTCGAAGTCGTCCCGCAGGAACCGGCGATCCACGGGCTTGAGTCGCACCTGGTGTCGCTGGTCGGCCCACCAGACTTCAAAGTCGGTCTGGGTTCCGACGGCCGGCCAGTGCTCGGCGACCGTCGGCAGCAGCAACACGTCGACGAAGCCGCCGACCGGCAGAGCGATGTCGACGAAGATCCCGGTCGCGCCGGGGTTCGGGACCGCAATCACCGTCCCGCGGAACTGCTGCCCGAACCGCAACCCTGCACGGGTCCGGATCCACTCCTCTTCGCTGGCCATGCGCCCATCCTGGCACTACCCGGCGGAGGTCGGGCCCGCCACGAACTCGCTCATCCGATAGGTGGTCGGCTGCACCAGACGGACGCAGAACGTGTCGATCCGGAGCATCCCCGGGTCGATACCCGCGTCCCGAAGCCAGCTCGGATGCGCGCGCAGCTCAGCCTGGTCCCGGGTCTCGAAGATCACTTCCCATCGCCCCATGTCCGGCGCTGTGCGGGTGGCGTGCTGCTGCCTCTCGGCCTCCCGCCGCCGCTTCCTCTTTCCGAGAAGGCCTGACGGCGCTGACCGTGACGTCGGTGGCCTGTTGGAGCCAGACGGGCGCGCCACCTGCCGCAACGCTCATGGGCTGATGGGCTGAGCCGCCAGTCGCTGCTGTTCCTCCTCGATGATCTGGCGGGCCAGGCTGGTGTCGGCGACGTCGAGCGCTTCGGGGCTGAGCTCGGCGGCGTCGCTGCGTCGGGCGTAGGCGTCGAACAGGCGCTCCTTGTGGCCAAGGAGCGTCAGCACGCGCTGGTCGACACTGTCCGGGGTGAGGAGGCGGTGGACGCGGACGCGACGGGTCTGGCCCATGCGGTGGGCGCGGGCGATCGCTTGCTGCTCGAGGGCGGGCTTGACCTGAGGCTCGCACAGGACGACCACACTCGCCGCCTGCAGGTTCAGGCCGACACCGCCAGCCTGGATCTGGGACAGCAGCACTGCCGAACCGCCGCAGGTCGTGAAGGCGTCGACAATCTCCTGGCGTGCCCCGGCACTTGTGCCGCCCGACAACGGCCCGAACAGCGCAGGAACCGGGCCACGATCCACGGCAAGCCACTGTTCGACGGCGTGCAGGACGTCGCGGTAGAAGGAGAAGACCAGGACCTTCTCCCCCACTGCCGAGGCCTCGCGCACCAGTTCGCCGAGGCGATCGAGCTTCGCCGACTGGCCGGGGGTGGCGTAGGCGGCACGGCGCATCGCCTGGAAGTTGCCCGCGAGGACGGCCTCGCGGTACGCGGCGGCGTCGGCCGGGCTGAACTCCGTCCACTCGTCGGTGTGCACGACCTCGGGGAGTTCGGTGAGGACGTCTTGCTGGTTGCGGCGCAGGTACGCGGGCGCGACCGCGCGCCGGAACGCCGCCGCTCCCGCCACGTGGTCACCGTCGCGGAGCTCTACCGCGAGTTCGGGCTGGAGGTAGCCGACCAGGTTGCGGAACTCCCCGACCCGGTTCTCCATCACTGTTCCGGTCAGGAACAGTGCCCGCTCGCTGCGGTCGACCAGGGCCGCTACGTGCCGGGCGCGCTGGGCTGTCGGGTTCTTCACGTAGTGGGCCTCGTCGACCACCGTCATCGCCGGAACCACGAGGTCGCCCTCACCCGCTGCGCGATCTGCGCCGAGGTGACGCAGGCCCTCGAACGTGGTCACCGCCACCCCGCCCCGCTCGTGCCAGGCGCGGTAGGCGATCTCACGGTCCGGGCCGTGGAGGCGGAAAGCGGCCAGCGTCGAACGCGCCTCGATCTCCCGTAGCCAGTTGACCAGCACACTCGCCGGGCAGACCACCAGGAAGTGCCGCTCTCCTTGCGCCGCGAGATGGGCCAGCGTCGCAATCGCCTGGATCGTCTTGCCCAGGCCCATCTCGTCCCCGAGCACGACCTTGCGCCGCGCCAGCGCGTAGCGCGCGCCGAAGGCCTGATAGCCGCGCAGCGAGACCTTCAGCCCCGTCACATCCAACACTTGTGCGCGGACCTGCGCGGCCAGCTCGTCCGGCAGGTGCCCCTCCGCCGCGGCGGCGTCGAGCGGCCCGGTCTCAGCGAGCTGACCGAGCACGGTGTAGAACTCCACCGGCCTGGTCGCAAACTCCCACCACGCCTCGTCCGCCGACGCGGGACGGCGCAGCAAGTCGGTGACCGCCTGCGCGAACGCCTCTCCGGCTCCGCCGCCGTGTGCGACGGCGAGGACCGTCTCCAGGGAGGTGAGGGCATCCCGCGCGGCGGCGCGACGCGCGGCACTGGTGAACCACCATTGGGCCCGGGAGCGCGCCGGGGCGGCCGCGTGCAGCAGTGGCTCCAGGGTGGAGGCGAGTGCCTTGGCCTGCTCGCACGCGGCCGGGAGCGTGGGACCGGCCTGGACGAACGGATACAAGGCGGCGATCAGTTCGGTCGCGGATTCGGTTCGCCGGTCCGGGTCGAGACGTACGGCCGTGGCCTCGATCGCGGCCCGGGCCAGCGCCTGCGCTGCGGCTTTGGCCTGTGAAGCTGTGCTACGCCCGACACCCGGGACGCGCAGCAGGTCATACAGCTCGGCACGGTGGACCGCTCCCACGGTCCCGAAACCGGCCGTCTCCAGCACACCGACCCGCAGACGCCCCTCGGTCACCTGGTTCAGCCGTGCGACCGGGACCTCTTCGAGCTCGCCTGCCACCTGCTGATCCCGCACCAGAGCGGCGCACTCCCGCACCCGCTGCACCGCGATGCGCTGCTCGCCGAGTGCCTGATGCGCGGCTTCCAGCAGCCGCTGCCCGTACCCGTACACGGTTCTGCGGTCACGGCCCTGCCCCACCTCGGCCTCCCTCACCGGTCGGGTCTTTGTTGCCCCGGTCCGGGTTGCATCCTGCCAGTCGCTATTCGCCACGATCGCGGTGGCCGGTGGGCCGGGCACAGAAACTAGGCCCGGCCCACCGGCGACTGCTCACTTCGGCTGCGCGTGGGACGCCACGAGGCGGTAGGTGCGCGGCTTCGCCGACACCATCTCGGCCAGCCCCAGATCGACCAGCGTCACCAGCGCGTTGGCGACGGCCCCGGAACTGCGGCCCAGCTGACGAGAGACCTTGGTCGGCGAGTGCGCCGCGTCCGGGTGAGCGGCCAGGAAGCCGTGAACCAGCGCCCTCAGGCCCCCCTGTCCGAGGCGCCCGGTCGGCGGTGCCTCTCCCACGGGCGCGGTCATCGACTGCGTCGCAGAGCCGGGCGTCTGGGTAGACCGCTGCCCGTCGGCACAGCCCTTACGCTCCTCTCCCGGGCCCTGCGGGCAGACCTCGTTGTCCTCATCTGCCGACGTGGGAGGGTCGGAGACATCGTCACCGACTTCATGGATGGATTCGGGGTCGGCGCCGCGCTGCGCGCTGTCCGGGGAGTCACTGCTCACGTTCTGTTCCGCGAGCGTTGTCGTGGCGGCATACCAGCCGTCGGGAAGGCGGCGGTTGCCTTCGCTCTCGCCCGGCACGCGCCGGACGAGCCCACCCTGCTCCATCCTGGCAAGCAGCTTGCCGGTGGTGGACTTACCCGCGCTCGCCGCCTGCGCCAGCTCGGCCGCGGTGCTGCCGGGCGACGCGTGCAAGGCCGCGTAGATCCGGGCAGCTACGGGGGTGAGGCCGTCGGGGCTGTCGGGAACGGTGGTGATGGACATCGGGGACCTCCGGTCACAGTGGTGCTCTGGTAGATCCCCGGCCGGGGCCGGCCCGGGCGGTGGCCACCGCATGGATCGGGCCGTGGTCCAATCGATCGCTCTCAACCCCCCGCCAAGTCAAGTCCGTTCGCGACATTGCGTGCACGCGCCCCCCTGACCTGCGCAAACGATCAGGGTGGCCCCGTGCCGGATCCGAACAGGGCTCTCCTCTCTCATCCCTATGGGCCCACCCAGTCGGCGCAGGTGCCGCAAACGCCTGCCCCCTCGCGGGACCGGAAAAGGGGCGACGGCCTCCTCGGACACCGCTGATCGCAATGTCGAAGAGGCCGTCGATGCCTCACTCGCTCGGCAGCTTCGCCACCACCGCGTCGCCGGACCTACTCCTCTCGCTCGCGCAGCCGCTCGGCTTGCTGCCGTCGGGCCCGCGCGACCAGGTCCGCGCGCTGTTCGGGAGCCAGCTCGACAGGCTCCGGAACGCTCCGGGTCAGGCGGTCGTAGAAGAACCGGCAGGCCTGGTCCTCGTCGTCGAAGGAACGAACCAGGCTCGCGGTGCCGCGTTCCCAGCCGTAGAGGCCCCAGCGGCCCTCGGGCCCCTGCTCGAGGATGCCGCCGCCCTCATTCACCGAGCCGTCGGGGCAGTAGCCGTTGACGGCGTACTACCGGCCCGAGGCCCCCGCCTCCCGCAGCGCTTCGAGCAACTCGTTGTGCTTCATCTCAGCGCACCTCCTTCAGGTAGCCATCTTTGACCAGCTGCGCAACGTCCACAGGGGTCTGGAACTGCAACCCACCCCCAGGCTGGCCGACCGCCAGCGCCATCTCATTCTCAGTGAGCGACCCAGTTCGTCAGCTTTCGGAATGCCGGCGCGGTCGTCCCCGAAACGACGCCCTTGTTGGGGCGACCTTGGCCCAGTTCCCTTCATTTGTGGCGCCGTCCCGGCCTGTCTCGTTAGCGGGACGGGGGAAGTCCCGCTAACGAGACGCCTGCGTCTCGGAAACCCGACAGGCCAGCCTAACGACAGCTCAAACTGTCCGACAGTTTCACCTGTCAAAGAAGAGACGGTGAGTCAAACTGTCGGACATGGAAACCTTCCCGCCGAACCAGCGACAGGGCAACCTGTCCGACAGTGAAACCGACCCGGAGGGCGAGGGGCAGGACGACCTGTCGCCGTCCGTCCCGCTGCCCGAGCACCACCTGATCGCCACCGCGTGGATGCTGACGCAGACCCCCGACCCGGCTGCCGCCGACCGCACCCCGCAGCAACTGCTCGACCAGCTCGTCGCCCGCCCGGCCGGAGCGGGCGCGGCCACCGACGCGCTCGACCTGCTCGCCGGGCTGCGCCGGGTCGAAAAGCTGATCGAGGAGCTGGCCGAGACGGCGGCCGAGGCCTACGGCGCGGCCAACCGTGACGCCAGCTACGTCGAGCTCGGCCGCGCCTGGGGCGTCACCCGGCAGACCGCCGGCGCCAAGTGGCCCGGCGCGATCCTGCCCAAGCCCGCCGTCAGCCGGACCATCAGCCTGCGCGGCGGCACCGCGATCCTCGAACAGGTCCGCGGCACCGAGGACTGGACCTGGCTCGCCACCGGCGCCGACGGCCAGCGCGGCACCGGCCGCACCCCCTCCCCGAGCTACGAGGAGGCCCTGGCCTCGGGCCTCGACTGGCTGCGCGAGCACGGCGACCAGCCCGCCGCCCGACCGAACTGACCCCTGTATAGAGGGGAGAGGAGGAGAGCGTGACCGACCCCGCGACGGTCGAGGACGCGCCCGGCGAGCCGGGCGAGGTGCTCGTCGGCGAGCTGCTGGGGGACCCGGAACCGTCCGGCAGCCTGCTGCCGGCCCGGCTCGACCTGGACGCCTTCCTCGCGCCCACCGGCCTGGACGCGGCCCGGCTCGCCGAACTGCGCGCGGCCGCCGCGGTGGTGGAGGAGCTGTACGACGCGGCCACCACCCAGGCCACCCGCGACGCCTACGCGGACGACTGGGACCACTTCACCGCCTGGTGCGCCCGCTACGGGCTGCGGGCGCTGCCCGCCGAGCCCGCGACCGTCGCCCTCTACCTCGGCGCCCACGCCGACGAGTTCGCGGTGAGCACCCTCAACGGACGTCTGTCCGGCATCGCCCACCACCACACCGAGAACGGGCACCACAGCCCCACCCGACACGACGCCGTCCGCCGCGTCAAGAAGGGCCTGGCCCGCACCCGCGGCAAGCCCGCGAAGAAGAAGGAGCCGCTCTACGGGCCACTGCTCGCCCTGGTGGTCACCGCCGCCACCGTCCGCGACGCGGACGGCCGGCTCACCCTGGCCTCCGCCCGCGACCGCGCGGTGATCCTGCTCGGCCAGGCCCTCGCCGACCGCCGCAGCGAGCTCACCGCCATCCACGCCGACCAGATCGAATTCACCGCCGAGGGCCTGCGGATCCACGAGGGCCGCAGCAAGACCAACCAGGAGGGAAAGGCGCAGTCCAAGGTCGTCCCCTTCAACCACGCACGCCGGGACCTGTGTCCGGTCCGCGCGGTCCAGGAGTGGATGGACCTCGCCGGCATCCGGCTCGACACTCACGCCCCCCTGTTCGTCTCGATCGACCGCTGGGGCAACCTCCGCGCGACCGCGCTCAGCCCGCAGTCGGTCAACCTCATCATCAAGGCGGCCGGACGCACCGCCGGACTCCCCGAACACCTCGTCGCGGCCCTGGCCGGCGGCTCCCTGCGCTCCGGGCTGGTCGCCGGAGCCAAGCGGGGCGGGGCCCAGGACAGCGACATCATGGACCAGACCCACCACACCAAAGTCTCGACCATCCACGGCTACCA
>NZ_BBPO01000061.1:13440-21893 GCF_000787815.1 Streptacidiphilus neutrinimicus
GCGTACCGGACCCTTCCCGCCCAGCCCGCGTCGACCAACGAGAGCGACACCTGATGCACCCGTCCCTTCGCCACCTTGAGGTAGCAGCGTGATCGTCCTCGACACCAACATGCTCGATGCGGCCAACTTCCCGAACGGCTCTCTACTGTTGATGCTCCGCACCCTCGCAGGCCACAAGAACCATGTGCTCGCGGTGCCGGAGATGGTCCGGATCGAGCACGTCGCCCATCATCGCCGGGACGTGGCCGAGGCGCTCAGGGCCGCCCGGCAGTCGCTCGACATGCTGGGCATCGCCTTCGGGCGCGACCTGGGCTCCCCGCTGCTCGACCTGACAGCAGATGAGGCAGCTGCCCTGCGCAGCGACGCTCTGGAGACGTTCGAGATCCTTCCCATCCCGCCTGGGGCGGCCGAGGCCGCGCTGACGCGTGAAGCCAACCGCCAGCCGCCGGCGGAACGCGTATGGCGCGACGGCACGGGGAAGCGCGTCAAGGCCCGCGGTGCCCGTGACGCGGTGATCTGGCTGACGCTCCTGGAGACGGCTAGGTCCCGGGACGAGCCGGTCTGGTTCCTCTCCGAAGACAAGGACTTCGCCGTCGGGACGGGCTGGGACCCCGATCTGTGGGCTGAAGCCGTCGCCGCGCTCGGTGAGAAGGCGTCCAACCTGAAGCTGGTGCAAGGGGGATTTGCGGGGCTTCTGGCTCAGCTCGCAGACCCGTCAGAGATGAGCGTCGCGGACCTGGAGCCGCTGCTGCGCAGCGAAGCGGTGCGCGATGCGGTCACCAACAAGATCACAGGACCCCTGGTCCTGAACCGCCTGGCCAGGTTCCTCCCTCACGGCCCGGAGACCGCCCACGCAGAAGTGACCAGGGTTGCCTTCGACAAGCGGCTTGACCGGCCGCACGCCTACAGGGTCGGGGACCAGGTGTGGGTCACCGGCCGGGCGCGATGGACCGGGCGCAAGGAGTACGCCTCGGTCCAAGGGGCAGGGGACTGGTGGACGGCCAGCGACGACGTCGATGAGAACGACTGACCGTGACGCCAGCGGCCGTCGTGACGGTCGGGCCCGGACACACGTCCTGATGCCCGTGCTCTTCGCCTTCGCCCGTCCCGGCGAGGGCATTCAGGATCTCTGCTCGTGTGCGCTGGTAGCACCCTCCGCCTGGATACTGAACTTGAAAGCGTGATGTCGGTCAGCCGTCTGTGATCAGGCCAGTGCCCGCGAGACATCCGTCGATCAACTCTGGGCGGTATTGGATGCGCTTGAGTCGGCGCTTCACGGCACGAGTGATCTCGCTGAGGTCGGCGGCGGCGAGGTTGCCGATGTCGCGCAAGACCAGTGACCAGATGCCCTCCTGCGGGTTGAGGTCCGGGGCGTAGGTCGGCAGCTGGAAGACGGTCAGCCAGTCGGCGTTCGCGTCGATGAACTCCTTCATCCCGGCGGTCAGGTGCAGTCGGACGTTGTCCCAGACCAGCACGATTGGGCCACCGAGCTGGAGTCGGGCACGGACGATCAGGTCGCGGAAGTCCCGCCAGTCGAAGCCTTTCGGCTGGCCTTTATGGCCCCGGTACTCGCGGATCGCGTAGATCAGCCGGGACCGCTCGCCCGGCTTTTAGCAGGTCATGCCCGCCATCGATACCCGGCCGGAGCCACGGCCCCGCACCCGCACGACCGGAGTCTGGCCGATCCGGCCCCAGGTCCTGGCGCGCGGCGGAGTCATCGACTGCCCGGCCTCGTCCTCGAAGACAATCCAGGCCCCGCGCTCCGCCGCAGTGCTCTTACCCGCGGCCAGGTCTCCTTCCTCCAGATCTCGACGGCGGCGTCGTCGCGCTCGATCGCCCGCCGGGCGGGCTGCTGCCACGACCAGCCGTGCCGCTTCAGTAACTGCCAGGTGCCCTCGACGGTGTAAGAGACGTGGAACAGCCGGCCGATCAGTGTCTTGATTCGCGCCAGCGTCCACCGCTGATCCGTCCAACCATGGACGAGCGGGCCTCGCTCCAACTCCCGCTCAAGTCTGGCAACCTGGGCCTCGCTGAGCCGAGAGCGGCCCGGGGACCCCTTCGACAGCAGCCCAGCCTCGCCGCACTCGCGCCAGGACCTTCGCCATCGCTCCACCGACCGCACGCTCACCCGCAGCTCGGCTGCGATCTCTGCATTCTTTTGACCGCCCTTGAAGCGTTCGACGGCCTGAAGCCGCAACCGCTCGCGGGCGGCCCTCCCGGCGTCGGTCAACCCGCCGCCCTGCGCGTATCTCACGTCCCAGGACTATCGGACCGGGTCGCTGGTGTTCGGCGAACGGGCAGGGCATCACCCAGCCGAGGTCACTTCTCGCCGGCCAACTTCCACAGATGCACAGCCGTCCGGTCCTTGGAGACCGTGTACCACGCGCCGTCCCCCGCAGAGCGGGCAGGCCCGGAGACAGGGAAGGGGTAGGAGACTTCGCCCCGCAGGGTCATCCCATGCACGTTGACCAGCCAATGGCGGGCCGTGCCATACCGGGCTTCGCACTCGGAGGTCCCGGCAACGATGGTGTCCTCGTCGATGAAGGCTGCGTCGTAGTCCCAGTACACCCTGTCCTCGCCAGTGCTCCGCGGGTGGGACGGCACCGTGCCCTGGGCGTCCAGTTCCCGCAGAAGCGCGCCGTCCTCCGTCCGGTTGAGGGAGAGCGACCACTGCCCAACATCGACGGTCAGGAGGTGCCGGCCGGACGGGCTCACCGCAAGGAGAACCAGCTCGGTCCCGATCTGCGCGGCGGTCAGCTGCTGCCCGTCCCAGCGTCCCCACAGCGCGGGTGACCCTTCCTCGCCCTCGCCGACATTCAGCCCCATCTGCGTCGCGTCGAGGTGTGGAGTGTGCTCGGAGTTGGAGGCCACGGTCACTGTGTTCACGCGCCCCAGGACTCTTCCGTCCATGGCGTCCAGGACCACCCACAACTCCTGGTCGTCCTCCGTGTCCCCATCGCCGTCCAACGGACCGCGGACGTGGGCCCAAACGAGCCTGCCGTCCGCGCTGACCGCGGCCGAGCCGCTGTCAGCGTAGAGGTGGTCCTTGTCGTGCGCGTATTCGTCGAACGACGGGTGCAAAAGGGCACAGCCGCCGTACCAGCAGCCATGCCGCACTTCCCAGCGCGTCGTGCCGGTCGCCGCCACTGAACGCACGGCGTGCACGCCGGCGAACACCGCGGCATCCCGGTCCGGCGACACTGTCACCGATCCGAAGTGGCGCGGCCAGGGCGCCGGGAAGCGGACCTCGGAGGCTCGTCCGGCGGGGCGCACGTCCATGTCGAGGGCCACCACTTCGGTGTCATCACGCTGGACGAGAAGTCGGCGGTTGGGCCCGTGCAGGACCCGCGGGGCGTCCGAGGACGCCGGGTCCATGGGAGCGACGATGGTGGCGACGAGACGAGCGGCGATGGTCACGGTTCTTCCAGCCACAGACGACGAACGATGCGAGAGCCTGACGTCCCACCCTACGGGTGAAGGGCGACGTCGCCCTGCGGACCAGGGGCCTTCGCCCAATGCCGGGTAGTTAACGGATTTCCGCTGGTGGCAAGGGGTTTCAGCGTCGGATCGTGACGCGGGCAACGGGGCCGCGTTGATCAGATAGTCCGCCAAGACTGCTGATCTTCGAGGTGCCCCGTTGCCCGTACGTCATTGTGCCGCGCCGCCTGGCCTGACGGTGCTCTCCCGCGAGTTCACCGTGGCCGCCGGCCCTTTCGCACCCGGTCATCTGGGCGAGCTGACGCAGGTCGTGCCGTTCGAACTCGTCGACGCGGTCCTGGAGGAGTCGGGCGGTGTGCAGCGCCGACTGCGGGATCTCCCCTCGCGGGTCGGGGTCTACTTCGTGCTGGCGATGTGCCTGTTCCCGGAGGTCGGTTACCAGCTGGTCTGGAACAAACTCACCGCGGCACTGGCGGGCACCGGCGTGGACGTCGCCGACCCGACCGCGAAGGCTCTGCGCGACCTGCGCCGTCGGGTCGGTGCGGCGCCGGTCCGTCGGCTGTTCGAGGTCCTGGCCGGACCACTGGCACGGCCAGCCACGGCCGGGGTGCGGTTCGGACGCTTCCGGACGGTCTCCTTCGACGGCTGCAGCTCGATCCGGCTGGCCGACACCGCCCGCAACGTGGGCGGGTTCGGCCCCGGTGGCCGGGGCGGCTGCCCGATGCTGGAGCTGATGACGCTGGTGGAGACCGGCACCAGGTCCTTGATCGGCGCGGTGTTCGGCCCCACCGACACCGGCGAGACCGCCTACGCCAGCCGGCTGCTGCACCATCTGCGTCCCGACATGCTGCTGTTGTGGGACAAGGGCTTCGACGCCAACGCCTTCCTCGCCGCGTTGACCGGCACCGGCGCGCAGTTCCTGGGGCGGATCCGAGCCAACCGCCGCACGCCGGTCCTGGCCCGGCTGGGCGACGGCTCCTACCTGTCGGTCATCGGCACAGTCCCGGTCCGCATCATCGAGGCACAGGTCACCGTGGCCCTGGACGACGGCACGTCCTTCACCGGAACCTACCGGCTCGCCACCACACTGACCTGCGCGAACCGCTACCCCGCAGCCGTGCTGGCCGAGCTTTACCACGAGCGGTGGGAACACGAGTCAACGTACTTCGCACTGCGGCACACCCTGGGACAGGGCCGCCCGCTGAGGTCCGGCGACCCGATCGGCGTCGAGCAGGAGATGTGGGCCCAGCTCACCCTCTACCAAGCGCTTCGCACCGTGATGGTCCAGGCCGCCGAGTCCAGGCCGGGCACCGATCCGGACCGCTGCGGCTTCACCATAGCCCTGCAGGCCGCCCGCGACCTCGTCGTCCAGGCCACCGGCATCGCCGTGCTCCCGAACACCGGCACCGTCGGCGTCATCGCCCAACGCGTCCTGGCCGCCCTCCTCCCACCGCGCCGGCCCCGCGTCAGCACCCGCAAGGTCCGCTCGTCGGTCTCCCGGTACGCCGAACGACAGAACGACGGCCGCCCCGACCACAGCCGCACCATCACCGACCTCACCGTCACCGTCCTCGAGCCCGGCCCCGACCAGCCGCCACTACCCACGGTCTCCCGCGACGACCGGAACGTTTCCCCTGGCCAGCGCCGCAGACACCGCATCCTCGAACTCCTGCAGGAGGACCCGACGCGCTTCTGGAGACCCGCGGAGATCGCCGCCCACTTCGGCGACGTCACCCTGCACACCATGTATCGGCAGCTGTCCCGATGGGCCGAAAGCGGGATCATCCACAAGCTCGGACCTGGCCTCTACGCAGCCACCGCATGGACATCAACACCCTTGCCACCAGCGGAAATCCGTTAACTACCCGGCATTGGGCGAAGGCCCCCGCTGCCTACACCCTGGGTGGGCGTCAGCCGCTTACCGCTCGCGCCCGGGACGCGCTCGTCCAGGCGCTGGCCCGGGACCCCGACCGGGGAGTGAGGATGGACGCGGCCCGGACCCCGGCCGAGCTCGACAGCGAGGCCGCCCAGGTGCTGGCAACGACGCTCAAGGATCCAGACCACTGGGTTCGGCGTAGGGCTCTGGTCTACCTGCTGCAGGTCAGCAACGCCGAAGCCACCTACGGGCCAGCAGCCCGCGAGCTTCTGCGGGACGAGAACCCGAACGTTCGGATGGCTGCAGCAAACCTTCTTGGCCGTGCTGGATGGACGTCCCGCAGGCGCCAGTGATCCGTGGTCGAAGGCGCGTAGCCTGGGCCGCTCGCTCGGGCCCGGCGCGGCCTGACGAGATGGCAGGAGTCATCGGGCCAGCCGTGGGCCACCGGCCCCTTGGCCAGCTCGATCTCAAGCGCGGCGAACAGTTTGTCGCTCAGCTTCGGCAGTGACACCGGTCCCGGCGGACCGCAGTCCCGCGGCACCGGCGTCCTCCCAGTCCCGGCGCCATCGTTGAACCGAGCGCACGCTGACCCGTAAGTCCTTGGCGACCTCCCCGTTGGAGGCGCCGGCGGCGAACCGCTCGGACGCCTCCAACCGGATCCGCTCGCGAAACGCCTGGCGTTCAGGCGTCAGCCCACCACCCTGCGGATACCTCATACGGACGGCATACCGCGACGATCATGCTCCGTCATCCGCTACGACATCACGCGTCGAATGCCAGTAACTCTCATACGCCCCCGCGAGAGCTCGCCCAAGGAATGCTCAGTTGCCCGTCCAGGGCGACTTGTAGGGTGCGGGAACGATCCCTGGATCGACAAGATCGATGCGCCCCACTGCGGCGGTGCACCATCCAACGGCGCCGCTGTCGTCGTGTACGGAGTCCCCGGCGCGGACGCATTCCCACCCCCCGGGGCTTCCGTTCCCACCCGTGAGATAGGTCTGTGCCACGGCCAGCGCGGAACTGCAGGGTACGGCTCCGTGTGTGACGACGACCTGGACGCGAGTCTGCGGAACAGGAATTTCGCCGCAGACTGGGGCGGGCTTCCACAGCGGCGTCGATGCGGGCATCAGGGTGCCGGGCGATTGAGGATTCTCCTGGTAGGTCGGCAGCGCACCGGGGCCGGCGACCTGGAATCCGCTCCCACCGTTGTCGAAGATCGTCTTTCCTGCCTTACCTGCGACCACCCAGTCGACCTCCACGTCAAACGCAACGTCTTTGTAACCAGAGAACAGGTTCAGGTCGAAGACTTCTGAATCCCGGGTGGTGAGCTGGAGCGGGAACAACGTCCGGGGGAGTGCGGGGGCCACAAAGGTGTTGGCGTATGGTCCGAGTTGCACTGGCACCTGGTCGAGATCCACGTCGAACAGGCGGTGAGTGGTGTTGGCACCGCAGCCGAAGGTATCCATCACCACGAGCCCGGATGTCGGCACGACGGCGTGGACGACCTTGACGTGGACTCCTGTGATGAGCGATGCCTCTTCGCTCGCGTCGGTGGCTGTGATCTCGAGAGTCATGGAGCCGTCACCTGAGATCGGAGTGCCGCCTGCGGTCAGCTGACCGTTCCTTACCTCGTGTTGGGCGACGATCTGGCTTTGGGTCTGTGGGGAGTACCAGGCTGGGGGGCAGCCTGTGAGGGCAGCCTGGACGTGAAGAGGCATGGCAGGCGTTGCTGCTGCGCCAGAGCCGACGACGTTGTTGCAGGTGGCCCCGCGCTGGCAGTTGTTGCTTGCCCCCGTCTGCGAGCACGCAGTCATTGGCAGGAGCAGGCCGATTGCCAGCGCGAGCTTGAGATAGGCGCGTGCAGTGTTGATCAAGGTAGCTCCCGGGCGCAGGACATCTAGGGGCGCGAGCCATAGTTCGTGCAACTGGCCTGATGGTCACAGGTGTTCGTCTGGCCAGCGGAGCTGGTGCCGGCCAAGAGCAAGAAGACGCCAGTGATAAGGGCCGCCAGACAGGCCCCAATGGCGGTGATCACGGCCACCTTCGTCTTTCCCTGCATACCCCCACCTTCGGCGTGGACCACGTAGGCACGAGGCTAGACCGCCCTACCCAGACAAGAAGCACGAACGCCGATGTTGATCACGGGCCTGACGAAGACCCATAAGCTTGCCCTCCTCCCTACCCCGTGGACCCTGGCGACGGCCATGTCCGCGATCGCTCTTCGCAGTTCAGGAGAGCAGCTCTGGAAGATGGCACGGTCGCTGATTCGCGGGCAGACCATGCGCCGGACCTCGACCCCACGGCGACCCGGGGTACGTCGGCGGCGACGTCCGCCACGGTCCGTCGGTGGTAAATGTGCACTCGCTCGGTCTCGGCACCGCTGGTCGGCAAGCTACCGGACCACCCGGCGTTCGGGCACGGACCCGGATCCGCTCGCCCTCGTCCGACACGCTGTCCACAACCAGTGGCGACAGCCGGAAAGCACCGTGGTGCCGAGCCGCTTGGCATCCAGAACGACACGTCGTCGCACGCTGACGCTCGCCGTCACCACCGAATCAACGACACAGCCGGATCACCGACACATCCGTTCAGGATCGCCGGGGACGCGTCGCCCCGACAAGGTCGCCGCTGATGGGTTCGAGTCTGGTGAGGGCTCCGGTGTGTGGGGCGTCGATCATGTCGGTGCGTGAGGTGGCGATGCCGACGTGGACGATGTGGGCGGTGTCGGTGCCGAAGAAGACGAGGTCTCCTGGCTGGAACTCTTCTCCGTGCGGGAGGCTGGGTCCGTGGTCGTACTGCGCTTGTGCGGTGCGTGGAAGCCGGATGCCGGCGGCGGCGTAAGCGGCCTGGGTGAGGCCGGAGCAGTCGAAGGCGTGGCCGGGGGCTTCTGCTCCCCATTTGTAGGGGACGCCGAGTTGGGAGCGGGCGAAGGCGAGCGCCCGGGCGGCCGCAGGGCCGGACGCGGCAGACGCCTGGGCCGATGCGGCGTAGCTGCGGGCGATGTCGAGCACGCGGGTGACGTAGGTGTGGTCGTGGTTGTACTGGTAGACCGCTGCGGGGATGTTCTGTGCGCCTCGGGCGCCGTTCGCGCACAGGAGGCGGGCTGCGGCCCAGATCGCGTCGGCGGGGTCCCAGGGGG
>NZ_BBPO01000061.1:22292-28970 GCF_000787815.1 Streptacidiphilus neutrinimicus
GGCGCCGCCGGGTGGGACGGGGTGGTCGTAGGCGGTGAAGGTGGCCGGGAGGAACTGCATCGGTCCGATGGCTCCGGCGGTGGAGGTCTGGTCTTTGGCGCGGCCGTGGTCGGATTCGACCTTGCCGATGGCCGCGAGGACGCTCCAGGGCAGGCCGGGGCACGAGGTGGAAGCTTGCTGGTAGAGCGTCAGCATGGTGGTGGGGATGTCCGCGAGTGCTGTGCTGCTGGGTGCGGCATCGGGGGTGATCAGGCCGCCGGTGGCCAGGGTGGCGAGCGCGACGAGGCAGGCGGTGACGGTTGCGGCGACGGCCAGGATGAGGCCGGCGCCGCAGCCGACCGTCGCCCCGGCCGCCGCGGGGACGGTGGTGGAGTTGGTCGACATGTGTGCCTACGCGCCTCACGAGTCGCAGGTGAGGGGGTGGGGGGCGGGTGGGCCGGCAAGTGCTGCGGCGGCGTCGCGGCGCTTAGCTGCTTCTGATTGCTCGGTGGGCAGTTCGGCCAGTCGCTGCCGGTGGGCAGGCAGTCCCAGACGGAGCCACACGGGGCCGAGCGGGTCGTGGCCGGTTCCCATGGGCGGGATGTGGTCGCGGCCGGTGGTGGCGACGTCGAGGGCTTGAAGGGCGGGGTGTCCGGTGAGGCGTTCGTGCAGGTGCACTTCCCGGCGGCTGCTCGGGAGGGTGAACAGGACGAGGGGCCGGCCGCCGAGGACGGGGGCAGCGTCGGCGTAGGCGTCGAGTTTGGCGGCGAGCCGGGCGTGAGGTTCGGTCCCGGTGTCGTATTCGAGGAAGAACGCGACGGTGTGGCCGTCGCGGCGGGTGAGGCGGCCGTGGGCGTCGGGGTGGACGAGGTCGCCCCAGACGCGGGCGCAGCGCTGCTCGGACCACCAGGCGTTGAGCCGGTCCCCTTCTACGTTGGTGCGGGAGGCGGAGGCGAGGGTGGTGAAGAAGGTGGTGGCGCCGAGGTCGTGGGTGAGGGTGGGTGAGTAGCTGGTGCGGGTGATCAGGTCGGGGCTCCAGCCGAGGGCTGCGGGGGTGGTGGCGTGGCGGGCGGCGAGGATGCCTGCCCCGGTGCGCGCGAGGAGGTAGTGCTCGGGGGCGCTGCCGCGGGCTGTGTGGGGGCGGAAGGAGTCGAGGAGTCCGAGGCGGTGGAGGGCGAGCAGGCGGCGGTTGGTGTTGCGCAGGCTGTTGTTCCAGAGGGTGTTGATGTGAGTGGAGGACAGGACGGTGTGTTCGGCGAGCATCTCCAGGAGCCACATGTCGCGTCTGGTGAGCCGGTTGATCAGGTCTGCGGTGGGCTGACGTTTGCGCCCGGCTGGCCTGTCTGTCCCGGTTGGCAGTGCGGTTCGGGGGCCGCCGCGTAGCAGGGGGGCTGGCGGGGGGTTGCGGCGGGTGCTCACGTTCCAGTGCCCCCCTGACTGCCAGCGGGAGGCGGCGTGGGCCCGAAGTTGCGTCGGGAGGCGGCGCGGGCCTGGAATTCGCGGCCTGGGATCGGTGCGGGCAGTGGTCGGGTGGTGAGGGTGAAGGCGGGCTGGTCGGCGGCGTGGTCGACGAGGCGGGTGGCGGCCTGGTAGGCGCCGAGGTGGGCGAGGTCGTGCGCGGTGAGGAGCGGGGCGGTGTGGCGTTCGAGTTGGCGGGCGTCTTCTGGGGAGCAGTTGAAGAAGATCTTGTTGCGGGCGTTGGCGGAGATGCCTTCGCGCAGGTCGGCGGGGAGTTGGGCCTGGTTCTGGTGGGCGAGGACCAGGGAGAGGCGGTAGCCGCGGGCTTCGGCGAGCATGTCCTCCAGGGGGTAGGGCAGGGTGAGGAAGTTGTGGCACTCGTCCAGCACGAGGGTGGCGTCGCGGCGGGTGTGTTCGCCGGCCCCGGCGCGGCGTGCGGCGGCCTGCCAGGTCTTGGCGACGACGAAGGAGCCGAGCAGCCGGGCTGTTTCCTCGCCGAGAACGCCTTTGGGCAGGCGGACCAGGGCGATGCCGCCGTCGAGGACGTCGGCGAGGTCGAAGGTGGAGGCGCCGGCGGCGATGGTGTCGGAGACGAAGGTGCGCAGCAGGAACGCGCGGAGCTTGTTCATCAGGGGGCTGGTGATGCTGGCTCTGGTGGGTTCGGACAGTTGCTCGTACCAGTTCCAGAAGCCGCGCAGGGTCTTTTCGCTGGGGTGGAGGCGGGCGACGGTGCGGTGGCGCATGGCGGCGGATGTGAGCAGGTGGGGGATGTCGGCGAGGGTGACCGGCTGGCCGGGGAGTTGGGTGTGGATGAGGGTGAGGCAGGCGGCGCGCATGACGTCGTCGGTGCGTGGTCCCCAGAAGGCGGTGAAGATGCGGCGGAAGATGCCGACGAGGTTGTCGACGACGACGTCCGCGTCGTCGGTGCCGGCTTCGAGGACGTTGAGGCGTGGGGGTTTGGCGGTGTCGGCGGGGTCGAGGACGACGGTGCGGGTCAGGGCGTGTTCGGGGAGGCGGGCGAGGATGTCCAGGACGAGGTCGCCTTTGGGGTCGACGACCAGGGCGCCGCGGCCGGCGTCGGCGTCGGCGAGGACGAGGTTGGCGAGGAGGGTCGACTTGCCGGAGCCGGTGGCGCCCATGACGTGGAGGTGGTGGCGTCCGTCGGGGACGCCCAGGGCGATGCCGCGGGGCGGGCCGAGGTCGGCTCGGCCGAGCGGTTTGCTGTCCGGGCCGGGTTCGGGGATGCGGGCCGGCGGGAGGACGCAGCGGGCGCCCGCCCTGGTGACCCCCGGGGCTGCGGCATCGAGGGGCAGGTGCGCGATCGCGGCCAATTCCGGCACGGACAGGAGGTCCCCGCGCAGGGGGAAGTGACGGTGGGCTAGTCGCTGGTCGGGGTGGTGGAGGCGGTGGCGGGCGTACCAGTTGCGGCCGGCGTATACGGCGAACGCGGAGGCGGTCTGGTGGGCGCGCCCGCGCGCCCGGTGCAGGGCCTCCTGTTCGGTGAGGGCCGAGGCGGGGGCGCTGGCCGTGTAGTAGACGGTGGTGTCCCACAGGGGTGCGGTGGTCTTGGTGAGGGCTGCGCGGAGTTGGTCGGCGCGTTCGGGGTCGCGGCGGGTGGCGGTGCCGCGCTGGGATCGGTGGGCGAGCAGGTCGAAGACGCGGCCGGGACGGGCGGGTGCGGGGCTGCCGTGGTGGAGGGCCCGCAGTTTGCGCTTGGCTCGGCGTAGGCGAAGTCCGGTGGCGGGTCGGGCGAGGATCTGGACGGTGAGGTGTTCGCCGTCGTCGAGGTTCTGGCCGGCGCCGAGGAGGGCGCGCAGCGGGTCGGCGTCGTGGCGGTGCTCGATCGGCCAGATGTCCGGGCGTGCGAGCCGCAGCCGTCCCCCGGTCGTCACCCGGCACTGACCGACCGGGTTGTCGGAGACGCTGGGGAGGGGGCGGGTGTGGGCTCCGGGCCAGGCGGCTTCGACGGCGCGCTGCAGCAGTGCGAGCGGAACGGTGCTCGGTGACCACAGGCGCAGGCTCAGCCCGGCCGGGGTGAAGTGGTACTCGAAGGCGAGGTGCGGTTGCTGGCCCAGCAGTCGTCGCCACCAGGGGCGCAGGAGTCCGCGCAGGTGCGCCCACAGTGCGTGCGCGCCGGCCGGGTCGACGGTGGCCGGGACCAGGATCTCCAGGCTGTGTCCCTGCCGGGTGAGCCTGCGCTGACTGGTCCGGTGCCACAGCACGCGCCCCGTCGCGGCGGTGCCAGCTGCCGAGACCGCGGTGGTGAGCACGGCCGGCCAGTCGTGGACGGCGAGGCCGCTCACCGTGGTGAGGGGGGAGGTGGGGTCGAGGAGGAAGCGGCCGAGAACGCCGCCCGCTGCGTCTGTCATCGGCCCTCGTCGGTGTGGTTGCGGCCGATGCCGGTGGTGATGAGGGCTTCTTCGCGTGGGGAGGCGATGCTGCGGAACGCGACCCGGCAGCCGGGACCTGCGCACAGCAGTGCTTCGCCGCGCTGGGCGGACAGGAGGTAGGCGGCCTCGCCGCCGGAGAGGCCGAAGGCGTCGGCGACGGCGTCGACGGCCTGGGGGGCTTGGCGGAGCAGGATCTGGGTGGCCGCGTTGGCCACCACGGCCTTGCCGAGGTCGGTGGCGAGCAGGTCGGCGGTGTCCTGGGTGACCACGGCCAGGCCGGCGTGGCGTTTGCGGGCGGCCTTGCCCATCCGGAACAGGAACCGGGCGCCCTCGCCCTCGCTCATGAGCCGCCAGGCCTCGTCAACCACGGCCAACCGCCTGCGCGGAGGACCCGGGTTGGTGACGGTGCGCCAGATGCGATCCAGGGCCAGCAGGGATCCCGCGGCGGTGAGTTCGTCGGGCAGGTCACGCAGGCTGTAGACGGTGAGGTGTCCCCCGGGCTCGCGGGTGGTGGGGGCGTCGAAGAGCTGGCGGTGCGAGCCCGTCGTGTAGGGGGCGAGGCAATCCGACAGGGCGCTGGCGCAGGGGTCGGCGGCCTGGGTCAGTGCCTCGGCGAGGTCGGCCAGGAGCGGGGCGGGGCGGGTGTGGGTGCGCGGGTCGGTGGTGATGCCGCGCTGGTGGTAGGCGGCGAGGATCGCCTTGTCCAGCACCGTCTTCTCCGCGCTGGTGAACCCGGTGCCGAGCAGCACTTGGAGGAAGGTGTGGGTGAACAGGGCGCGGCGGGTCAGGGCTTCAGGGCCGTCGTCGGCGACGAGGTCGAGGGGGTTGAGCCGGACCTCGGGTGCGCCGAGGCGCACCAGGGTGCCGCCGACCGCTTCGGCGAGGTCGGTGTATTCGCCCTCGGGGTCGACGACGTGGACCTCGACACCCTGGTAGAGGGAGCGCAGGACGTCGAGCTTGGTCAGGTAGGACTTCCCGGCGCCGGACGCGGCGAGGGTGACGGAGTTGTGGTTGTCCTGGCTCCACCGGTCCCACACCAGTGCCCCGGTGGCGCCCGCCGTGACCCCGTACAGCACGCCGGACACCTGCTCGTCGGCTGCGGTGGTGGGCAGTTCGGGTGAGGCGAAGGGGAAGGCCGCGGCGAGGGCGGCGGTGTCGAAGGTGCGGGTGGCCTGCAGCTGGTCGGTGGCGAGCGGCAGGCAGGTGATCCAGCCTTCCAGGGCGCGCCAGGTGGCGGGGTGGACGCGCAGGAGCATGGACTCGGCCAGGGCCCGGACGGAGGAGACCTCGTCGGCGAGTTCGTCCGGCCCGGGGGCGTAGACGGTGAGGTAGAGGCCGGTGCGGAAGAGCTTGCCCTCGCCGCGGGCGATCCGCCACGCGAGGTCGGCGGCGTCGAGGGCGGCGGTCTCGGTGTCGGGGTCGTCCAGCCGTCCGTCGCGCAGTCCCTGGCGGCGGTGGGACTCCAGGCGGGCGCGTTGCCGGCGCAGCCTGTCGGCCGCGACCTGCTGCGGCACCGGGGTGATGTGCAGGGAGACGTCGAGGCGACCCGGGTAGGCGAGGAGCGGGTCGAGCCAGCCCGGTGGGACTTCGGCCGGGTAGCCGGTCACGATCAGCGTGGCGGCGACCTGGTCACCGACGCTGAGCCGCCGGGCCTCGACCCGCACGCTGTCCGGCCCCAGCCCGGGCGCCCCCGCCCGCCACAGGGCGCCGGAGCGGAAGGGTTCGAGGAGTCGGACGTTCATCGGGTTCCTTCCAGGGTGACGGCGTCGCCGGGCAAGGCGGGGCCAGAGTGCGGCGGCCTGTCGCTGTCGCAGGCGGCGCCGAGCACGGACCAGGCTTGGCGCGGGTCGAGCACGCGGACGTCGACCTCGGCGGCACCGAGGAGGGAGCTGGTTTCGTGGGCGCGGCGCAGGGCCCGCAGCCGGGCCGCCTCATCCGCGGTCGGCTCGCGGTGGGCCACCAGGACGTCGCGGGTCAGCAGGTCCCGGTCGGCCTGCAACTGGGTGAGGAAGGCGGCGTGTTCGAGGGCGGCATCCTCCAGCAACGGGTGCGGCAGGCCGGGTGCCTGCTCGCGCAAGCCGGCCACCATGGGGGCGAGGTCGAGACGGCGGGAGCGGACCAGGATCTGCACCGGTCCCGTCAGCGAATTGAGCCACCGGCCCAGGCCGCCGACCAGCGCCTGCTGCTCACCGGAGGTGCGCAGGGCGAAGTTCACCGTCCCGGCCCGGGTCAGCACCGCGCAGCCCTCGTGCAGGGCGAGCACCCCGTCGGAGTCGACGCCGGTGACCGGCAGCGGGAGTTCCGCCACGCCCGCCGGTGCCGCGGACAGTGGAGCAGGCAAGAGATGTCGGGGCTGGCGGCGGTGGCGGATGGCGGCGGCGAGCCATCGGTCCATGCCGATCCCGTCCCTGCGTCCGAGCACGATCGCGACCGTGACCGCGGCGACCGGGAGACAGAAGACGGCGTAGGCGATCCACGGGAGGGGTCTGCTGATCTGCCAGCCGAACCAGAGCAGGACTGCAGCAGCAGCGAGTTGGGTGAGTTGGCGGGCGGTCAGGTTGGCGACGAGCTTGTCGCTCTGCTCGACGTCGGCGGGGATTCTCACCAGCGCGTCGTGCGTCTCGTGTTCCAGGTCGCGGCGGGCCACGGGTCAACGCCTTCCTTTTCGTTTCGGGCCGGGTTTCGGTCCGCCGGGCAGCGGCGGCGCAGGCAACGCGGGACGCGGCGGAACAGGGGGCAGCGCCCTGCGGCCAGGCGGTGGGCTCGTTGGCGGTGATCCCACCGGTGGCGGGGCTGCCCCTGCGCTGCGGGGCTGCGGGTTCGGGGCGGGCGGCAGGGCGGGGCGGGGCGG
>NZ_BBPO01000061.1:29342-41100 GCF_000787815.1 Streptacidiphilus neutrinimicus
GGCCGCCGCGGGCTGCTGCCCTGTGGTCGGGGGGCTGTTGCGCGATCCGCCGGGAGACGGTGGGCCGTTGCGGCGCGGCGTGCCCCACTGGTAGGTCGGCACACCCGGGCCGCTGGCCGCCGGCACGGGACCGCCTGCCCGCCAGCCCGGACCGGGGGCGGCACCGCGTGGGCCGGGGCGTCCCGCTCCCCCAGGCGGGCCCGCTGGGCGGGGACCGCGAGGATTCGGTCCGCCCGGCGTGCCGGGCGGACGGCGCGGCCCCCGCCCCAGCATCCCGACCAGTCCCGCTGTCCCCGCCGGGCCGAAGCGGCCGGCGATCTGCGCGCCGAGCGCGTACGGGCCCAGCGGCACCCCGAGCGCCCCCAGCGCGACCTTCTGCAGCAACTGCAGGCCGCCCCGGCCGCCGACAGTTCGCTGGACCGGGTTGGTGACCAGGTGCCGGATCCAACCGGGGATCTTGACCAGGAGGTAGAGGCAGCCCCCGAGCACGGTCAGGTTGATCAGCGCCCCGGCGGTGGGCGCGCCGAGGAAGTTGTAGTTGCCGGGGTCGAGCAGGACTTTGACGGTCACCAGGAAGACCACGGACTGCAGGACCTGGATGCCCATGATCCCGAAGAACGCCTTCCACCACAGCCGGGCCGCGCCCTCGGTCGCTGGCGACCCGTGGCAGGCCAGCAGGAGCGGCGCGGCCACGACCAGCACGAGAACGCAGGCGATGCGGACCAGGACGGTGGCCACGACCGCGACCGCGATGACCGTGACGGCGAGGGCGAACACCACGAGGTAGAGCGGGCCGGTGGTCGGATTGCCGTTCAGGAGCATCCCGGTGAGGGTTCCGGCGAGGTCGTCCGCGGTGATGCCGTCGCCGAAGACCGCCGCGCTGACCGCGTTCACCAGAGCGATCACCTGGTGGCAGACCGTCAGCGACAGGTTCGCGGCCAGCATCCCCAGCACCAGGCGCGGGATCAGGTCACGGGCACCCCACCGCTGCTGCACCGTGCCGTGGCTCATCGCCAGGATCCCGGCTGCCAGCACCGCCAGCCCGTAGAGCGAGCACGCCAGTACGCGCAGGCCTTCCCACAGTCCGGCCACCCGTGGGATCCGGGTGACGTCCGGTGTGGACAGCATCAGGTGGGCTAGGAGGTTCATGACGGGGACCACGAACGGCTGCAGCAAACCGGCGAGGAAGGACGCGATCGCGGCCTTCACCTGGCCGGGGATGTCGAAGATCCCGGTCGCGTTCGGGTCCGACGGGGTGGCCGGCTGGATGAGGCCGCCGTTCGGTGGCGGCGCGGGCCTGCCCTGGTTCCCGGCCCCGGTAGGTGCGCCGGCGGGAGCGGGCGAAGGACCGGGGGCTGGGGCGGGCAATCTCCCCGGACCGCCCCCGGGTGCGGGGCTGGGTGGTGCTCCGGCCGCCGGTTGCGGGACGCCCGGGGCGGCCACAGCGCCCGCCTGACCGCCGGCGGAGCCGAGCAGGCACAAGACGGCCAGGGCCGTGGCCTGCGCGAGGCGCTGCTTCATGCGCCGACCATCTTCTTCAGCACGGTGACGATGACCGGGGCGAGGATCGCGAGCATGTAGCCCTGGCCGGCGCTCCTCAGTGCGCCTTTGGCCTTCTCGACCTCGCCCGGATCGCCGCCGGCCATCAGGTAGCGGACCCCGCCGATGGTGAGGAACAGTGTCGCCAGTCCTGCCAGCAGGCCGACGATCCAGTGCGTGATGTTCGAGATCGTCTGGTCGATCGTCGCCACGGCGATGACCGCGCTGGCGGCACCCGCGGCACTTGAGGCGGGACTGCCCATGGTCCAGCAGCACACCGACAAGGTCACCAGCAGCAATGTCCGAGGAGGGCGTCTGGGGCGGGCGGAGCGGTGTCTGGGCATGCGGGAACCTCCACGTCGAGGCGGGCCGGGAGACGGATGGGTCCGGGTGGTGCCGCCGTGAGGGGCGGCACCACCCGGAACAGCAGGGAGAGGCGCGGAGCTGCGGCGAGCCCGGGGTGTCCGTCAGGCCTTCACCTCCCTCGAAGGGTCGTGAAGGACCAGATGCGAAGTGTCAACGTCCGCGGCGCGGACCCCGGGAGCACCACGGTCGGCAGTTGCTGCCGACTGCGTTGTCTCTCACCCTCAAGAAACGCAATTTTCGGGCCGATCCAAACGCTCGAAATTCAATTCGATGTCCTCGCTGGACAGTCGGCCGGACGCGATGGCCGCCGCGATCTTGCGCTCTGTGCGGGTGCGGAGCATGAACAGGCTCTCCCTCGAGCCGCCCAGGAGCCTGGTGACCTCGGCCATCGTCATGCCCTCGAGACGGGTCCACGCGACCGTCCGGGCCCCCCTGCGGGAGACGATTCCTTTGCGGACCGCGAAGGCGAGCAACTGCTCCGGCAGGACCCGTTCCGCCGGCGGGGCGGGAACCCGCTCCAGTTCCACCTCCGCTTCCCGCACTCGTGAAGCGCGGGTGAGTGCGGCCCTCGCCGCGCGCTCGGCCGCCCACAGCAGGCGCGCCGGGATCCGGGACGGGTCACGCCGCCAGGTCCCGTCGTGCTGCATGGCCGTGAACTGCTCCCAGAAGCCGCCGAGTACGATCATCTGGATCTCCTCGCGCTGCTCGGCGGTGATCTCGCCGAGGGCCTTCGCCCAGCGCAGGCTCACCCGAGTGAGCCCGGGAAGCGCCATCCCCACCGCGGCGAGGCGCCAGTCCTCGCCCTCGCGCCCCTTCTGGGTTGCCAGTTCCAGCAGCCTCGCCCACACCGCGCCGCGCGTCCGGTGGCCGAGCCGCGGGTGAAGCAGGAGCGCCCGCAACGCCACCACATCCACCGGCGCCTCGGGCAGGCCCTCCTCCCCCAGATCGCAGGTCTTCATCTCCAGCGGCAACGGACGCTCCACCAGCGCGCGGAACTCCCGCGCTACCTGCTCCAGCGGGAACAGCACAACTTCGGTGGCGGTCATGACGCACCCTTCGTCGAGGCCAGCAGCGACCCCGGCGGGCCGCCCTGGGCCCATCGCGCCAAAGCCGCCTCCTGCGCCCCTCCGCCCGCGCCCCACCCCACCTCCTGGACACCGCCGACGGCCCTCCACTCCACCTCCATCGCGGTCGTTCCCCGGCAACGGAGGACACCGGAGAGTCGCCACTGACCAGCCAGAACGCGGCACACAGCGGTCAGCTCACCTCTGGACGAGCCCTCTCAACATCCGCGTGGATTCCTCTTGCCGAGACGGTCCACGACAGGATCGGCCCCGGACCCCACACCGCGCGCATCTCATCGCCCCCACGATCAAGGAGCAGCCCACCGTGTTGGCACCGGCCCGCCAGACTCACGTCCGGGAAACGCTGAATCGGGAGGCCGAAGAGCCACTGGAGACCACCCGCACGACGAACGCCCCACTGCGGCCCAACTCCTGAAATGACCGGGCGGGAGCCGCTCGACTGAGCTGGCCCATTTTCGGTAGCACGAAGGGCCATCGATCCAAACTCTTTGGCACCCGGTCAAGGTCCGGTGGCACGAGACAGCGCACACTGGAACCAGACCCGGAAGGGGGCACCGCCATGCCGTTCTACCTGCGCTTCCACACGGGGCCGACCGGCTGCAGCACCCCCCGCACCGATGCCCGACGCCGCCCGGCCCCGCGTCGAAGCAACACCGGAGGGGTCGTCTTCCTGATCGCGTTCGCTGCGATCATCCTGCTGATCTATTTGATCCTCCGATGGTGGTACGTCGGGCTGCCGATACTGGCGCTACTGGCGATCCCGTTCCTGCGTGCCGCTCTTGCCAACCGCCGCGAGCGAGAGCAACAGGCTCCGGTGATCGTTCGGCCGCCCATCGAACCGCCCAGATACCTCGTCCGGGCGACCAAGGCCCACCACGGACCGTTCGAGTCGTCCGGACTTCCAGGACCGCAAGCCGAGGCTCTTGCGACGCAGCTGCGGAAGGACGGCTGGAAGCCCACGGTGCGCTTGATCAAGTACGGAAGCTGAGGGGATCCGGGCCACCAGGGCTGTCGGGAGTCGCGGATACCACGAGCTCGTCGAGCGGGGCCCCGAGAGGACCCCAGGCGTCGTCCGCGGCTCGCTTCAACCCCCGGTCAGCGCATCCTGCCGCGCCCGGCGCCGGGCCCCGGAATGCAGCGCCTCGCACGGTCGGCACACGCCGTGGACGTGGTGCAGGTCGCTGATCGGGCGGATCGTCGACGCCGGCGCGAGCGGACTGCCGCACAGACTGCGGGACCCTCCCACCGGGACGACGTGCCAGGCGATGACCGCGCGGAACTCGTACTCGGCCTTCAGCTCGTACACCATCACGCTCACCTGCCACGCTGGGTTCCTTCGACCATCCGCCGCGTGTTCAGGCGACCACATGGGCCGAACGGCCCCATTGGCCGGCCGAGAGTCCTCCCGCCCATGCGAGACCCCCACCGCCCGTCCCGGGTAGCGAGGCCGGCGTGCTCGTCCGCGGTCTACTCGACGACATCGTCAATGCCGCGATCCAGAGTCCACGCGGCGGTAGCGTCCGGGAGTTGGTCCAGGCCAGGGACCCCCTCCCAGACTTGGACCTCCAGCCCGCCCGGCTGCTGCTGCCCGTTGTTCTCCATAGCGCCGACCTGCTGAGCCAGCCGCCATTCGGCGTACTCCTGGGCCGTACCCGGGTAGTCGGCGGGCGGCCCCGTCGGGATCAGCACTCTGGAGGTCTGGTCGTCGCTGTCGGTCCGGATCAGGCACCAGGCGTACTGGGTCATGGTCGCCTCCGTCGTCAAGCTCTACCCGTGGGCCCTCAACTCCCAGGAGACGTCAGCACAAGCCATCACGCAGCCTGGAACGCGAGGGGTCGAGCCACGGGCTCGAGGGGCGCATCCCCGCGGCCCCTGGCCACTGCGACGCCCTCCAAGATGATCACCGGTGCGGCCGCCTGTTCGTCCACCCGTAGATGGGCAGGGTGCGCAGATATTCTCCGCCCGGCGGTGCCCTGTGCCCCGGCTGCCGGGCTGGGTGGCCAGCCGCACGCCCGGCCGGCCCGCCACGCCGCCGCCGCGGCGGACAGGTCCTTCACCTCTGGCGTACCTCCGCTCGACCTCCGTTCCGTCTCCGCTTTTGCTAGGTGCGGGCACCGGAGGTTGAGCGGAGGTACGCAGCTGACCAGCGGGAACGGGTACCGTGCGGCCTCATGCCTTTCTGTCTCCGGAGCCGACGCGGTCGGCGACGGCCGCCCTGGTGATCCCCTGAAACGCTCCCACCCATGACAGCGGCCGCTCTCGGCATGCCTGGCACTGGTGGCCTGCGCCGATCGGCGACCCCACTCAGGCCAGGCAACCGCCTCGACCGGGGGTCGCAAACGATTTCTGGTACCGAATTTCTGACCATGCGTTTGGATCGGGCCGAAAAATGCGTTTCTTGGGGTGTCAACGTCTCCGTGGCGCCCGTCGGGCCGACGGTCCATGAACGACCACCGCACACCCGCCCCCACCGATGACCTCTCCCCCGCCCCGCGAGGCCGGCGCCGGCGCGACACCCCCCACCTTGAAGGGCTGCCTTCCGTCCCCCTCTCGGTCTGGCTGACCGAACCGCTGACCGGCTGCTGCCCGCTGTGCACCGACCCGGTCGGCACGGCCTGCGCCCGCCGACTGCCCCTCGCCCTGGTCCGGCAGATCACCGAGACCTACAGCGAACCGGGCGACGTGGTGTGGATCCCCGACGCCGGCAACGGCACCCTCCTCGTCGCCCCCGTCACCTGCGGCCGCAAGGTCATCGGCTACGCCCGCACCACCGACCACGCCCGCGCCACGTCCACGATGCTGAAGGAGCAGCCCACCGAAGTCGCCTCCCTCGCCGTGCTCCGGCACGTCCCGCCCACCGGGCTGCCCGGTCAGAGCGAACGCCTCGCCTCCCGCGCCGCGCTCGCGATCCTGGCCCCGCACTACCCGGCCACCGCCGCCGAGCTCGCACCAGTACTGGACGCCACCGTGCGCGTCCTGCGCCCCGGCGGAGTCGCGGTGGTGGTCACCCGTCAGCAGCCAGGCCAGGACCGGCCCGGCCTGCTCACCGCGTTCGCCCAGGCTGCAGGGCTGACCTACCTCCAGCACATCGCTGCCGTCGAGGCCGCCGCCGCCAACGGGAAACTCCGCCCCCGCACCGAACCCGCCGCCCCGCACGGCCCCGACTGCGCCTGCACCTCCCCCGCCGCCCGCGCCGGCCGACACCAGGTCGCCCACCACGACCTGCTCGTCTTCACCAAGTAGCGAGGAGCCCACCGTGACCACCACCGCCCGCCAGGCTGACTCCCCCGGTGCCCCGCTCGACACGGCCCGGGCCGCGCTCGCCGACGCGCCGTGCTCGGTGTGGGTGACCGCCCAGGCCAGCCCCGCTGCCCAGCGCAAGGGCCGCTACCTGCCCGGCTCCACCGCCCACCCCGGCAAGATGCTCCCCGCCATCGCCCGCCACGCCATCACCGCCTACACCCGGCCCGGCGACACCGTCCTGGACCCGATGTGCGGCATCGGCACCACCCTGGTCGAGGCCGCCCACCTCGGCCGCCACGCCATCGGCATCGAACTCGAACACCGCTGGGCCACCTTCGCCCGCCACAACGTCACGCACGCCCACCGCGACGGCGCGGAAGGCGCCGCGACCGTCTACCGCGGCGACGCCCGCGACGCCGACCGCATCGTCAACCCCGAACTGCACGGCAGCGTGAACCTGCTCCTGACCTCACCCCCGTACGGCGCCTCCCTGCACGGGCAGGTCCGCTCCACCCGCGAGACCGGCCAGGACGGCATCGTGAAGTTCCACGACACCTACGGCACCTCACTGGGCAACCTCGCCCACGCCCCCACCGACGAACTGCTGGACTCGTTCACGCAGATCCTGCGCTCCTGCCGGCCCCTGCTCGCGGACGGCGCCACCGTCGCGGTCACCGCCCGCCCCTGGCGCGAGCACGGGGAACTGGTCGACCTCCCCGCAGCGGTAGTCGCCGCCGGGCAGGCGGCCGGCCTCGTCCTGGTCGAACGGTGCGTCGCCCTGCTCGCCGCGGTCCGCGACGGACACCTGCAGGCCCGCCCCTCCTTCTTCCAGCTCCGCAACGTCCGCGCCGCCCGCGCGGCCGGCATCCCCATGTCCCTGATCGTCCACGAGGACCTCCTGTGCCTCCAGGCCCCCACCACCCGTCCCGGCCCCCAGCCCACCGAGACCGGAGCGAACCCCCTGTGGTCCCGCGGACCGATGACGAGCGCCGTATGACCGAACCCGTTCCCCTGCTGGGATCACTGTGCAGCGGCATCGGCGGACTCGACCTGGCCGTAGAACACGCCTACGGCACCCGGCTCGCCTGGACCAGCGACCCCGACCCCGCCGCGGCCGCCGTGCTGGCCGCCCGCCTGCATACACCGAATCTCGGCGACATCACCCAGGTCGACTGGACGCGGGTGCCACGCGTCCACGTCGTCACCTGCGGCGCCCCCTGCCAGCCGTTCAGCGTCGCCGGCAAACGGAAAGGGACCGATGACCCGCGCTACCTGTGGCCCCACGTCACCGAAGCCCTTCGCCACCTGGTGCCCGATCTGTTCGTCATGGAACAGGTCCCCGGCTACATCACCCTCGGCCTCCAGCACGCGCTCGACGACCTGGCCGCGCTGGGCTTCGACGACATCCGATGGGGTGTTGTGGCAGCTTCCGACGCCGGCTGCTGCCACCAGCGCAAACGCCTGTTCCTCGCTGCTGCCCACCCCCAGGGCCTCCGCCGGGGAGCAGCGGCAGACCCGCCGCTCCCCCTCCCAGCACGCCGGGCGCCGCGGGAAGTCGCTGGCGGCGGAGGTCGGCGAGATCGCCGCTGCACCCACCAGCAGGCGGCCGCGCCTGCTGCCCACCCGCACGGCCTGCGACGGCAGCAAGGGATCCCCTGGCCGCCGCTACTCCAACGGCCCCGCGCTGTCGTCGCTGGCCGCCGGCATCAAGCTGCTGCCCACCCCGCGCGCGAGCGACACCGGCACACCGGGCCGACGGGCGACACAAGGGTTCCGGCCGCCGCTGTCCCAGGTCGTGCTCCCCATCGCGGCCACGGACCCGACTGGCGCGAATACACCGGCGCCGTCCGCCGCTGGGAAGCCGTCCTCGGACGCCCCGCACCCCACCCCGCCGACGAACACCGAAGGCTGAGACCCGAATTCGTGGAATGGCTCCAGGCCTTCCCCGACGGCTACACCGACCTCCCGGGACTCACCCGCGCCACCCGGCTCCGCCTCCTCGGCGGCTCCGTCAACCCGATCCAGGGCGCCCTCGCGCTCCGCCTCCTGCACCACCTCAGCCTCTGAACCAACAGGTGGTGGCGGCCGTCCCCGGCCGCCACCACCCCGCGCTGCGGTCGATCACGCGTACCGGGGCCGTCCCCCGTCCGTGTGGAGGCCAACTACCGACCATCCACGACCGCGTTGGACACATCGCACATCGCAAAAGGAAGGAGAAGCAACCATGCCCCGAAACCGACACGGCGCCGCCCTCACCGTCGTCCTCGCCGCCGCGCTGCTGACCACCGCCGCGCCCGCGCTCGCCACCCAATGGATCTCCCTCGACGCCGCTTCCGGCGACAGCTCCGTCGAGGGCCACGCAGAGATCGCTGTCACACGCGACCACGACGGATACCGCATCACCGGCACCGTCGAAGCGTTCCGCGGCTGCGTCGAACTCAAAGCCGTCAACATGCATTTGGGCGACTACCTGGGCGGCGACAGCATCAAGAAGACCTGCAAGGCCAACACCAAGATCCCGGTCAACGCCTGGACCCGCCACGACAGCGTCGTCCTCACCGCCCTCATCGGCCTGAACTGGGACAGCCGCATCGTGACCCTCCACGGCTGACCACCACACCCAGATGGAGAGCAGGCGCGCCCCACCCCGACCGACGGGGCGCGCCTGAAGCCGACTCACCCCGCCGCAACGGAGGACCCCCTGTCCGACACCGCACCGACGCACCCGCCCGACCTCGGCACACTCCTGGGGACCACCACCCAGCCGGGCGCCGGGCGCCGCCGCACCCGAACCGCCCGCCCCCAACCCGCAGCCACCCAGCACGAACCAGCGACCCCCAAGACCGAACCGCAGCCGGCAGTCGGCCCGGAACCCCGGACAACGGCCAGGGATCGGCACTGCGAGCGCCAACCCCGCGGCGCCGCAACGGAACAGCAGGCGGACGGCCTCGATAAGACCGAGCCCGGCGATCACGCGCCACCGCCCGCCATGCCCGTCCCAGGGCAGCTGCTCTACACCAGCGACCAAGCCGGCGTGCTGCTCCAGATGTCCGCCGGCTGGCTGCGCCGCCAAGCCGCCCAGGGACTCGTCGGCCACGTCCTGATCGCCCGCAAGGTCCGCTTCACCCGAACCGACCTCGAAGAGATCATCGCCCGGCACCATCGCCCCGCGAAGTGGCGAACCTGACCGTGCCACCGTCCCGTGGCACGGACGAACTCCACGATCCCGCTTCCCCTTACCAGCCAGCCAGAGCGTTGATGGACGCCGACGCCACCACGTAGCGGTGCCGCCCATGAGCGACGCCCGGCGGCAAGGGTTCGATATGGAAGGAGTGACTTATGGCCTGGGTCGAAAAGCACGGCCGGACCTGGCGGGTGCGGTACTGGAGGGAAGACGGCCCGGCTGGCTCGGTGCCTGGCTTCCAAAGCGAGCCGGAGGCCCGCGAGCACGCGGCGACGCTCCAAGACCACCGCACCCCACAACCCACCGCACCCGCTGTCCGAGCTGACGCCCCTCTGACCCCCGCGTTCATCGCCCCCGCCGAGGAAGAGCCCGCAGGGGTCGGCTTCGCCGACTGGCTGGAGACGTGGTGGGACACCATCGACGTCGGCGACAACACCCTTGCGTCGTACAGATCCCTGACGAAGAACCATCTCCTGCCCCGCTGGGGCAGCATCCCATTGACCGGGATCACCCCGTCCCAGGTCCAGGTCTGGGTCAAGGAACTGCACACCACCCACCGGCCCAGCACCGTCAGCGCGATCCGCAAGCTCCTCGCACTGATCCTGGCCGACGCCGTCGAAGAAGGGCTGCTCACCACCAACCCCGTCCGCAAGCGCAACCGAGGCCGCACACGCTCCCACGACCCCGCTCAGGAGAAGATCTGGGCGGACGAACACGAAGTCCGCGCGATCGCCTCCCGCGTCCTCCAACTCGCCAGCCCCAACCAGGCCCTCCTGGTCATCACCGCCGCGTACACCGGCATGCGCTGGGGCGAACTCGCAGGCCTCCGACGAGAGAACTGCCACCTGTCCGGCGGCCAGCCTCGGCTCGTCATCCATCCCCAATCGGGAGCGCTCCACGAGATCAACGGCCACCTCACCTACGGCCCACCCAAGACGCCAGCCAGCGCCCGGACGATCACCCTCCCCGCCTTCCTCGCCGAGCTCCTCGCGAACGAGCTCAATCGCCACCGTCACGCCCACGTCTTCACCAGCATCGACGGCAAGCACCTACGGCGCTCCTGCTTCGGACGGCGCACATGGGCACCCGCCGTGAACGGCACCAACCTCAGCGACGGCACCGTGTGGAAACCCCTCAAGCCGGGCCTGACCTTTCACGGCCTTCGCCACTCCCACAAGACCTGGATGATCGAGGACGGCCTCCCCGACGTCGTCCAAGCACGACGCCTGGGACACCGCATGGGCCGAGACATCGACGACATCTACAGCCACGTCGCCAGCGCCCTCAACGACAAGCTGCTCTCGGCGCTCACAGCACGCTGGAACCGATCTGTCTCGGCAACGGCGGCCTAGCCGCAACATCCGAAGGCCGACTGCGTGAAGGGTGAGCTGGCTTGGCCACTTCACCCTTCACGCTCAACCTGCAGGCCCCCTCCACTCACGCCTGCCGGAAACGACCGGGCCGCGGAGACAGAACCCGGCGCACAGGGCAGCTCGCTTGCCGCCTGGCAGGCAACAGGCCGCCTCGAATCCAGTGGCCGGAAAGCCGTTACCCCTGGCGAGTCCTGCCTGGTGGGCTCATGTGGTGCGGCTGGCCTTGTGGTCGTCGCCAGCGACGCGATGCACAAGCAGCAGCAACATCGGACGGCTGGCAGTACCGCCTCCGGTAACACGATCCGTCAACGCCGCCACGGTGTCCCGGATCGGCCCGGGCCTGCTGTCGTGGTCCTGGTAATCCGCGATCCGCTGGAGGGGTGGGGGCCGTGGTGCACAGAGCTCCTCGGTACGATCGACGAGATGGCCGCCCCGGAGCCCGTCCGACACCCGACGCAAGGCGCGGGGAGTTGGCCCACAGAGTCAGCTTCGACGGGCCGCAGCAGGACTTCTGAGGTTGCTTCGCTTTGACGGACACCGTTGGGGTGGTGGTCAGGCAGCGAGTGCGGTCTCGTATTCGGCCGGACTGCGGTAGCCGAGGCTGCTGTGGATCCTGCGCAAGTTGTACCAGCTCTCGGTCCACTCGAAGATCGCTCTGCGGGCCGCTGCACGACTGGGCCAGGACCGGCCTTCGATCAGCTCCCTTTTCAAGGTGGCGAAGAACGACTCGGCGAGGGCGTTGTCCCAGCACTGGCCGGTGCGACCCACCGACAACTGGACATCGAACTCGGCAGCGAGGAAAGCGAATTCACGGCTCGTGTATTGGCAGCCGCGATCGGAGTGGAAGATCACCGGACCGCGCGGGCGGCGGGTCGTGCACGCGGCGCAGAGCGTCGGCGACCAGTTCGGTCCGCAGATGGTCGGCAGTGGCCCAGCCGACGACGCGGCGCGAGGCGATGTCGATGACG
>NZ_BBPO01000060.1:0-3135 GCF_000787815.1 Streptacidiphilus neutrinimicus
GGCGGGCGGCGAGCGCTGCGGCGTCGGCGGCCTGGTCGTGGTCGCCGACGGTCCGCACCAGCGGGGCGACCCGGCGCACCTCCTCGCGGGCGGCGGCCAGCGGGCGGGCCCAGCCGGTGCGCAGCAGCTGCGCCGCCTCGACGGTGACGGCGAAGCCGCCGACGAGAGCCGCCGCGCCGGCCTCGCCGGCACGCAGCAGCAGGACGTCGCGCGCGTGCGGCTGGGGGGCGTGCGGCTCACTGTGTGAGGAGTCGCCGTCGTCCCAGATCGCGACCAGGCCGAGGTCGGTGACGGGGGCGAACATCGCGGCGCGGGTGCCGACGACGGCCCTGACCGCGCCCCGGCTGACGGCGAGCCAGCGCCGGTACCGCTCCTCCGCGCCGAGCTCCGCGGTGAGCGCGACGTGCCGCCCTGGGCCGAGCAACGCGTCCAGCGCCGCGTCGACGCGGGCGACGGCGCGTCCGTCGGGCAGCACCACGAGCGCGCCGCGGCCGGAGGCGAGGGCGGCCGCGGTCGCGCGGGCCAGCTCGTCCGGCCAGGTGGGCCCGGGCAGAGCGGACCAGACGGCGCGCGGCGACTCGCCGTCGGCGAGCGCCCGCAGGTACGAGGGGCCGTCGGCGTAGCGGGCCCAACTGCCGGGATCGGGCGCGGTGATGGCGGCAGGGGTCTCCGTCGCCGGCTCGGACTCGGGCTTGTTGTGCTTGGGCGGGACGGCGAGCTGGAGCACGTCCGCGAGCGTGCCCGCGTAGCGGTCGGCGACGGAGCGGCAGAGCCGCAGCAGCTCCGGTGAGAGCACGCGTTCGGGCGAGAGCACCTGGGCGAGCGGCGCCAGCGGACCGGCGAAGTCGCTGGCGGCGAGGCGCTCGACGACGAACCCGTCGACGAGCTTGCCGCCCTCGCGCCGCCCCTGCCCCTTGACGACGCGTCCGCCGAAGCGGACCCGCACCCGCACGCCCGGCTGCGCGGCCTCGTCGAGGCGTGCCGGGACGGCGTAGTCGAAGTACTGGTCGAGGTGGGACAGGCCCTTGTCGACGACGACCCGCGCGACGGGCAGACCCTCCGCCATGGGCTTGGGCTTGGGCCGCGCCTTGGCGCGCCGCAGCTCCGTCCGGATCAGTTCGAGCTGTTCGCTCGCCGGGCTTTCGGTGGGTTCGGGGACGTCGGAGTGGGCCATCGCTCCTCAAGTCCTACCAGAAGACGCCGACAGCCAGCGTCGGCGGAAGCCGCGGGCCGCCCGGGGAGCGCCCGCGGACGCGACCTCTCAGCCCAGCGCGCGGACGGCGTCCGCGACGGGGGTCTCGCCGCTGGTCAGCTCCAGGACGCTGCCGCCGCCCGCGCCGGAGCCGAGCAGCTCGGCCAGCACCAGGGCCACGTCCGCCCTCGGCACGCTGCCCGGGGCGAGCGGGGGCGGGGCGAGCGCGACCAGGCCCGTGCTCGGGGTGTCGAGCAAGCGGCCGGGGCGCAGCACCGTCCAGTCGAGGGAGCGGGAGCGCAGGTCCTCCTCGGCCTGGGTCTTGGCGTCGATGTAGGCGGCCCAGATCTCGTCGGTGCCGGGCCTGGGCGGGGAGCCCGCCCCCATGGTGGAGATCTGCAGGAAGCGGCGGACGCCCACCTGCTCCGCGGCGGCGGCCAGCTTGACCGAGCCGTCGCGGTCGACGGTGTACTTGCGTTCCGCGCTGCTGCCGGGCCCGGCGCCCGCCGCGAAGAGCGCGGCGTCGGCGGACCGCTCGCGCAGCACCTCCGCGACCTGCTCGACGGAGGACCGCTCCAGGTCGAGCACGACCGGTTCCGCCCCCGCCGCGCGCAGGTCGTCGGCCTGCTCGGGCTTGCGGATGAAGCCGACCGCGAGGTCGCCGCGGCGGGCGAGCTCGCGGGAGAGGAGGAGGGCGATCTGGCCATGGCCACCGGCGATGACGATGCGCATGCCCGCCACGCTAACACCCGGCTCCCGGCCCTGGCCGACGACACGATTGGCGACACGGGCGCCGTCCTGCTTTGATAAATGAACGACCATTCACTTATCGGCGGACGGGGGCGGCACGGTGGCGGGACGGCCGCGCGGCATGGACGACTCGGCGATCCTGAACGCCGCCGCCCACGTCATGGGCCGCACCGGGCCGGCCGGGTTGACGCTGGCCCTCATCGCCGCCGAGGTGGGGCTCGCCCCGGCCACGCTCGTGCAGCGCTTCGGCTCGAAGCGCGGCCTGCTGCTCGCGCTCTCGGCACGCACCGTCGCCGACGTCGACGCGAGCGCCACCCGCGTCCGCGCGGAGCACGACGCCCCGCTGGCCGCGCTCGACGCGCTGGTCGCGGGCCTGTGGCCGGCCGAGCTCACCCCCGAGGAATACGCCAACCACCTGGCCTTCCTCTGCACGGACCTCGCGGACGCCGAGGCCCGCGCCCACGCGCTCGCCGCGCACGAGGCCCAGGACCGGGCCACGGCCGCGCTGCTCGCCGAGGCGGTCGAGCGCGGCGACCTGCGGGCGGACACGGACGTCGGCGCGCTGACCGCCGCGGTCCAGGCGGCGGTGACGGGCGCCGGACTGCTCTGGTCCCTCGACCACCGCGCCACCCTGCCCGAACGCCGCCGCGACGCGCTGCACGGCGTGCTCGCGCCCCACCGGGCCGTCGGCGTCGTCGCCCGCGCTACGGGGCGGTGAACTCCACCACCGTGTGGTCCGCGATCGGGCGGTAGCCGATCCGCCGGTAGAGGGCGTTGCTGGTCGGGTTGGCCAGGTCCGTGAAGAGCAGCACCTGCTCCGACCCCGACCGCCGCAGTTCCCGGCTCGCCTGCGCCACGACCGCTCCGGCGTAGCCCCGGCCGCGCAGCTCGGCGGGCGTGTAGACGGGCGCGACCCTGACCTGTCCGGCGACCCGCCCCGACCAGCCGACCATCGAGACCGGGCGGCCTGCCTCGTCCTGCCAGAGCAGCACCCGCCCGTCCGCCACGCGGTCGGCGACGTGGAAGTCCCGCTGCGGCTCCCCGACGAAGGAGGCGAACGTCTCGAACCAGCCCGTGAGCAGCGGCACGTCCGCCGCCGTCGCGAGCCGGGCCGCACCGGCGGGCAACGGCCCCGGCTCGGTCACCTCACCGAGCCGGAACAGGCGCTCGGCGCGGAACACCCCCCAGTCCCG
>NZ_BBPO01000060.1:3264-5253 GCF_000787815.1 Streptacidiphilus neutrinimicus
GCCCCGGCTCGGTCACCTCACCGAGCCGGAACAGGCGCTCGGCGCGGAACACCCGCCAGTCCCGGCCGGTGGCCGCCGCGTAGGCGCGCACGGTGGCGTCCTCGCCGATCGCCGTCGTGACCGGCCCGAGCACCGCCGCGAGCGCCCGCGCGGACTCCGCGTCCATGACGCTGAGCAGCGGCCCGCGCGGCGGCGTCTGCACGAAGGCAGCGACCACCCTCCCGTCGGGACCGGGACGCCAGCCGAACCGCGCGGGCCGGTCGGCGTCGAAGGCGAACGGCCCGCGCTGTCGGACCGTCTCACTGACCGTCAACAGCACGGTGTTGGCCGCCGGGTCCGCCGCGAGGCAGGCGTCGGCCGCGGCGCGGAACTCCTCCACGTCCTCGGTCAGGCGCCAGTCGGTGCGTTCCGTTCCCGTCATGTCCGCTCCCCCGTCCGTCGATGCACCGTCCGTCGATGCACCGCCCGTCCATGCACCGTCCGTCTACGAGCCCGACGTTCCACCGTGTGCAGCCTATCGCCGCCGATCTCGTGCAACCCTGCGGCGTCGCGCCGGAGTAGAGAGGGCGGGAGGGAGCCGGGGGGCTCCTTCCTCCTGCCGATTCTCGAAACGATGTGAGGAGTCCTGTGTCTGCCACACAGACCAAGCGGACCCGTTGGAAGGTGCTCGCGGGGGCGGGTGTCGCAGCGGCCGCGGCCACCGGGATCGCCCTGTCGGGCGTCGCCTCCGCCTCCGCAGCGACGGGCGCCACCGTGGCCGCCGCGCGGCCGAGGACGGCGAGCTCCGTGACCACCGCGCACCCGGCGGCGGCCGCCGCGGCCGCGCGCTCGGACGTGTCGAGCGCGCTCGTCGGCCAGGGCCGGATGGGCCAGGTCGCCTGGAAGGTCGAGCTGGAGTACTACCGCCGCCTGCCCGCGGGCTACAAGATCCCCACGCCGCCGCCCGGCTTCCCCGCCCCGGCGTACACGGGGCTGCTGTGCCAGCGGATGTACCTGGGCGGCGTCCGCGTCGACCACCAGGGCGGAACGTGGTCGGACTGCCAGGGCGTGACCGGCCCGACGCAGGCCACCGGCAGCGAGGGCCTGTGGGGTCTGACCGGCAAAGGCACCTCCGGCTACCGGCTGTTCGTCGGCCAGGACGCCCCGCCGGTCGCCTACGCGGTGCTGACGTTCACGAACGGCCGCACCTACCGCGCCAACTCGGTGCATCTGCGGGGAACCGGATTCGACGCGTTCGCCATCCCGATCAGCAAGGGCCAGTACATCCGCAGCGTGGACACGTTCACCGCCGGCGGCAAGCGGCTCAGCCACGAGACCTACTGGCACTGACGGACAGAGCGGGGACGGGCACGCGTGCAGGACGGCACGGCGGCGGCAGCCGGGGGACGGCGCGGCGGCGACGAGGGCTGGGGCGACTTCAGCACTTTCGTGGCCGCCCGCTGGACCGCCCTGGTGCGCACCGCCTATCTGCTCACCGGCGACTTCCACGAGGCCGAGGACCTGGTCCAGGTCACGCTCGTCAAGGTGTATCCGCACTGGCGCGGCCTGCGCGAGGAGACGGCCGACGCCTACGTGCGGCGGGCGCTGGTGAACAACAACCGCAGCCGTCACCGTCGCCGCCGGGTGGCGCACCTGCTCATGCCGTTCGTCCCGGACCGTCCGGCGGCCGACGCCGGGCGGTCCGACGTCGCGGAGCGGGATCTGCTGGTCTCGCTCCTCGCCCGACTGCCGGAGCGGCAGCGGGCGGTCGTGGTGCTGCGGTACTGGGAGGACCTGTCCGCCGAGGAGGTCGCCGATCTGCTCGGCTGCTCGGTCGGCACCGTCAAGAGCCAGGCCTCCCGGGCCCTGGCCAAACTGCGGGAGCATCCCGAGCTCGAGGAGTTCGCACTGACCGGTCTGGGAGCCGAGAGATGAGCGACCGTCAGGACGACGTCGTGGAGCCGCGCCTGGAGGCCACCGTGCGCCGAGCCCTGGACGCGAGCGCGCACC
>NZ_BBPO01000060.1:5509-11376 GCF_000787815.1 Streptacidiphilus neutrinimicus
GGGGCCGGGGGCGCCCCCCGCCCCCCGCAGAGCGCCCCGCCGCTGGCGGAGGTGCTGCGGGCGGGCCGACGCCGCAGGCGCGCGCGCCGCGCGACGGCGGGCGCGGCGATGGCGGCGGCCGTGGCGGCGCTCTGCGTCTGGGTACCGCTGATCGGCGGCTCCGACCCCTCCTCCCGGGGCCCGGCCACGGCCGCCGGTCGCCCGACCCGTCTGCACCCCACAGCCTCCCCGTCCGCGGCCGCGCCCGGTCCGACGGTGCTGTCCATCGGCTCGGGGACGCTGGACGGGATCGGCTGGAGCGCCCAGGTCTCGGTGGACGAGAAGGACGTCTGCCAGCACCTGACGATCGGCGGCGCCCAGGTGGACGCCCCGGCGGGCTTCTGGACCGACTGCGTACCCACCCGCGAGGACCAACCGGACGGCGCCGCGGGCGTGCACATCGCCAAGGGGAGCGACCTGCGCCTGCTGACGGCGTTCGGCTCGGACTCGGTGGCCGGAGTGGTCGTCACCTTCACGGACGGCACCACCCGCCAGGGCGTCGCCGTCCGCCTGCCGCGCACGGCGACGGAGGCCACGGTCGTCCCGATCGCCCCGGGGCAACGGATCTCGGCCGTCGACGTCTACGACACGCGGGGCGCGCGTGTCGGCCGCCTTCTCGGCTACGCGTGAACCACACAATGGCGACATGACGGACATCTGCGACTACAGCGGCGGGCAGCACACGGCGGACGTCCTGGTCGTCACGACCAACGACGTCCCCGGCTTCCGGGTGGACAACATCCTCGGCGAGGTCTTCGGCCTGACGGTGCGTTCCCGCAACGTCGGCAGCCAGATCGGCGCGAGCCTCAAGTCCCTGGCCGGCGGCGAGCTGCGCGGCCTGACCAAGACCCTGGTGGCCAGCCGCAACCAGGCGATGGACCGGCTGGTCGAACAGGCCCGCGCCCGCGGCGCGAACGCCGTCCTGATGATGCGCTTCGACGTCTCCGACGCCGCGGGCGTCGGCACCGAGGTCTGCGCCTACGGCACCGCGGCCGTCATCAGCCCCGCCGCGTAGGGCCTGGTCCGGAGCGCCCGGCTACGGCGCGCCCTCGCCCGGGCCGGTGGTGCGGGGGCGGCCGGCGAAGGGGGCGCCCGCGCCCATGGGGATCTCCAGTTCCAGCCAGACCAGCTTGCCGTCCTGGGTGCCGCGGCTGCCCCAGCGGTAGGCGAGTTCGTTGATGAGATGCATCCCCCGGCCGCCCTCGTCGTCCGCGTCCGCGTGGCGGACGCGGGGCGCGCGGGCGTCCCTGTCGGCGACGGCGATGCTGAGGACGCGGTCGCGGATCAGCCGCAGCTGCGTCGGGTGTCCCGCGTGCAGCAGGGCGTTGCTGACGAGCTCGCTGACCAGCAGCTGCGCCACGTCCGTCAGGCTCGTCAGCTGCCAGGACGCCAGCGTCCTGCGCACGAAGCGGCGGGCCTGGCCCACCACCTCCGGGTCGTCGGAGAGGTCCAGGACGGCGATCCAGTCGGTGCGGCGCGGCAGGACGCGGGCCATGATGACGGCGATGTCGTCCTCGCTGTTGCCCGCGGCCAGGGCCGTGAGGACCGCGTCGCAGCGCTGCTCCAGCGAGTCGCGGTGCTCGGCGACGGTGTCCCGCAGCAGTTCCAGGCCCACGTCGAGGTCCCGGCCGCGGCGTTCGACCAGGCCGTCGGTGTAGAGGCAGAGCAGCGCCTCCCCGGGGAGGGTGAAAGTGACCGCCTCGAAGGGGACGCCGCCGACGCCCAACGGCGCGCCGGTCGGCAGGATCAGCAGTTGCGCGGCGCCGTCCGGCTCGACCAGGACCGGCGGGAGATGTCCGGCCGAGGCGACGACCACGCGGCCGTCCAGCGGGTCGAAGACGGCGCAGACGCAGGTGGCGAACTGGCCCTCGCCCATCGCGGCCGCGGTCTCGTCCAGACGGCGCAGCACCCGGTCGGGGGCGAGGTCCATGCCGATCAGCGTCCGGGCGGCGGTGCGGAGCTGGCCCATGCTGGCGGCGGCGCGCATGCCGTGGCCCATCACGTCGCCGACGACCAGGGCGACCCGGCCGCAGGAGAGCGGGATGACGTCGAACCAGTCGCCGCCGACCTCGCTGATGACGCTCGCGGGCAGGTAGCGGTAGGCGATGTCCAGGCCCGGAGTCGTGCGGATCTCCTGCGGCAGCAGGCTGTGCTGGAGCATCAGAGCGGTGTTGCGCTCGCGCCGGTACAGGCGGGCGTTGTCGATCGCGACCGCCGCGCGGGAGGTCAGCTCCTCGGCGAGCGCGACGTCGGCCTCGTCGAAGGCCAGGGGGTTGTGGCGCATCCGGATGAACTCCGCACCGCCCAGGACCTGACCGCGCGCCAGCAACGGCACCATCAGGTACGAGTGGAGGCCGGCCTCGAGGGCGGGCTCGACCCGGTCGATGTGCGCCGTGATCCGGTACATCGCCTCCTCGTCGACCTCCTCTATGAGGATCGACCGGCCGGTGCGCAGGCTCTCGGCGTAGACCGCGGCCGAACGGGACACCTGGCCGACCTGGTCGGCGGCGGAGCCGAGCGTCTGACCGGAGATCTCACCCACGGCCACGGCGCGCAGCAGCACCCGCCCGTCCTCCGGCATCAGCGGCTGGCCCTCCTCGGCGGTGCCGTCCTGGAACACGGCGTCGAGCAGGTCGACGGTGACGAAGTCGGCGAAGCGCGGCACCACCAGCTCGACGAGTTCCTCGGCGGTGCGCTGGAGGTCCAGCGTGGTGCCGATCTGGCTGCTGGCGTCGTTGAGCAGCGCGAGTCGTTCCTGCGCGGCCTGGGCCTCGACCAGGGCCTGCTCACGGGCGTTCGAGGCGTCCCGTTCGCGGGTGAACAGCCGGGCGTTGTCGATCGCGACGGCTGCGCGGGCGGCGAGCTCGCCGGCCAGGGCGAGGTCCTCCTGGTCGTAGGGGCGCTCGGTGACGGTCCGGTAGAAGCAGGCCACGCCGAGGGCCGCGCCGCGTGCGATCAGCGGCACGATCATGAACGAGCGCAGGGCCTCCTCCCGGACCGCCCTGGCCCGGAGCGGGTCGGCGTCGAACCAGCGCAGTGCCTGTTGGTCGAGCTCCGGCACGAGCACCGGTCGCCGGTGAGCCAGACACCAGGCGAAGGGCGTGGCGGGATGGAACCGGTGCACGCTGCCGATCGGCGCGACCGGCCGCGCGCCCACGCCCGGGGCGCTGTGGAAGCCGAGCCTGCGCAGCAGCGCGGAGCGGTCGGCTGGCCCGCGCGGCTCGATGGCTCCGTGGTCGTCCTGGGCGATGTCCTCCAGGATCTCCACGACGACGCTGTCGGCGAGCCCGGCGGCGGCGACCTCGGCCAACTCCTGGGCGGTGCGGTGCAGGTCCAGCGTGGTGCCGATGCGCGCGGACGCCTCGTTGACGAGCGCCAGCCGTCTCCGGTTGGCGTTCGCCTCCTGCAGGGCGAGCTGGCGGGCCAGCAGGGTCTGGTGCTCGCGCAGGTAGAGGCGGGCGTTGTCGATGGCGATGGCGGCCCGGGACGCCAACTCGTCGCCGAGGGTCACGTCCTCGTCCTCGAAGGCCTCCCGGCCGCGTCGGCGCAGGTAGACGACCATGCCCAGCACGGTGCCGCGGGCCACCAGCGGCGTGATCCGCACCGGCCCGGCCAGCCTGGCGTCCGCCGTGCCGTCATCCGCGTCGTCGGTGTCGTGCGGGTCGGCGTCCGTGCCGTGCACCGCGCCGAGAAGGGTGGTGAGCAGTCCGTTCGCCTGCTCGCCCGGGAGGGTGACGGTGCGCCCCGTGCCCATGGCGACGGCGTAACCGGAACGCGCCGGGACGGCCAGCACCTCGCCGCACTGCGCGCCCGCGTCCGAGGCGGCCCCGGTTTCCGCGTCGAGGCCCGCGACGGCGATGCGGCGGACGGACCTGGGCGCTCCGCCGGACCGCCCCGCCAAAGCGGCGTCCCGCTTCAGGCCCTGCTCCGGACCCTGCTCCGGACCCTGCTCCGGACCCTGCTCGCGGCCCGGCTCCGGGCCCTGCTCCGGGCCCTGCTCCGGCCCCTGCTCCGGATGTGCGGGGTACTCCGGGTGCGCGTCCCCTGCCCCGGCGACGACCAGGTGGTCCAGGACGAAGACCCCGGCCACGTCCGCGACCCGCGGCACCATCGTGTCGACCAGCTCCCGGGCGGTGCGGTCCAGCTCCAGGGTGGTGCCGATGCGCGCGCTCGCGTCGGAGAGGACCTCCAGCCGCTCGCGGGCCATCGCGGCGCGCTGCTCGGCGCGGAAGCGGGCCGTGACGTCCACGATGGTCGAGCTGACGCCGAGCACCCGCCCCGACGGCTCCTCCAGGCGGAAGTAGGACGCGGACCAGGCGCGCTCGTGGTCCGGGTCGCCGGGGGTGATGCCGTGCGAGCGGGCGTCGACCACCGGATCGCCCCCGGCCAGCACCCGCCGCATCACCGCCTCGATCTCCTCGGCGTTGAGCCCCGGCAGCACCTCGGTGACCCGGCGGCCCAGGTGCTCCTCGACCGGGACCCCGTTCATTCGCGCGAGGGCCTCGTTGAGACGCACGAAGCGCAGGTGCTCGTCGTAGACGGCCATGCCGACGGGCGCCTGGGTGAAGAAGCTGTCCAGCACCGCCAGGTCCGACTCCAGCCCGCGCAGCGACCGCACGTCGGAGGCGACGGCGAGCACCAACGGGTGACCGTTGGGGCCGTTCAGCGGATGGGTGCGGAACTCGAGGTTGACCATGTGGCCGTCGCGGTGCCGCACCGGGAAGACGCCGGACCAGTCCCGTCCCGCGACGATGGACGCGAACAGCGAGAGCACCTGCTCCCGGTTCTCGGGCGTGGCGAGCAGGTCCGCGGCGCGGCTGCCGATGGCCTCGGCGGGGCTGTACCCGAGCAGCGACTCGGCGTCGTCGCTCCAGTGCAGGATCGTTCCGTCGTCCAGAATCAGCGCGGTCGCTATCGGGATCGTCATCAGGCCGGTGGGGCGCGTCTCCACCCCGGCCGCGCCGCGACCGGGGATGAGCCCGCCGCCGCCCGGCTGCGGGCTGCCCTGCTCCTCGGATCGCATCGCCAGGTAACCGCCCAGAAGACAGCCGACCGCGTGCCCGCGCGTCGTGTGCGCCGGCTGCGCCGTGCAGCTCGCGCCGTGTGGGAACTTCCTCCCCATTCTTCCCGCCACATCCTGCCGCCGCGCGCCCAGCGCCCTCCGATCGGACGCCGCCCGTCCGGCCGGGGCCGGGACGGGTGGCGAGCGGCGCGCACGCCGATGCCCCGGGCCCTGCCGGGTCCCGGGGCATCGGCCGCCGTAGGGCCTGCGGTCTACGGCGCAGGGTCAGGCTGTGCCCGGGTGCCAGGGCGGCCACTCCCACGGCCGGTCGGCCCAGTGGACGAGCTCCGCGTCGTCGAGGTCGAGCTCCGGGTAGAGCTGGTGCACGCGCGGCACGAACTCCTCCCGGGCCAGCGGCTCGGTCTGACCGCCGCCCAGCCGCACCAACCGGTAACGGGTGTCGGACGCGTACGGCGCGATGTCGACGAGCGGCTGCTGTGCCGCGTGATGGAAGCTGCCGCCCTCACTGTCGACGACGTCCTCGGCGCGGACGCCGGGCGTGGCCGCCACGGGCTGGGCGGGCTTCTTGTGTCGTTGGAGCAGTTTCATCGTGTGTCCACCTCCGTGGTCACGACCCCGGCTGAGCTGTACGAACCTACCGCCGGACAACTCCACGGTACGCGCGGCGCGGCGGACGCGCGTAGTCGTGCGCGCGGCGGGGAAGTTCTGTGGGGTCATGCCAAGAACGGACACCGACGTCCCCGGAAGGACCCCTTGATGCCGTCCCTGTTCTCGCTCCCGCGCCGGACCCGTACCGCCGCCGCAC
>NZ_BBPO01000060.1:11502-12506 GCF_000787815.1 Streptacidiphilus neutrinimicus
AAGAACGGACACCGACGTCCCGGAAGGCCCCCTTGATGCCGCCCCTGTTCTCGCCCCCGCGCCGGACCCGTCCCGCCGCCGCACCGCACCGCCGCCGCTGGCTCCCGCTCGCCGCCGCCTCCGCGCTCGTGCTGGGCCTCGGCACCACGGCGGCGGCCGACGCCTCCGGCGGCGCGGGCAGCGAGAGCCTCGCCCCGGCCCCGCACGCGGCCACCGCCCACGCCCACGCCGCGTCCGCCGCCGACCCCTGCGGCTTCGTCGCCTCCGTCCCGGCGGACCGCTTCAAGGGCATCCCCGTCTTCGACGCGCACAAGGCAGCGCAGCCGTTCTCGGTCAAGCTCCGCACCAGTCAGGGCACGATCACCTTCCAGGCGCTGACGGCGGCGGCGCCGTGCACGACCTTCTCCTTCCGCTTCCTGGCCCAGCACGGCTTCTACGACCGGACCCACTGCCACCGCCTGACCACCCAGCGGATCTACGTCCTGCAGTGCGGTGACCCGACGGGCACGGGCAGCGGCGCGCCCGGCTACTCCTTCAACGACGAGAACCTGGCCGGCGCGACGTACCCCGCGGGAACCGTGGCCATGGCGAACGCCGGACCGAACACCAACTGCAGCCAGTTCTTCTTCGTCTGGAAGGACACCAAGCTCTCCCCCGCGTACACGCCTTTCGGGCGGGTGACCTCCGGCATGGACGTCCTGGCCAAGATCGCCGCCGGGGGCGAGGACGACCAGAACGGCCCGGGCGACGGGTTCCCGACCCTCCCGGTCGACATCCACCGCGCCCAGATCCTGCGCGGCTGAGGCAGGCTAACCAGCCGCCAGCTCCCTCAGGAGCAGGCGGAGCGCGCTCGGGACGGACGGGCGGGCGCCGACGCGCAGCAGGTCCGGTCCCTTGGCCCGGGCGGCGCGGGCGGTGAGGTCGTCGAGGCCGAGCATGGCGCGGACCATGGGGCGTGTCGCTGGCGGGGGCAGCCCCCCCCACGCCCCCCCCCCGGCGGGGGG
>NZ_BBPO01000060.1:12670-18923 GCF_000787815.1 Streptacidiphilus neutrinimicus
GGGGGTGGCGGGGGGGGGGGCCCCCCCCGCCCCCCCCCGCCCCTCGGCGAGGGACGCCTCGGACAGGTCCAGGAGGTGCGCCAGCAGCGCCCGCACCCCCGGGGTGTCCCGGGCGGCGACGAGGTCGTCGCGGGTGACGGAGAACGCCTTCAGCGTCTCCTGGGGGATCGTCAGCCGGTCGGCCGCCAGATCCTCGGCGAGATCGGCGACGAAGTCGAGCCGCTGGCCGCCCTCGATCCAGGCGCGGCAGGCGGTCCGCATCGGCGGCGTGACGGGCGTCAGGACGCTCGCCACGACCAGGACGGCGGGCAGCGAGTACGCGTCGACGTAGGCCTGGTAGTCCTCCTCCGTCGCGAAGCCGGCGAAGTCGAGGTCGGTGAGCGCGGTGTCGAGGAAGGCCGCCACGTGCTCGCCCAGCTGCGGGAGCGCGGCGCTGCTGTGGGCCAGTGCCCGCACGAGCGCGTCGTCGGTCGCGGGCCCTCCCGCCGACGCGGCCCGGACGGTCGACTCCCACGCGCCGAAGGCCTCACGCCGCCGCGCCACCGGCTCGGCGGAGTCCAGCAGGTCGTCGGTCCGGTGCATGAACGCCGTCGCGACGACGACATGCGGCACCAACTCCGGCGGTACGAGCAGGCGGACGGCGAGATACGCCTCGGGCTTGAAACGCAGCACCGCCCCGCGCTGCGCACCGTAGTCGGTGCGCAGCGCGGGGTCGACGACGCCGGCGGCGTCGAGGGTACGGGACCAGCGGGACGGCAGACGGAGAAGGCTCACGGCCGATCAGCTTGGCACAGCCGGCCGTGCGCTCCGACGGCCCGTCGGTCCGCCCGATCCGGCCGCCGACCGCCGACCACGCCGGACGCGGCCTTGGCCGGGTCCACCGGCGCAGCCGACCGCGGAGCCTCGGCCCGCGAGGCCGCGCGTCGACCGACCGCGCGTCGACCGACCGACCGTGCGTCGACCGACCGACCGTGCGTCGACGGACCGTGCGCGCCAGGCGGTCTCAGCCGCGCAGCCCCGCCGGTGTGCGGGCGAGGAGGCTGTCCACTGCGAGACCGTCGGGGAGGGTGCCGAAGGCGAGGCCGCGGGTCGGGGAGAGGCGGGAGGCGGAGAAGGCGTCCGCGACGGCGTGCGGGGCGTGGCGGACCAGCAGCGAAGCCTGGAGGACCAGGGCGAGCGACTCGACCAGGCGGCGAGCGCCGTACTGGACCTCGCCGGACGTCGCCCCCGCGGCCGCGGTCAGCTGGGCACGGGCCTGCTCCCAGGCGGCGTCGAGGCGCGCGTCCGCGCCCTTCGCGGCCTCGATCTCGGCCGCGAACGCGTGCACCGCCTCCGGCTCGCGGGCCAGCACCCGCAGCACGTCGAGCGCCTGGACGTTGCCCGAGCCCTCCCAGATGCCGTTGAGCGGCGCGTCGCGGAAGAGCCGCGGCATACCTGACGCCTCGTCATAGCCGTTGCCGCCCAGGCACTCCAGCGCCTCGGCGATGGCGGCGGGCTGCCGCTTGCAGACCCAGTACTTGCCCACGGCCGTGGCCAGCCGCAGGAACGCCCGCTCCTGCGCGTCCCCGCGCTGCGCGCGGTCCGTCGCGCCGGCGAGGCGCAGCGCCAGCGTCGTCGCGGCCTCGGACTCCACCGCGAGGTCGGCGACGACGTTGCGCATCAGCGGCTGGTCGATCAGCTTCGCGCCGAAGACCGAGCGGTGGCGCACGTGGTGGTCGGCCTGGGCGAGCGCGGCGCGGATGCCGGAGGCCGACCCGAGGACGCAGTCGAGCCGGGTCGCGGCGACCATGCCGATGATGGTGCGCACGCCCTGGCCCTGCGGGCCGACCAGCCAGGCCACGGTGTCGTCGAACTCCGGCTCGCTGCTGGCGTTGGAGCGGTTGCCGAGCTTGTCCTTGAGCCGCTGGATCCGGAAGGTGTTGCGGCTGCCGTCGGGCAGCACCCGCGGCACCAGGAAGCAGGAGAGCCCGCCGGGAGCCTGGGCCAGCACCAGGAAGACGTCGTTCATGGGCGCGCTGGTGAACCACTTGTGGCCGCGCAGCCGCCAACTGCCGTCCGCGCTAGGGGCCGCGGTCGTCGTGTTGGCCCGGACGTCGGTGCCGCCCTGCTTCTCGGTCATGCCCATCCCGGCCAGCAGGCCGCGCTTGCCGAACGGGGCGGAAAGACCCGGGTCGTAGACCCGGCTGGTGAGCAACGGCTCGTACTGGGCCGCGAGTTCGGGCTGGGTGCGCAGGGCGGGGATGACCGCGTAGGTCATCGAGATCGGGCAGCCGTGGCCGGACTCGGGCGTGCTCCACGTCATGAACGCCGCCGCGCGCGCCACATGGGCGCCGGGCCGGGTGTCGGCCCAGGGCGCGCCGGCCAGGCCCTCGCGCACGGCGACATCCATCAGCCGGTGGTAGGCGGGGTGGAACTCGACCTCGTCGATGCGGTGGCCGTACCGGTCGTGGGTGCGCAGCTCCGGCTCGTGGCGGTTGGCCTGGTCGGCCCAGTGCAGGACCTCCTCGCTGCCGGCGAGCCGTCCGACCCGGTGCAGGTCGTCCTCGTACCAGCCGGCGCCCTCACGGTGCAGGCCCTCCAGCAGCACCGGGTCGGCGGCGACGTCGTGACCGGCCAGCGGCGGAGGCTGGTTGGTCACCTCGTGCGTGCGGGCCTGCGGTTCGCTGCGTGGCGTGTCAACGGTCATCGTTGCCTCCTTGGACGGAACGGGCTCCGGCGCAGCGCAGCGCCATGGCGGTCAGTTCGGCGAGCAGCGCCTCGGCGGCGGTGCCCGCGCCGGGGACGGCGAGCGGATCGACCAGCACCTCGCCGACGGCTCCGGTCAGCGCGGCGGCGGTCACCTCCGGGTCCTGGGGCGGCAGCAGCCCGGCCGTCGTGCCCTCCCGGACCACCTCAGCGAACAGGGCGCGGTAGCGGCGTCGGAACTCCAGCCGCTCCGCGCAGACCGCCTCCTCGGCGGGCGCGGCCAGCAGTGCGTAGGCGAGCCCGCGCCGTTCGAACGCCCTTCGCGCGAAGACCGCGACGCCGCAGGCGAGCCGGGTGACGGCGTCCCCGTCGCCGTCGCGGAGCACCGCGCCGAGCACGTCGACCTCGCGCCCGGCCGCCCGCCGGAACACCTCGACCGCGAGCGCGGTCTTCGAGGCGAAGTGCTGGTACACGGACCCGGCGGACATCCCCGCCGCGGCGGCGACCGCCCCGACCGACGCCCCGGCCCATCCCACCTCGGCGACCAGGGCCGTCGCCTCGGCGACGAGCCGCTCGCGCGCGGCGTCGAGCCGCATGCGCACGGCAGGGGTCTCGCGATAGGCCATGAAAGAAGTGAACCACGATTCAGACCTTGGCGGGGCGGGTCTCCGCACATCGCGGCGGGCTGGGAACTCACCCGCGTTGAATGGGCGGGGTCACAACTCGGTGGGGGGAACACAGTGGTTGAGTCTCGGCGCCGCAGGCGTGCGTTCCTGCGGGAGTCCGTCATCGTCGTCGTCGCCGCGGTCGTCATCGCGGTGGTCGTGAAGACCTTCTTCTTCCAAGCCTTCTCGATCCCCTCGGGGTCGATGAACAACACCCTGCTCAAGGGCGACCGGGTGCTCGTGGACAAGTTCAGCCCCTGGTTCGAGGCCGAGCCGACCCGGGGCGACGTGGTCGTGTTCAAGGACCCCGGCCACTGGCTTGACGGCTCCGCGGAAGCGCCCGCGCCGCACAGCGGGGTCGGCTACGACGTGCAGAACGCGCTGAGCGACGTCGGGCTGATGCCCTCCGCCGACGAAAGCTACCTGATCAAGCGGGTGATCGCGGTCGGCGGCGACACCGTCGACTGCCGGGCGGGCCGACCGCTGAGCGTGAACGGCGTCGTCCTGCACGAGCCCTACCTCTACCCCGGCGCGACGCCCTGCAACGACGACGCGGTAGGCACGGTCGTGGTGCCGGCGGGCGACCTGTGGGTGATGGGCGACCACCGCGACGACTCGGCCGACTCCCGGACACAGCGCCTGCGCGGCAACGGCGGCGGATTCGTCCCGGTCTCGGACGTGGTCGGCCGCGCCGACGTCGTCGTCTGGCCGCTCAGCCACTGGGCGGCGCTGCCGGAGCCGGACACCTTCCACCAGTCGGGGCTGTCCCAGCCGGCCGACGGCATCGCGGAGCCGGCCGCCATCGCCGCGCTGGCCGTGCTGGCGCTCTCGGCGCTGTTCCTCCTCCGGCGACGCCGCCGCCTGCGCCGCGTGCCGCGACGGGCCTGAACCGCCCCGGCCGCGCGAGGCGCACGGAACGCACCGACCGCAGGGACGCTGGCCCAGGCGCGAGCCGGGTGCGCCGAGGAGGTGGACCAGGCGCCCGGCGGTGTCCGCCTCGCCTGTCTCGCGGAGGCCGAGGCGGGCGGCCAGACGGCGGGAGGGCAGGTTGCTCGCCCGGATCAGCGCGCAGACGGGCAGATCGGCGCGGAGCGGGCGGACGTGGTCGAGCGCCGCGCCGGCCGCCTCCGAGGCGAGGCCGCGGCCCCAGACCGCGGGCCGGAAGCGGTAGGAGAAGTTGAGCACCGGGACCACCGCCTCCCCGGGCAGGGCGAAAGAGGAGACCTTGAGGCCGACGACGCCGAGCAACTCCCCCGGCGCCTCGTCCCCGAGACCACGCAGAAGCACCCGAAGCCGTCGCGTTCCCAGTCCAGGGCCCACGCGGCGAGCCGGCGCTCGGTCGTCTCGGCGGCGGTGGGCCCGTCGGGGTTGTGGCGGTTGGTCTCCGGATCGCCGTGCAGGGCGACGAGCGCGGCGAGATCCTCGGGGGTCGGACGCAGCAGACGCAGGCGGCCGGTGCGCAGCACCGGAAGGCGTGGGCTCACCCGGGGAAGCCTACGATGGTGGTGACTGCTGGCCGCATCATCAGGAGGCCGCAAGATGACCACAGCCCAGGAGATCATGCACCCCGGCGCCCAGTGCGTCACCGAGCACGAGTCGCTGGCCACGGCGGCCAAGCTCATGCGGGACCGCGGTGTGGGCGCACTGCCCATCTGCGGCGAGAACGACAGACTGCTCGGCATCATCACCGACCGCGACATCGTGGTGAAGTGCATCGCGGCGGGGCTGGACCCGTCCGCCACCACAGCCGGCGAGATGGCCGAGGGCCGCCCGCTCACCATCGAGGGCGAGGACGACATCGAACAGGTGCTTCGGGTGATGGAGCAGCACCGGGTCCGGCGGCTGCCGGTGATCGACCACCCCGGCCACAAGCTGATCGGCATGATCAGCGAGGCGGACGTGGCCCGTCACATGCCGCAGGCGCGCGTCGCGGAGTTCGTCTCGGCGATCTGCGCGGAGGACGAGGAGTAGCGCAGGCGGACGAGGACAAAGACGACGACAGAGAGGCAGGGCCCGTCCGGTCGGACGGGCCCTGCCTCAGGTTTGCGCGCTGTCGGCTCGATCAGTACCAGCCGTGGGTCTGCCAGAACGACCAGGCGGCGTTCGGGCTGCCGTAGGTGGAGTTCATGTAGCTCAGCGCCCACTTGATCTGCGTGGTCGGGTTGGTCTGCCAGTCGGCGCCGACAGAGGCCATCTTGTTGCCCGGCAGGGCCTGGCCCAGGCCGTAGGCGCCGGAGGAGGCGTTGGTCGCGGTGACGTTCCAGCCACTCTCGTGGGAGATGATCTGGTCGAACGAGGAGAGCTGGTCGGCCGGCACGATCGACGCGGCGAGCGACTGCGCCTCGTTCGGCGCGATGGCCGTGGCGGCGTGGGCGGCGCCGCCGACGCCCATGACGGCGGCGGAGGCGAGGATGCCGGCGCCGGCGATCGAGGCGGACAGGGTGCGCAGCGAACGAATCTTGAAAGCCATACGGAAGCAGAACCTCTGTTGCTAGGGAGAAAGGTCTTCAGGCACCCGATCGATCGGGGCTCCGGCGGCTCTCGCTCAGCCGGTGCGGCCTGACATCAACCACCCTGCGGGAACTGGCCCAAAAGGCGCAAGGAGCCCACATACGACCGCCGATAGTGGACAAAACGGACTTATCGGCGTGCTGACGCTTAGTCCGACGGGCGGAGTCTCCTATTCCCCCTAGTAGGTCTCCATTTCATGTGGCCCACGTCACGTCCCATCTCGCGCTCCGCGGTCGCGCCGACACTATGCGTGGGCGGAAAATGCGCGCGAAAGGGGCGCGGGGCGAGCACCCCGCACCCCTTTTCGGAGAGCGAAAACTGCCTCGAACTACTCCGCGACGGCCTTCTTGAGGGCCTCGACGCGGTCGGTCCGCTCCCAGGTGAAGTCCGGC
>NZ_BBPO01000060.1:19552-27314 GCF_000787815.1 Streptacidiphilus neutrinimicus
ATGTCCGGGGTCAGCAGCGAGTCGAGGTCGATGTCCGAGGCGTGCTGCGAGGAGACGACCACGGTGTCCAGGCGCACGGCCTTGTCGCCGTCGTACTCGATGGTGACCTGGGTCTTGCCGTCCGGCCGCAGGTAGGGGATGGTCCCGTTCTTGCGGACCTCGGACAGGCGGGCCGACAGGCGGTGGGCCAGGTAGATCGGCAGCGGCATCAGCTCGGGCGTGTCGTCGCACGCGTAGCCGAACATCAGGCCCTGGTCGCCGGCGCCCTGCTTGTCCAGCTCGTCCTCGTCGCCCTCGACTCGGTTCTCGTAGGCGCTGTCGACACCCTGCGCGATGTCCGGGGACTGCGCGCCGATCGAGACCGAGACGCCGCAGGAGGCGCCGTCGAAGCCCTTCTTGGAGGAGTCGTAGCCGATCTCCAGGATCTTGTCGCGCACCAGCTGGGCGATCGGCGCGTAGGCGGCCGTGGTGACCTCGCCCGCGACGTGGACCTGGCCGGTCGTGATCAGGGTCTCTACGGCGACGCGCGAGGACGGGTCGTCCTTCAGCAGGGCGTCGAGGATGGTGTCGCTGATCTGGTCAGCGATCTTGTCCGGGTGACCCTCGGTCACAGACTCGGAAGTGAACAGGCGGCGAGACACAGCGCTCCCTGGGTTGCAGCGGCTGCTGACTGAACCGGTCGGGCGGGATTGCCCGGCGGTCCGGAAAGACGTGGAGAACTACTGACCGGAGTGTAACGAACAGACCGCGATTTGCGTCCATCCGATCTCATGTTGTGGATCACCTTTCGGGCACCGGACCGTCCCCAAAGCCGCCCCACCGGCCCCGATCAGGCGAATCGGGCGGCGACCAGATCCCACAGAAGGTCCGCCAGCGCCGCCTTCGGCCCGTACGGGACCGGCATTTCCGAGCCGTCGGCGCCCAGCACCACGGCCTCGTTGTTGGCGCTGCCGAAGGCGCGGTCCTCACCCACTTCGTTGACGACCAGCAGATCGCACTTCTTCCGGGCGAGCTTGGCACGGCCGTTGACGAGCGCGTCGTTGGTCTCCGCGGCGAAGCCCACCACGACCTGTCCGGGACGCTGCCGCTGCGCCGAGATCTCCGCCAGGACGTCGGGGTTGCGGACCAGCTCGACCGGCGCGGGCTCGACGCCGTCGACCTTCTTGATCTTCTGCGCGGCGAAGTTCGCCGGCCGGAAGTCGGCGACGGCGGCGGCCATCACGACCGCGTCGGCCGTCGCGGCGGCGCTGAGCACCGCCTGCCGCAGCTCCAGGGCTGTGCCGACGCGGACCACGTCCACTCCGGCCGGCTCCGGCAGTTCGGTGTTGGCGGCCACCAGCGTCACCTTGGCGCCGCGCGCGGCGGCCACGGCGGCGATGGCGTAGCCCTGGCGGCCGGAGGAGATGTTGCCGAGGAAGCGCACCGGGTCCAACGGCTCGCGCGTGCCTCCGGCGGAGACCACGACATGGCGGCCGGCCAGGTCGGTCGCGACCGCCTCGGGGCCCCGGTCCAGCACGCGGCGGCAGAGGTCGAAGATCGCCTCCGGCTCCGGGAAGCGGCCCTTGCCGGTGTCGACGCCGGTCAGCCGCCCGACGGAGGGCTCGATCACGATCGCGCCGCGGCGGCGCAGCGTGGCGACGTTCTCCTGGGTGGCCGGGTGCTCCCACATCTCGGTGTGCATGGCCGGGGCGAAGACGACCGGACAGCGGGCGGTGAGCAGGGTGTTCGTCAGCAGGTCGTCGGCCAGGCCGTGCGCGGCCTTCGCCAGGATGTCGGCGGTGGCGGGGGCGACGACCAGCAGGTCGGCGTTCTGGCCGATGCGCACGTGTGGGACCTCGTGGACGGTCTCCCACACCTCCGTGGAGACCGGCTGCCCCGACAGGGCGGACCAGGTGGCCGCACCGACGAAATGCAGCGCCGAGTCGGTGGGCACCACCCGGACCGCGTGCCCGGACTCGGTGAAGCGCCGCAGCAGCTCGCACGCCTTGTAGGCGGCGATCCCGCCGCTGACCCCGAGGACCACGTTCTTACCGGACACCCCGACCCACTCCGATCGACGACTGCGACGACGACACATGGAAAACGCCGCGGAACGTCGGGTTGATCCGATGTTCCGCGGCGTTCAAGCCCAGAGGCCGGGTGCTGGCTACTGCGGCACCTCGACGGCCTCCGCGGTGAGCATACCGGCGTTGATCTCGCGCAGCGCGATCGACAGCGGCTTCTCGTGCACGTGGGTGTCGACGAGCGGGCCGACGTACTCCAGCAGGCCCTCGCCCAGCTGGGAGTAGTAGGCGTTGATCTGACGCGCGCGCTTGGCCGCGTAGATCACCAGGCTGTACTTGGAGTCGGTGGCCTCGAGCAGCTCATCGATCGGCGGGTTGATGATGCCTTCGGGCGCTGTCATCGAAGAGGACACGCGGGAACCTTCCGAACGAAGAAAGAAAAATCCAAAAAGATCAGACTACGCGCATCAAGGCTAGCAGCTCGGCTGCTACATCCTCGACGGACGTGTTGACAAGGGTCGTGTCGAACTCGCTCTCGGCCGCGAGCTCCACCCGGGCCGTGGTGAGACGCTCCTCGATGACCTCCGGGGACTCGGTGCCGCGGCCGGTGAGGCGGCGGACCAGCTCCTCCCAGGAAGGGGGCGCGAGGAAGACCAGCTGTGCCTCCGGCATGGACTCGCGCACCTGGCGCGCGCCCTGCAGGTCGATCTCCAGCAGCACGGGCTCGCCGGACTCCAGCCGCCGCAGCACCTCGAGCCGAGGCGTGCCGTAGCGGTTGCCGGCGAAGGTCGCCCACTCCAGCAGCTCGCCGTTGGCGATCAGCTTGTCGAACTGGTCGTCGTCGACGAAGTGGTACTGGACGCCGTTCTTCTCCCCGGGCCGCGGCTTGCGGGTGGTGCAGGAGACGGAGAGCCAGACCTCCGGGTGTGCCTTGCGCATATGAGCGACGACCGTGCTCTTGCCGACCCCGGAGGGGCCGGAGAGCACGGTCAGCCGCGGACGTTCACTCATGCACCGATTATCCAGTACCGCGAGGGTTCTCGAACCACCGGACTGCACGAGGGAGTGGAGTCAGGAGGCGGCGCCGCCGAACTCGCGCTCCAGCGAGGCGATCTGGTTCGTGCCGAGACCGCGGACCCGGCGCGACTCGGAGATGCCGAGACGCTCCATGATCTGCTTCGCCCGGACCTTGCCGACGCCCGGGAGGGACTCCAGCAGGGCGGAGACCTTCATCTTGCCGATGACGTCGTTCTCCTGGCCCGCCTTGATGACCTCGTGCAGGGAGGCGCCGCTGTGCTTGAGCCGGTTCTTGATCTCGGCGCGCTCCCGGCGAGCCTCAGCTGCCTTGGCGAGCGCAGCCGTGCGCTGCTCAGGGGTAAGGGGCGGAAGTGCCACGCCGTTCACCTCAGTACTTCGAATGAATGGAACAGGACTTTGCGCAGGTCGGTGGGGGAAGGGGTCCTCCCTCACTACCTATGGCCGGACCCTACCGCTGTTCAGGCCTTCCGTCAGGGAAAAGAGCAGAAAAGTCCTGCTCAGGAGCGCTTCCGAAGCGATCGGTAAGGATTTTTCGGTACAAAACGGAACGATCGGCGAACACGCAGCTCAGCGCCCTCACCGCCCGTTCACGACATCTTCACGCCTTGACGGCCGCCCGGATCTCGTCCACGAAGCGCTGCGCGGCGTCCCGCAGCCCCTGCACGGACGGGCCGTGCTTGAGCACGTCACGGGAGACGCTGGGCACCACGTCGCGGGCGGCGGCGCCGAAGACGCGGGGGATGTCCGCCATGGTCGCCCCCTGGGCGCCGACGCCCGGAGCCAGCAGCGGCCCGTTGATCACCAGGTCGGCCTCGTCCACGTCGTTCAGCGTCGCGCCGACCACCGCGCCGAAGGAGCCGAGCGGCTCGGCGCCCGCGTTCTCGGCGGCCAGCTGCGCCAGGATCGACTGGGCGACCGTCCGCCCCTCCGCGCCGACCGCGCGCTGGACCGAGGCGCCCTCCGGGTTGGAGGTCAGCGCGAGCGCGAACAGGCCGCAGCCGTTCGTGCGGGCCAGGTCGACGGCCGGCCGGAGAGAACCGAAACCGAGGTAGGGCGAGACGGTGAGCGCGTCGGAGAAGAGCGGGCTGGCCTCGGAGAGGAAGGCCTCGGAGTAGGCGGCCATGGTCGAGCCGATGTCGCCGCGCTTGGCGTCCATCACCACCAGCGCGCCGGCCGCGCGCGCCTCGGCGACGCTCCGCTCCAGCACGGCCACGCCACGGCTGCCGAACCGCTCGAAGAAGGCCGCCTGCGGCTTCAGCACCGCGACGCGGTCCGCCAGCGCCTCCACGACGGTGCGCGAGAAGCGCTCCAGACCGGCCACGTCGTCGCCGAGACCCCAGGCGCTGAGCAGCGCGGCGTGCGGGTCGATGCCGACGCAGAGCTGGCCGCGGTCGTCCATGGCCTGACGCAGGCGTGCACCGAAGGGCGCGGTCATGTGGGTTTCCTCTTCTCAGTTCTTGTGATGGGCCAGGCCGACGGCGTCCGTCAGCTTGGCGAAGCCGCGCGCGGCGAGGGCCTCGCGCAGCTCGTCCAGGACGCGCAGCGGCGCCGTGGGGTCGTTGAAGATCGCGGTGCCCACCGCGACGCCCGAGGCGCCCGCGAGCACGAACTCCAGTGCGTCCAGGCCGGTGCGGATGCCGCCCATGCCGAGGATCGGCACCGCGGCGCACTCCCCCGCCCGCATGGCGGCGTGCACCTCGTAGACGCAGCCGACGGCGACCGGCCTGATCGCCGGGCCGGAGAGCCCGCCGACGGTGCCGGCCAGGTGCGGCCGCAGGGTGTCGGTGTCGATGACGACGCCCGGCAGGGTGTTGATCATCGACAGGCCGTCGGCGCCTGCGCGCACGCACGCCTTGGCGACGTCGGTGATCGAGGTGACGTCGGGCGCCAGCTTGGCGTAGACCGGCAGCGTCGGGTCGGCGACCTCACGCACCGCCTGGACCACGTCGTGGGAGGTGGCGGGGTTGGCGGCGAAGACCAGACCGCGGTTGTCGGCGTTCGGGCAGGAGAGGTTGAGCTCCAGCCCGACCACACCCGGCTGCCCGTTCAGCGCCCGCGCGCACGCGGCGAACTCCTCGACGCGCTCCCCCGCGACGGACACCAGCACCCGCGCGCCGCGCTCGGCCAGCCAGGGCAACTCGTGGGAGACGAAGTGCTCGATCCCGGAGCCCTGCAGGCCGATGCCGGTGAGCATGCCGCCGGCGGTCTCCGCCATCCGCGGCGTGGCCCGGCCGGAGCGCGGAGCCAGCATGATCGTCTTCGTGGTGATCGAGCCGAGCTCCGCCAGCGGCAGGAACTTGGCCAGCTCCCGCCCGTAGCCGGCGCAGCCGGACGCGGTGGTGACCGGGTTCGGCAGCGTGCCGCCCCCGAAGGGAGCGGTGAGGTCCACGGCCTCCGGGGCCGCCTCCGCCCCCGTCCCCGCCTCGCTCGCGGCCGCGGTGTTCACGAAGACGGTCCTGTCGGCACCGGTCATCTCAGCGCTCTCCCATCGCCGCGGCGCCCTCGAGGTCGGGCGGGACCGCCCCGATGTCCTCCCAGCGCACCCGTGAGCCGTCGAAGCACGGCCCGTCCACGCAGGAGCGCACCATCCGGCTCACCCCGTCCTCCCCCACGACCGGCAGCACACACGTCATGCAGACGCCGACACCGCACGCCATCGCCTGCTCCACCGCGGTGAAGCAGCGCACGCCCTCGCGCGCGCAGACCTCGGCCACGGCACGCAGCATCCCCGTCGGCCCGGAGGCGTAGACGACCCCCGCCTCTATGGCCCGCATCGCCTCGGTGAGCGGCAGGGTGATCTGCCCCCGTATCCCGTAGCTGCCGTCGTCGGTGGTCACCAGCACGTCGGGGGTGAACGCCCTGGCCTGCTCGATGCTGAAGAGGCGGTCGGCCGTCGGCGCGCCGAGGATGAACCCGACCGAGCCGCCCTGCTCGGTGATGCGTTCCGCGAGGCCGAACAGGGGCACGCTGCCGTAGCCGCCGGCCACCATCAGCGCCGACGCGGGCCCGGTCGGGATCGCGAACGCGTTCCCGAGCGGCGCGACCACGTCCACGACGTCGCCGACGCGCTGGCGCGCCAGCGCCCGGGTGCCGCGCCCGGCCTCGGCGAAGACCACCTCGATCGTGGCCTGCGCCGGGTCGGCGCGATGAATGAAGAAGGGCCGGCGCAGCAGCAGCGACCCGTCGGCGCGGTCCACGGCGAGCGCCGCGAAGTGACCGGGCAGCACCCGCTCCGCGATCCCCTCGGCCCGCAGCACGAGCCGATGGTAGGCGCCCACCGGCGACAGCTCCACGATCTCGGCCTGCCGTTGCACCGGGTGCGCCATCGTGCCTGCTCGCCTCTCAGTCGGAGCCCGTCGGATCGGTCAGCGGCGGGCAGCGGCGCCGACCGCGTCCCCCAGGGTCGCATACGGGCTGGCGGCCAGCAGCGCCGAAAGCCCCTTGTGCACGCGACGGCACCAGAACGGCCCCTCGTAGATGAAGGCGGAGTACCCCTGGACCAGCGAGGCCCCGGCGAGGATCCGCTGCCAGGCGTCCTCCGCGGTCTCGATCCCGCCGACGGCGACCAGGGTGATCCGCCCCTCGGTGCGGGCGTACAGACGCTCCAGCACCTCGTTGGCACGGCTCTTGAGCGGCGCCCCGGAGAGCCCGCCCGCGCCGACGGCCTCGACCTTCGCGGCGTCGGAGCGCAGGCCCTCACGGCCGATGGTGGTGTTGGTGGCGATGATCCCGTCGAGCTGCAGCTCCAGCGCGAGGTCCGCGACGGCGTCCACATCCGCGTCGGCGAGATCGGGGGCGATCTTCACCAGCAGCGGGATGTGGCCGGTTGTGTTGGCGTCCAGCGTCTCCCTGACCGCGCTGAGCAGCGGGCGCAGCTGGTCCACGGCCTGCAGGTTGCGCAGACCGGGCGTGTTCGGCGAGCTGACGTTGACGACGAAGTAGTCGGCGTGACGGGCCAGTCGCTCGGTCGAGGTGACGTAGTCGCCGACGGCCTCCGCCTCGGGGACGACCTTGGTCTTGCCGATGTTGACGCCGACGACGGCCTTCGAACCCTTCGGCCGGGCCGCGAGGCGCGCCGCGACGGCGGCCGAGCCCTCGTTGTTGAAGCCCATCCGGTTGATCAGCGCGCGGTCCTCGATCAGCCGGAACAGCCGCGGGGTCGGGTTCCCCGGCTGCGCCTGGGCAGTGACCGTCCCGATCTCGACATAGTCGAACCCGAGCATCGTCAGCCCGTCGATCCCGACGGCGTTCTTGTCGAACCCGGCGGCCAGGCCGAACGGGCCCGGAAGGTCCAGACCCAGGGCCTTCGTGCGGAGCTTGGGGTCCCGCGGCGCGAGCACCGCCGCGACGACGTTCCGCAGCCCGGGGATGGAGGAAGCCAGGCGGATCCAGAAGAACGCCAGGTGGTGCGCCTTCTCGGGGTCGAGCCGCTTGAAGACGAGGTTGAAGAAGAGCTTGTACAAAGAAACCTTGCCTTAGGTTGCAACCACCTCGGGGCGCGGGGAACTGCGCGACCAGCCCACTACGGACCCGCACACGCTCCCCGCGCCCCGACCCCTTACCGCGAAGCGTTCAGCTGAGCGGCGTGCTCCTGCAGCGACCGCACGCCCACGACCCCGCCGCGCACCGCGTCAATGCCCTGCACGGCCGCGCCCATCGCCTGCACCGTGGTGAGGCACGGCACGGACCGTGCGACAGCCGCCGTGCGGATCTCGTAGCCG
>NZ_BBPO01000060.1:27566-36261 GCF_000787815.1 Streptacidiphilus neutrinimicus
TCGAGGCGGGACCCGGTGCCGAACGGGGTGTTGATGATCAGGTCGATCTCCCCGTCGTGGATCATCTGGACGATGGTCTTCTCACCCGCGGGGCCCTCGCCCTCGCTGTGCTTGCGCACGACCGTCGCGTCGATGCCGTTGCGGTGCAGCACCTCCGCCGTGCCGCTGGTGGCGAGGATCTCGAAGCCGAGGCCGACCAGGGCGCGCGCCGGGAAGACCAGGTTGCGCTTGTCGCGGTTGGCCACCGAGACGAAGACCCGGCCGGTCTTCGGCAGCGCGCCGTACGCGCCCGCCTGCGACTTGGCGTAGGCGGTGCCGAAGACGGAGTCGATGCCCATGACCTCACCGGTCGAGCGCATCTCCGGGCCCAGCACGGTGTCGACCCCGCGACCGTGGATGTCGCGGAAACGCGACCACGGCATCACGGCCTCCTTGACGGCGACCGGCGCGTCCAGCGGCAGCGCGCCGCCGTCGCCCTCCTTGGGCAGCAGGCCCTCGCCGCGCAGGTCCGCGACGGACGCGCCCAGCGAGATCCGTGCCGCCGCCTTGGCCAGCGGCACGGCCGTCGCCTTGGAGGTGAAGGGCACGGTGCGCGAGGCGCGCGGGTTGGCCTCCAGGACGTACAGGATGTCCCCGGCCATGGCGAACTGAATGTTGATCAGGCCGCGCACGCCCACGCCGCGCGCGATGGCCTCGGTGGCCGCGCGCAGGCGCTTGATGTCGTAGCCGCCCAGCGTGATCGGCGGCAGCGCGCAGGCGCTGTCGCCGGAGTGGATGCCGGCCTCCTCGATGTGCTCCATCACGCCGCCGAGGTAGAGCTCCTCGCCGTCGAACAGGGCGTCGACGTCGATCTCGATGGCGTCGTCGAGGAAGCGGTCGATCAGCACCGGGTGCTCGGAGATCAGGCCGGCGTGGCGCTTGAGGTAGTCGGCCAGCGAGGGCTCGTCGTAGACGATCTCCATGCCGCGGCCGCCCAGCACGTAGGACGGGCGGGCCAGGACCGGGTAGCCGATCTCGTCGGCGATCCGCTTGGCCTCCTCGAAGGAGAACGCGGTGCCGTGCTTCGGCGCGGGCAGGCCGGCCTCGACCAGCACCCGGCCGAAGGCGCCGCGCTCCTCGGCGAGGTGGATCGCCTCGGGCGAGGTGCCGACGATGGTGACGCCGTTGTCCTTCAGCGCCTGGGCGAGACCCAGCGGGGTCTGGCCGCCGAGCTGCACCAGCACGCCCGCGACCGGACCGGCCAGCTCCTCGGCGTGGACGATCTCCAGCACGTCTTCCAGCGTCAGCGGCTCGAAGTACAGGCGGTCGGAGGTGTCGTAGTCCGTGGAGACGGTCTCCGGGTTGCAGTTGACCATCACGGTCTCGTAGCCGGCGTCGCTGAGCGCGAAGGAGGCGTGGACGCAGGAGTAGTCGAACTCGATGCCCTGGCCGATGCGGTTCGGGCCGGAGCCCAGGATGATCACGGCGGGCTTGGTGCGCGGCGCGACCTCGCTCTCCTCGTCGTAGGAGGAGTAGAAGTACGGGGTCTTGGCGGCGAACTCGGCGGCGCAGGTGTCGACCGTCTTGTAGACCGGGCGGATGCCCAGCGCGTGCCGGACCTCGCGGACCACGTCGGCGCGCAGGCCGCGGATCTCACCGATCTGCTGGTCGGAGAAGCCGTGCCGCTTGGCGTGGCGCAGCAGCTCCGGGTCGAGCTTCTCGGCCTCGGCCAGCTCCTCGGCGATCTCGTGGATCAGGAAGAGCTGGTCGACGAACCACGGGTCGATCTTCGTGGACTCGAAGACCTCCTCGCGGGTGGCGCCGGCCCGGATCGCGTCCATGACGGTGTTGATCCGGCCGTCGGTCGGGACCGCGGCCTTGGCCAGCAGCTCGGCCTTGTCGCCGACCTCGGAGACGAAGTCGAACTGCGAGCCCTTCTTCTCCAGCGAGCGCAGGGCCTTGTTCAGCGCCTCGGGGAAGTTGCGGCCCAGCGCCATGGCCTCGCCGACCGACTTCATGGTCGTGGTCAGCGTCGCGTCGGCGGACGGGAACTTCTCGAAGGCGAAGCGCGGGACCTTGACGACGACGTAGTCGAGGGACGGCTCGAAGGAGGCCGGGGTCTCCTCGGTGATGTCGTTCGGGATCTCGTCGAGGGTGTAGCCGACGGCGAGCTTGGCCGCGATCTTGGCGATCGGGAAGCCGGTCGCCTTCGACGCCAGCGCGGAGGAGCGCGAGACGCGCGGGTTCATCTCGATGACGATGACGCGGCCGTCGTCCGGGTTGACCGCGAACTGGATGTTGCAGCCGCCGGTGTCGACGCCGACCTCGCGGATCACGGCGATGCCGATGTCACGCAGGATCTGGTACTCGCGGTCGGTCAGCGTCATCGACGGCGCGACGGTGATGGAGTCACCGGTGTGCACGCCCATGGGGTCGAAGTTCTCGATGGAGCAGACGACCACGACGTTGTCGTGCTTGTCGCGCATCAGCTCCAGCTCGTACTCCTTCCAGCCGAGGATGGACTCCTCCAGGAGCACCTCGGTGGTCGGCGAGAGGGTCAGACCCTGGCCGGCGATGCGGCGCAGGTCCTCCTCGTCGTGCGCGAAGCCGGAGCCGGCGCCGCCCATGGTGAAGGAGGGGCGCACGACGACGGGGTAGCCGCCGAGCGCGTCGACGCCCGCGAGGACGTCCTCCATCGAGTGGCAGATGACCGAGCGGGCCGACTCGCCGTGGCCGATCTTGGCCTTGACGGCCTCGACGACCTGCTTGAACAGCTCGCGGTCCTCGCCCTTGTTGATCGCCTCGACGTTCGCGCCGATCAGCTCGACGTTGTACTTCTCCAGCGTCCCGGCCTCGGCCAGCGAGATGGCCGTGTTGAGCGCGGTCTGGCCGCCCAGGGTCGGCAGGAGTGCGTCGGGGCGCTCCTTGGCGATGATCTTCTCGACGAACTCGGGGGTGATCGGCTCGACGTAGGTCGCGTCGGCGATCTCCGGGTCGGTCATGATCGTGGCCGGGTTGGAGTTGACCAGGATCACCCGCAGGCCCTCGGCCTTGAGGACGCGGCAGGCCTGGGTGCCGGAGTAGTCGAACTCGGCCGCCTGACCGATGACGATCGGGCCGGAACCGATGACCAGAACGGACTGGATGTCGGTGCGCTTAGGCACGCTGGCCCTCCATCGATGCGAAGAAGCGGTCGAACAGGTAGGCGGCGTCGTGCGGACCGGCCGCCGCCTCGGGGTGGTACTGGACGCTGAACGCGGGCTGGTCCAGGCACTGCAGGCCCTCGACCACGTCGTCGTTCAGGCACACGTGCGAGACCTCGACGCGGCCGAAGGCCGTCTCCGAGATCCGGTCGAGCGGCGCGTCCACGGCGAAGCCGTGGTTGTGCGCGGTGACCTCGACCTTGCCGGTGGTGCGGTCCTGCACCGGCTGGTTGATGCCGCGGTGCCCGTACTTGAGCTTGTAGGTGCCGAAGCCGAGCGCCCGGCCCAGCAGCTGGTTGCCGAAGCAGATGCCGAAGAAAGGCGTCCTGCGGCCCAGCACCTCGCGCAGCACGGCCACCTGGCCGTCGGCGGTGGCCGGGTCGCCAGGGCCGTTGGAGAAGAAGACCCCGTCGGGGTTGACGGCGTAGACGTCCTCGACGGTGGCGTTGGCCGGCAGCACGTGCACCTCGATGCCACGCTCGGCCATCCGGTGCGGGGTCATGCCCTTGATGCCCAGGTCGAGGGCGGCCACGGTGAACTTCTTCTCACCTATGGCCGGGACGACGTAGACCTCGTCGGTGGCGACCTCGCCGCACAGGTCGGCGCCCTCCATCGCGGGGGCCTGGCGGACGCGCTCCAGCATCGTCGCGTCGTCGGCCAGCGCGTGGCCGGAGAAGATCCCGGCGCGCATCGCGCCCGCCTCGCGCAGGTGGCGGGTGATCGCGCGGGTGTCGACGCCGCTGATGCCGACGATGCCCTGCGCCTGCAGCTCCTCGTCCAGCGAGCGCTTGGCCCTCCAGTTGGAGGAGATCCGGCTGGGGTCGCGCACGACGTACCCGGCGACCCAGATGCGGGACGACTCCTGGTCCTCGTCGTTGACGCCGGTGTTGCCGATCTGCGGGGCCGTCATGGCCACGATCTGGCGGTGGTAGGACGGGTCGGTCAGGGTCTCCTGGTAGCCCGTCATGCCGGTGTTGAAGACGGCCTCGCCGAAGGTCTCGCCGACGGCGCCGTAGGCCTGGCCGCGGAAGACCCGGCCGTCCTCGAGGACGTAGGCGGCGGGGATGCGGCCGCGTCGGCTGGTCGTGGTGGATGCCGGTGCGGTCATCATGCGCCTTCCACGTTGTGGTCGTTCTTGTCTTCTTCGGTCACCTTGTCGTGTGCCTTGATCAGCACCTCGATCGCGGTGACCCAGTTGTCGTGGTCGCTCGACCGGTCGGCCCGGAAGCCGGAGTCGAGCTGCGTGTCGCCGAGCTGCCAGGTGATCACCAGCAGGCCGCCCTCGGGGAAGACCTTGCCGGCGATGCCCTTGTCCAGGCGGGCGCCGCGCAGGTCGCCCACCGGGATGAAGAAGCTCTGCGAGGCGGGGCGGACCACCTTCAGGCCCTCGGCGCTGAGGGTCAGTTCGGCGAGGCTGCGCTCGCCGAGGCGGTGCGCGGCAACCCGGTCGAGCCAGTCGCCCGCCGTCGTCGTGCCGGCGTAGCGGCCCTCGGTCTCCAGGATCGTCTCCGTCGTGCGCGACGGCACGGCGGCGGGGGCGGGCAGGCCCGACTGGACGGTCTTGCGCCAGTTCCAGCCCTGGCGCATCAGCCAGTAGACCAGCGCGATGACCAGCAGGATGCCGATGACCCAGCCGACCAGGTCGCCCACGTGGGTGACCGGAGCGGAGTGCGGGGCCTCGGCGAGGTCGAGGTAGGAAGTCAGGCTCATACGAGCTCTCCGTCGAGCACCTTGGCCTCGCCGCGCAGGAAGGTGGCGACGACGCGTCCGGGCAGGTCCATGCCCCGGTAGGGGGTGTTGCGGCTGCGGGTGGCGAAGGAGTCGGGGTTCACCGCGCCACGGTACTGATCGTCGAACAGCACCAGGTTGGCCGGTTCGCCCACCGAGACGGGCCGCCCGTGGCCGGGGATGCCGCTGATCGAGGCGGGCTTGGCGGACATCCGCTGGGCGACCTCGGCCCAGCCCATCAGGCCGGTGTCGACCATCGCGGACTGGACGACGGACAGCGCCGTCTCCAGGCCGACCATGCCCATGGCCGCGGCGGACCACTCGCACTGCTTGTCCTCGGCGGGGTGCGGCGCGTGGTCGGTGGCGACGATGTCGATGGTGCCGTCGGCCAGCGCCTCGCGCAGGGCCAGCACGTCGGCCTCGGTGCGCAGCGGCGGGTTGACCTTGTAGACGGCGTCGTAGGAGCGGACCAGCTCGTCGGTCAGCAGCAGGTGGTGCGGGGTCACCTCGGCGGTGACGTCGCAGCCCTTCGCCTTGGCCCAGCGGATGATCTCCACCGAGCCGGCCGTCGAGAGATGGCACACGTGCAGGCGCGAGCCGACGTGCGCGGCGAGCAGCACGTCGCGGGCGATGATCGACTCCTCGGCGACGGCCGGCCAGCCGGCCAGGCCCAGCTCGCCGGAGACGACGCCCTCGTTCATCTGCGCGCCCTCGGTCAGCCGCGGCTCCTGCGCGTGTTGGGCGACGACGCCGCCGAAGGCCTTCACGTACTCCAGCGCGCGGCGCATGATCACCGCGTCGTCCACACACTTGCCGTCGTCGGAGAAGACGCGGACCTGGGCGGCGGAGTCGGCCATCGCGCCGAGTTCGGCGAGCTGCTTGCCCTCCAGCCCGACGGTGACGGCGCCGATCGGCTGCACGTCGCAGTAGCCGGACTCGCGGCCCAGCCGCCAGACCTGCTCGACGACGCCCGCGGTGTCGGCGACGGGGAAGGTGTTGGCCATCGCGTGGACGGCGGTGAACCCGCCCTTGGCGGCGGCGCGCGTGCCGGTGAGGACGGTCTCGGCGTCCTCACGGCCCGGCTCGCGCAGGTGGGTGTGCAGGTCGACCAGGCCGGGCAGCGCGATCAGGCCGTCGGCCGCGATCTCCTGCTCGCCGTTGGCCTCCAGGCCGCTGCCGATCTCGGCGACGAGGCCGTCTGCGATGCGGATGTCCTGCGGGTCGCCGCCGAGGATGCGGGCTCCGCGGATCAGGTAGTTCGTGGTGCTCACTTGCCGTTCTCCTCGGACGTGTTCGCAGAAGAAGTGGTGATCGCCGGCTCGGAACCGCCGAGCAGCAGGTAGAGGACGGCCATGCGGACGCTGACGCCGTTGGCGACCTGCTCCACGATGACCGCGCGGTCGGAGTCGGCGATCGACGACTCGATCTCCATGCCGCGCACCATCGGACCGGGGTGCATGACGAGCGCGTGCTGCGGCAGCAGCGCCAGACGGCGGGCGTCCAGGCCGTAGCGGCGCGTGTACTCGCGCTGGGTCGGGAAGTAGGCGGCGTTCATCCGCTCGCGCTGGACGCGCAGCATCATCACCGCGTCGGCCTTGGTGAGCGCCGCGTCCAGGTCGTAGCTGGTCCGGCAGGGCCAGGTCTCGACGCCGAAGGGCATCAGCGTCGGCGGCGCGACGAGGGTGACCTCGGCGCCGAGGGTGTGCAGCAGGTGCACGTTGGAGCGGGCGACCCGGCTGTGCAGCACGTCTCCGACGACGGTGACCCGGCGGCCGGCCAGGTCGTGCCCGACGCCCGGGTTCAGGTGCCGGCGCATGGTGAAGGCGTCGAGCAGGGCCTGGGTGGGGTGCTCGTGGGTGCCGTCACCGGCGTTGACGACGCTGCCGTGCAGCCAGTCGGAGTCGGCCAGCAGCTTGGGCGCGCCCGAGGCGCTGTGGCGGATGACCACCGCGTCGGCGCCCATGGCCTGCAGGGTGAGCGCGGTGTCCTTCAGGCTCTCGCCCTTGGAGACCGAGGAGCCCTTGGCGGAGAAGTTGATGACGTCGGCGGAGAGGCGCTTCTCGGCGACCTCGAAGGAGGTGCGGGTGCGGGTGGAGTCCTCGAAGAAGAGGTTGACCACGGTCCGGCCGCGGAGGGTGGGGAGCTTCTTGACGGAGCGGGTGGAGACCTGGGCCATCTGTTCGGCGGTGTCCAGGATCAGCAGCGCGTCCTCGCGGGTCAGGTCCGCAGTGGAGATGAGGTGGCGCTTCAATTGCTATGGCCTTCCGACGACGCGTTCGTTTCTCCGGACCCCCCGAGCAGGACCGCGTCGACGCCGTCCTTCTCGTCCAGCTTGACCTTCACGGACTCGCGCAGCGAGGTGGGCAGGTTCTTGCCCACGTAGTCGGCGCGGATGGGCAGCTCACGGTGGCCGCGGTCGACCAGGACGGCGAGCTGGACGGCGCGCGGGCGGCCGTGATCGGCCAGCGCGTCGAGGGCGGCGCGGATGGTCCGGCCGGAGAAGAGGACGTCGTCGACGAGGACGACGAGCTTGCCGTCGATGCCGTCGGCGGGGATCTCGGTGTGCTCCAGGGCCCGCGCGGGCTTCAGCCGCAGGTCGTCCCGGTACATCGTGATGTCGAGGGTGCCCACCGGGAGCTCGTTGCCGGTGATCTCGGCGAGCTTGCGGTGCAGGCGGCGGGCCAGATGGGCGCCGCGGGTGGGGATGCCGAGCAGGACGACGTCGTCGGCACCCTTGGTGCGTTCGACGATCTCGTGGGCGATCCGGGTCAGGGACCTGGCGATGTCGCCCTGGTCCAGTACCTGTCGCTGGGCAGCAGTGGTCATGCCGAAGCCGACCTCCTTCCCCGCCTCACGGGACGGGCCTTAAAGGATGTCTACGGATGGGGCAGCCGTCGCACGCCCGGAATCGGACGCACGTCGGGGAGCCGCCGTCAACCCTACCAGGGCGATCACGCAGCGCCCCGGCGCACCCCTGCCGACCTGCGGCGAGTCCGCTGGTTACCGGAGAGTCACACGGCTGCCCCGTTCGGCTTGACGAACGCATATCACTCTGCGTAACCTCACACTCAGTTACGGCCAAGCGACGAAGCGCCCTGTGTCGTAGTGGGGTTCGCGCCGTCCCGGCCGTCACAGGCCAGGCAGAGCAGTGATCATCAGCACTTGTTTTGCACTTACGTCCGGGGAGACACATTGTCCAGCGACTACGCGAAACAGCTTGGCGGCAAGCTGCGCGCGATCCGCACCCAGCAGGGGCTCTCCCTGCACGGCGTCGAGGAGAAGTCCCAGGGCCGCTGGAAGGCCGTCGTCGTCGGCTCCTACGAGCGCGGCGACCGCGCCGTGACCGTCCAGCGCCTCGCCGAGCTCGCCGAGTTCTACGGCGTGCCGGTGCAGGAGCTGCTGCCGGGCAGCACCCCGGGCGGTGCGGCCGAGCCGCCGCCGCGCCTGGTGCTGGACCTGGAGCGGCTGGCCCAGGTGCCCTCCGAGAAGGCTGGTCCGCTGCAGCGCTACGCGGCCACCATCCAGAGCCAGCGCGGCGACTACAACGGCAAGGTGCTCTCGATCCGCCAGGACGACCTGCGCACCCTCGCCGTCATCTACGACCAGCCGGCCTCGCTCCTCGTCGACCAGCTGATCAGCTGGGGCGTCCTCGACCCGGACGCGCGCCGCGCGGTCCGCGAGGACGACGCGGTCTGATCCGGCGCGGCCCCGCGCCGCCTGCAGAAACGTTGCGGCGGGTTCCCCCGAGGGGGGCCCGCCCGTTCCGCCTCTACTTCTCCTGGGGC
>NZ_BBPO01000060.1:36498-39125 GCF_000787815.1 Streptacidiphilus neutrinimicus
GGGTTCCCCCGAGGGGGACCCGCCGTTCGCGCTTCTACTTCTCCGTGGGCCTGCGCCCGAAGCCGCTCGACATGCCGGTGAGAAGGGCCAGCGGGGCCTTGCGCGAGAGGGCGACCAGGGCCTGGTAGCGGCGGGAGGGGACGCAGACGGACCTGCCGCGCGCGAGGTCGCGCAGCGACTGGTCGACGACGTAGTCCGCGTCCAGCCACATCCACGCCCCCACGCTGGACATGTCCATCTCGGCGCGCTGGTGGAACTCGGTGTGGGTGAACCCCGGGCACAGCGCCTGGAGCGTGACGCCGCTGCCCGCGAGGTCGCGGTTGACCCCCGCGGTGAACTGGACCACCCAGGACTTGCTCGCCCCGTACGAGCCGCGCGGCACGAACGCGGCCACGGACGCGACGTTGACGACGTAGCCCTTGCCGCGCTCGCGCATGCCCGGGACCGCGGCGCGGGTGAGGCGCAGCACGGCCTCGATGTGGACCTTGACCATCGTCAGCTCGTCCTCGATCGGCACGTCGAGGAAGCCCTTGCGAAAGCCGAACCCCGCGTTGTTGACCAGCAGGTCGACCGGGCGCTCCGGGTCGGTGAGCCGCGCCTCGACGGCCGTGATGCCCGCGTCGGTGGCCAGGTCGGCCGCGAGCACCTCGACGGGGACCCCGTGCTCCTTGGCGAGTTCGTCGGCGAAGGCCGCGAGCCGGCTCTCGTCGCGGGCGACGAGGACGAGGACGTGTCCGTCCTTGGCGAGCCGGCGCGCGAACGCCGCGCCGATGCCGGCGCTTGCGCCGGTGATGAGTGCAGTCCGCATGACGCTCACGTTATCCGCCGCGCGAGCGGTCGCATCGTCAGGAGGCCGCTTCGGCCTCGGCGATGAGCACGTCGAGGGCGGCGCGCAGGGCCGCGAGCTCGGCCGGGGTGGGGGCGGCCGGGTCGTGGGGGACCAGCGCGGCGGGGGTGACCACGGCGGTGGCGCTCTCGGGGGCCGGCGCGGCCGCCGCGCGCGCGAGCAGGACCCCGGTGTCCGGCGGCGGCGTGCCGAGACGGTCGCGCAGCGCTCGCAGCGCCGGGGCGAGCGGGGACTGTGGGAAGGGGTAGTCCGACGGGAGCACGGCGGCATGGTGGGCGTGATCGTCGCCGTGGAAGTCGAGGGTCCAGCCCTCCCAGCCGGGCAACGGCCAGCCGTTCAGGCCGGCGACGGTCTGCACGGCCCAGACGGAGACGGTGCGGGCAGCCGGTTCGAAGTGGACGCCCCCGTAGGGCATGTCGGTGAGCTGCGGGGTAGGGGCAGCCCGCAGCAGCAGATCGATGAGGCCGGGGCCGTCCAGGACGTGCTCGACAGTCTCGCGGCAGCCGCCGCCGAAGGCGCGAACGCTCCCGTCGGGGAACCGCAGCGATACCACCGCCCAGGGCTCGCTGTCCTCGTCGGTGAACCAACTGGGCTCGTGGTGCTCCAACCAGCCGGGCTCTCGGGTCAGCTCCCGGCCGAGGCCGAGGTGGTGGGTGAGGTCGCCCATGCCGTCGTGCGCGAACCTGACGTCCCACCCGGGCCAGGTGCGCGCCAGCACCGCGCGGACCGCGCGGTGGTCGGCCCAGCTGTCCTGGAAGGCGTACCAGAGCAGCACGCGGCGATCGTGGTCGACGAGCGCGGCGCCCTCGCACCACAGGTCGTCGAGCCAGGTTTCGGTCTCGTCCAGGGCCCGGAAGCAGCGCGTGGCTGCCGCCGGTCCCGCCAGCAGGTCGGCCGCGATCCGGTTCGCGCCCCAGTGCGAGCCGAACCGCTGCCAGGCGCCGTTCTCGACCACCACGTACTGCGCTCGTGACCCCATGGCCGCCGAGGCTATCGGCGGCCCCGCCTCACGACGAACGCTTTTCAGCCCACCAGGCCGGACAGCTTCTCCAGGGACTCGACCAGCGCCTTGCTCGTGGCCTCCTTGACGCGTGCGGCCAGCATGTTGACCGCCGCTCCCTTGAACTCGCTGTCCACGGTGACCTTGGTGCCGTCGCCGTCCCCGGTGAGGGTGTACTGCTGGCGCAGGGTGATGCCCATCGGGCCCTTGCCGTCCAGGGCCAGCGTCGCCGGCGCGGCGACCTCGCTGACGGTCCAGCTGACCTCGGCGGGCATCCCCATCAGGGTCATCTTCTCGCCGTAGACGGCACCGACGGCGAGCTCGACGGGGCCGCCGTTGGGGAAGGCGGTGTGGATGGTGTTCCACTCCCCGAAGCGTTCGAAGTCGGTGATGACCGCCCAGATCTTGTCCGCCGGGGCGGGGATGGTGGCGCTGACGGATACCTCGGGCATGGCCGTTCCTCCTCGGGCTGTCGAGCCGAGCACGCCTGCTGGGGCGCTCTCAGCGGAGGCTAGCCGCGATCTGACGCACCATCAATATGTGCATCGGGGTTATCTGACATGGCGTCAGCTCGGCGGGCGGGCGCTGGTCCGTCAGCGCGGAGAGGTGCAGTTCCGCGATGTCCCGGGTACCCGCGAAGCGTCCCGACCACCACGTCGAGGGTGCGTTCCGGCGAGCCTGCGGGGAGGCAGTCGCGGCCGGTTTCGGGGTCACGCTGGTCCCCGCGCTCGCCGCCTTCCCGCCGCTGCTGCGCCCGCGTGGCGGTTTCTTGACGGCGGG
>NZ_BBPO01000060.1:39259-43939 GCF_000787815.1 Streptacidiphilus neutrinimicus
GGCCGGTTGCGGGGTCCCCGCTGCCCCCGCGCCCCGCCCTCCTCCCGCCGCTGCTGCGCCCGCGTGGCGGTTTCTTGACGGCGGGTCACGCCTCGCGCTGAACCGGCTGAGCCGATGGACCGCGGTCAGTGGGCGAGCTTCAGCCCGACGACGCCGCCGACGATCATCGCGAGGAAGAGCGCGCGGGCGAGGGTCACCGGCTCCCCCAGGGCGAACATCCCGTACAGGGCGGTGCCGAGGGTGCCGACCGCGACCCAGACGGCGTATCCGGTGCCGAGCGGGACGCTGCGCAGCGCGTAGGAGAGACCCGCCATGCTGAGGACGACGGTGACGAAGAAGACGACCGTGGGCAGCGGGCGGGACAGGCCCTTGGACGACTGAAGGGCGACGGCCCAGACCGTCTCCAGCGTGCCGGAGAGAAGGAGCACGACCCAGGCCATGACGGCGTACCTCTCGCAGTAGGGGACGGGGCCGCTGGGGCCACCGCTCTTGCTGCGCCGTCTTGTCCGACCGGGTACGACGCGCTCGTCCGGGATGCCAGGCGCTGCACCCGGCATCGTCTTCGACGTTAGCACGCAGGCGGCGGAGCGGGCGGCTAGGGTGCTGGTCATGGCGCTCCCGAGCATCGACACCGCCGAACGCCGGGCGCGGATCACCGCCCGTCTGCTGGTGCGGCGGCCCGAGCCGCTGGCCGTCGCGGACGACCTGGTCGCCCTGCACGCCACCGACGCGGCGACGGTCTACCTCTCCCTCGCCGCACGACTGGCCGAACCGGCCGTGGACGCTGTCGAGCGCGCCCTGTACGACGACGTGTCCCTGGTACGGCTGCTGGCGATGCGGCGCACCCTCTTCGTCGTCCCGGTCGATCTCGCTCCCGTCGTCGACACCGCCGCCGCGCGGGCCATCGCCGCGAAGGAGCGTGAGAAGCTGCTCGTCTTCCTCGGGGAGGGCGGGGGCTGGGACGCCGCGTGGCTCGCGGCGGCCGAGCAGGAGACGCTGGCCGCGCTCAAGCGGCTCGGCCCGTCCAGCGGCCAGGAGTTGGGGGCTGCCGTGCCCGCCCTCCAGGAGCGGGTCACGGTCGCGGTCGGCAAGCCCTACGAGGCCGTGCAGACCGTCGCCTCGCGAGTGCTGCGGGTGATGGCGGCGGAGAACCTGATCCGGCGGGACCGCCCGCGCGGCAGCTGGACCTCCAGCAGCTACCGGTGGGTCGAGAGCGCGCCGTGGCCGGGGCTGCCCGTCGAGGAGGCGCGCGCCGAACTGGTCCGCCGCTGGCTCGCGAGCTACGGGCCGGGGACCGAGGACGACCTGAAGTGGTGGACCGGCTGGCCGCTCGGCGCGGTCCGCACGGCGCTGGCGGCGGTCGGCGCGGAGCGCGTCGTCCTGCCGCAGGGAGAGCCGGCCGGGCGCGAGGGCTACGTCCTGCCCGGCGACGCCGAGGCGACCGCGCCCGCCGAGCCCCGCGCCGCGCTGCTGCCCGCCCTCGACCCGACCCCGATGGGCTGGCGCGAACGGTCCTGGTACACCGACGCGGCCCACGCGGACCGGCTCTTCGACCGCACCGGCAACATCGGCCCGACCGTGTGGTGGGACGGCCGCGTGATCGGCGGCTGGGCGCAGGCGGCGGACGGTTCGGTCGTCTGGCGGCTGCTGGAGGACGCGGGCGCGGACGCGCTCTCCGCCGTCCGCGCGGAGGCCGACCGCCTCACCGCCTTCCTCGGCGGGGCTCGCGTCACACCCCGCTTCCGCACCCCGCTGGAACGCGAGCTGAGCGCGGACGCGAGCTGAGCGCCCGGCCGGGCGGGACCCGCTTCCCGGGCTGTGACGCGGAGCGGGTCGCGGAGCGGTCACCCGCGGGCGGCGTAGGCGTCGTGGAGGGGCTGCCAGTCGCGGGCCGGGTCCCAGGCGGGCCAGTCGACCTCGGTGCCGTCCAACGCCTGCGCCAGATAGTCCAGATGGAGGTGCCAGCCGGCCAGCAGCAACGCCGGGCGCTCGATCGGCGCGGGCAGCGCGGCGCTGAAGGCGAGGGAGGAGCCGGCGCCGTCGTCGGCGAGCTCGAAGCGCACGCGGCCGTGCGGGTCGAGGTCCAACTGCAACACGGTCGGGGGGTCGTAGGCGGTGACCGTGCCCGTGGCGACGACCGTGCGTCCTTCGGGGTCGGTGTTCAGCCAGCGCAGCACCACTGACCCGCCCTCGGCCGGGTCGAGCCGGTCAGCGGCGGCCAGCCAGCGGCGTATCAGCGCGGGCCGGGACAGGTACGGCCACACATGCGCGACGGGGTGCGGAAGCCGCCGGTAGAAGACGATCGCCTGGTGGGCGGCGTCCACGGAGACGATGCTTCCGTCCAGGGTCGGCTGTGCGGGCTGGTCCGCGCTCTGCTCGTCCACCCTCCGATCATCACCCGGCGAAGGCCGTGCCGCCTCCTACACCGCCTCGGCGGTGACCACGCTGAACGGCCCCGCCAGGACGCGGTGCCCGGTGAAGCGCCAGCCCGTCGCGGCCAGCCAGTCACGGGCCTCGTCCACGCTGTACACGTCGCCGTGGGGCAGCTGGACCGCGAACTCCCCGGCCATCAGGGCTGCCATCAGCGGCTCCGTATGGGTGGGGTCGGTCCAGAAGTCGGCGATCAGCAGCAGCGCGCCCGGGGCGACCACGTCGCGGATCCGGGTGAGCAGCGCGCGGTTCTCCTCGGGCGAGAAGTAGTGGATCAGGTTGGCCAGCAGGCAGGCGTCGTGGCCGGGCGGCAGGGGCGCGGAGAGCACGTCCGCCGCCACCACCGCGACCCGGTCACCGAGCCCCGCGGCCGCGACCCGTTCGCGGGCGATGGCGGCGACCGTCGGCAGCTCGACGACGGTGGCCGTCAGCTCCGGCTGCGCACCGGTCAGGGTCATCGACCAGAAGCCCGTCCCGCCGCCGATGTCGAGCAGTCGCTCACGCCCCGCCAGCTCCTCGCCGTGGGCGAGGGCGAGCGCCGCGCCCGTGGTGACGGCCTCGATGCCGAGGGAGGCGATGCGCGCCGACTCCTCGTCGAGCTCGGTGATCCGCGCCTTGGGACCCTTGCTCAGCGCGTCGGCGAGTCCCTCCCAGGCGGGGTAGCTGATCCGGTCCCAGAAGCGCAGGAAGGGCCGCAGATCGGCCGGGCCGGTCCCGGCCAGGTAGAACTGCGTGACGGGGGTGTTCCGGTAGCCGTCCGCGTCGTGGGTGAGCAGTCCGAGTGCGACCATCGCGTCGGCGCTGATGCGGGCCGTGCGCTCGGTCAGGCCGGTCCGGGCCGCGATCGTGGCGAGGTCGGCGGGGCCGTCGGCGAGGCACTCGAAGAGCCCGAGCTCGCCGGCGGCGAAGAGGTGCTTGGCGGCCATGAAGCCGCAGGCGGTCTGAATGACGGGTCCGGGATCGGGGGCGGCACCGGTCGCCATGGCGTCCTCCCAGGTGGCGGGGGCTCGGCGGTCCCCTCCAGTCTGGGCCGCCAGGCCCCCGCCCCGCTCTCCGAGAAGGTGGGAGACCGGCCGTGGGCTGGTCTCAGACCAGCGCCGCCAGCTCCCCCCGGGAGGCGACGCCCAGCTTCGGGTACGCCTTGTAGAGGTGGTAGCCCACCGTTCGCGCGCTCAGGAACAGCTGGGCGGCGATGTCGCGGTTGGAGAGGCCCTGCGCGGCCAGGCGCACGATCTGGTTCTCCTGCGGGGTGAGACCCGCCAGGGGGCCCGCCGTGCGCGGCTCCGACGGGGCCGCGCCGGAGGCGTCGAGCTCGGCACGGGCGCGGGCCGCCCACGGCGCGGCGTCGAGCAGGTCGAAGGTGCGCGCGGCCGAGCGCAGTGGGGCCCGGGCCTCGGACTTGCGGCGGGCCCGGCGCAGCCACTCGCCGTAGAGGAGCGCCGTACGGGCCTCCTCCCACGGGCGCCCGGCGCGGGCGTGCAAAGCGAGGGCCTCGCGGTAGAACTGCTCGGCCAGCTCCTCCGGAGCGAGCAACGCGTGGCAGCGCAGCACCAGCGCGCGGGCCCAGTCCCGCTCCGAGCGCCGGGCCCAGCGCTCGAACCGGGCGAGCGGCTCCGCCAGATCCTCGCCACGGCGGATCCGCACGGCCGCCTCCAGGGCGTCCGGCACCGCCCGCAGCGCGGAGACCTGCCCGAGGTCGGGCATCCCCAGCAGGGCGTCGAGCGCGGTGAAGGCCTCCTCGGCCCGGCCGTGGCCGAGGTCGAGCAGGCCGGCTGCCCACGGCCGCCACGGCGCGCCGGAGAGCGCGGGAGCGCCGCCCCTCGCCTCCGTCTCAGCGGTACGCAGGGCCGCCTGGCAGGCGTCCTCGTCGCCCCGCTGGGCGGCGAGGTACGCGAGCAGGCTGTGCACCGGCGCGGACCACTGCGCCTGCTGCACGTCCCGGGCCAGCGCGAGCGCCTCCTCGGCGTGCGCCTGGGACTGCGCGGCCCGCCCGTGGAACAGCTCGGCCTCGGCCAGCGTCACCAGCAGCGGCGGCAGGGCCGCCAGCACACCGGAGGCGCGCGCCTCGGCGACCACCTCGGCGGTGACGGCCAGCGCCTCCTCGTCCCGCCCACTCCCCAGCGCGGCCGCGCACGCCGGCCCGAGATCCACCGGCACCACCGCCCCACCGGCCCGCGCGGCGGCCAACACCTCAGCCAACGACCCCCCGCCGCCGCCCACCCCTCCCCCCCCCCCCCCCCCCCTCCCCCC
>NZ_BBPO01000059.1 GCF_000787815.1 Streptacidiphilus neutrinimicus
GAACTGCGAGTCAGAACTGCGAGTGGGAGAACCAGTGGTCGAGCAGGCCCTGGTCGCCGGAGAGCGCGAAGGCGTCGGCGGTGCGGTCGTGGCGGCCGTAGAGGAGCAGCAGCAGGTCGCCCGCGGTGGCGGCGTGGACGGAGGCGTCGGCGGGGCCGTCGGTGTCCGGCTCGACGCCGAAGGCGTCGGGACGGAGCCGGACCACCCGGCGGCCCTCGGGGCAGCTGAACTCGATGGTGCGGTGCTCGGCGCGCAGCTCGGCCGTCCGCGGGGCGAACATGAAGGCGTTCGGCAGGTTGACCAGGAACTCGTCCACGCCGTCCAGTGCGAGCGCGGGGTCGATCTCGGGGCGCAGGCCCAGGGCAAGTTCGGCGTCGGTCCGGTGCACGAGCGTCTCGAAGAGCATCCGCCGCACCCAGAAGCGGGCGTGCTGGTCGACGCCCCAGGCCCACATCGGATCGTCGAGGTCGCCCGCCTCGATGGCGTCGGTGGCCTCGGCCAGACTGTCGGCCAGCCACTGCGGGTAACCGGCCTCGTCCTCGGGCAGCTTGAGCTCGACGTCGCGGCTGGTCGGCGGCTGCTGGATGCGCCCGCGCAGCAGCACGGCGAACCAGCGCTGGACGCTTCCGGCGTGCCGGATCAGGTCGGTCAGCGTCCACCCGGGGCAGGACGGGACGGGGGTGGACAGGTCGGCGCGCTCCACGACCTGGACGAACCGCGCGGTCTCGGCGGCGACGGCCGACCGGTGATCAACAGTGCTCATGACGTTCCTTCTCGGGTACCGGCCGTGGGCGTCCGGGCGGGGCCCGGCCCGACGTGATGATTGATGTTATCAAGCATTCTCGGCCGGAGGGTGCGTGGCCTGCCTGCGCCTCCGCGCTGCCGGCCCTCGCGCTGCCGGCCCTCGCGGTCAAGATCCCCGGGGTCACGGGTCTGTCCCAGAAGCGACGCTCGCGAACGAATGCGTGCGTCTGTGGGAAACCGCCTTCCCGCCCGGCGGCAGGCGCAATCGGGGCGGTGTGACCGGTCCGTGTGCGCACTGTGCCGGGTGGTCTGTGTAACGGCGCTGTATCGAGCGCCAGTTGGGCGGAACGGATCACCCGTGCCCGGCGGTCATGACCACCACAAGCGCCCGCTCGGACCGAAACGGAGCGAGCCCCGGGCGCCGGCTCCGCCATCTGACACGAGGAAGAAACACCATGCGCGTTCACAAGCTCACCCTCGCAGCCCTGGCCGTCCTCGCGGGGGTCTCGCTCACGGCCTGCCAAAGCGGCGGAGCCGCGAACACCGGGCAGAGCCAGCCGTCGTCCGTGGCGTCCGGGTCCACCGCCTCGTCCCCGGCCGGGGGTTCGACCACGGGCGCCTCGGGTCAGAACGGTGGGACGGCGACGGGCGGTCAGGGCACGGGCGGTCAGACCACGGCTGCCGGGACCACTGCCGCCGGAACGACCAAGGCAGCCGAGTGCCGCACCGAGGCGCTGGGCATCACGGCCGTGGACCGCACCATCACCGGCGACACCGGCGGCACCGTCGTGGTGGAGCTGAAGAACCGCAGCGGCAGGGCCTGCACGATAGGCGGGTACGCGGGAGTCGACCTGCAGACCAGCGCGGGAGCGCTGTCCGCGCAGCGCTCCGGCGAGCCGGTCGTCCGGGCCGTCCTCAAGAGCGGGGCGTCGACGTACTTCGGGATCAGCTACCCGACGAACACCTCCGGCGGCTCCGGCGTCCGCATCACCGGACTGGTGGTGACCCCGCCGGACGAGCCTCACTCGGTCACCCTGCGCTGGCCGGGAGCCGGCTCGCTGCCGGTCACGGACGGCTCCGGCACCCCGGTGAAGGTCGGCCCGATCGGCAGCGCGGGCCAGGGCGACTGACCCAAGGGCGACTGACCCTCACCGATTCCGTCCTCCCGCGACCGAACGAATTCGAGGTGGTCCATGCTCACGCGCGCGGAGGTGCGCCGGATAAGCCGGATGGACCGCTGGCTGGGGATCATCGGGCCGAGGCTGGTCCGACACCTGGTCAGCGGCTGTGCGGCACAGCCCCGTTGGCTGCCGCGCCGCTGGCTGACCCTGGTGTCGGGCGACGTCGACCGGGACGCGGGGGTCGGTGCGATGTGGCTCGTCTGGCGTCCCGGGTCGGCGAAGGCGGAGACGCACACCGCGTTGTTCGAGCGCTGCGGCGAGACGTGGCAGCACTTCGGCGGAGGCGGCAGGTTCCTCGTGGTCTGGAAGTCGCCGTCCACGGCCCGCGGGGGGAGTGCGACCACTCATCGTGGCTGTGGGGCGTGACGGCTCGGAGCTCTCCACGATCGGCCCCCGCGACATCATGGACAGCTACACCTGGGCGGCGCTGAACGCCTAGCGGGGTCGGCCAGAGCACCACGCCGCTGCTGGTCTTCGACGCCTGGGAGCACGCTGTGGTCCGTCGTCAACTGGGCGGACGTGGCGGCCCGTTGCGCCGAGGTCACCGCTGCGAGCTGACGTCGGGCGCGTCTGCCGCGGCGGACGCGTTGGGGGGCTGGGATCTGCAGACGGATCATCCCGCCTCTGTCTTGAGGTGATCTGCAACACCTGCGCACCTGCGCAGCCTTGTGGAGCTCTGTCGCGGGGCCCTAGGGTGGTCGGGCCGTGGTGTTCGGGAAGACCGGTTCAAGTCCGGAGCGGCCCTCGCCACTGTGATCGGGAAGTCCCTGCTCGTTCCCGCGATCGACGAGATCGCGGGAGGCCACTGGGCGCGTCAGCGCCTGGGAAGGCCAGAGGCTGGGGCGGCAGCACCCGTCAGCCAGGAGACCGGCCACGGCACGCACGAGACCATCCACGAGGTGCTGGAGAGGCTGCCTTCCATGATCCTGCCCGAAAACCCTGCTGCGACAAGCACGGCGGCGACCGCCGCCCGGCCGGGCGCCATTCCCGCGACCCCGGTCATCCGCTGGGAGAGAAGGGACTGGTGGCGCAGCGCCGGTCTGTTGGGGGTCATCGTGGCCCTGCACGTGGTCGCCTTCGGGATCCTCGCGGCGCTGGTCGCGCCGCACCACTACAAGGTCGGCACCCAGGTCTTCGGCCTGGGCCTCGGGGTCACCGCGTACACCCTGGGCATGCGGCACGCATTCGACGCCGACCACATCGCGGCGATCGACAACACCACGCGCAAGCTGATGGCCGACGGCAAGCGGCCCATCTCGGTGGGGTTCTGGTTCGCCCTGGGCCACTCCACCATCGTGATCCTGCTGGCCGGCGGCATCGCGGCCGGCATGCGGATGGCGACGAACCTGACGAACGACAACTCGAGCGCACGTCAGAATCTGGGAACCGTGAGCACGTTGGCTTCCGGCAGCTTCCTGTACCTGATCGCCGCGCTCAACCTGGTGGCGCTGATGGGCATCTGGAAGGTCTTCAAGGCGATGCGCGCCGGCCAGTTCGACGAGCACGAGCTGGAGAAGCACCTGGACAACCGCGGCTTCATGAACCGCATCCTGGGCCGGCTGACGAAGTCCATCACCCGGCCGGGCCAGATGTACCCCGTCGGCGTGCTGTTCGGGATCGGGTTCGACACCGCGACCGAGGTGACGCTGATGGTGATGGCCGGCTCAGGCGCGGCGGCCGGTCTGCCCTGGTACGCCATCGTCTGCCTGCCGCTGCTGTTCGCTGCCGGTATGAGCCTGTTCGACACGCTCGACGGCACGTTCATGAACTTCGCCTACCACTGGGCGTTCTCGAACCCGGTCCGGAAGGTCTACTACAACCTCACCATCACCGGGCTCTCCATCGCCGTCGCCTTCCTGATCGGCACGATCGAGCTGGTCGGCATCCTGCACGACCAGCTGAACCTCACCGACCCGGTGACGAACTGGATCTCCAACATCGACCTCAACAACGTCGGCTTCGTCATCGTCGGCCTGTTCGTCGTCGTGTGGGTTTGCGCCATCGGCTACTGGCGGTTCGCCAAGGTCGAGCACCGCTGGGTCCGTGGCGGCACGAAGCAGGCAGGCGCCGCCTGACGCCGTATCGCGCGGATCCGCGTCGTGGCGAGGGTGTGGGACTGCTCGCGGCGACACCGAGAAAGGGCGGGAAGCGCGGTGTGCGGCAACCCGGCCGCCCGGCGGCCCGGGCCACCCGACCGCTCAGCGGCTCAGGCCGAGGCCGACGTCCCTGCAGCAGCAGCCATGGCGAGCAGCAGCTCGGCGGCCGCCGCCGCGCCGTCCGTGCGAACGGCGTCGGCCACGGACCTCGCCCGCGCCCGGTCTCCGGAGTCGGCGACGCGCCGAGCGCGGCCGCGAGGGACTCGACGGCGGGAGCGGCGGTGTCGACCGCCGCGCCGATGCCCAGATCGGCCGCCCGGCCGGCCCCGTACGGCTGGTCGGGCGCCTGGGGGACGACCACGCGGGGCGCGCCCGCCCGGGCGAGCGACGAGTCTGCGGCACGGCGGGGGCCTTGCCGCAAGGCTCCCACCCCGTTGCATGTTGACCACGGCGAGGCAGGCTGTGTCCCCGGTCATCTCCCGGGCGAGCGCACCTTCGGGCGGGTATCGTCCGAAGAGCGCACCTGACCAGCCGCGACGCGGCCCGCTGAGGAGGCCGCCATGGCCGCTGACCCGCAGGGATCCACGTCCGGCCCTGGTGCCCCGGGGCCCGGGCCCGACCAGGACCACGGCCACGGGGCCGGGCTTGACGTCGTGCGGCTCGGGCTGGTGATCGGGGCGCTCGGCGTCGTCTTCGGCGACCTGGGCACCAGCCCGATCTACACCCTCCAGACGGTCTTCGACCCGAACGACCCGCACCCGGTCCCGGTGAGTACGCAGAACGTCTACGGCGTGGTGTCGCTGGTGTTCTGGTCGGTGGTGATCGTCGTGTGGGTCACGTACGTGCTGCTGGCGATGCACGCCGACAACGACGGCGAGGGCGGCATCATGGCGCTGATCACCCTCGTGCGGCGGGCGAGCACACAGCGCAGCCGGCGGACGGTGGCCGTGCTGGCGGGGCTGGGCATCTTCGGCGCGGCGCTGTTCCTCGGCGACAGCATGATCACCCCGGCGATCTCGGTGCTGTCGGCGGTCGAGGGGATGAAGGTCGTCCAACCGTCGCTCGGCAGCGCCGTCGTGCCGGTCACGGCCGCCATCATCGTCGTGCTGTTCCTGGTGCAGCGCCGGGGCACCGCCGCCGTCGGCCGGGCGTTCGGGCCGGTCATGGTCGCCTGGTTCGCGGCGATCGGCGCCTGCGGGATCTCCGGCATCGTCGACCACCCCGCGATCCTCCGCGCGCTCTCGCCCTCCTACGCGCTGACCTTCCTGGTCGGCCACTTCGGCACCGCCTTCTTCGCCCTGGCCGCCGTGGTCCTCGCGGTCACCGGCGCCGAGGCGCTCTACGCCGACATGGGCCACTTCGGCCGCCGCTCGATCACCCGGGCCTGGACGTTCCTCGTCTTCCCCGCCTGCGTCCTGAGCTACCTCGGCCAGGGAGCCCTGATCCTGGGGGACCCCAGCAAGATCAGCAGCCCCTTCTTCCTGCTCACGCCCGGCTGGGGACGGGTAGCGATGATCTTTCTCGCCACCGCCGCCACGGTCATCGCCTCCCAGGCGGTGATCACGGGCGCGTACTCCGTCGCCTCCCAGGCCGCCCAGCTCGGCTACCTGCCGCGCCTGCGCATCGCCCACACCTCCGAATCCACCATCGGCCAGATCTACGTGCCCTGGATCAACTGGCTGCTCATGGTCTCGGTGCTCACCCTGGTCTTCGCCTTCCGCAGCTCCACCGCGCTCGCCTTCGCCTTCGGCATGGCCGTCACCGGCACCATCACCATCACCACGCTGCTCTTCTTCTACGTCGCCCGGACCAGGTGGGGGACGCCCCGGTGGCTGGTGGTCATCGGCGCCGGCCTGCTGATGACGGTGGACCTGCTGTTCGTGGCGGCCAACATGACCAAGTTCGTCCACGGCGCGTGGCTGCCGCTGCTGATCGGCATCACCGCGTTCACGGTGATGACGACGTGGCAGCGCGGCCGTCAGATCGTCAGCGCCGAGCGGGCCCGGCGCGAGGGTCCGCTGCGCGAGTTCGTCGACCAGCTCCGCAGCGGCGAGGAGGCCACGGTCCGGATCCCCGGTTCGGCCGTCTTCCTCAACCGGGGCGCGGCCACCGCTCCGCTGGCCCTGCGGGCCAACGTCGAGCACAACCACGTCCGGCACGACCAGATCGTCATCCTCTCCATCGAGACCGAGACCGTGCCGCGCGTCCCGGCGGACGAGCGGATCGTGGTCGACCACCTGGGTTACGGCGACGACGGTATCGTCCACGTCACCGCACGGTTCGGCTACATGGAGACCCCGGACGTCCCCGGTGCGCTGGCCCTGCTCGACGCGGGCGAGACGGAGGGGCGGATTCAGCTGGAGGAGGTCTCCTACTTCCTGTCGAAGATCGAGCTGCGGCGGGGGAATGCGCCGACCATGCCCGCCTGGCGCAAGCGGCTGTTCATCGCCACCTCCTACATCACGGCGGACGCCGCCGAGTACTTCGGGCTGCCGCGCGACAGCACGGTCATCATGGGCTCGCAGATCGACGTGTGAGCCGCGACGCGCTGCTGTCCGCACGCTCAGGCGGCGGGCTCGAGTGCGGCGGTGAGCTTCTCGCTGAGCTCGAGCTGTCGCGCACGGGCGGGCGTCAGTCCGCGGAGCGGTGCGCCGACCCGGGTTGGGTCGTCGGGATGCGCTGCACGAAGAAGAGCCCGACGAGCCCGGTCAGGGCCAGGATCGCCAGGGCCACCTTGAGACCGTCGATCCGGGCCTCGGCGTTGGCGTCGAGGGCCGCCTGGGCGGCCTCGGAGTTCACGCCGTACTTGTCGAGCGCGGCCTGGAGCTGGGCGTCCGACACGAACGGGACGCCGGCCGAGAGCTGTACGGAGGCCTGGTTCTTGACGTCGGCTGGGATCGCCGGGCTCTGCTCCACGTTGCTCAGGAAGGACGAGGTGAGCACCGCGATCATGACGGATCCGGCGAGCGCGGTGCCGATCGAGGCGCCGAGGTTGGTGACGGTGTTCTGCACGCCTCCGACGTCGGCGCTCATCTCGTCCGGTACCGCGGAGACGGTCACTGACCCCAGCTGGGAGGCGAGCGCCCCCATGCCGAGACCGACGAGCAGCAGCGGCACCGTGGTGACCTCCGCTCCCGAGCTGGTGTCCAGCGTCGCCATCAGGGCCACGGCGCCGGCGATCATCGCCAGCAGACCGATCCGGACGACGGCCCGCGGGGACACGTCCGGGAGCAGCCGGGGGATGCCGACCGCCGCCGCGAGCAGGGTCAGCGACAGCGGCAGGATGCGGACCCCGGTCTCGAGCGCGGAGAGGCCGAGCGCGACGGACAGGAACAGCGGGACGACGAAGAACACGCCCATCTGGATGAGGTACTGGAAGAAGAACATCGTCAGGCCGCCCGAGAGCTGACGGTTGTGCAGCAGGGCGGGGTCCACCAGGGGTTCCTTGCCCTGCTTCGACAGGCGGTGCTCCCAGCGGAAGAACAGCCAGATCACGAACAGGCCCGCCAGCAACAGCCAGACGACCGGCGAGAACCCGAACCAGGACGGCTTGCCCGGCTTCGGGTTGAACCAGCCCCACTCGTCCGAGCGCAGCACACCGTAGACGAAGCCGCCGAGCCCGAGAGCCGACAGCACCGCGCCCACGACGTCGATCTTCGGATGCCGGTCCGGCGGCGCGTCGGCGACGCGACGCGCGAGCGCCAGGATGCCGAGGACCATCACGACCTCCCCGGCGAACACCCAGCGCCACGAGAAGTACGTGGTCGCGACGCCCCCGATGAGCGGCCCGAGCCCGATCGCGACCGCCCCGGCGGCCGCGACCAGCCCGTAGGCGGCCGGACGCTGCCGCTCCCCGAAGTTCCCGGCGACCAGCGCGACGATCGCCGGCAGGATCAGGGCCGCGCCGACGCCCTCCAGGAACGACCAGCCCAGCAGGAGGACCGGCAGGTTCGGCGCGATGGCCGTGGTGAAGGAGCCGCAGCCGTACACCAGGCACCCGATCATGAAGGCCCGCTTGCGGCCGATGATGGCGCCGACCTTGCCGCCGGGAATCATGAGCACGGCCATCACCAGGGTGTAGGCCGTGATCGCGCCCTGAATCCCGGTCACCGAGGTGCCCACGTCCTCCGCGACGGTCGCGATGGACACGTTCATCACGGAGCTGTCCAGGGCCATCAGGAACTGCCCGAGCGCGAGGGTCAGAAGGACGAGCCTCGCCGCCCCTGCCATCTCGGACGAACCGTTCGCCCCGCCGTCTCTCTCAGCCATGCCGCATTGTCTCCGCCACGGCCACCCGACTTACGGCCGCCCATCCGGATCACGGCGGCGGCTTCGCCCGATTGGGCTACCCGTCGAGCTGAGCCGACCGCCGGTGCCTAGCGTTTCGATCAACGGATGGCCGCGTGCGAGCCGGCCCTGCCACGAAAGCGAGCGCGTCATGGCTGTGCCTTCCCGATCGGTCCCCGCGGTGACGCCTTCCCCCGTCAAGGGGGGCATGCGGTTCGCGGCGGTGCTCCTGCTGGTCGTCGGCGTCCTGGCGGTCCTGCAGGGCATCGCCGCCGTCCACGGGGACTCGATCTACGCGAGCGTCGGGACGTACGCCTACAAGTTCAACCTCACGGCCTGGGGCTGGATCCACATGACCATCGGCGTGCTGTCGGTGGCCGCCGGATTCGGCGTGCTCAGGGACGCCTCCTGGGGGCGGACGCTGGGGATCTCGGTGGCGAGCCTGAGCATCGTCGCCAGCTTCCTGTTCCTGGTCTACCTTCCGGTCTGGAGCCTGGTGATCATCGCGATCGACGTCTTCATCGTGTGGGCGCTGGTCAGCTACGCGGGCAGCCCGGAGAGCATGGCCTGAAGCCCTCGCTCTGCACCCTCCCCGAAGATGATCAATAATCTGTGTAGTGAATTCGGTACCGACCAAGGGAGGTCGACCATGTGCCGATGGCTTGCCTACTGGGGTTCTCCCGTCCGGCTGACGGAGGTGCTCTACACGCCGGTCCACTCGCTCATCGACCAGAGTCTGCATTCCAAGCTCGGGGCCGAGACCACCAACGGCGACGGCTTCGGAGTCGGCTGGTACTCCGAGGCCAACGATTTGCCGGGGGTGTTCCGCAGCACCGAGCCCGCGTGGAACGACACGAACCTGCGCGAGTTGTCGGCGCACGTCACCTCGCCGCTGTTCTTCGCGCACATCCGCGCCGCCATCGGATCGTCGGTCCAGCAGACCAACTGCCACCCGTTCCGGTACCAGCGGTGGCTGTGGATGCACAACGGCTTCATCGACGGGTTCCGTGACATCAAACGCAGTCTCGCGTTCGCGGTCGACCCCACGCTCTACCTGGACATCGGCGGGACGACCGACTCCGAGCTCCTGTTCCATCTGGCGCTCACCTTCGGTCTCGAGGACGACCCGCCGGGCGCTGTCGCGCGCGCGATCGGATTCGTCGAGGAGCGCGGCCGCGAGGCCGGCCACGAGTTCCCCTTCCAGGGGACGATCGCGACCAGCGACGGCGATTCGCTGTGGGCGTTCCGGTATTCGAGCGCCGGAAAGTCCCGGTCGCTGTACTTCAACCGCAGCGTCCCGCAGCTCCGGGAGATGTATCCGGACATGCCCGTCCTGGAGAAGGTGGCCGACGACGCGCGCCTGGTGGTGTCCGAGCCGATCGGGGACCTGCCCGGCGCCTGGGTCGAGGTTCCCGAGGCCAGCTACGGCGTCGTCAGCAAGGGCCGCGAGGAGTTGCTCCCCTTCGCGCCCAGTGCTCCGGCGTGACGGGGGAGCGGCGATCTGACAAGGGCGTCTACTGCGGGACGGTGACCAGGACCCGGCCCCGGGTGCCGGCGTCGACGCGGTCGTGGACCGCGGCGACCTCCTCCACCGGGTAGCGGTCGCTCGGCGGCCGGGCCCCCTGCCGGTCGTACCGCGCGGCGAGCGTCGGGCCGTCTCCCTCCGGAACGCGGGTGCGTCGACCACGCGGCAACCACGGTCGGGGCGCCCGCGTCATCCGGCGCGCCGACGTGGTGTCAGACCGCGGCGGCAACCAGGCGCCAGTGCCGGACGCGGTACGGGCGCATGAGCGGAGCCGCTCCTGACGCTCAGTCGGCCAGCCCCCAGAACGGTCCGTGCAGACCCACCTCGGCGAAGTACGCCGCGGCGGAGGACGGGTCGCGACGGGAGTAGCCCGGCTCCGTGCGGCCCGCGTACCAGCCGCGCGCGAGCCGCCACAGCGTGCCCAGGTCCATGACGTAACCGCGCTGCCGGCCGGTCGCCCCGAGCCAGGCCTCCACGCAGCCGCCGGAGCAGAAGAGCCGCTGGTTGGCGCAGGCGTGCACGACGTCGTCCCAGATGCGGTGGACGGGGGTGAGGAAATGGGCGACCTGCTCGCCCGGCGGTGGGGCGTCCCGGCCGACCACCCACGCGTGCGGAGCGTCGCAGGCCGGGCAGCGCGTGGCGACCAGCACGTCCCGCTCCCCGTGGAGCAGCTGCGGAATCGCGAACGAGTCCCAGGCGCAGCCGCCCCACCACAGCGTGCGCGCCCCCATCACGGAGAACCCGAGCGGAACCGAGGCGAACGGATGGGCCATCAGGATCCGGTCCCGGTCGGCTGCGTCGAGCACCAGGTCACGGTGCGCGTGCAGCGCCTCCAGCGCCGGGCGTACCCGCCCGAGCGGCAGATCGGTCCGCGCGGCCAGGTCCGACGGGGACGGAGCGGCGCCGGTGGCCGCGAAGTGGGCGTAGACAGCCAGGCGGACCTGCTCCGTCCGTGCGGCCGCGTCGTCGTTCATCGCTCGGCTCCTCGGGGGTTCCGCGTCTCCCACCCGAGAAGGAGCGATGGCGGGAGCCTCAGTGGAACCAGAGTGCCCGGAAGGCACCGGTTCCGCTCGCGACTCGGGCGGAGCCTGCCGGGTATTCGGTGGCCGACCACCGGGGTGTCCGGTGACACTGCCTCGAACGTTCGGCTCGAGACAGGAGAGACGCGCATGGCGACATTCGTCCTCGTACCCGGCGGCCGGGTCGCGCGGCAGGTGCGCCCCGACGCCTGCGTGCCGGACGACGGCGACCCCCGCCGCCCGCAGCCCCTCGCCTCGTTCCTGCAGACGGTCCGGCTGACGGGCGCGCTCGCCCAGGTGCCCCACCGGGAGTTCGTCCACTGCCCGGGATGGGCGGACCGGACGCCGTTCACGGAACTCCGTACCCGGCTCATGGCCGATCCCGCGCGGCGGGTCCAACGCCTCCCGACCGGCCACGACGCCATGCACGAAACTCCGGAGGCGGACGCCGCCCTCCTCGCAACCGACCTACGGTCGTCGAGTGATCACGGCTGACGGCGTGCTCTCCGTCCTCGCGCTGCTTCAGGCGGCGGGCGCGGATGTCTGGGTCGGCGGGGGCTGGGGGATCGACGCCCTGGTCGGCCGACAGACCAGGGAGCACCGCGACCTGGACCTGATGCATCGACTCGACCAGGAGCCTGGCGTCGTCGCCGCCCTGGCGGCTGCCGGCTTCGTCGAGACCCTCGGCGCGCGCCCGGTGCGGTTCGTCGTGGCCGACCAGGCGGGGCGTGAGATCGACCTGCATCCGCTGGTCTTCGCCGAGGACGGATCCGCCGTCCAGGCCTCGCCGGACCCCGAGCGTCCCTTTCGCTATCCGGCCTCCTGCTTCGTCACCGGCGTCGTCGCCGGGGCGGTGGTCCCGTGCCTGTCGGCGGAGCAGCAGGTGTACTTCCACCAGGGCTACGAGCCGTCCGACCGCGACCGCCACGACATGGCTCAGCTGCGCCGGGCCTTCGGCGTCGCCACGCACTTCTGATCGCCGTGTCTGGATCCATGAAGGCGGCACCTCACGGACTCGAAGGCCGCACCGGGCCCCGGCAGGCGCGTGCTAGCCGCAGCCTCGTCGTCTGGGCGAGGAAGAACAGGATGTCGTGGGCCATCCCAGCATGATCGCGGCGAGGCGAACCGGCGCGGCCAGTGACAGCTGCCGCGGCCAGGTGCCACCTTTCTCGACCAGTCACGGCGAGGCTGACGTCGCCGGCGGCATCAGTCGAATCTATACTCGAATGTATGTTCGATACTCACCCCGCTCCGCATCCGTCGCTCAACCAGGACGTGCCGGACGGCTGGCCCGTGCGGCTGCGGTGCGCCGCGGCGCCGGCGGCCGCCGACCCCTGCTCCACCCGCCGCCGGGACGCGCTCGTCGCGATGGCCGACGGGACCTGGGAGGAGGCCGTCGTCTGGGCCTGGACCTGGAACGGTGAGGGCAGGCCCGTGGAGTGGCGCTGTCAGATCGAGGTCGGCGGCCACGTCCGCTGGTACCTCCACGACGAGTCCCTGATCCGGACCCTTGACCCCCGATGAGCAGGTGGGGGACGCCCACCTCCGCGCCCGTTCGCGCGGGGGCGGCCGGATGGCCGGAGGTCTCGAAGTCCTGCGCACCGGTGGCATCCACGGGGCGGCGTTGGACGTGTACGACACCGAGCCGCTGCCCGCCGACCATCCGCTGCGGAGCCTGCCGAACGCCCTTCTCACCGGCCACATCGGATTCGTGACGCGCGACCAGTACACCGTGTTCTACCAGGACGCGGTCGCCGACATCGCCGCCTTCCGGGCGGGGAATCCGATCCGGGTGGCGGACTAGGAACGGGCCTCGCCGTCCGGCCCCTGGGCCTGATCGAGCAGGCCCGGGGCCCGCGCCTCCCCGGATGCCGAGGGAGGCGCGGGGCCGCACCCTGGGAGCATGAGTGGCAGCGTTTTCTCCGCGGGCGCGGGCGGCGCGCGCATCATCGTGCACCGCCCCGCCGTGGACGCCGCAGGGCAGCCGTTCCGGCGCGTGGACCTCTTCGACCTTGAGGTCGGGCGCGCGTATTCGCCCGACGACGTCAAGGCGATCATGGCGCAGTGCGGGGTCGACCCCGCCGAGTTCGACCGTCCCGGTGTCGTCGACTGGCGCGGTGGCGGCCCTGAGGCCTGGGGATAGTCCCGGGCGGCGTCGCAACTCGGAGCCGCTCTGAGCCGCTCGGAGCGGCCGAGGGCACCCCGACCGGGGCGCCCTCCACGTCGGGATTCAGGCCGAGGGCGCGCCGCGCAGCCCGATGGTGTTGCCGTCGGCGTCCTTGAGCGTGGCGATCTGCGTGCCGCCGCCGACGTCGGTGGGCTCCTGCAGCACGCTGGCGCCGGCCGAGACCAGCGCGTCGAAGCGTGCCTTGATGTCGACGACGTCCACGTAAGGGATCGGCCCCGTCATGCCCTGCTCGAAGCCGTGCGGGTTCAGGCCGATGTTCTGCCCGTCGATGGTCCAGCCGACGTAGTACGGCGTGTCCTGGGCCGGCGGCTCGCCGAGCAGCGTGGTGAACAGGGCCTTCGCCTTCTCCAGATCCTTGGTCGGATAGATGATCGCCGAGAACTTGTCTGCCATGGGAGCCGCTCCTGAGGGTTGCGCTGCCGGTGTTTCCGGCCACGTCGTCAACCTACGGCGGGTGCGGACCGGGGTGCTTCTCCAATCCTGCTCCGGTGTCGGCCCTGCCCGGGCGCGCCGGGGCGAGTCAGTCGGTGCGCCGGTGGAGTCGTCCGTGGTTGCGCCACCACAGGACGCGTCCGTCGGGTCCGCGCAGGAAGTCGCAGCGGGTGCCGATCGGCCTGCCCGAGGGGTCGAGATCGAGTCCGAAGTCCGGGCGGTAGAAGGCCACGCCGAGTTCGTTGGTCTCGCCCTGGGTGGTCTGGGTCCCCTGCAGGCGGCCCTGGTGGGCGCGGAACTCGACGAGGGACTCCTCCCATGTGCCGTGCTCGTCGATCCGCCGGTTGAGGTAGCGGCCCTCGTAGGGCGCCAGTTCCGCGGCGCTCAGGCGCCGAGGTTCGGCAGGCAGGTTGCTGACCTGGGCGAAGCGACGCAGGGCCCAGTCGTCGGTGAAGAGGTCGTCGCGCAGGCGCGAGCCGCCCACCGAGTTGGTCAGCAGGGTCAGCGCGAAGCCGCGGTCGGGCACCATCAGGAAGCCGGAGATCTGGCCCGGCCACGTGCCTCCGTGCTGCACGATCCGGGGGCCCTGGGCCGTGGGCCGCAGCATCCAGGTGACGCCCATCCCGTCGAGCTCCACGACGAGCGTGCCGCCCGGGCCCGGCCGCGAGCGCATGCGGGTCAGCGACGCTTCGCTCAGCAGCCGGGCGCCCTTGGGGGTGGTGCCGTCGCCGAGGTGGAAGCGGGCCCAGCCGAGCTGGTCGCGCACGCTGGAGATCAGTCCGCCCGTCGGGGCCAGGCTGCGCGGCTGCGGCCAGAAGGAGGGCTCCACCACCGCCCGCCCGTCGACGACGTTGTGCGGGGCGGCGATGTTCAGCCCGATGATCTCGTCGCTGAAGAAGCGGCTGTGACGCAGCTCGAGCGGGTCCAGGAGCAGCTGGCGCACCGCGGTCTCGTAGGTGAGGCCGGTCGCGACCTCCAGGATCCGGCCGGCGACGCACAGTCCGGCGTTGTTGTAGGCGAACGTCCGCCCGGTGGGCGTGAGTTGGGGCAAGCGGGTCATCGAGTCCACGAAGCGGGTGACCGCGTCGTCGCCGCGACCGAAGTCCTGGTAGTCGTCGCCGAGCCAGCCGGAACTGTGGTTCAGGAGTTGGCGGACCGTCACCTTCCTGGAGGCCGTGCGGTCGGCCACCGCGAACTCGGGCAGGTACCGGCGGACGGGGGCGTCGAGGTCGATCCCGCCCCGGTCGACCAGTCGCATCAGCGCCGTGCCGGTGAAGGTCTTGGTGGTCGAACCGACCCGGAAGAGGGTGTCCGCGTCGACGGGCGTGGGGTGGTCGACATTGGTGACCCCGTAACCCCTGACGTAGGCGCGGTCCCCGAGCAGCACGCCCACCGCTGCTCCCGGGATCGCGTAGGCCGCCATGGCGGCCTCGATCTTGGCGTCGAGCTCCCGCAGCAACGAGGAGAACGCGCTGTCGCCGGCGCCGAAGGATCGACGGACGGCGGCGGCACGCGCGGGCGTCGGCGCGACGGACAGGGCGGCGCCGCCCGCGGCGACACGCAGCAGGTCGCGGCGTGACACCGGGCGGGCGACGCGCGGCGCGCCGGCCTCGCGGCTGTCGGAGCGGTCCGCCCGGTCGACGGCCGACGACGCTGCCACCTCGGTCACCTGGGCCACCTCGGGCCGATGACGAAGGGCACGGGCCGCACCGAGGCGACACAGCGGGTGTCGGGAGCGTCGGGACGGTCGTAGAAGGTGGTGATCACGCGTGAGCCGCAGGGATTGTCGAACACGCCGTGCGCGACGCCGGCGAGCGTCACCACGATCGAGTTCCGCAGCGTCAGCGCGGCGTAGCGCCCCCAGACCGCGCCGGTCTGCGCGTCGAAGCTCCCGGAGATGGCGAGGGTCGGGATGGCGCTGCGGGTGACCTCGCGGATCGACGGGTCCGCCACGGGGACGTCCCAGGCGCGGCAGGCCTCGCGCAGGAAGGCCAGCTGTGGCGCCTGGGCCAGGACCGAGGTGGGGAAGGTCGGGAAGGCCCGCAGGCCGGCGGTCAGCTGCTCGCGCGGAGTCTCGTAGGGGACCCACTCGCTGCACCACACGCTCAGGGAGAGGCCGTGGGCGAAGACCCCCTCGCTGCCGGGGTAGCGAGTGGAGGCCCACTGCTCGGCGACGCGCTGCGGGTCGCCGTGGGCCAGCTCGTCCACCGCCAGCGGGAAGTCGGCGGGAGTGTGGCTGGCGCGGACCATCCAGTTCACCAGCGCTCCGCCGTCGAGGACCACCTTCACCGGTCCGACCCCCGGGACGGTCACCCGGGTGGTGACGGGGTGGGCCTCCAACCGGCCCACCTCGCGGGTGAACTCGGCGGCGAGTTGCGGGTAGCGCGCGCGGCAGGCGGGCTGCGCCGCGCAGGCCCCGGTCATGTTGTCGAACGACTCCTTGACGCTGCTCCAGGTCCAGCCCGGGGTCGCCACCGACGGCGGCACCACCCCGTCGATCACGACCGATCGGATCCCCTGCGGATAACGGCGCATGTACGTCAGCGCCAACTCGGTCCCGTAGGAGTGAGAGAAGACGTTCCACTCCCTGATGCCGAGTGCCGTCCGCAGGTCCGCCAGGTCGGTCGCACTCTCGGTGGTGTTGTACGCCGCGAGGTCGACGCCCTCGCCGGCCAGCCGGTCGCGGCAGGCCGAGACCGCCTGCACGTACAGCCGCCCGGTGGAGGGGGCGTCGTAGCGCAGCCCGATCCGCCGCTGGTAGAACCGGTCGATCTCGGGGCAGGTCAGGGCTGTCGGCGAGGAGAGCGTCCCGCGCTGCGACATGACCACGAGATCGCGGTCGCGGTTCAGTCCGGTCTCGGTGATCTGCGCGATGTCGCTGACGGCGTCCTGTCCCGGTCCTCCGGGCAGGAACACGATCGGGTCCCCGTGCGGCCCGGGAGACTGCGCGGGGACGATCGCGACGGCGAGCCGAAGCTTTCGCCCGTCGGGCCGGGCCCGGTTCTCCGGTACGACCAAGTACCCGCAGTCGGCCTTCACCCCGTGCGGCAGGGTGGGCGGGCAGGGCCCCGGCACGAACCGCGACGCGTGGCCCGCCCCCACCCCGGCCCCCTCGGCCGCGGCCCCGCTCGGCACCGCGGTCAAGGTCGTAGCCAGCAGTCCGGTCAGCACCGCCAGCTTCGCGGCTCTCATCACGACACCTCACATCCTCACGCAGACACCCGGCAGACGCCGGACCGCCCTCGCGAATCCGACGCGCCATCAGGTACCCGCCCCGGCCCGCCCTCCACCGGAGATCACCGCTTAGGAGGACACGGTTTTAGCCTGTCCGGTCTGCGCCGAGGCCCGTGTCAGGCGTCCGGGCACGCTCTCCTTCGTTGTCTTGACAACACTCCTGTCGGGGTTCACCCTGGAGTGGTGACTGCGCAGACCAGCGGCCTGCACGACCACCTCGGCTACTGGCTTCGCCGCCTGTCCGACGAGGTCCACGGCCGCTTCGAGAGGCAACTCGCCGAGCACGGTGTGACCGTGGCCCAGTGGGCCGTGCTGATCACCGTCTACCGGGGCGACGCGACGACGACCCGCGAGGTGTCCCGCTACGTCGACATCGACGTCGGCGCCGTCTCGCGGCTGGTGGACCGGCTGATCGCCAAAGGCCTGATCTCCCGTGAACCCGACCCCCACTCCAAGCGCATCCTGCGGCTGACCCTCACCGACCAGGGACGCGAGCTCGCGCCCCGACTCGCCGAGATCGCCGACCGCAACGACGCCCACTTCTTCGCCGCCCTCACTCCCGATCAGCGCCGCCAACTGGAGCACTGGATAAGGGATTTGGTCGGCGCCACACCCCCAACCCCATGAAAGAGCACCCCCCCATGAGCACCGCCCCCGCCACCGCCCGCTCGGTCACGAAGACCGTCACCATCGCCCGCCCGGCCGCCGACGTGTTCGCGTTCCTCGCCGACCCGGCCAACTGGCCCGCCTGGGCGGTGGTCAACGTCAAGGCGATCGAGCCCACCGACGACCCGGCCTGGTGGCTGATGGCCACCCCGCACGGACCCGCCCGGCTGCGCATCCGCGCCAACGCCGAGCTCGGCCTCCTCGACCACGACTACGTCGAGGACCAGGCGTCCTGGCAGGTCCCCGCCCGCGTCGTCCCCAACGGCGCCGGGGCCGAGTTCATGATGACCTTCTTCCAGCCCCCGGCGTTCACCGACGCCTTCTTCGACGAGCAGATCGCCCTCGTCGACACCGAACTCGCCACCCTCAAGCGCATCCTGGAATCCGGCGCCTGACCCTCGCCGGGGCAGGACACGCCCGGCGGCGCTCGGCCGGGGAGGTGAGGGCCGGGAGCGCCGCCGCGTGGGATCTTGGCTGTGGAACGAACGTCCTCGGAAAGCCTGGAAAGAAGGAACACCCTTGGTCAGCACGTCGTCTTCCCCCGCAGCAGCCTCGGGCAGCTTCCCGATCGGCGGCGACCTGCCGGTGCACCGCCTCGGATTCGGAGCCATGCGCATCACCGGGCCCGGCGTCTGGGGTGAGCCGCAGGACCCGGACGAGGCGGTCCGGGTCCTGCGGCGGGCGGTCGAGCTCGGGGTCACGTTCATCGACACCGCCGACTCCTACGGCCCGGCCGTCAGCGAGCCGCTGATCAAGCAGGCGCTGCATCCGTACCCGGACGACCTGGTCATCGCGACCAAGGGCGGCTTCACCCGGCAGGGCCCCGACCGGTGGGTCCCCAACGGGCGACCGGACTACCTGACGCAGCAGGCGGAGCTGAGCCTGCGCTACCTCGGCGTCGAGCGGATCGACCTGTACCAGCTCCACCGCATCGACCCGAAGGTTCCGGTCGAGGAGTCCCTCGGCGCACTGACGCAGCTCCAGAGCGAGGGGAAGATCCGCCACATCGGCCTCTCCGAGGTCTCCGTCGCCGAGCTGCGGCGGGCCCGTGAGAGCGCCGAGATCGTCTCGGTCCAGAACCGCTACAACCTGGCCGACCGCAGCTCCGAGGAGGTCGTCGACTACTGCGAGGCCCAGAACCTCGCGTTCATCCCCTGGTACCCGATCGCGACGGGCACGCTTGCCGCCCCGGACGGCCCGCTGGCGAGGATGAGCGCGGACCAGGGCGCGACGCCCGGGCAGCTCGCCCTCGCCTGGCTGCTGCGCCGCTCGCCGGTGATCCTGCCGATCCCCGGGACGTCGTCGGTCGCGCACCTCGAGGAGAACGTCGCGGCCGCGTCGGTGCGGCTGACGGACGCGGAGTTCACGACCCTGACCGAGGCTGTCTGAGAGGTCCGGCGGCCCGGCGGGCCCGGACGCTACCGCCCCTCGGGCGTCGTGAACGGGAACGAGACCCCGGTCAGGCTCTCCGAGACCTCCCAGAGGCGACGGGCGCGCTCGGGGTCGCGGGCGTTGTCGCTGAGGGCGGCCGGGGCGGGGTGGCCCTTGAGTTCGCCGCGGCCGTCGGGGCCGGTGTAGCTGCCGCCGGGCAGGTTCTGAGTGGCGGCGTAGAGGACGGGCAGCGCGCCCATGCTCTCGGACTGCGCCATGAACCGGTTGGTGAACGACATGAGGATGCGTTGCACGGCGCTTCCGGTCCCGCGCTGCAGGTTGGTGGCCGCGTAGCCGGGGTGGGCCGCGTGCGCGGTGACGGGGGAGCCGACGGCGGTGAGGCGACGCTGCAGTTCCTGGATGAACAGCAGGTCGGCGAGCTTCGACTGCTGGTAGGCACGCCAGGGGCGGTACTCGCGCTCGGAGTTGAGGTCGTCGAAGTTGACGTCGACGCCGGGTCGGCGGTGCGCGTTGGACGCGACGCTGACGACCCGGCCGGTGATCTGCGGCAGCAGCAGGTTGGTGAGCGCGAACGGTCCGAGGTGGTTCGTGCCGAGCTGCATCTCGAAGCCGTCGACGGTGCGGCGCTGCGGGATCGCCATCACCCCCGCGTTGTTGATCAGGACGTCGAGCGGTCCCTCCCAGGCCCCGGCGAAGCGGCGTACCGACGCCAGGTCCGCGAGGTCGAGCTCGCGCACCTCGGCGCTGCCGCCGCAGGAGCGCGCGGCGTCCGCGCCGCGCCGGGTGTCGCGCACGGCGAGCACCACATGGGCGCCGACACGGGCCAGCTCACGCGACGTGATCAGGCCGAGGCCGCTGGTCGCCCCGGTGACCACCACCGTGGTTCCTGTCAGGTCGGGCAGGTCGGCAGCGGTCCACTTCTCACCCATACCTCGATTCTGGTCACTGCTACACACCAGGGCGAGTGGGCGGCGTCCACCCGTGGGCGGTCTCCCGGCGCGGTGTCGCGCCGGCCTCTCCGGGGCGGAGCGCTCCGGTTCCCTGTGACGGCAGGTCAGTGCTCACCGAAGAAGATCTCCCTGACCTCCCGGGCGGCGTAGTAGACCAGGACGTATCCGGCGGCCGGGTCGGCCCACCACCAGCCCTGCGTCACGTTGAGCACCAGGCCCAGCAGGACGGCGGCAGCGAGCAGGCCGTCGATGAGGGTGACCCGCCCTTCGGTTCTGAGCACGGGGTTGTCCAGCGCCGCACCCGTACGGGCTTTGCCGAAGGCGAGCAGGAACATCACCGCGGCGGTGATCGCCGTCCAGACGATGCCCAGCGTCGAGTGGTGCGGCCGGAAGCCCGTCGCCAGGACCACGGTGGACTGCACGAGAAGGTACGCGGCGAGGAGCGCGAAGCCGACGCCGATCAGCCGCAGGCCGCGCTTCTGTCGTTCTTCGCCGCTGCCCGACAGTTCCCAGATCACGACGGTGGAAGCGCCGATCTCGATGAGGGAGTCCAGCCCGAAGCCCGCCAGCGCCACGGACCGGGCGTTGATCGCGGCGACGGCCAGGACGGCGATGCCGACCACGTTCCACCCCAGCGTGGCGTACTCCAGGGCGAAGCCCCGCCGCAGCAGCGCGATCCTGGGCACCTCGACGTTGCCGTCCTCTACTCTGCGCACACGCACACAGTAGCCGTCTGGAGATCGCCTGCCTGAGGCGTCGTCCTGCGGTCACCCGGGCCGTCCGCGCCTGTGCCTGGCTTCGGGGCTACAACGCCCCTGCGGCGACGGCGATCCCGACGGCGATCAGGACGAGGGCTCCGAACAGTTCGCCGCGGCGGCCGGTCTTCTCGCCGATCCGTGCCCCGAGTTCCAGACCGATCAGGGACATGGTGATGCTGACCCCGCCGATGACGGCGGCGGCGGTGACCAGGTTGACGTCGTACGTGCCCAAGGAGAAGCCGACGGCGAGGTTGTCGATGCTCAGCGCCAGCCCGGTCAGCAGGAGCCTGCCCATGGGCTGCCCGCCGTCGGGGGTGTCTGCCTCCTCCTGCGCGGCGCGCAGACTCTGCCAGAGGGCATAGGCGCCGGTCGCGATCAGCAGCGTGGCGCCGAGCCAGCGGGCGGCGGACCCGATCTCGTCGGCCGCACTGCGGCCGAGGACCAGGCCGAGGACCGGCATGCCGGCCTCGAAGAGACCGAAGACGACGCCGACCCGCCAGCGCGTGCGGCTGTCCACGCCCGAGATGCCGATGCCGATCGCGGCGGCGAAGTTGGACAGGCCGAGCGCGAGAGCCACCAGCAGGAGTGCGATCACGTCGGCACCGTATCCCCACGCTCGCCCCGGGGAAACGGCCCCTCCGGGAGCTCGACCGCGCTCAGTCCTCGATGCCCTGCCGGACGCGGCGCGAGGGCTGGAAGGCGTACAGGTCGAGAATGCCCGGCGGGTCGGCCGGCCCAGGGCCGCCCGCTTCGACCCAGGCCGCGATGTCGGCGGTGACATCGCGGTCGTTGACCAGGCCCAGCCACACCGGGCGCCCTCCCGCCCGGCGACCCGCCGGGGAGGGCTGGACGACGATGACGTTCGCCTGCTCGCAGGCGTCCAGGCAGTCGACCACCCGTATGCTCGCGCTGTCGCCCAACGCCGTGCGCAGTTCGGCGAGCTGGGCGGTGTGGTCGACGCGGGGGATCTTCGCGGTGCCGCAGCAGCAGCCCCGGCACACGGTCACCGTCGGGCGGCCCGCCCCCGCCGAAGAAGAGACGGCAGCCTGCGCCCGGGCGCGGCGGCTCACCGGGTCGCCGTCGCGTTCGTGGCGGCACGGCGCCAGGCGGCGTCGCGCAGCAGGCGCAGGCCGTTGAGGCCGACGATGACGGTGGAGCCCTCGTGGCCCAGCACGCCCAGCGGCAGCGGCAGATGCCCGGCGAGGTCCCAGACCACCAGGCCGGTGATGAACACCGAGGCGATGACGAGGTTCTGCACGACGAGCCCGCGGGCCCGCCGGGACAGCGCGACCACCGTGGGGACGGTGGCCAGCTCGTCGCGGACGACGACCGCGTCGGCGGTCTCCAGAGCGAGGTCGGACCCCGCGCGGCCCATGGCCACGCCGGTGTGGGCGGCGGCCAGCGCCGGGGCGTCGTTGACTCCGTCGCCGATCACCATCGTGCGGCGGCCGGCCTGCTCCTGCTCGGTGACCGCGGTGACCTTGTCCTGCGGCAGCAGCCCGGCGCGTACGTCCGTGATGCCCACCTCGGCGGCCAGCCGCGCGGCGGCTCGGGGATTGTCACCGGTGACCAGGATCGGGGCCCTGCCGGTGAGTTCGCCGAGGCGGGCGACGGTCGCGGCGGCGTCGACACGGAGCCGGTCGGCGATGCCGAGCACGCCCACCGGAGTGCCGTCGCGCAGGACCAGGACGGCGGTGCGTCCGCCTTCCTCCAGTTCTGCCGTGACGAGCGCGGCGTCCGCGTCTGCCTCGCCGTGTCCCTCCAGCAGCCTGGCGGGGGCGCCGACCGCGACCTTTCGGCCCTCGACGGTGGCGGTGACGCCGACGCCGGGGGTGGAGGTGAAGTCCTCGGCCGCGCCCAGGGGCAGCCGGCGGGTGCGGGCGGCGTCGACGACGGCGCGGGCGAGCGGGTGCTCGCTGGGGTGCTCCGCGGTCGCGGCGAGCGCCAGCAGCTGGTCCTCGGTCAGGCCGACGCCGGGGAGCGGGCGCAGCTCGGTGACGCGTGGCGTGCCCTCGGTCAGGGTTCCGGTCTTGTCCAGGGCGACGGCCTGAACCTGGCCGAGCTGCTCCATCACGACAGCCGACTTGACCAGCACTCCGTGTCGTCCGGCGTTGGCGATCGAGGCCAGCAGCGGCGGCATCGTCGCGAGCACGACGGCGCACGGCGAGGCGACGATCATGAACGTCATGGCGCGCAGCAGCGAGCCGGACAGCGCCGCGCCGAAGGCCGGCGGGATCGCGAAGACCAGCAGGGTCGCGGTGACCATGCCGAGCGAGTAGCGCTGCTCGACCTTCTCGATGAACAGCTGAGTGGGGGCCTTGGTCTGCGACGCCTCCTCGACCATGGCGACGATCCGGGCGATGACGGAATCAGAGGCGTCACGCTCGACCTCCACGCGCAGCGCGCCGGTCCCGTTGAGTGTTCCGGCGAAGACCTCGTCGCCTTGCTCCTTGGCGACCGGCAGCGGCTCCCCGGTGATGGTCGCCTGGTCGACCTCGCTCGCGCCGTCGAGGACGCGGCCGTCCGCGCCGACACGTTCACCGGGGCGGACGAGAATCACGTCGCCGACCGCGAGCGCCTCGGTCGCGACCGTCTCCTCGGACCCGTCGTCCAGCAGCCGTGTCGCCGTGGAGGGGGCGAGGTCGAGCAGGCCGCGCACGGAGTCGGCGGTGCGGGCGGTGGCCAGCGCCTCCAGCGCACCGGAGGTGGCGAAGATGACGATCAGCAGCGCGCCGTCCAGCACCTGCCCGATCGCTGCCGCACCCAGCGCCGCGACGACCATCAGCAGGTCGACGTCGAGCGTCCTTTCCCGCAGGGCGGTCAGCCCGGCCCAACCCGGCTCCCAGCCGCCCGCCGCGTAGCAGAGCGCGTACAGCGGACCCCAGACCCACGCGGTGACGCCGGCGAGCTGGAGCGGCAGCGCGATCGCGAAGAGCACCAGTGCGGCGAGCGCCCAGCGCGCCTCGGCCAGCGCCAGGACGCGCGTCCTGCGTCGCGGTGCGACGGACGGCGCCGCCGGCGCGGCGGGGCGGTCGAGAAGGGTGGTCGACATGAGCGGTCGCTCTTTCAGGCGGAGGAACAGGCTTCGACTCACTCCACTATACGGGAACAAGTGAATGCATCTTCACGTGTGCTCGGTATGATGGGACGTATGGGCCACGGGATCAACCACACCGTCACCGCACGCGAACGCCTCGACGCCGTAGGCGCGGCCACGGTCGCCATGACGCTGCAGGCGCTCGCCACCCCGTCGCGGCTGCTGATCCTGGCCCAGCTGCAGGAAGGGCCCAGTGCCGTCACCGAACTCGCGGACGCCGTCGGCATGGAGCGCTCGGCCTGCTCCCACCAACTGCGCCTGCTGCGCAACCTCGGCCTGGTCAACGCCGAGCGGCGGGGCCGCTCGATCGTCTACGCGCTCTACGACGACCACGTCGCCGACCTCCTCGACCAGGCCCTCGGCCACGTCGAGCACCTCCGCCCACCGCGGGCCTCGGAGATCGGGGATGAATCCGAACGGGAAGCCGCCCACTGACTCGAACGTTGAGATCGGAAGGCCTGCCCGCCTCCTCGGCAGTCCGCTCGGCGGAGATGAACCTTCCATCCGGCTCGGGGGCTCCTGCGTCGAGGACCGATGAATGCAGGAGGCCTGACGTCAGAGCGGGGTCCGGAGCTTCCCCGGTGGTGGCTGCCGCGTCAGATCCGCTTCCCGAAGGCGCGACCCGCCTCCGGCGAACGGGTGAGCCGGGCAGGCGAAGGCCCCCGACGCTCGGGCGAAGGGGCGTCGGGGGCCTTTTTGTTGCCGCGGGTTGCTCCGGTCGAGGGTCAGGCGCCCATGTCGGGCATGCCGGCTTCGGCCACCGCGATGACGATGCCCAGCGCCTGGGAGATGTGGCCTGCCGCGGCCATGACGCGCGCGGTCCCCACGATGGGGGCGACGGCGACCAGCACGTCCTGCAATTCCTCGGGGGTCATGCCGACGTCGGCGGCCGGGCCCAGGTTGGCGAGGTAGGAGATCGCCGGGGCGTCCATCGCGGCGAGCGCCGCGATGCGGGTGAACATCATCGTCTTGGCGTCCAGGTGGCAGTGCTCGAGCGAGTCGAGCGTCATGGCCGCGAGGGTGTCGAGGACAGGGGTGTCGGATGCTGTGGTCATCAAGGGCTGCCTTCCGGGTGGCCGCCGGCACAGGCCGGATGCGGGTGCTCAAAGGCGTCGGCGGCTTGCGCTTCTGACGCTAAGCGCATTCCCGGTGGGACGCGCGGCGAGGCGGCCGACAGTGCAGCCCGGGCGGTGTGTCGCACTGGGGACGGAGGCCGGGCCCGCCTTCCCCGCGTGCAACGCCTTACGTCTTACTGAGCGAGGCGAACCGCAGGGATCGGCGACCCGGCGCGTCAGCGGGCTTCGTGTCCGGGCGGGTCGGAGACGGTGTGCACGCCCTCGAGCAGTGTGGCGAGGTAGCGGTGGGCCGTGGCGACACGTTCGGCGGGGGTGCCGCCGTGGACGTTCACGGCGTGCGCGATGCCGCACATGAGCGGGACGAGGTCGGCGGCGGCGAGGTCGCAGCGGACCGCGGCGGCGTCACGGGCCCGGTCCAGGAGCGCGGTGCCGGCCTCGGCGAGCGACCTCTTCAGCTCGGTGGTGCGGGGCAGCGCGTCCTCCGCCGCGGCGGCGACCGGGGGGAGGGCGGCGTCGGTGACCTGGGCCTCGACGACGCGGCTCAGAAAACCCTCCAAGGCGTGCCGGGGGTCTGCGTCGGCCAGCGCCGCCCGGCCGGACGCGGCCAGGGCCTCCAGGCACGGGGCGGCGACGGTCTCCAGCAGGGCCTCGGGGGTGGGGAAGTGCCGGTACACCGTGGCCACGCCGACGCCCGCACGGCGCGCGACGTCGTTGAGCTGCAAGGCGACGCCCTGGTCGACCAGGTCGCGGGCGACGGCGACGATCCGGTCCCAGTTGCGGGCGGCGTCCTTGCGCAGCTGTGGCGTCGTCATGTGCGGGCAGTCCAGGTCGCTCGGGCGGTGCGGGGCTCCGGCTCCGATCATATGCGCGGCCTCGTGGTGAGCTGCGTGCGTCCACGGTGGGCGGGCCCGGCGGCCCGCCCACCCCTGAGGTCAGGACCGGTTCCTTGGGTGACGAGTCCTGCGAACGGACGGCGATGGGTGACGAGCAGCGGGGTCGAGGAACGATTCCTCGGCGGCGGCGGCCGAGCGAGCGAGTCGAGCCGAGCGGCAGAGCGGCCGTGCCGTCGAGCGGCGGGCGATCACGCGCCCGCGGCGACCGCCAGGGGAGCGTGCGCCTCGCTGAGACGGCGCACGGCGTCGGCGAGCCGGGCGTCCGTCGCGGCGCGGAACGGGTCCACCACGTGGGCCGCAGGGCCGATCACGACGCCGCTGCGCCGGGCCAGGGCCGCGTCGGTGGCGGCCACGATCGAGGGCCTGGCCGCCACGGACGCCGGGCCGGAGGTGGAGCGTTCGAACCTGCGCCGGACCAGCGGCCAGAGCAGCCGCAGGGCCGGGGAGACGATCTTCGGGTCGGTGAGGGTGCCGTCGGTCATCGCGGTCGCGGCGCCTCCCGGGTCGGCGGCGAACACCGAGACGCCGGTGCCGTCCAGCCGGGCGGCCAGGTCGAGGGTGTAGGCCAGGTTGGCGAGCTTGGCCCGCCCGTACCAGTGGAAGCCGTAGTAGCCGCCGGGCGGCTCGACGGCGTCGAACACCGGCTTGGCGACAGCGACGGCGCCCGAGGTCACGTTCACGATCCTGCTGGGCGCCCCGGCTGTCAGCGCGGGCAGCAGCAGCTCCGTCAGCAGGTACGGCGAGAGGTGGTTGACGACGAAGGACGCCTCGACGCCGCCCAGGTCCTGCCGCCGCGCGAACATCGCCCCGACGTTGTTGACCAGCACCGTGAGCGGATCGCCCGAGGCGGCGTGGTCCGCGGCGATCGTCTCGGCGAGGGCGCGGACCTGGTCGAGCGAGGCGAGGTCGGCGGACAGGAACCGGCCGGGGCGCGCCGGGTTCGTCGCCTGGATCCGTGCGACCGCTTCGGCTCCGCGTCCGGCGTCGCGCCCGACCACCGTCACCGCGAAGCCCGCCGCGGCCAGCCCCAGTGCTGTTTCCAGGCCGATGCCGCCCGTGCCGGCCGTGACCACTGCTGTCTTCTTCATGAGCCCTCCATTCCGGTCAACCGGATGAGCTATCCGGTTAGCCGGACCGTAGCACATACGGATGAACTATCCGGTTGGAGTCTGTTGTGCGGGGGCGGGGGCAGGTCCGGCCGTCGAGCGCCGGAGCTGCGCGGACCCTACGGTGAGAAGCACAAGGACACGGCGCGCGTCGGGAGGCGAGGTTGGGTCAAGCGATGGACCACGCGGCGCTGTTCGCCGCCACGCCGAGCCCGTACCTCGTCCTCGGCCCGGATCTGGTGATCGCGGAGGTCAACCAGGCCTACCTCGACGCGACCCGGCGCACCCGAGAGGACCTGCTCGGCAAGCACGTCTTCGACGCGTTCCCGGACAACCCCGCCGACCCGGACGCCGACGGGGTGCGCAATCTGGGCGCCTCGCTGCACCGCGTCCTGGTCGGCCGGGTGGCGGACACCATGGCGCTGCAGAAGTACGACATTCCCATCGCGGGCCGGCCCGGGGCCTTCGAGGAGCGCTGGTGGTCGCCGATCAACACGCCGGTCCTCGCCGAGGACGGGAGTGTGGCGTGGATCATCCACCGGGTGGAGGACGTCACCGCGTACGTGCTCTCCCATCCGGTCGGCCGCGCTGCGGCCCGGCTGACCTCGCGCGACGCCCTGGAGGCCGAGCTGTACGCGAGGGCCAGGGAACTGCAGCGGCTGAACGACGAGCTGCGCCAGGCCCACACCCGTGAGCGGCAGGTCGCGCTCACCTTGCAGGAGGCCATGCTCACCGCGCCGGACCTGGCCCACCACCGGAACATCGCGGTGCGTTACCTGCCCGCGATCGGATCGCTGAACGTCTGCGGCGACTGGTACGACGTGGTCGACCTGCCCGACGGCCGGTTCGCGGTCGCCGTGGGGGACGTCGTGGGGCACGGTCTGGAAGCCGCCGCGGTGATGGGAATGCTCCGCAGCGCGTTGAGCGCCGCCATCCGCGCCCTGGAGCGCCCGGCCCAGGCCCTGGAGGTGCTGGGCCTCTACTCGCGCGCGGTCGACGGAGCCCTCAACACCACCGCCGTGAAGGTGATGGTCGATCCCCGCAGCCGCCTGATCATCTACAGCAACGCCGGCCACCCGCCGCCCGTCCTGCTCCACCCCGACGGCGCCTGCGAACTGCTCGACGCCGCCACCGACCCGCCCCTCGGCGCCCGGCCCGCACACGTGCCGCGTCCCCAGGCCGGCCTCAACTACAGCCCCGGGGACACCCTGGTGCTGTACACCGACGGGCTGGTGGAACGCCGGGACGAGGACATCGACTCCGGCATCGGCCGCCTCACCGACGCCCTCGCCCGCCGGGCCACCCACGCCCCGGAGCGCCTCGCGGACGCCGTCCTCGCCCACCTCGGCGTCGCGGGCGGCGGTGGTGACGACATCGCCCTCGTCGTCGTCCGGCTGTGAGCGACGGCAGCGGGGGCTCTCTGCCGTCGCCCCTACCGGCTCAGCCGCCCTGCGGGCTCGGTTCGAGGTCGGGTTGCTGCGGTTGCTGCGTGGCGTCGGGAGCGGCGGAAGCGGCCACGAGGCCGGTGGTGTGCTGTGCGGTGAGGAACAGCGGGTGGGCGAGCGTCCGGCGCAGGAAGTCGAGCGTCGTGTGCACGCCGGGGCCCGCGACCCGGAACTCGCTGAGAGCACGGTCCATGCGGGTGATGGCCTGGGACCGGTCGGGGGCCCAGGTGACGGTCTTGGCGAGCAGCGAGTCGTAGTGCGGGCCGATCCGCCAGCCGGGGTAGGCGTGGGTGTCGACGCGGACGAAGGGCCCGCCGGGCGGCGCGAACTCCACCAGCTCGCCCGGGGACGGGGCGAAGTCCCGGGCGGGGTCCTCCGCGTTGACGCGGCACTCCAGCGCCACCCCACGGCACTGGACATCGCTCTGGGCGAAGGAGAGCGGCTCTCCGGCGGCGATGGAGATCTGCTCGCGGACGATGTCGATGCCGGTGACCAGCTCGGTGACCGGGTGCTCCACCTGGAGTCGGCAGTTGATCTCCATCAGGTAGAAGGCGTGATCCTGGGTGACGACGAACTCGAAGGTCCCGGCGCCCACATAGCCCACGGCCCGCGCTCCGCGCACCGCGGCGTCCCACATCGCCTCACGCACCCGCGCGGGCAGGTTCGGCGCCGGGGACTCCTCGACCAGCTTCTGGTGTCGCCGCTGCACCGAGCAGTCGCGCTCACCGAGATGCACCACCGATCCGCTCCGGTCGCACAGCACCTGGACCTCGACGTGGCGCGCGTCGTCCACGAAGCGCTCCAGGTACAGCCGGTCGTCGCCGAAGACGGCGCGTGCGTGCGCCCGGGTCTCGTTGAAGGCGGACCGGAGCGCGGCCGGTTCCCGCACCACGGTCATGCCGCGTCCGCCTCCGCCGGAGACCGCCTTGAGGATCACCGGATAGCCGGTCTCCTCGGCCAGCTCCTGCGCCTGCGCGGCGGAGGCCAGCGCGCCCGTGCTGCCCGGCAGCACGGGCAGCCCGGCCAGGCCCATCACCCTGCGCGCCTCGGCCTTGTCGCCGAGCTGCTGCATGACGGCCGCGGGCGGCCCGATGAAGACGATGCCGCTCGCCTCGCAGATCTCGGCGAAGTCCGGGTCCTCCGAAAGGAATCCGTAGCCCGGGTGGATGGCCTGCGCACCCGTCTGCCGGGCGGCCTCGATGATGGCGGGGATGTTGAGATAGCTGTCCTTGGACGGAGCGGGGCCGATGTGGACGCTCTCGTCGGCGAAGCGGACCACGGCCGAGTCGCGGTCCGCGGAGGAGTACACCGCCACCACCCGGATGCCGAGCTCCCGGCAGGCTCGGGCGACCCGCAGCGCGATCTCTCCGCGGTTGGCGACCAGGATTGTCGAGAACAAGGGGACCACCATCTTCGTATGCGGTGCGAGAGCGGGCCGGGCCCGGCGGGAGTCCCGCAGCGGGCCCCGCCCTGGGTGAGCCCGACGTCGCGTCAGGCTTCCTGGTCCGCGGGGACCGGCGCGAGCGCGATCAGCGTCTGGTCGAACTCGACCGGCTGCGCGTTGGGGACGACCAGCTCGACGACGCGTCCGCCGACCTCCGCGGTGACCGTGTTCATCATCTTCATCGCCTCCAGCACGCCGACCGGCTGCCCCGGCTCGACCACGTCGCCGATGCGCACGAACGGCGGCGCGTCCGGGGAGCTCGCGTGGTAGAAGGTGCCGACCATGGGGGACCGGACGTAGCTGTGCGCGTCGTCCGCGGGGCCCTCCGGCACTTCCGCGAGGTCCGCGACCACCGCCGGTGCCGGCGCGGCGGCGCCGGGCAGCGGATCCGGCCACTCGATCTCGATGCTGGCCTGCCCGTCCTGGAGGCGGATCCGCCGCGGCGGTTCCGGCGCCGACCTGGCCAGTTGGGCGAGACCGCGGCACACGGCGTCGAGCAGTTCACCGGTCCCGGCCGGGCCGGCGGCCTCCGCTCGCGGCGTGCCTGCCCCGGAAAGCTCCGGGTCGTTGTGCGGTCGCTCGTCGTCGGTCCTCACTGGGCACCTTCCTTCGTCGCTCGATTCGGCTCCTCGCGGCCGAACCGGTGGAAGCGGTCACGGCGCGCGCGCACCAGCTGCTGCGGCTCCCACGGCTCCAACTCGTCGAGAGCGGCCTGCAGGGCGGCCCCGAGAAGCTCCGCCGCCCGCGCTGGATCGGTGTGGGACCCGCCCGGGGGTTCCGGGACGACGCCGTCGACGATGCCGAGACGCAGCAGCTCGGAAGCGCCGACCCGCAGGGCGGAGGCGGCTTCGGACGCGGCCTCGGGGTCCTTCCACAGGATCGCGGCGCAACCCTCCGGGCTGATCACCGAGTAGATGCCGTTCTCACAGATCAGCACCATGTCCCCGACCGCGAGAGCGAGGGCCCCGCCGCTGCCGCCCTCGCCGGTGACCACGGCGATGATCGGCACCGGCAGCCCCGCCATCAGGCGCAGGTTCTCGGCGATGGCCACCGCCTGGCCGTTGCGCTCGGCATCCGGACCGGGATACGCGCCGGGCGTGTCGATCAGGGTGATCACCGGCAGCCGGAGCTTGGCCGCCGTCCGCATCAACCGTGCCGCCTTGCGGTAGCCGGCGGGGCTCGGCATGCCGAAGCTGCGCCGTTGGCGTTCGGCGAGTTCGCTGCCGCCCTTGTGATGGCCGATCAGCATGACCGGGCGGCCGTTGAACCGGCCCGGACCGCCCACGACGGCCGCGCAGTCCCCGCTGAGCCGGTCGCCGTGCAGCTCGTGGAATCCGTCGAGCAGGTGTGCGGCGTAGTCCAAGGTCGTGGGCCGCTCGCAGTGGCGGGCCAGCTCGACGGGTCCCCACGGGTCGGCCGCCTGGACGCGGTCGGCGTGGCGCACGATCCGGTGGTCGGCGTCCTCGGGCGTGCCCTCCGGTCGTTCGCCGGCGGCGGGCGAGTCCGGACCGCCGTCCTGCAGCGCGAGCAGTTGGGCCAGCACGGTGCGCTGGGCCGCCCTGGGCACGATGTCGTCGATCAGGCCGTGCTGCAGCAGGAACTCCGCGGTCTGGAAGCCGGGCGGCAGCGTCTCACCGATCGTCTGCTCGATGACCCGCGGGCCGGCGAAGCCGAGGCGCGCCCCCGGTTCGGCGAGAATCACGTCCGCCAGCGTGGCGAACGAGGCCGCCACGCCGCCGTAGGTCGGATCGGTGATCAACGACACCACCAGGATCCCGGCCTCGTCCAGCTCCGCCAGGGCCTGCGCGGTCTTCGCCATCTGCATCAGCGACAGGGCGCCCTCCTGCATCCGGGCCCCGCCGGAGGCGGTGACCAGGAGCAGGGGCGCCCGCAGACGCAGACTGGTCCGGGCCGCCTCGGTGATCAGCGCGCCGACACTGCACCCCAGGCTGCCGCCGAGGAAGCGGAAGTCCATGGCCGCGGCCACCACGGGCAGACCCTCGACGGTGCCCCGCACACAGACCACGGCGTCGTGCAGCCCCGTCTCGGCGCGGGCGTCGAGCAGCCGCTCGGGGTAGGGGCGGGTGTCGGTGAAGTCGAGCGGGTCGTGGACGGCGTCGACGTGCGGGATCGGCTCGGCCGATCCCGGGTCGAGCAGCTGGTCGAGGCGCTGGTGGGCCGTCAGCCGGGCGTGCGTCCCGCAGTCGGGGCACACCCGGAGGGAGCGGGTGAACCGTTTGTCGTAGATGAGCCGGACACAGCTGTCGCAGCGGATCCACTCGTCACCCGGAGTTCGGACATCGACCATGGTGCTTCCTTCCTCGTGCCGCCGCAGGCCGGCGGCTGCAGCACCGAGCGGGCTGCGTCAGGTCAGGGTGGCGCGCTCCCAGCGGTAGAACTCGCGGGCCATCGCGTCCTTGGGTTCGCGCCAGGTCTGCGGGTCGTAGGCGTGGACGTAGGCGGCGAGCCGCTCGCTGATGACGCGGAACTCGGGGTGGTCCTTGTAGCGGGCCACCTGCGGGCCCGGCGGCTGGGCGGACTCGACCAGATGCAGGTACAGGTCGCCGAACTGGAAGAGGCTGCGGCCGGTGACGCCGATGAGGCCGGGCAGCTCGCCCCGGTCGGAGTCGGTGAACGCGGCGGCGATGTCCTCGGCCGACTCGGGCTTCATCCGGGCGATGATCAAAGCGCGGTGCATCGTCGGGTTCCTTGGTCTCGGTTGCTGCGGGGCTCTCGTTCGCTGCGGGCCGCGGCGCTCAGCGGGGCAGCGGCTCGGCCGGGTGCCAGCCCATCTCCTGGGCGCGGCGCTCGACCTTGGCGCGGATGACGTCCATCTGGACGCGGCTGTTGCGGTTGATGAGATCGGTCATCGCGAGGTCGTCCACCGGCGCCGTGGGCTTCATGGCGAAGTCCTGGACCCAGCGCATCGTGGTGCCGGCGGCCAGCTCCCGGTAGTGCCAGGTGATGTTCATGTGGGCGAACGGGCCCGTCTCGACCCGGTGCGCCCGCACGGTCAGGCCGGGGCGGTCCGTCTCGCGCTGGGAGACCCAGGACCACACCTGGCCGTTCTCGTCGGGGTGCATCGTCAGCCGGAAGGTCACCCGGTCGCCCACGCGCTCCAGGACGTCGACGGAGGCGTACTCGGTGAAGAGGGAGGGCCAGTTCTCCAGATCGTTGGTCACCTCCCAGGTGAGGTCCAGCGGGGCGGCGATGGCGACGGTGTTGTCGGTGTGTCCACTCATGTCAGACTCCGGTGGTGAGCTGCTCGTTGACGACGGTCAGGAACGCGCGGGGGGTCTTGCACATCTCCGGCTCGCCGCCGATGGAGCGGTCGTAGCGCTTCTCCAGCTCGGAGACGATGCCGAGCAGGCCGAGCGAGTCGAGGTCGAAGGTGGCGAACTCGGCGTCGGGTCGCTCCTCCAGAGCCGCGGCGTCGACGTCCAGCCCGGCGCGGCCCTTCATCAGGGTCGCCAGCTCTTCGTAGGTCACGGGGCCGTTCATGGGTGCTCCTTCTCTGCTGTGTGCGGTGCTCAGTTGCGTGGGGCGGTCGGATCGCGTCGGTCAGGTCCGGGGTTCCTCGGGGCGGCGCAGGACGAGGGCCGAGTTGCAGCCCATCAGGCCGCGGCTGAGGACCAGGGCGGTCCGCAGCGGCGCGGTGCGGGGCTGGCCGGTGACCACGTCGAGGTCGACGCGGACTTCGGCGATGTTCGGGGTGGGCGGGACGATGCCGTGTTCCAGCGCGAGGACGGCGGCGGCGACGTCGAGGGTCGCGGCCGCCGAGAAGGCTCGGCCGAAACCGGTCTTCGGCGCGGTCACCGGGACGACGGCGGCCCGCGCCCCGAGCGCGTCGCCGAGGGCGAGCGCCTCGGCCTGGTCGGCGGCCGGGACGCCGAGGGCGTCCGCGAACACCACGTCCACCTGCTCGGGGGAGCAGTCGGCCTCGGCGAGGGCGCCCCGGATCGCACGGGCGAGCCCCTCCCTGGAGTGCTCCCAGCCGCGGGTGCCGGTGAACGTCGAGGCGTGGCCGGCGATCCGGGCGCGGACCCGGGCGTCGCGCAGGTGGGCGGAGTCCTCCCGCTCGACGACGAACATGGCGCCGCCCTCGGCCGGCGAGAAGCCGCAGGCGTCGTCGGTGAACGGCAGGTAGGCCCGGTGCGGGTCCTGGGCCAGGCTGAGCTCGGGGTAGCCCAGCTGGCAGACCATCGAGTAAGGCGCCAGCGGGGCCTCGGTCGCGCCTGTCACGATCGCGCGGGCGCCGTTCCCGACGGCGCGGCAGGCGTGGGCGAACACGTCCAGCCCGCCGGCCTCGTCGTTGGCCAGCACCCCGCACGGGCCGCGGAAGCCGCCGCGGATCGAGATCTGGCCCGTGCTCGCGGCGTAGAACCAGGCGATCGACTGGTAGGGACCGACGAAATGCGGTCCGTGGCCCCACAGTTCCTGGAGTTCGTGCTGCCCGAACTCGCCGCCCCCGGAGCCGGCGGCAGTGGTGACGCCGACGGCGAAGGGCGCGTCCGGGTCCCCGGTGAGCCGGGCGTCGCTCAGGGCCAGATCGGCGGCGGCCATGGCGAAGTGGGTGAAGCGGTCGGTCTGCACCAGGAAGCGGTTCTCGATCAGCCGTTCGGGGTCGAAGTCGCGGACCTCGCCCGCGACGCGCAACGGGAGCTCCGTGCACCCCTCGCGGTCGACCCGGTCCAGGGCCACCACGCCTTGCAGGAGGGACTTCCAGTAGGCGTCGCAGCCGGTGCCGCCGGGCGCGATGACGCCCATCCCCGTGACGACGGCGGACGGCGGGGAGGTGTCGCCGCTGAAGGTCATGGCAGCCTCCGATCAGGATGGGTGAGCACGACGGCCGACTGGAAGCCGCCGAACCCGCTGCCCACCGACAGCACGTGGCGCAGGTTGCGGTGCCGGGCGGTGCGCGGCACGTAGTCCAGGTCGCACTCCGGGTCCGGGGTCCGGTAGTTGGCGGTCGGCGGCACCACGCCCTCGGCGATGGCCAGGGCGCAGGCCGCCAGTTCGATCGCGCCGATGGCGCCGAGGGAGTGTCCGACCATCGACTTGATGGAGCTCATCGGCACGGAGTTGGCGTGCTCGCCCAGCGAGCGCTTGACGGCGGCGGTCTCGTGCCGGTCGTTCTGGCGGGTCCCCGAGCCGTGGGCGTTGACGTAGTCCACCTCGGCGGGGGAGACCCCGGCCTGCGCCAGGGCGCGGTCGATGGCCTCGGACATCTCGCGGCCCTCGGTGGTCAGGCCGGTCATGTGGTAGGCGTTGCCGAAGGTCGCGAAACCGCTGATCTCGCAGTAGATCCTGGCCCCGCGCGCCAGGGCGTGCTCGCGCTCCTCCAGCATCAGCACCGCGGCGCCCTCGCCCAGGACGAAGCCGTCGCGGTCGGCGTCGAAGGGCCGGGAGGCGTGGGCCGGGTCGTCGTTGCGGGTCGAGGTCGCCTTGATGGCGTCGAAGCAGGCCACGGTGATGGGCGAGATCGGGGATTCCGAGGCGCCGGCGACGATGATGTCGGCCTTGCCCTCGGTGATGGTCTCGAAGGCGTGCCCGACCGCGTCCAGCCCCGAGGTGCAGCCCGTCGAGATGGTCTGCACGGGACCGTGCGCCTCGACGGACTCGGCGACCTCGGAGGCGAGCGCGCTGGGGGAGAAGGCACGGTGCAGGTGCGGGCCCGCGGCGGCCGGGTCCACGTCCCAGTGGGCGCCGTGCTCGCTGACGGCCACGTAGTCGTGTTCGAGCCGGGTGGTGCCGCCCACGGCGGTCCCGAGCGACACGCCCGTGCGCCACGGGTCCTGCCCGGCCATGTCCAGTCCGGCGTCCCGCATCGCCTCGGCGGCGGCGACGAGCGCGAACTGGATGTAGCGGTCGCACCGTTGGACGGTCTCGGAGTCCAGGCCGCAGCTGAGGGGGTCGAAGTCGCACTCCGCCGCGATGCGGGACCGGAACGGCTCCGCGTCGAAGAGGGTGATCCCGCGGGTCGCGGTGCGCCCCGCGGTCAGCAGCTCCCAGAAGGCCGGGACCCCGATGCCGCCCGGGGCGACGACGCCGAGCCCCGTCACCGCCACCCGGCGCGTCATGGGCTCGCCACCGGGGCGTCGCCGGGAGCGGGCTCGCTCTCGGTGTCCACGTGCCCGAGCTCCGGCCTCGGCGCGAGCGGCCCGAGGTGGAAGACCATGCGTGCCTGCGCGTCGCCCACGTTGCGGAAGCGGTGGCGCATGTCCCGGGGGATCAGCAGCCCCTGGTCTGGTCGCAGCGCGTGGGTCTCGCCGTCCAGGTCCACCTCGAGGTCGCCGGCGACGACGAACACGAACTCCTCGGAGTAGGGGTGGTAGTGCTCGCCGATGCGCTCGCCGGGCTCGATCAGGGCCATGCCCATGAAACCGCTGGTCGACCCGACCGTGGCGGGCGTGAGCATGGCGCGCAGGTCGCCACCGCGCCGCCGGTTGGGCGGGGTCTCGGCGAGGTTGACGATGCGGGCGGACGGAGTGGCCATTTCGGTTCTCCCGAAGTGTTCGAAGGTTGGGGCCCGAAGGGCGGGCGCGAAGGGCGGGCGCGAACAGCGGTCGGCGGTTCGGGACGCGGGTTCGGGACGCGGGTTCGGGACGCCGGTTCAGGACGCGGGCGCGACGCGGTCGGTGACCAGGCTCATCTCGCACTCGGCGAGGAAGCGCACAAGGGCGGATCCGTCGACGCCGACGGCGGGACCGGCCGGGTCGAAGAGGGGCAGCAGCCGCTCCGCGACCTGCGGGGTGATGCCCGAAGCCGGCACCGGGACGTCCTGGTAGGGGCGGCTCAGGTCGACCAGGCGCAGGAAGAGCCCGTCGCTCGTGAACATGGTGCTCTGCACCAGCGGGTTGGCCGGGTCCGTAGCGGCCTCGTGGTCCTGCTCGCCCAGGAGTCGTGCCACCGCGGCGCCTTGGCCGGGCCGCACGGGGTAGAGGAACGCGTGGCGGGTGACCTCGGCCGCGGTGTCGGCGCGCGGGTCACCGGCGTGGAACACCGCCGGGAGAGCGGCGCGGGCGAAGAACGCCCGGGCGGAGGCCGGGTCGGTCAGGTCGCGTGATTCCTCGAGGTAGGGATTGACCGCCTCCTCGACCTGCCGCACCTCGGGCTGCTGCGCGACGTGCCGTAGCGCGTTCCCCAGGTCGCCCTTGACCTCCACGGCTCGCACGACCCGGTTGCCGCGCATGAACAGCGAGGTGCGGCACAGCCGTGTCGTCGCGTCGACCCGTGCCTGCGGGGACGCGTAGTCGGCGAGAATCCGCGCGACCTTGTCCTCGCTCCCCGGCGTCACCGTGAAGGTGATCGCGTGGCGGACGAGCCCTCCGCTCGACAGCGGCGGCCTCGGCAGCGGGTCGGTGCTCGCGGGCCGCTGCGCGGGGCTCGCGTGCACGGCCGTTTGCCCGGCGGGGGCCGCGGCGACACTCCCGCCGGGCGGCGGGAGTGTCGCCGGGGTCTGGCGTTCGATGACGAACCGCAGCGACCGGGTGTCCGCGACGCAGTCGTGCATGGGCTGGACCAGCGCGCGGTGGGCGGCGCTGTCCACCCAGCTCAGGAACGGTTCGGCGCTCTCCCATTCGCTGGTGATCAGCCACTGGGAGGAGTTGCCGAGCGACTGGCACAGCTGGTCGCTGATGTGGCCCGGCACGTTGGCCACCTGATGGCAGATCTGGTCGTAGGCGGCCAGGAAGTTCTGCTCCTGGCCTTCGTGGACGTCCAGCAGCAGGACCACCCGGAGGCGCTGGTCTGCTGTTCCGGACGCGGCGGTGTGCGTGTAGTCCGTGGTCACCACAGTGGTTTCTCCCTCTCGCCCGCGGCGGTCAGGGCTCCGCGCTCACATCCACAGCGGGCGTCACCGGGGGCATTCGGTCGGGGCCTCGCGCCCTCGACTCGCCAGCGTCGGCATATGCAGACGCTGTGATACGTACACGATCGTGCGGCGTGCCCCCGGTCCGCGCACGGTGTGTGCGGCAGCCGGGTGAAAAACCGCTCGATCCGGCCCCGTCCGGGGACGGATGCAGGCGACCCGGCCGGCCCTGGGCCGCACTCCGCAGCCTCCGCGCCGCGCACCGTCCCCGAACCGGAGAGCACTGATGACGTCCGACGTCGACGAGCACGTCCCCGTCCTGATCTCGGGCGGCTCCCTTGTGGGGCTGTCCATGTCGCTGTTCCTCGGCCGCCTCGGCGTCCGGCACCTGCTGGTGGAGCGTCACGCCGCCACGTCGCACCATCCGCGCGGCCGCGGCAACAACGTACGCACGATGGAGCTCTACCGCACCGCGGGCGTCGAGCCGCGCATCCGCGCGGCCGCGTCCGTCCTCGCGGACAACCACGGCATCCTCCAGGCGGACACGCTCACCGGAGCGGAGCAGGACTGGCTGTTCCGCGAGATCGACCCCGGTGGGGGCCTGGCCCGGCTCAGCCCCGCCGGCTGGTGCCTGTGCTCGCAGAACGACCTGGAGCCGGAACTGCTGGCCGCGGCGCGGGAGCTGGGCGCGGACATCCGCTTCGGCACCGAGCTGGAATCCTTCGAACAGGACCAGGACGGCGTCACGGCCGTGGTGCGCGAGCGTGACAGCGGTCGGAGTCGGACCGTCCGGGCGCAGTACCTGGTGGCCGCGGACGGCCCGCGCAGCCCCGTCCGCGAGCGGCTCGGCATCGGCCACAGCGGCAGGGGCGACCTGTTCCAGAACGTCAGCATCACCTTCCGCGCCAAGCGCCTGGCCGACGCGGTGGGGGACCGCCGGTTCATCGTCTGCTACCTGCGCAACTCCGAGGGCTCAGGCGCGCTGTTGCCCGTCGACAACAAGGAGGCGTGGGTCTTCCACGCGCCGTGGCGCCCCGAGTCGGGGGAGACGCTCGAGGACTTCACCGACGAGCGCTGCACCGCGCTCATCCGCGCCGCCACCGGAGTCGCCGACCTGGAGGTCGAGATCACCGGCAAGGCCCCGTGGCATGCGGCCGAGCGGGTGGCGGACGGGTACGGCCGGGGGCGCGTCTTCCTGGCCGGCGACTCGGCCCACGAGATGTCGCCCACCGGCGCGTTCGGCTCCAACACCGGGATCCAGGACGCCCACAACCTCGCCTGGAAGCTGGCGGCCGTCCTCCAGGGCTGGGCCGGCCCGGGGCTGCTGGACAGCTACGAGGCCGAACGCCGCCCGGTGGCCCTCGCGACGGCCGCCCGCGCCTCGGCCCGGTCCGCGGAGCACCGGCACCCCGGATACGACGTCAGCCCGGGTACCGGCAAGCAGGCCGGGATGCTGGCGGTGGTGCTCGGCTACCGCTACCACTCCGACGCCGTCCACGGGACCGACCCCGAGGAGTCGGCTGTGCCGGAGCAGTTCAGGCCCGTGGCCGAGCCCGGCTGCCGCGCGCCGCACCTGTGGCTCAGCCGCGACGGCGTCCGCCTGTCGACGCTCGACCTCTACGAGCGCGGTCCCGTGCTGCTCACCGGGCCCGCCGGACGCGCCTGGCACGAGGCCGGGCTGAAGGCGGCCGCGACGCTCGGGGTGCCGCTGGAGTGCCACCAGATCGGCGGCGATCCCGCGGACAGCGGGGTCCTCCACCCGGACGAGGGGACGGACTGGGCCCAGATGCACGGCGTGGGCGCGGACGGCGCGGTCCTGGTGCGCCCGGACGGGTTCGTCGCCTGGCGCGCCGTCACGGCGGAGGACCGACCGGCGCGGGCCCTGACCGAGGTGCTGGAAGCCGTCCTGAGCCGGTCCTGACGCCCGCTCGGGACGGACTGTCCCCGGGCCTGACGGACGGGCCCGTCCGTCAGGCCCGGGGACAGCGGAAGCCGGGCCGGGCGAGACGATCTCGCACCGGCCCGGCTCTCCCGCTCCGTCGTGTCAGGCGGCCCCGCTCACGCCCGGCGCAACGAACCGCCGGTGCAGGGGCGAGAAGGTCACCTGCGGTTCCCCGAGGACGCCGAGCCTGCGGACGACGGGCATCAGCCGCTTCATGCTGAAGTGCTCGAACGCCGCCTCGGAATCCCAGACATCGACCACGTGCAGTCCGTCGTCCTCGAACCAGGACGCGTGGATGATGCCGCCGTCGGGAGTCCTGTCCTCCCAGTGCACCACCGTGCGGGCGGCTTCGTACTGCTCGGGCGTGACACCCGCCCAGCGCATCGACATGACGACAGCCATTGGGGTCTCCTTCGATGGGCAGTCGCTGACTCCCCCCAGCACGACGATAGATCACGGTCGTCCCGCGGGCACCAGGGAAGGGTCCTTCGTGTGCACGCGGTCACCCCGCGGCCTGCGCCCGTTCGACTCACCGGACGTGCGGTGACGCCTCGTCGTTCGTAGCTTCGACCTGAGAGGACGCACACGGCGTCCGATCCCCGGAAGGCGGTTGACCAGAATGTCGCCAGGATGGCTCTTGTTCGGCGTGCTCGGTGCCGCCGTCTCACTGCCGGTCGGCGTGCCAGCCGCCTCGGTGCCCGGGACGTCGGTCCACCTGGTCCATCCCGGACAGTCGATCCAGGCGGCGGTCGACGCCGCCGCACCGGGGGACACCGTCCTCGTGTCGGCGGGCCACTACCACGAAAGTGTGCTGCTCAGGACGGACGGGGTGACGTTGCGCGGCGCTGGTCCGCTGACCGTGCTGTCCCCGCCCGACGGCGCTGCGGACGGTGCGTGCGCCGCACTCGGCGACGGGATCTGCGTGTTCGGGACGCCCGGACACCCCGTGGCCGACGTCAGCATCGAGTCGCTCACCGTCTCCGGGTTCCGCGTCGACGGCCTCTCCGCCTCCGGCACCGACGGGCTGACGGTCCGTTCCGTGCAGGCACAGGACAACGGGCAGCAGGGCATCAGCGAGGAGAAGTCGTCCCGCAGCCGCGTGGTCGGCAACACGGCGCACGGCAACGGGCAGGCGGGCGTCTTCCTGGCCAACGTCGTGGACGGCAAGGGCGAAGGGATCGACACCGGCGGCACCCGTGTCGCCGGCAACCGCCTCTACGGCAACCGGTTCGGCGTCGTCGTCCGCCGGTTGCGGGACCTCGACGTCACGCAGAACACCGTCACCGGCAACTGCGGCGGCGTCTTCGTCGTGGGGGACGACACCCGGCCGCGCGCGGGCGACCTGACCGTCCGGGACAACCTGGTGAACGCGAACAACTCCTACTGCCCGGCGACCGACCGACTGCCCTACATCCAGGGCAGCGGCATCGTGCTGACCGGGGTCGAGCAGACCCTGGTCACCGGCAACGAGGTGGACGGCAATGCCGGAGCCTCCCCGCTGTCTGGGGGCATCGTGCTGTTCCGCAGCTACGTCGGCGGTCCGAGCACGGACAACACCGTCCGCGACAACCTCGTGCTGGACAACCGGTCCGCCGACCTGGCCGACCGGGACGGCGGGGCGCGCAACGTGTTCGTCGCGAACCTGTGCCGTGTGTCCGAGCCCTCCGGGCGGTGTTGACGAGCCGTCACGGGCGCCCGGTCGGGCCCCGGTGACTCCGATCGCCCCGCACAGACGCGGGTCAGAAACGAAGGGTTGTCGCAGGTGACCACTGACACTGTCTCCGAAGTCGAGCCGCCGACCGTGCGGTTGCGTGAGCTCGCCTTCAGCGCCGCGTGCGCCGCGGCCGTCCGGGCAGCGACGCGCTTGCGCGTCGCCGACGTCCTCGGTGACGCCCCCCTGGGCGCCGAGGAGTTGGCCGCCGCGACCGGCGCCGAACCACGGGCCCTGGCCCGGCTGCTCCGCGCGCTCTGCTGCTTCGGCATCTTCACCGAGGAGGAGGGCGGCTTCGCGCACACGGAGATGTCACGGCTGCTGCGCGAGGACGCTCCCGACAGCCTGCGCTACATCGTGTTGTGGTGCACCGAGCCGTGGACCTGGCAGGCGTGGGGGGCCCTGGACGACGCGGTCCGCTCCGGCGGGAGTGTCTTCAAGGATCTGTACGGCAAGGAGTTCTTCGACTACCTGCACGCCGAGGCCGCCGAGTCGGCCCAGGTCTTCAACCTGGCCATGACCCACTCCAGCCGGCAGTCCGCCCAGGACTTCGCCCGCGCCACCGACCTGTCGGGGGCGTCGACGGTGGTGGACATCGGCGGGGGACAGGGCCATGTGCTGGCCGAGCTGCTGGAGAAGTACCCCGCCATGCGGGGCACGCTGCTGGAGCTCCCCGACGTCGTCGAGAACGCCGACCCGCGGCTGCGCCCCGGGGGCGAGCTCGCCGACCGGACCAGCCTGCTCGCCGGCGACTGCCGCAGCGCGGTTCCCGTGCAGGCGGACGTCTACGTCATCAAGAACATCCTGGAGTGGGACGACGACAGCACGCGCCGGACCCTGGGCAACGTCGTCGGGGCCGCACGTCCCGGGGCAAGGGTCCTGGTGGTGGAGAACCTCGTGGACGACAGTCCCTCGATGCGGTTCACCACGGCGATGGACCTGATGCTGATGCTGAACGTCGGCGGGGCCAAGCACAGCCGCGCGAGCATGAGCGCGCTGATGACCGAGGCGGGCCTGGAGATCACGGACGTCCGGCCGGTCAACGGATACCTGCACGTCTTCGAGAGCCAGGTGCGGCAGAGCGGCTGACGGAACGTTTCCCCCGGTATTCCGGCCGGTGAACTCCCCTCGGGCGGCAGCTCGTTCCACGCCGTGAACACGCCGCTGAGCGCGCGGTGCCGACACCTCACGCCCTTCGGCGGCTACCGTGGCCACGTCCGCCAGGCCGCCGT
>NZ_BBPO01000058.1 GCF_000787815.1 Streptacidiphilus neutrinimicus
CTAGTAGTAGGCGATTTGCGCCGCTTGGTGACCGCGACGGTGCTGGATCCGTGCTGGGTAGGGTCCCCCGTCCGGGCGTTTCAGCAGGTGACTGCGGTGTATGAAATCTTCCGCTTCAACGTGTGATGGTCTGCTGAGCAGCCCGCTGGCTTGCGGAAACCGCAGGTCAGCGGGTCGATTTGGGGTTCCAGGGTCCTGACCTCGTACGTTGCGCCGGAACGTTCAGACATCCGGCGATTGTCGGACTCGCATCCAAAAGAGCAGGTGGGGACTGGTCCGCCGCGCTCGTCGCTGGAGCGCTGCGTGCGTTGATCGAATGCGGTGCTGGATGGGTGCTGGACGATCTGACGGGCCGTCGGTCCGGCGTCGGAGGCTGTGCCGTGGACCGGATCGGCGCAGTTGCCGTCGGTTCGTGGAGCGGTCGTTGCATCGGAAGCTCCGATAGCGACCGCTGTCGACCGGTTCGGTGGTGCCTGTCGTAGCTCGCCGCGCAGCGACACGACCAGGACTCCGCCCGCCTCGAACTCGCCGCCTGGACGGAGGCGCACGGCGGCCCGGCCCCCGCCCGCGACCATCCGCGCCATGCCCTTCCGCCTGCGCGCCCGCGCGATGCTCGAGATCGACGCCGCCGCGGTCCCCAGCGACGAGGCCGAACCACTGCGCCCGCGCCCAGACCTCCGCCCCTGCGGCCGCGAGGGCCTCGCCCACCTCCAGGCCCTCGCTGCTGGGCCGCTGAGCCAGGGTGCCGCAGCCCGACGCGCCGCGCCAGGCGCACCCGCCGCCGCAACCGCTGACCGACCCCCGGGCCCAAACGGCAGACCCGGCCGGGAACAGCGCCAAAGTGGCCCCGGTGCCCGCATGCATCCGGCCCTGAGCGGCCGCCAGTAGGCGAGGAGGCTTGTGGCGGCGGTGGAGTCGCGGCGGTTGAGCACGCCAGAGGAGACGGCGGAGACGGAGTCGTTCCCCCTGACGGACATGCATGGTACCGAATTCCGTACCGATAGTGTACGGTTTTCAGTACAATGCACGGGGATGGTTGGCGCGAAAGGGGCGACAGTAAATGACGATCACTGGAACCGAGGCGCGGCGGGACTTCTTCCCCCTGCTCAAGAAGGTCAACGACGATCACGCGCCGGTGCGGATCGCCTCCAAGCAGGGGAACGCCGTTCTCATGGCGGAGTCGGACTACGAAGCGTGGACGGAGACCATGTACCTGCTGGGCAATGCGCGCACCGCCGCTGAGCTGATGGAGTCCGTCGCGGAGCTGGAGGCCGGGCGCGGTACTGTGCGCGACCTGATCGACCCCGAGGCGGCGGAATGAAGGTCATGTTCTCCACTCGCGCTTGGGAGCAGTACGCGCAGTGGGCCATGACCGACAGGCGCACGCTCAAGCGCGTGAACCTCTTGATCGCGGACATTCAGAGGAACCCCGATGACGGCGACGGCGTTGGAAGGCCCGAGATGCTGAAGGGGGCATTGAAGGGTTGGTGCTCGCGGCGCATCACGGAGGAGCACCGACTCGTCTACCGGGTTAACGGTGACGTACTGGAGGTTGCCCGGGTCTACGGCCATTACTCCGACCGTTGAGGCGTGACGCCGGTGCTGGACGTCGATCTGCCAGCTTCCGGAACGGTCGTGTGGCAGGTCTGTGCCCCGATCGGCTTCGCGTACGCCGTCGCCGGTGCTGGATGCGTGCTTGATACAGCGGCCGTCTTGCGCGTTTCCGCAGGTGATTGCGGTTACGTCGGCCGTTCCGCTCTTCAGCGTCTGATGATCTGCTGAGCAGCCAGCTGGCTTGCGGAAGCCGCAGGCCGGCGGGCTGATTCGTGGGCGGTGTGCGCTCGCGCATCCGATGACCGTGCCCACAGTGGCCGCTTCCACTCCCAGCGATCCGACCAGGGGCGTGCCTCGTGTCCGACGATCCGTGCCGTTCGAGCGACCGCGCGACAGTCGTGGTTCCCTCGGGGCGGCGGCGATGGAGGCGCGCCAGGCGGCCAACCAAGTACTGCACCAGCACCCGCTGATGCTGGCCCGCGAACTGCGCTACCCCGCGACCCCCGACCTGGAGGGCCTGCGAGCCACTGCCAGGCCCCTTGGCGCGTGGCGCGGGCCACGAGGGCGTACACGCGCTCGCCAGCCTCCGCTGGATTCAGCGGCGTTCAAGGGGCCGCCGTCAGGATGTCGCCCCTCAACCGGACAGCCTTCGCCGCCGCGACCCCGCACTACTGGGTCAGCGCGTGGATGGGCTTCACACACGAGGACCAGTTCCAGACCTACCTGTGGAACGGGTCCGCGTGGAACGCCTCAGTGCCCGCCGGTCTGACCGCACTGGTGGCCCTCGCCGCAGGCGCAACCATCGTCGTGTTCTGGGCGTCCAAGGACGACCGTTTGCTCCGCAGTGCGGACTGATTCCCCGCAGGTCCCCACGGTTCGAGGAACCGTCAGTTCACGAAACAACGTCTGACGCGGGGGCGGCCGACAAGATCCGCCGCCCCAATCCACTGACGGGGGAACATTGTGGGGACTGCTGTCGGCCGCCGGAACATCGAGTTGGGGCTGGTGCTGTTCGCGGCGGCGATCTCGGTCTTCGCCGACGTACAGGTGGAACTCACCCTGCACGGTGCACTCCCCGACAACTTCGGCGGACTGTGCGGGGTATTGACGGTTGCGGCCGTCCTCGCGCACCTGGCGGTCCGCCGCTGGGCCCGCCACGCCGACCCGCTGATCCTGCCGATCGCGGTGCTGCTGACCGGGCTGGGGCTGACCATGGTCCACCGGCTCGACATCACCTACGCCCTCATCGACGCCGGCTTCGACCCGTCGGACGCGACGCCGGAGGCGCCGACGCAGCTCCAGTGGACGGTCATCGCGGCCCTTGTCTTCGTCGTGGCCCTGGCGGTGGTCAAGCACCACCGGCTGCTCCAGCGCTACACCTACCTGACCATGGCCCTGTCCATGGTGCTGCTGATCGCACCCGCGTTCTTCCCGGCCATCAACGGTGCCAAGCGCTGGATCAGCCTCGGCCCGCTCCATGTGGAACCGGACGAGTTCACCAAGATCGGCATGATCGTGTTCTTCGCCGGCTACCTGATGGCCAACCGGGACGTCCTGGTGCTGGTCGGCCGGAGATTCTGGGGGGTGAGCCTGCCGCGCATGCGGGACCTCGGACCCCTGCTGGTGGTCTGGGCGCTCTGTCTGCTCGTGCTGGTCGTCGAGGTCGACCTCGGCACCTCTCTGATCATCTTCGGCATCTTCATCCTGATGCTGTACATCACGACCCAGCGGATCGGATGGGTCGTCGTCGGCCTGCTCCTGGCCGTGGTGGGTGGCGGCGTCGTCGGGGCGGCCTCCTCCCATGTCGGGCAGCGCGTCACCGCCTGGCTGCACCCGATGGACGCGTTCCTGCCGCACCCGACCGTCACGAACCAACCCGCACTGGCGCTCTTCGCCCTCGGCCACGGTCGCATTTCCGGCACCGGCCTGGGGCGAGGCCAGTCATGGCTGATCGGCACCGCGGGCCGCAGCGACTGGATCTTCGCCGCGTTCGGCGAGGAGTTGGGCACGGCTGGCCTGATGGCGCTGCTCTGCCTCTACCTCCTGCTCGCGCACCGGGGTTGGCGGGCAGCCATTTCGCTCACCGACCCCTTCGGCAAGCTCCTCGCCGCCGGGCTCGCCAGCGTCCTGGTGCTTCAGGTGTTCGTCGTCGCAGGCGGCGTCGTCGGCCTGCTGCCCGAGACCGGCAAGGCCCTTCCCTTCGTCTCGCAGGGCGGCTCTTCCGCCGTCGCCAACTGGCTGCTCGCTGCCCTGCTCATCAAACTCAGCGACGCCGCCGGCCGCAGCGAACTCAGCCCCCCACCCCATCCGGGAGATACGCTCACCGTCTCCACCGGAGAGATCCGCGCCCACTTCGCCGACGCCCAGTGAAAGCAGGGCCGCCGCACCAGCCAGACGGTGTGCGTCCCTAGCGGGACAGGCCTTCACCAGCGCAGTAGGGAAACGACACGGAGGTGCTCAATGCCGTGACCGACGACGGCTTCCAGGGCTACTGTCGCGGCGGATCAACGACGAGCACCGGCTGATCGACAAGGTCACTGAGGATTCGATCCTGATCGCGCAATGCCGCTACCACTACGAGGGCTGAGGTGGACCGCCTCAACGTGTGACGCGCGCCCGAGCCGCCGTGGCCCGGTCGTTCCCGTCCTCGATGCGGCCGGGCTGCTCCCGTCGCGACTGGCATGTTCACGCCCATTTCGGTTGGATAAAACCAGGGAAGAGCCTGTTCCGTCGACGAAGGGTGGCTTGGGTGGAAGCGGTGAGTGGGGCGAAAGGTGGGGCGGCCGAGGAGTTGGAGCGGCTCGCCGCCGACTACTTCCACGGGCATCTCGACGCGCAGCCCGTCTTCGCCTCGACGCTCGGCTTCGCCGGGTACGAGTCCCGGGTCGCCGACCCGTCGCGGGAGGGCGACGCACGATGGATCGCGCGGCTGCGCGCGTTCGCGGTGCGCGGGGAGGGCATCGATCCCTCCGGGCTGGACCGCTCGCGGGCGCTGACCCGCGCCATCCTGCTGGAGCGCCTGCGGCTCGAGGCGGACAGTCTCGAAGCCGCCACGGGCGAGGTCTCCGTGTCCGGGAGCATCGGGGGAGACCTCTCGATGACGCTCTCCATGGTCGGGCACGCGTCCCTGCCGGACGATGCGACGGCCGAGGCGTTCGTGCGCAGACTGGAGGCGCTGGGCGGGTACTTCGACGGCCTCGGACTCCGCTACCGGCAGGCTCGGGAGGACGGCCGATTCCCCGTGGCGTCCGGAGTGCGTTCGGCCGTGCGGCAGTTGGACGGCTACCTGGCCGGTGACGTGGCGACCGACCCGTTGCTGCGGCCGGTGCTCTCGGCGGCCACCCTGCACGACGGCTGGCAGGCCAAGGCGGCCGGGGCCCTGCGGGAGCACGTGCGGCCCGCGCTCGACCGGCTGCGGTCGGTCTGGCTGAACGAGCTGCTGCCGGTGGCCCGGGACGACGAGCACCCGGGTCTGTGCCATGTGCCCGGCGGCGAGCAGGCCTACGGCGCGGAGATGCGTCTGTACACCACGACCGTCTACTCGGCCGAGGAGATCCACCGGCTCGGCCTGGCACGGGTGGCCGAACTCCGGGAGGAGATCGCCGAGCTGGGGGAGGCGGTGTTCGGGACCGGGCGGTGCGAGGCGGTCCTGCAGCGGGCGCATGCCGGCGGGGGCCGGGTCTTCGACAGCCCCGACGAGGTGCTGGACTGCATCCGTGCCGCCTACGGGCGCGCGCGGGAGGCACTGCCGGGATGGTTCAAGGACCGTCGTCTGCCGGACTGCGAGATCCGTGCGCTCGATCCGCATCAGGCGGGCGGAGGGGCGGCCGCCTACTACCTGTGGCCGTCGGCGGACGGCAGCCGGCCCGGGGTGCTGTGGGTGAACACCCGTCAGGCCGTGGGCAGGCCGGCCGGCGGAATCGAGGCGCTCGCCTTCCACGAGGGGGTGCCCGGCCACCACCTCCAGGTGTCCGTGGCGGCCGGCGGGGACGACCTGCCGGACTTCCGGCGGCACCGGCGGCTCGCCGCGCACTCGGAGGGCTGGGGCCTGTACGCGGAGCGGCTCGCCGACGCGATGGGTCTCTACAGCTCGCCGGAGGCGCGCCTCGGCATGTGCACCGAGGCGCTGATGCGGGCGGCGCGTCTCGTGGTCGACACCGGCGTCCACGCCCTGGGCTGGTCCAGGAACCGGGCCCTGGAGTACCTGCGTGCCAATTCCGACCGCTCCCCGGAGGCGGTCGAGAACGAGATCGACCGTTACATCGCCGTTCCGGGCCAGGCGTTGTCGTACATGGTCGGGCAGGTGCGCCTGGAGCAGTTGCGGGACGAGGCGAGGGCGGCCCTCGGGTCGGCCTTCGACATCGCCGAGTTCCACGATCTCGTGCTGGCGGACGGGTCCATGCCGCTCGACGTGCTCGCCGCGTCCGTCGGCGCGTGGGTGAAGGACGGGGCGCGGGTGCCGTAGTCGCGCGGCGGTCCCGGCCCCGAGCGGGCGCGCGAGGAGGCCGCCGACCCCGGGTGCTCGGGGTCGGCGGCCTCTCGGACGTGCGCTGACGGAGGTTCGGCCGGGGCTCAGTCGACGGGTTACCGCAGTCGGCCGTCGGTCGCCGAAGCCGAAGCCGAAGCCGCCGCAACCGAAGCCGAAGCCGAGGCCGCAGCCGAAACCGAGGTCGGGGTCGGGGTTGGGAAAGCGGTGACGTGCTGGAGGCGTTCGCCCTCGATGTCGAGGTCGGGCAGGAGCCGGGCCAGCGGACGCGGGAGCCACCAGGCGGCGCGCCGAGTGAGGGCGAGCACGGCGGGGACGAAGGTCATCCGGATCACGAAGGCGTCCAGCAGCACGCCGGTGGCCAGGGCGAAGGCGATCTGCTTGAGCATGATGTTGTCGGTGCCGAGGAAGGCCGCGAAGACGGAGATCATGATGAGCGCCGCCGCCGTGACGACCCGGCCGCTGTGGCGGGCGCCGGAGTGGACGGCCTGGAGGGGGTCGCCGGTGGCTGTGTAGGACTCGCGCATCCGGGAGACGAGGAAGACCTCGTAGTCCATCGCGAGGCCGAACAGCACGGCCAGCAGCAGGATCGGCAGGAAGCTGCTGATCGGACCGGTCGTGTCGAGGCCGAACAGGCTGCCCATATGCCCGAGTTGGAAGACCGAGACGACCGCGCCGAGGGTGGCCGCGACGGACAGGACGAATCCGGCGGCGGCCTTGAGCGGCACCACGACCGAGCGGAAGACCAGGAGCAGCAGGAGCAGCGAGAGACCGACCACGACCGCGGCGAAGGGCAGCAGCGCCGCGTTGAGCTTGGCGGCGACGTCGATCTGGACCGCGGTGCTGCCGGTGACCTGGATCGTCGCGCCCGTCTGCCGCTGGATCGCGGCGCGGTCGTCGCGGATGGTGTTGACCAGGGTCTTCGTCGCGCTGTCGCTGGGGCCGGTCCGGGGTACGACCTGGATGAGCGCGGCGTGCGTGGCCGGGTTGAGGACGGGCTTGCCGACGGCCGCGACGTCCGGGAGGCCTTGCAGGGTCGAGGCGATCCGCCCGGCGGCCTGCTGGGGGTCGGCGCTGCCGCCGGTGTTCGCGAGGACGAGCAGGGGACCGTTGAAGCCGGGACCGAACTTCTGGCTGATCTCGTCGTAGGCGACGCGCTGTGAACTGCCCGCCGGCGCGGTTCCGTTGTCGGGCAGGGCGAGTTTCATGGAGTGCGCCGGCCAGGCGAGCGCGCCGAGCACGACGGCGACCGCCGCGAGGGCGAGCAGCGGGCGGCGGGTGACCTGGCGGAACCACGCTTCGGCCGCGTTCGCGGCCCGACCGGTTCCGGCGCCGGCGGTCCCGCTCGCCGCCGCCTCGCGGCGGGCGGCGCGTGAGCCCGGACGCGGCGCCAGACGTGCGCCGGCGAAGCCGAGGATCGCGGGCAGCAGGGTGGTCGCCACCAGGACCGCGGTGAGGACCGCGCCCGCCGCGGCCAGTCCCATGGCGGTCAGGAACGGGATGCCGACCACGGTGAGCCCCGCCATGGCGATCACGACGGTCAGTCCGGCGAAGACGACGGCGCTGCCGGCCGTGCCGACGGCCAGCGCGGCGGACTCCTCCGGGTCCATGCCCTGGGCGAGCTGGGAGCGGTGGCGGGTGACGATGAAGAGGGCGTAGTCGATGCCCACGGCCAGACCGATCATCAGGGCCAGGCTCTGCGCCGTGGAGGAGATGGCGACGACGCCGGTGAGCGAGAGCAGCCCGAAGATGGCCGTGGCGACCCCGAAGACGGCCGTCACCAGCGGTATGCCGGCGCTCAGCAGCGAGCCGAAGGTGACGACCAGGATGAGCAGCGCCACGCCGACGCCGATCAGATCGCTGTCGGACTTGCCCGGCGCGTTGCCGTAGGCCGCGCCGCCGACCTCGGTCTTCACGCCCGGCTGGTCGCTGCCGGAGACGGACGTCGAGACGGCCGATTTCAGCGCGTCCAGCGAGCCGGAGGCGAGGCCGCTGCTCGGCACCTCGTACTGGACCTGCGCGACGGCGGTCGTGCCGTCGGGAGAGACGGTGCGCGCGTCGAACGGGCTGACCACCCGGGCCACCTGCGGTGCGGTGGCGGCGGCGTTCACAGCCGCGCGGATCGCGGCGGCGTCCGCGGGGTCGGTCACCTTCTGCCCGGCCGGGGCTGTGAACACGATCTGCGCGCTGGTGCCCGAGGAGGTCGGGAAATCGGTCTTCATCCGGTCCAGGGCCTGCTGGGACTCCGAGCCGGGGATCGAGAAGGTGTTGTCGAACTTGCCGCTGCCGCCGAAGGCAACGGTGCAGGCGACCACGGCGGCCACGACCGCCAGCCAGAGCGCGAGCACGCTGCGGCGGTGGCGGAAGGCGAACCTGCCGAGGCGGTGAAGAACGGTGGGCATGGGGGCTCCGGTGGGCTCCGGTCGCCCCGGGAGGGGACGACCGCGGTGACCGCGGTGCTGGAGGACCCGCGATCCGAAAAACTGGCAGTTCTGCCACGGTAGCAAAGTGGCAGAACTGCCAGTTTCATCCTCAAGGCTGAGATGCTTGGCCTGTGGACACAACCGCAGGAGGATCCGCGCGCCTGAGCGAGCAGGCCGAGGGCCGTCGGCAGCAGAACAAGCGCCGTACCCACGAAGCCCTGATCGAGGCCGCCGGCCGCCTCTTCCAGGAGCGCGGCTACGAGTCGACGACCGTCCGCGACATCGCCGCGGCCGCCGGCGTCGGGGAACGCACCTTCTTCCGCTACTTCCCGAGCAAGGAGAGCCTGGTCCTGCAGCAGGTCCGCGATCTGGTGCCGTTGCTCGCCGCCGAGATCCGCGACCGTCCCGGCGCCGAGCCGCCGCTCGTCGCCCTGCGCAGCGCCGTCCTGGAGGTCGCCCGCCGCAACGGGACCAACCCCGCGGTGCTGCTCGCCGGCTCGGGCCCCTTGCATGGGATCACCCGCACCGACGGCCGCACGGACGGGCGTGGCGACAAGCACCTGCTCTACGACATGGAGCAGGCCGTGGCCGCCGCGTTCGCGGACCGGCTGCTGCGCGAGGGCGGCGAGGCCGCGTCCGTCGCGCTGCGGGCGTCGGTCCTGAGCCGCGCGGGCGTGGGCGTGCTCCGGGCCGTGCGGCTGGCCTACGGCAGCGTCAGCGAGCCCGAGCGGCTCTCGGTCGACCCGGTCGCCCTCGTCCAGGAGGCCTTTGCCTGCCTGGACCTCCCGGGCTGAAGCTACGCTTCCCGTATGCGGATCTCGGTTTCCTCCGACATGGATGAGGGCGTCGCCCGACAGCTGGTCACCGAGCTTCAGCGCCGGGGCCATTCGGTGATCAGGCACGGTGCGCTGGAGCCCGACGAGAAGGACGACTGGGCCTTCTGCAGCGAGGCCGCTGCGCGCGACGTGGTGGAGGGCCGCGCCGACCAGGCGGTGGTCTGCTGCTGGACCGGCACGGGCGCGTCGATCGCCGCCAACAAGCTCCCCGGCGTGCGCGCGGCGCTGTGCACCGACGGCTACACCGCGGGCGGCGCGCGCCGCTGGAACGACGCCAACGTCCTCGCGCTGAGCCTGCGGCTGACCTCCACCCCGATGCTGTCGGAGATCCTCGACGCGTGGTTCGACGGCGCGCCGAGCCAGGAGCCGGACGACCAGGAGAACATCGCCCACCTCGCCAGAATCGGCCGCGGATGAGCGGCGGCGCCGGGACGGGCTGGATCCTGATGCGTCAGGACGACAACAGCAACCGCGTCGAGATGGCCCGCTTCGAGGTCCGCGCGGAGGCGGAGGCCGCGGCGGCGGAGTTCGAGGCGCGGGGGCACAAGCAGCTGTACTGGGTGGCGCAGGCCGCCCGGATCGTGGTGGGGGCGGCGCTCTTCGAGGCCGCCGAGGCCGATGCTCGCGGCGATTCCGGCGGCGATTCCGACGGTGGCGACTCCAGGGGCGACGGTGGCGGCGGTGGGGGGCGGGGCCGCCGGGTCCTGGCGGCGCGACGGTCCGCGCCGGAGGCGCTGGCGGGCCGGTGGGAGTTCCCCGGCGGCAAGGTCGAGCCGGGGGAGAGCGTGCCGGCGGCGCTGGAGCGGGAGCTCCGGGAGGAGCTGGGCGTGACCGCGCGCGCGGTGGAGCGCCTGCCCGGGGCGTGGGAGGTCCGGCCGGGGCTGGAGCTTCAGATCTGGGCCGCGGAGCTGCTGTCGGGCGAGCCCCGCCCGCTCCAGGACCACGACGAGCTGCGCTGGCTGGACGCGAGCACGCTGGACTCGGTCGACTGGCTGCCCCAGGACCGCTTCGCCCTGCCGCACGTGGCCAGGCGGCTGTAGCGGCGCCCCTCCCGGGGTGAGCCGCTGACCTGCGGGTTTCCCCCGGGCTCCCCAGGTCCCCTCGGCTCCTCCGGTCCCGCGCCCGGGCTCCCCTGGCTCCTCCCGGACTCCCCCGGCCTTCGGTCGGGAGCCGCTGTCGGCGTGGATCCACGGATCTCGTAGGTCGCCGCGCCGGTCTGTCGCTTCCCGCCGCGCCGGTCTGTCGCCTCCCGCCGGGATCTCTGGCCTTCGGCCGGGAGCCGCCCCCGGTGCGGGCGCCGCGAACCCTGGGTCCCGGCGGGCGCGCGAGCGCGCCGAGTCGGCCCCGCGCGGGCCGTGTGCACGGGCTTCTCAGGGCGGTTTGCCACGCCTGGGACGGGCCGCCTTCATCCCTGCTCGAAGATGACCCATCCGGCGGGGTACGGCCGGTTTAAGGTGGGTATGTCAGTATCCGGCCACCCACCGGAGCGGTGGCCGGGACTGGGGAGACGTGAGGCGAGCTGACGCGCGTGCGCGCCTGCGGCGAAGGCCGGCGGCGGGTGGTGTCGGGGGGATCGTCCGTCGTGCCGGGTCGCGCGCTGCCACGCCCGCGCCCTTCCCGGACGCGCTGGCGGTCGGCGCAGAGCTGGAGGAGGGGGTCGGGCGTCGGACCGAGAGCCTGCTCGACCTGGTGCGTGTCGCCATCGCCCTGCTGGACGAGCAGGGCCGGGTGATGCTCTGGAGCCACGCGGCCGAGGAGCTGCTCGGCTGGCCGAGCGACGCGCTGGTCGGCCGCGACCTGGAGGTGCTGCTCGGGGACGACGCCGAGATGTACAAGGTCGCGCACGACGCGATCGCGGGCGTGCTGCGCGACGCCGAGTCCTGGTCGGGGATCGTGCGGCTGCAGCACCACGACGGGCAGAGCGTGCGCTTGGAGGCGCGACTCTCGCTGCTCGAGAACGGCGACGGCGTACCGTTTCTGCTCTGCCGCTTCGCGGACGCCGCCGCGCTCCTCGGGCTGGAGCAGGGGCTGGCCGTGCAGGAGGCGCTCTTCGAGCAGTCGCCGCTCGGTCTGGCGATCTTCGACCGCGACCTGCGGTACGTACGGATCAACGAGACGCTCGCCCGCATGAACGGCCTGCCCGTCGAGGCGCACCTCGGGCGGACGGCCGGCGAGGCGCTGCCGCAGCTCGCCGCGGACGAGGTGATGGCGGTGCAGCGGCAGGTGCTGGCCACCGGCGAGCCGGTGATCGACGTGACGGTCAACAGCGCCGATCCGGGCGAGCCCGGCTACCGCTCCGTCTCCTACTCGCGGCTGCACGACCGCTCGGGTCGGATCCTCGGTCTGACCGGCATGATCATGGATGTGACGGACCGCTACCGCTCCGTGGCCAAGGTCGAGCACGCGCGGCAGCGGCTCGCGCTGCTCAACGAGGTCGGCAGCCGGATCGGGGACCTGCTGGACGCCGAACTGATCGCGCAGGAGCTGGCCGGCGCGCTCGTGCCGCGTCTCGGCGACCACTCCGGGGTCGCCCTGCTGGAGGCCGTGCTGGACGGCTCGGAACTGCCCAGACACCCGCACACACGGCTCACACCGCTGATCATGGCCGCGGCCGCCGCCGTCGTGCCGGGGCCGGACGCGGACGCGATGCAGACGCCCGGCGCGCGGATCACCATGACCGACGAGTCGCTCTTCGGCCGGGTGCTCCGGACCGGCATGCCGTTGACCCTGGACGCGGCCACCCGCCTGGAGGACGTGTCCGGGCAGGGCGACCCGCGGGTCCGCGCCGCGTACCGGCTCGGTGTGCACTCGATGCTGGTGGTGCCGCTGCGGGCGCGCGGCATCGTGCTCGGCCTGCTGATCCTGGACCGGGCCGGGCGGCGTGAGGGCTTCGACCACGACGACGTCGTCTTCGCCACCGAGCTGGCGGACCGCGCCGGGGCCTCGCTCGACAACGCCCGCCTCTACGCCCGCGAGCGCGCCGCCGCGCTGATGCTGCAGCGCAGCCTGCTGCCGCAGTCGGTGGCCCAGCCGCCGGGCATGGAGGTCGGCTACCGGTACGTGCCGGGCAGCAGCGGCGCGGAGGTGGGCGGCGACTGGTTCGACGTGATCCCCCTGCCACGCGGCCGCACCGCGCTGGTGGTCGGCGACGTCATGGGCCACGGCCTGCGCGCCGCCGCGACGATGGGCCGCCTGCGCACCGCCGTGCGCACTCTCGCGGGGCTCGACCTGCCCCCGCACCGGCTGCTGCAGAAGGTTCACGACCTCGCCGACGACCTGGCCCAGGGACCGGAGGAGGCGCTGATCGCCACCTGCGTGTACGCGGTCTACGATCCCTCCGCGCACAAGCTGGTGCTCTCCAAGGCCGGTCACACCGAACCGCTGCTCATCACCCCGACTCCGACGGCCGCGCCGGGCGGGGAGCGGCTGGGCGGCGGATCGGCGACCGTGCTGGCGCTGCCCTCGGGCGCGCCGCTGGGCGTGGGCGGGGTTCCCTTCGAGGTGACCGAGCTCACCGTGCCGGAGGGCAGCCTGCTCGCGCTGTACACCGATGGGCTGGTGGAGTCGCGCACGGAGGACATCGACGTGGGCACGCGCCGACTGAGCGCCGTGCTGGAGCTTCCGCACGCCTCGGTCGAGGAGGCGTGCGAAGCGGTCGTGCGCACCCTCGACCAGGGACAGGAGCCGGACGACGTGGCGCTGCTGCTGGCCCGGCTGGGAGGGACGCCCGAGCCGACCGTGTTGCGGGAGGAGCGCTGGACGCTCAGCGCTGAGCCCTCCGCGCCCGCGCACGGCCGCCGTCTGGTCCGGGCGACGCTGCACGACTGGGACGAGGAGCGCCTGCTGGACACGACGGAACTGCTGGTCAGCGAGCTGGTGACGAACGCGGTCCGGTACGCGAGCGCGCCGATCGGGCTGCGGCTGGCGCTCCGCGAGGAGACGCTGCTGGTCGAGGTCGCCGATCCGCTGCCCGACCCGCCGCGTGAGCGCGAGGCCGCCGGCACCGACGAGGGCGGCCGCGGCCTGCAGTTGGTGCACCGGCTGGCGAACCGCTGGGGGACACGCGCCGAAGGGGAAGGAAAAGTCGTCTGGTTCGAACAAATCCGGTCCGATGTTCCTGGTGAGACTGATGTCTCCACCAGTTCTTGATCAACTGGACACGTCGAGTACCTCCCGTTCGGCCTGACTGAGGCGTATGGTTCCGATTCCGGACACCGTGCCCCGCGGTGGCAGGGGATCGCCTCACGTTCCCTCGCTCGATGTGATGTTGAGATCGGTCAGGGCGTAGGCGAGATCACCGGGATGATGAATACTCGGAACGCGACATGCTCCACCGGGCTTCGGCCGGGAGGTGCCCCAGCGCAGATCGCCACAGGAGTCGGTAGTTGAGCGACACGCCGTCACGTGAGGCCGCCGAGCCGGCCGCGTTCACGCCCGAGGGCGGTGCGGATGCCGTCATCCCGCATCCGGCCGGGGAGGTGCGGCTGCACGCCACGTCGCCCAACCTGTCGGGTCACGGCGAGCCGGGCTCCGTCTACGACTACATACAGGTCGCCGCCTTCTCGCTCGACGGCGACGGGCTGATCTCCCAATGGAGCGACCGTGCCGCCGAGTTCTTCGGGCTGCGCGCCGACGAGGTGGTCGGCGCCGACCCGGTGACCACCTTCGCCCCGCGTGAGCTGTGGCGACGCGGACGGGAGCGGATCGAGGAGACCCTCGGCGGCAAGGAGTGGGTCGGCACCGCGCCCTACCGCGACGCGGACGGCCAGGAGCGCGTCGCCGAGCTCTACCTGATGCCCGCTCGTGGCCACGACGGACGCCCCGGCGTCGTTTGCCTGGCCGTGGACCTGCGCAAGCTGCGCGCGATCGAGACCGAACTGGCCGCCTCGGAGGCCGTCTTCGGCCAGGCGCCGACGGGGTTCGTGCTCTTCGACCGCGAGTGCCGCATCCGCCGGGTCAACGACAGCTTCGCCGAGGTCCTCGGCCTCCCGGCGGAGGACCTGGTCGGCCTCGCCCCGGTCGACCTGATGGCCCCGCGCGACGCCCTCCGGCTCGGCCGGGCCGTCGCCGACGTGCTGGAGAGCGGCGAGCCGGTCGTCGACGTGACCTTCAGCGGAGTGCTGCCGACCCGCGGCAGACGCCGCTGGTCGATCTCGCTCTACCGGCTGCTGAGCACCGGCGACCGCCCCATGGGCGTGGCCGGGCAGGTCGTGGACGTCACCGGCCGGGCCCGGGCCGAGCGCGAGGCCGCCAGCGCGCGCCGCAGCCTCGCCCTGCTCAACGAGGCCAGCCGCCACATCGGCTCGACCCTCGACCTGGAGACCACCGCCCGCGAGCTGCTCGACGTCACCGTGCCCGGCTTCTGCGACGTGGCCACCGTCGACCTCTACAACGCGGTGCTCACCGCCGACGCGGAGGGCCGCCGGGTCGACGACGGCGACGGCACCGGCGAGCTGCGCCGCGTCGCCTCGGCCAGCACCGTGCACCACGACGCCGCTCCGACGCACGAGGCCCCGTCCACCCCGGCCGCGGAGGTCGGCGGCGCGTTCTGCTACCCGCCGCGCTCCCCTTACGCCAAGGCGCTGCGCACCGGCCGCAGCCTCACGCTGATCGGCCCCGGCAACCCGGACCCCAACCCGCTGATCCACAGCGCCATGGTGGTGCCGATGGTCGCCAGGGAGAAGGTGCTCGGCCTGGTCCAGCTCTCCCGCGCCAAGGGCAGCGAGCCCTTCGACGCACGCGACGTCGCCATCGCGACCGAGCTGGTCGCGCGGGCCGCGGTGTGTATCGACAACGCCCGCCTCTACCGGCGTGAACACGAGCGCGCACTGATCCTGCAGCGCTCCCTGTTGCCCCCCGGCAACCCCGAGGCCTCCGGCCTGGAGATCGCCTGCCGCTACCGCCCTGCCGGGAGCGGCACCGAGGTCGGCGGCGACTGGTTCGACGTCATCCCGCTGCCCGGCAACCGCACCGCGCTCGTCGTCGGCGACGTCATGGGCCGCGGGCTGCGTGCGGCGGTCGCCATGGGCCAGCTGCGGACGGCGGTGCGCACGCTCTCCCTGCTGGACCTCGACCCCGCCGACGTGCTGACCCAACTCGACGAGATCGCCCGCGGGTTGTCCGCCGACCCGGAGTCCGACGGCGGCGAGTCGGGCGAGCTCTACCTCGCCACCTGCGTGTACGCCGTCTTCGACGCGGTCACGCGCCGCTGCACGATCGCCAACGCGGGCCACCTCCCGCCGGTCGTGGTCGACCCCGCGGGCGGCGACAACCCGGCCCTGATGCTGGAGGTCCCCGAGGGCCTGCCGTTGGGCGTCGGCGGCGAGCCCTTCGAGGAGGTCACCGTCGAGCTCCCGGACGGCGCGCTGTTCGGGCTCTACACGGACGGGCTGGTCGAATCCCGCAAGCACCAGCTCGAGGACGGCCTCTCCGCGCTGCGCTCCGCGCTCAGCGGCCCCGAGCGTCCACTCGAAGCCCTCTGCGACCAGTTGCTGACGGAACTCGACCCGCACCACGGCGAGGACGACATCGCCCTGCTGATGGCGCGGGTGCGCGCCCTGCCGAGCAACTCCGTCGGGGACTGGGTTCTGCCCTCCGAGCCCACCTCGGTCGCCCGCGCCCGTGAACTGGCCTGCGGCTGGCTGCTCGCCTGCGGCCTGGACGAACTGGTCGACACCGTCGAGCTGCTGGTCAGCGAGCTGGCGACGAACGCGCTGCGGCACGGCCGCGGCGACATCCGCGTGCGCCTGCTGCGGGACTCCGTCCTGGTCTGCGAGGTCTGGGACAACGGCTACGCGCAGCCGCGCCAGCGCCGCGCCCGCGACACGGACGAGGGCGGCCGCGGCCTCCAGTTGGTCAGCCTGCTGGCCGACCGCTGGGGGAGTCGCCGGACTCCCAACGGCAAGGCGGTCTGGTTCGAACTCGGCCTCCCCGCAACCCCCTAGCGGCGCGGCCAGGCCGAGCTTTCGTTCCCGCGGGTGGGTGCGGGTGGGTGCACTGCCTGGGGCGCGGGGAACTGCGCGAGAACCACCCGGTGCGGATGGCCCAGCGCGTTGAGGACCATCCGCGTGTCAGTGGCTGGTCGCGCAGTTCCTCGCGCCTCCTGATGCGGTTGCCCCCCTGAGGGTGGTCGCCCCCTGAGGGGTCGCCACCTCAGGGGGCCGCCACCTCAGGGGATCGCCACCTCAGGGGGCCACCACCTCAGGGGGCCGCCACCTGAGGGTGGTGCCTCACCCCCGTCGTAGGCCGATCTTGCTGCCCAGCCAGACCAGCGGGTCGTACTTGCGGTCGACCGCCCGTTCCTTGAGTGGGATCAGTGCGTTGTCCGTGATCTTGATGCCCTCCGGGCAGACCTCCGTGCAGCACTTGGTGATGTTGCAGTAGCCCAGCCCGTGCTCCTCCTGGGCCGTGGCCTTCCGGTCGAGGCCGGAGTCGGAGGCGGCGTCGAGGGGGTGCATGTCCAGCTCGCCCACGCGCATCAGGAACCGCGGGCCGGCGAAGGCCGGCTTGTTCTCCTCGTGGTCACGAATCACGTGGCAGGTGTTCTGGCACAGGAAGCACTCGATGCACTTGCGGAACTCCTGCGAGCGGTTCACATCCTCCTGCTGCATCCGGTACTCGCCGGGCTTCACGCCCTGCGGCGGGATGAACGAGGGGATCTCGCGGGCCTTCTGGTAGTTGAAGCCCACGTCCGTGACCAGATCCCGCAGCACCGGGAAGGTGCGCATCGGGGTGATGGTCACCGTCTCGCCCGGCGGCAGGGTCGACATGCGGGTCATGCACATCAGCCGCGGCCGGCCGTTGATCTCCGCGCTGCAGGAACCGCACTTGCCGGCCTTGCAGTTCCAGCGGACGGCGAGATCGGGAGCCTGGGTCGCCTGGATGCGGTGGACGACGTCGAGCACCACCTCGCCGTCGTTGACCTCGACCTGGAAGTCCGTCAGTTCCCCGCCCTCGGCGTCGCCGCGCCAGACGCGGAACGTGGCCTCGTAGCTCAATGCTCCGCTCCGTTCTCACTCTTCTTGTCGGCGTCCGCGTCCGCGCGCTGCGGCGGGAGGTCCGCGTCCGCGCCGGGCAGCTCGTCCTCGGTCAGGTACTTCTTGAGCTCGTCGATGCCGAACAGGCCCAGCAGGTCCTCGCGGATGGACGGGTTCTCCTTCCGCTGGAGGACGATCGCGCCCTCGCCGGGAACGGGCTTGTCCGCGAGCGAGCAGGCGAGCAGCACGCGGCGCCACTCGGGGGCCATCGCCGGGTGGTCCTCGCGGGTGTGGCCGCCGCGGCTCTCCTGGCGCTCCAGCGCGGCGCGGGCCACGCATTCCGAGACCAGCAGCATGTTGCGCAGGTCCAGGGCCAGGTGCCAGCCGGGGTTGAACTGGCGGTGACCCTCGACGCCTGCGTTCACGGCCCGCTCGCGCAGGACCGATAGCCGCTGGAGGGCCTCCTCCATCTCGCCCTCGCGCCGGATGATGCCGACCAGGTCGTTCATCGACTGCTGCAGTTCCTGGTGCAGGCCGTAGGGGTTCTCGCCGCCGTCGGCCGAGAAGGGCGCCAGCGCCTCCTCAGCCGCCGCGTCGATCTGCTCCTGGTCGACCACCGGGCGGCTCTCCCGGGCGGCGTCCGCGTACTCGGCTGCGTGCAGCCCTGCCCGGCGACCGAAGACCAGAAGGTCGGACAGGGAGTTGCCGCCCAGACGGTTGGAGCCGTGCATGCCGCCGGCGACCTCGCCGGCCGCGAACAGGCCGGGCACGCAGGAGGACGCGGTGTCCGGGTCGACCTCGACGCCGCCCATGACGTAGTGGCAGGTCGGACCGACCTCCATCGGCTCGGCGGTGATGTCGACGTCGGCCAGCTCCTTGAACTGGTGGTGCATCGACGGCAGCCGGCGCCGGATCTCCTCCGCGGGCAGGCGCGTGGAGACGTCCAGGAAGACGCCGCCGTGCGGGGTGCCGCGACCGGCCTTGACCTCGCTGTTGATGGCGCGGGCCACCTCGTCGCGGGGCAGCAGCTCCGGCGGGCGGCGGTTGTTGGCCTGGTCCTGGTACCAGCGGTCGCCCTCCTCCTCCGTCTCCGCGTACTTCTCGCGGAAGACGTCGGGGATGTAGTCGAACATGAACCGCTTGCCGTCGCTGTTGCGCAGCACGCCCCCGTCGCCGCGCACGGACTCGGTGACCAAGATGCCCTTCACCGACGGCGGCCAGACCATGCCGGTCGGGTGGAACTGGACGAACTCCATGTTGATCAGGTTCGCGCCCGCCAGCAGCGCCAGCGCGTGGCCGTCGCCGGTGTACTCCCAGGAGTTGGAGGTCACCTTGAACGACTTGCCGATGCCGCCCGTGGCCAGGACGACGGCCGGCGCCTCGATGACGAAGAAACGCCCCGACTCGCGCTGGTAGCCGAAGACCCCGCTCACCCGCTCGCCCGTGGCGGAGCCGCCGAGGCCAGGAGCCTTCAACACCCGGGTGACGGTGTACTCCTGGAAGACCTTGATCCGCGCCTCGTAGTCGCCGTGCTCGCGGAAGTCCTCCTGCTGCAGGCTGACGACCTTCTGCTGCAGCGTGCGGATCAGCTCCAGGCCGGTGCGGTCGCCGACGTGGGCCAGGCGCGGGTACTCGTGGCCGCCGAAGTTGCGCTGCGAGATCTTGCCGTCCTTGGTGCGGTCGAAGAGCGCACCCCAGGTCTCCAGCTCCCAGACCCGCTCGGGGGCCTCCTTGGCGTGCAGTTCGGCCATCCGCCAGTGGTTGAGGAACTTGCCGCCGCGCATGGTGTCGCGGAAGTGCACCTGCCAGTTGTCCTGGCCGTTGACGTTGCCCATGCTGGCCGCGATGCCGCCCTCGGCCATCACGGTGTGAGCCTTGCCGAAGAGCGACTTGCAGATGATCGCGGTCCGCCTGCCGTGCTCGCGGGCCTCGATCGCCGCCCGCAGCCCGGCGCCGCCGGCGCCCACCACCACCACGTCGAAGTCGTGGCGCTCCACCTCGGTCATGAAGTTGTTCCTTTGGGTCTCTTAGAAGAAGCGCGGGTCGCTGAAGGCGCCGGTCGCCAGCAGGTACACATAGAGGTCGGCCAGGCCCACGCTGAAGAGGGAGGCCCAGGCCAGTTGCATGTGACGGGCGTTGAGCTTGCTGACCCAGGTCCACAGCCGGTACCGCACGGGGTGCTTGGAGAAGTGCCGCAGCCGGCCGCCGACGATGTGCCGGCAGGAGTGGCACGAGGCCGTGTACGCCCAGATCAGCGAGACGTTGACGAGCAGCACCAGGGTGCCGAGGCCCATGTGCCCCCAGTGGCCCTGTGGGTCGCGGAAGCCGAGAATCGCGTCCCAGGTGAGGATGCCGGCCACCGGGATGGCGACGTAGAAGAAGTACCGGTGGATGTTCTGCAGGATCAGCGGGAAACGCGTCTCGCCGCTGTACTTGGCGTGCGGCTCGGCCACCGCGCAGGCCGGCGGGGAGGACCAGAAGGACCGGTAGTAGGCCTTGCGGTAGTAGTAGCAGGTCAGCCGGAAGCCCAGTGGGAAGATCAGCACGATCAGCGCGGGGGACAGGCTCCACCAGCCGCCGAACAGCGCCCAGTCCGCGCCGCCGGCCATCTTGGGGCAGTTCGCGGCGAGGCAGGGCGAGTAGAACGGGGAGACGTAGGGCGCGGCGTACGAGGTGTGCAGGCCGAAGAAGGCCCGCCAGGTCGAGTACCCGATGAAGAGCAGCAGGCCTGCGGCGGTCACGGCCTGGGGGAGCCACCAGCGGTCCAGCCGTAGATGCCGTTGTGCGATGGCCGCGCGCCCAGGGGAGTGGACCCCCCGACCGGTGCTGTCCGCGGCCTCGGGGGGCCTCGTCTCCGTCGTCACTGCTGTTCCTCGTCCTCTCCTGGGCGGTTCCGGCCGGGCGTCGGCGCCGGATCGTCTTCCGGTCAGTGGCGGTGCCCGCCGATGCCTTCGTCCTCGGCGTCGTGCCACATCGCGGGGTCGTACTGCTCGTCCGACACCTCGATCGGGCTGCTGCGCTGTTCGGGCGCGCCGCACGGTGGCAGGCAGGCGCGCAGGCGGGCCAGCGCGAGCCGGGTCTCGTCGACCGCCCGGTCGAGCTCGGTGAGCCGTCGGTGGGCCTCCGCCAGGGCGGTGGGATCGATCGTGTTCGAGGGCATGACTCAGCTCCCCTCCACGCGCATGGGTATTCGATTCCTGATGTTCTGTCAGGAACGCGCGGAAGCGAGTGTGGCCCCGATCGCCCTCACCTGAAAAGGCTTTGCTCACGATTGGCGGATTACGCCTCCGCGGCGCGCGCCCCCGCTCGGCGCAATCCGCTGCCCCGATCGGGTGGCTCCGGGGCCTCTTCCGACGTGTCGTCAGGCATACGGTGGCCCCAGGTCCTTGAGTGGCGGGGTGGTGTACCGCAAACCCTTCCCCCGTGCGCCCCGCGAGACCTCCGCCGCGGTGCTGGCCGCGGCCGTGGCCCTGGTCCTGGCCGCCTGCTCCGGCTCGGACGCCCCCGCCGTCCGCGCCGACGACATGTCGCACGCCGCCCGCTCGGCCGTCGCCCAGGGCGGCACGCTGCGCTGGGCGGTCGACGCGCTGCCGACCACCCTCAACGCCTTCGCGGCGGACGCGAGCCCGGCCACGACCCTCGCCGACCAGGCTCTGCTGCCGACGCTGTTCACCCTGGACGCCTCCGGCAAGGCCGCCGTGGACCAGGACTACCTGCAGAGCGCCAAGCAGGTCTCCTCCTCGCCGCAGACCGTCGTCTACACGCTCAACCCGAAGGCGGTCTGGAGCGACGGCAAGCCGCTCGGCGTCGCGGACTTCGCCGGCCAGTGGCACGCGCTCAGTGGCGCCGACCCCGCGTTCGAGGCGGCGGGGGCGGCGCACGCCGACGGCTACGACAGCATCTCCTCGGTCGCGGCGGGCCCGAAGCCGCACCAGGTCAAGGTCGTCTTCGCGCACGGCTACGCGCCCTGGCGTTCGCTGTTCACACCGCTGTACCCGGCGGCCTCGACCAGCTCGCCGCAGGCGTTCACAGACGGGCTGAAGAGCACGCTCGCCGCCGACGCCGGTCCGTTCACGCTCAAGGGCGCCGAGGGCCAGGGCGCCCAGAAGACGCTGACCGTCGCGCGCAATCCGCGGTGGTGGGGCGATCGCCCCAAACTGGACGCCATCGCGTTCACAGCCGTCGCTTCGGGGGGCGCGGCGTCCGCGCTCGCCGCGCACCGCGTCGACGTCGCCGACCTCAGCAGGGCGGCGGACGACTCCGGCGACACCCCCGACGCCACCTCGGGCACCGAGGTGCTGCGCGCCTCCGCGCCCGGCTACCTCGCCCTGGCCTTCAACGGCGGCACCGGCCTGCTCGCCGACCCGCAGGTGCGCCGCGCCGTCGCCGACGCGGTGGACCGTCAGGCCGTGGCCGACGCCGTCCTCAAGCCGCTGGACCTGCCGGCCGTGCCGCTCGGCAACCACCTGCTGATGGCGGACCAGCAGGGCTACCAGGACGACGCCGCCGCCCTCGGCGCGAGCGCGACGAACGCGGCCAAGCTCCTCGACGCGGCCGGCTGGCGCCTCGGCGCGCACGGGGACGCGGCGTCCGGAGCGACGCGCGCGAACGGGACGAAGCCGCTGACGCTGACGCTCCTCACCCGCGCGGGATCGGCCAGGGACGCCGTCATCGCCAAGCTCCTGACCACGCAGCTCGGCCGGGTCGGCATCGGCCTGACGACCAAGGCGGTTCCCGAGGCGGACTTCTTCACCAAGGACGTCGCGGCCGGGGACTTCGACCTCGCCCTGGTCACCTGGCCGGCCTCGCTCTTCCCGGTGGCCGACGAGCGCGCCCTGTTCGCCAAGCCCCAGGTCAACGCGGACGGCTCGCTCACGGTGGGCCAGAACCTCTCCGCGACGGGAACCGACGAGATCGACCAGCTGCTGAACCAGGCGGCGGCCGCGAGCAGCCCGTCCGAGGCGACCCGGCTGACCAACGAGGCGGACATCCGGATCTGGCAGGCCGCGCCGTCGCTCCCCCTCTTCCAGTCGCCCGAGCTCGTCGGCATCCGTGACAACGTCCGCAATGTCGGGGCGTTCGGCTTCGCGACGCCGCGCTTCCAGGACATGGGGTTCGCCTCCGGGCAGGGGCACTAGCGTCCCGGCCTCGTTTGGCACCACTGTGAGCTGCACGTACGCCAGTCTGAGCCAAAGCCGCTTGCACTGGTGCCAAAGTGGTGCCACTCTAAAGCCATGGACCTCACCCCCTATGTCGACCAGCTCCGCCGCGAGCTGACGACCGCAGCCGAGGTCGGCGGCGAGGACGCCCGCGCTCTCGCCGACCGGCTTCTCCAGCCGCTGGACGCCGCCGTCCGGCTCACCCTGCTCGAAGCCCTCTCCGCCGCCGCCGAGGAGATCTCCGCCGAGCTCGCGCCCGGCTCCGTCGACGTCCGGCTCCGGGGCGGCGCCGCCGGCTTCGCCGTCACGCCGCCGCCCGCCCCCGCGCCGCCGGCCGCCGACGTCGCCCCCGGTCCCGTCGACGTGCGGCTGCCCGTCGCCGAGGGCGACGACGCCGCGATGGTCCGGATCAACCTGCGGCTGCCCGCCAACCTCAAGGCCCTGATCGAGGACGCGGCCGCCTCCGGCGGGCTCTCCGTCAACGCCTGGATCGTCCGCGCCGCCGCGGCCGGTCTGGCCGCCCAGGGCCGCGGGGCCGCCCGGCCCGCCCCGGCGCAGAACCCCGACCGGGCCCTCGGCCAGAGCTTCACCGGCTGGGCCCGCTGACACGCACGCGCACCGCCACCGGAACGTCCCTGCCTGAGCAAAGGAATCCCGAGATGTCCCTCTCGACGTTCGAGACCCCCGCCCCCATCGCCGTCGTCCTGGACCTCTACGTCGCCGAGGTGCGATTCGCGGCCTCGGATCGCACCGACACGACCGTCGAGATCCGCCCGAGCGATCCGGCCAAGGCGGCCGACGTCAAGGCCGCCGACAACACCCGCGTCGAGTACGACGAGACCGCCCGCACCCTCACCGTCGTCTCGAAGAAGCCGCTGAACCGGTTCGTGAACTTCAGCAGCAAGCGGCCGGAGTCCGTCGACGTGCTGATCCAGCTGCCCACGGACTCCGCTGTCCGCGGCGAGGCCGCGATCGGCGACTTCCACGCCGAGGGCGCGCTCGGCGCGGTCGTCCTCAAGACCGATCTCGGCACTGTCCGGCTGGCCGAGACCGGCCCGCTCGACCTGCGCAACGGCGTCGGCGAGGTCAGCGTCGAGAGCGTCGGCGGTCCCGTCCGGATACACACCAGCTCCAGCGACATCCGCCTCGGCGCCGTCGACGGCTCCGCCGAGGTCGACAACGACAACGGCAAGGTGCAGATCGCGGTCGTCACGGGCGCGGCGACGGTCAAGTGCGCCAACGGCTCGGTGAACGTCGAGCGTGCGCTGTCGGACATCACCGCCACCAGCTCCAACGGCGAGGTCCGGATCGGCGAGGTCGTGCGCGGCAAGGTCTCGGCGACCTCCAAGAACGGCGGCGTCGAGGTCGGCGTCCGCGACGGCAGTGCCGCCTGGCTGGAGCTGAACACCGGCGTCGGCCGCGTCTACAACGACCTCGCCAGCACCGACGCCCCCGAGGCGGGCGAGCCGGTCGACAAGGTCGAGGTCCGCGCCGAGACCAAGCTCGGCGACATCACCATCCGCCGCGTCGCCCGGCTCGACGAACAGGCCTGACCGCGCGCCCGCCGAGCGCCTCGGTCAGACGCGGTCCCGCATCAGCGGCAGCTCGTCGATCAGACGTTCCACCGTCGCGATGCGGGCGAGCTCCGGGGCGAGCGCCCGGGCCTGTGCCAGGTTCGCGCGGGCGGCCGGCTGATCGCCGGTGACGGACTGGGCCGCGGCCAGCGTGCACAGGCAGTAGGCACGGGTCAGCTGGTCGGACATCCGCCTGAGGGCGCCGCGCGCGAGCAGGGCCGCATCCGCCGCGCGGCCGTTCAGCAGGGCCTGTGTCGCCAGGATGTCGGTCGCCGCGAGCAGACGCGGGGTGCGCTCCCCGGCGAGGGCGACGCCGATGGCCGCGGCCGCGAGGGCGTCCTCGCGCGGCATCACGCCGGCCTCGGCGGCGAGCAGACCGGCGCGCGCGAGCAGCAGTTCCTCCCCAGGGACGCGGGGCGCGAGCCCACGTGCCCCGGGGGCGCCGAGCAGGGCCTCGACGGCCTCGGCGTAGCGACCCGAGACCACGTCGACGGCGGCGTGCAGACGCACCCGGGAGAGCGTGTCTGCGGGGACGCCGTCCAGCGCGGCACGCGCCTCGGCGACGCGTGCGCCCATCAGCGCACGCTGCGCGGTCAGCTCCCGCTCGCCGAGGGCCAGCTGCGGCAACAGGCCGGCGTCCGCGAAGGGCGCGCGCAACAGCATCCACCCGATCGTGCCCGGCGTCCGGGGCGCGGTGAGCAGCAGCAGTGGGACGAGGAGCAGCCCGGTGCCGAGGTAGCGCAGCGGCGTGTCGGTCCACATCAGCGCGACCCCGAGGCCGGCGGGGACGGCGACCCGGAGCAGCCCGTTCAGGAAGAGGCGCGGCCGCAGGCGGTCGACGGCCACGACGGCCTCGCCGACGAGCAGCGGCACCAGCGGGATCGGGCGGACGAGCAGGGTGACCCCGCGCAGACGGCGCACGCCCAGCAGCCGGCCGGCGCCGATCATGAGCAGCGCCGGCGCGGTGCCGCCCAGGCGGCCGAGCGCCAGCCCCACCAGTGCCTGGAGCTGCACCGCGAGCAGCGCGCCCACGAAGAGGCCGGCCAACAGGGCGAAGGCGTCCCGGCCGTGGCCGAGGTTCGGTGCGACGCTCGTCAGCGCAGCGGCGCCGAGGCCGAGAAGGAAGGGCAGGACGCGAAAGCGGGCGGGGCGACGAGGCGCTCCGGGCGCCGGGGGCTGGGTCACGCCGCGCGATCATGCCATCCGGGCGACCCGGGTGGCCAGGCCCGGATACCCGGGAGGTCAGAGGGGTTCGTCCGCCGTTCGCCGGGCAGCGCGCGAGTGTGCGAGGGCAACCACGTACCATAGGACAAAGCCGTGGCATGTTCAGATGCCCGGTGGGTGGACCGGCGGCACGGACCGTGCTCGGCGGGTGCCACGCCCAGTCGATTCGGGAGAACTGTACTCCGTATGCCCACGCGCAATGACATCCGGAACGTCGCCATCGTCGCGCACGTCGACCACGGCAAGACCACGCTGGTCGACGCCATGCTGAAGCAGGCGGGAGCCTTCGCGGCGCACCAGCACCTGGACGACCGCATGATGGACTCCAACGACCTGGAGCGCGAGAAGGGCATCACCATTCTCGCGAAGAACACCGCGGTCAAGTACCACCCCAAGGGCGGTGGCGACCCGATCACCATCAACATCATCGACACCCCCGGCCACGCCGACTTCGGTGGCGAGGTCGAGCGCGGTCTGTCGATGGTCGACGCGGTCGTCCTCCTCGTGGACGCCTCCGAGGGCCCGCTGCCGCAGACCCGCTTCGTGCTCCGCAAGGCGCTGCAGGCCAAGCTGCCGGTCATCCTCTGCATCAACAAGACCGACCGTCCGGACTCCCGGATCGACGAGGTCGTCAACGAGACCTACGACCTCTTCCTCGACCTGGACGCGGACGAGGACCAGATCGAGTTCCCGATCGTCTACGCCTGCGCGCGTGACGGCATCGCCTCGCTGACCAAGCCGGAGAACGGCACCGTGCCGTCCGACAGCGACAGCCTGGAGCCGTTCTTCTCCACCATCCTGGAGCACGTCCCGGCCCCGACCTACGACGAGGACGCGCCGCTCCAGGCCCACGTCACCAACCTGGACGCCGACAACTTCCTGGGCCGTATCGCGCTGCTCCGCGTCGAGCAGGGCTACCTCAGGAAGGGCCAGACCGTCGCCTGGATCAAGCGCGACGGTTCGATCTCCAACGTCCGCATCAGCGAGCTGCTGATGACCGAGGCGCTCACCCGCAAGCCGGCCGAGCAGGCCGGCCCCGGCGACATCTGCGCCGTCGCCGGCATCGGCGACATCATGATCGGCGAGACCCTCGCCGACACCGAGAACCCGATCGCGCTGCCGCTGATCACGGTTGACGAGCCGGCCATCTCGATGACCATCGGCACCAACACCTCGCCGCTGGTCGGCAAGGGCGGCTCCGGCAAGGGCGCCGACGCCAAGTCGGGCGCGAAGGTCGACCGCAAGGTCACCGCCCGCCAGGTCAAGGACCGGCTGGACCGCGAGCTGATCGGTAACGTCTCGCTGCGCGTGCTGGACACCGAGCGCCCGGACGCCTGGGAGGTGCAGGGCCGTGGTGAGCTGGCGCTGGCCATCCTCATCGAGACCATGCGCCGCGAGGGCTTCGAGCTGACCGTCGGCAAGCCGCAGGTGGTGACCAAGGAGGTCGACGGCAAGACGCACGAGCCGGTCGAGCGCCTCACGGTCGACGTGCCCGAGGAGCACATGGGCGCCGTCACCCAGCTCATGGGTGTCCGCAAGGGCCGCATGGACAACATGTCGAACCACGGCTCCGGCTGGGTCCGCATGGAGTTCGTGGTTCCGTCCCGCGGTCTGATCGGCTTCCGCACGGAGTTCCTCACCTCCACCCGCGGCACCGGCATCGCGCACTCGATCCACGAGGGCCACGAGCCGTGGTTCGGCCAGCTGACCACCCGCAACAACGGCTCCCTGGTCGCCGACCGCTCCGGCGTGGTCACCGCCTTCGCGATGACCAACCTGCAGGAGCGCGGCGTGCTGTTCACCGACCCCGGCACCGAGGTGTACGAGGGCATGATCGTCGGCGAGAACTCGCGCGCCGACGACATGGACGTGAACATCACCAAGGAGAAGAAGCTCACCAACATGCGTTCCTCGAACGCCGACGTGGCCGAGTCGATCGTCCCGCCGCGCAAGCTCTCCCTGGAGCAGTCCCTGGAGTTCTGCCGCGAGGACGAGTGCATCGAGGTGACCCCGGAGACCGTGCGCATCCGCAAGGTGGTGCTCGACGCGCAGACCCGCGCCCGTACCCGCGGCCGCGCCTCGAAGGGCTGATCCTCAGCAGGACCCTCGAAGCCGCCGGAGGCACCGCCTCCGGCGGCATTTCTGCGCCGTTCGGCAGTCACTCATGGTGATGACATTCAGGCCGAGTGTCAGTGCCAGAGTGTACGGATATCGGTGTCACGATGAGTCTGGGCGGTATTCCATGTCCGATTCGACATCTGTTGCACCCACCTGGTGATGCCCAAGTTGCGAGACATAGCTCACAGGCGTGTGATCAAACCGCAATGTCATTTGGTCGGAAGCATCGCCGAGAGTGACGGATAGTAGAGACACCGACGCTCGGGTCACCGGGCCGGCTGCCGACCAATGGCGGACGGCCTACGAGCTCAGGCGCTGACGCCCAGGGGTGGGCGAGGGCGCCGCAGAACAAGTGCAAACAGCACGTCTGAGGAGGCACGTCCATGCGTGGAGCCACGCAAGCGAAGTTCGCCGCCGGGGCCATCGCCATCGCCCTGGCCGCCACGGCCTGCAGCACCTCGAGCTCCAGCGGGTCCAGCTCGGGCAGCAACGCCAACGGCGTGGTGCGCGCATGGTGGGGTGACCCCCAGAACCCGCTCATCCCGACCGACACCAACGAGGTGAACGGCGGAGCGGTCCTTAACATGATCTTCGAGGGTCTGCAGCACTACAACCCGAAGACCGGTGTCGCCGAGCTGGCGAACGCCCAGTCGATCACGACCACGGACCAGCAGCACTTCACCATCACGCTGAAGCCCGGCTGGAAGTTCAGCGACGGCACCCCGGTGACCGCGAGCTCCTACGTGGACGCCTGGAACTGGGGCGCCTACCTGCCGCACGCGCAGAACAACACCGACCCGTTCTTCACGTCGATCCAGGGCTACGACGCCGTCCACCCCGCGAGCGGCTCGCCGACGGCGCAGACCATGTCCGGCCTGAAGGTCGTCAACGACACCACCTTCACCGTCGCGCTGACCCAGAAGTTCTCGCTGTGGCCGGACACCCTCGGCTACTCGGCCTTCTACCCGCTGCCGCAGTCGTTCTTCAAGAACCCCACCGCGTGGGAGGCCCACCCGGTCGGCAACGGTCCTTACGTCATCAAGTCGTGGACCAAGGGCACGGGCATGTCCCTGACCCCGAACTCGACGTACTCCGGCAACTACAAGCCGAAGAACGGCGGCGTCGACCTCAAGGTCTACACCGACCCGAACGCCGCCTACGCGGATCTCCAGGCCGGCAACCTCGACATCGACAACGGTCTGTCCAACACCGCGCTGAAGACGGTCCAGTCCGACCTCAACGGTCGCTACCTCAACCAGCCGGCCGGTATCAACCAGACCATCTCCTTCCCGCTGAACCAGCCGAAGTGGAACACGGCGGGCGCCAAGCTGGTCCGCGAGGGCATCTCGATGGCCATCGACCGCCCGACCATCACCAAGGTGATCTTCCAGGGCACCCGTACCCCGGCCACCGACTGGACCTCCCCGGTCCTCGGCGCCGAGGGCGGCTACAGCAGCACGCTCTGCGGTGACGTCTGCACCTACAACCCGACCAAGGCCAAGCAGCTGATCCAGCAGGGCGGCGGCATCCCCGGCGGCCAGCTGACCATCAGCTACAACGCCGACGGCCCGCACAAGGAGTGGGTCGACGCGGTCTGCAACAGCATCAACAACGCGCTGGGCAACACCAACGCCTGCGTCGGCAAGCCGATCGGCACGTTCGCGGACTTCCGCAACCAGATCCAGAACAAGCAGATGACCTCCGCCTTCCGCACCGGCTGGCAGATGGACTACCCGCTGATCCAGGACTTCCTGCAGCCGCTGTTCTACACGAACGCCGCGTCGAACGACTCGCACTACAGCAACCCGCAGTTCGACAGCATGGTCAACCAGGCCAACGCCGCCAGCACCAAGTCGGCGGCGGTCTCGGACTTCCAGAACGCCGAGAAGCTGCTGGTCACCGACCTGCCGTCGATCCCGCTGTGGTACCAGAACGGCACCGTCGGCTGGTCCTCGAACGTCTCCAACGTGTCGCTGGACGTCTTCAGCGTGCCGGTCTACACGAACATCACCGTCAACAAGTAAGTCGTCGGTCCGCCGGCCGATCGCCGCGCGAGCCGGACGGCGGCCGGGAATCCTCGAGATTCCCGGCCGCCGCCGCGACGAATCCCTGGAGGTTCCATGGGGCGCTACGTCATCCGACGACTGCTCCAGATGATCCCGGTGTTCATCGGGACAACGTTCATCATCTTCGCGATGGTGCACGCTCTCGGTGACCCGGTTGCCGCACTCTTCGGCGACAAGGCTCCCGACCCGGCCGTTGCCGCGCAGCTGCGGCAGCAGCTCGGGCTGAACGATCCGCTGATCGTCCAGTACGGCAACTACATGAAGGGGATCTTCACCGGGGATCTCGGGACCACCTTCAGCGGCCAGCCCGTCACGGAGCTGCTGAAGACCGCCTACCCGACCACCCTGAAGCTCACCGTGGTGGCCTTCACCTTCGAGGTGATCATCGGTATCGGGCTCGGCGTCATCAGCGGCATGCGCCGCGGCCGCCTCGCCGACACCGGCGTGATGGTGATGACGCTGATCGTCATCTCGATCCCGACCTTCGTGATCGGTTACGTGCTGCAGTACCTGTTCGGCGTGAAGTGGGGCCTCGCGGACGCGACCGTCCCGGAGGGTGCGCCCATCCAGTCACTGCTGCTGCCGGGCTTCGTGCTCGCCTCGGTCTCCCTCGCCTACGTCGCCCGCCTGACCCGCACCACCATCGCGGAGAACAGCAAGGCCGACTACGTGCGCACGGCCGTGGCCAAGGGCCTGCCCCGCCGCCGCGTGATCACGCACCACCTGCTGCGCAACTCGCTGATCCCCGTCATCACCTTCCTCGGCACCGACCTCGGCGCCCTGATGGGTGGCGCCCTGGTCACCGAGCGCATCTTCAACATCCACGGCGTGGGCTACTACCTGTACCAGGGCATCCTGCGTCAGAACACGCCGACCGTCGTCGGCTTCGTGACGGTCCTGGTGATCGTCTTCCTCCTCGCCAACCTGCTCGTCGACCTGCTCTACGCGGTCCTGGACCCGAGGATCCGTTATGCCTGATCAGCAGCCTGACAAGCCGAACGGCGTCCCCGACGACGCGAACACCGAACTGTCCAGCGCCTTCCCGCAGACGCCCACCCTGGGCGCCATGGAGGTGGAGGGCATGCTCGAGAAGGAAGACCTCACCCACGCGCCGGAGGTGTCCACCGAGGCGGTGGGCGTCGCCGACCGCGAGGTGCCGCGCAGCCTGTGGCAGGACGCCTGGCGCGAGCTGCGGCGCAACCCGATCTTCATCATCTCGGGCATCCTGATCATCTTCCTGGTCATCGTCGCGATCTTCCCGGGCCTGTTCGACTCGACCAGCCCGCTCCAGTGCGACCTGTCGAAGTCCCAGCAGGGCCCGACCTCCGGTCACCCCTTCGGCTTCGACACCCAGGGTTGCGACGTCTACGCCCGCACCATCTACGGCGCCCGGGCCTCCATCACGGTGGGTGTCTTCGCCACCCTCGGGACCGCGCTGCTCGGCACGCTGCTGGGCGGCCTGGCCGGCTTCTTCGGCGGCTGGCTGGACGCGGTCGTCTCCCGCATCGCGGACATCTTCTTCGGCATCCCGATCCTGCTCGGCGGCCTGGTCTTCCTCTCCGTCATCCCGAGCCGGTCGATCTGGATCGTCGTCGCGTTCATCGTGGTGCTGGGCTGGCCGCAGCTCGCGCGCATCGCCCGCGGCGCGGTGATCACCGCCCGCCAGCAGGACTACGTCACGGCGGCACGGGCGCTCGGGGCCGGCAACTCGCGGCTGATGCTGCGCCACATCCTGCCGAACTCGCTCGCTCCGATCATCGTCGTGGCGACGATCGCGCTGGGCACCTACATCTCGCTGGAGGCGACGCTCTCCTACCTGGGTGTGGGGCTGAAGCCGCCGACCGTCTCCTGGGGCATCGACATCTCGGCCGCCGCGGACACCTTCCGCAACGCGCCGCACATGCTGCTCTTCCCGGCCGGCGCGCTCTGCATCACCATCCTTGCGTTCATCATGCTCGGCGACGCGGTGCGCGACGCCCTCGACCCCAAGCTGCGCTGAGGAGGCGGAACTGTGGGTATTCATGCAACCGAAGTCACCGCCGACGCCGGACGCGGCCGCACCGCGGACAGCGAGGACGCCCCGCTGCTGCAGGTGAAGAACCTCCAGGTCGAGTTCCGCACCCGCGACGGTGTGGCCAAGGCCGTCAACGGCGTGAACTACAGCGTTCGCGCCGGCGAGACCCTGGCCATCCTCGGTGAGTCGGGCTCGGGCAAGTCGGTCTCCTCCCAGGCCGTCATGGGCATCCTGGACAGCCCGCCCGGCTTCGTCACCGGCGGCGAGATCGTCTTCAAGGGCGAGGATCTGCTGAAGCTCTCCAGCGAGAAGCGCCGCAAGATCCGTGGCACCCAGATGGCCATGATCTTCCAGGACGCGCTCTCCTCGCTGAACCCGGTGCACACCGTCGGGACGCAGCTGGGCGAGATGTTCCGGGTGCACCGCGGCACCTCCAAGTCCGAGGCCAAGAAGAAGGCCGTCGAGCTGATGGAGCGCGTCGGCATCCCGGCCGCCAAGGAGCGGGTCAACCAGTACCCGCACCAGTTCTCCGGCGGTATGCGCCAGCGCATCATGATCGCCATGGCGCTGGCCCTGGAGCCGGACCTGATCATCGCCGACGAGCCCACCACCGCCCTGGACGTGACCGTCCAGGCCCAGGTGATGGAGCTGCTGGCGGACCTTCAGGCCGAGTACAACATGGGCCTGATCCTGATCACCCACGACCTCGGCGTCGTCGCCGACGTCGCGGACAAGATCGCGGTCATGTACGCCGGCCGGATCGTCGAGACGGCCCCCGTGCACGAGCTCTACAAGCGCCCGGCGCACCCGTACACCCGTGGCCTGCTGGACTCGATCCCGCGCCTGGACCAGAAGGGCCAGGAGCTCTACGCGATCAAGGGTCTGCCGCCCAACCTGCTGCGCATCCCCTCCGGCTGTGCGTTCAACCCGCGCTGCCCGATGGCCCAGGAGATCTGCCGTACGGAGATCCCACCGCTGCACGCGGTGACCGAGGCCGACGGCGCCCCGATCCAGGGCCGCGGCAGCGCCTGCCACTTCTGGAAGGAGACCATCCATGGCTGAGGCGCAGGAGGCGGCCGAGGTCGCAGCCATCGAGGCCGTGATGGAGCAGAAGGTCGAGCGCGGCGAGCCGATTCTGCAGGTGCGCAACCTGGAGAAGCACTTCCCGCTGACCCAGGGCATCCTGATCAAGAAGCAGATCGGCGCGGTCAAGGCCGTCGACGGCGTCTCCTTCGACCTGCACCAGGGCGAGACGCTCGGCATCGTCGGCGAGTCCGGCTGCGGCAAGTCGACGCTGGCCAAGGTGCTGATGAACCTCGAGACGGCCACGGCCGGCGAGGTGCTGTACAAGGGTGAGGACATCTCCAAGGTCTCCGGCCGGGCGCTCAAGGCGATCCGCCGGAACATCCAGATGGTCTTCCAGGACCCGTACACCTCGCTGAACCCGCGCATGACGGTCGGCGACATCATCGGCGAGCCCTTCGAGATCCACCCCGAGGTGGCTCCCAAGGGCGACCGCCGCAGGGAGGTCCAGGACCTGCTCGACGTGGTCGGGCTGAACCCGGAGTACATCAACCGGTACCCGCACCAGTTCTCCGGCGGCCAGCGCCAGCGCATCGGCATCGCACGCGGCCTGGCGCTCAAGCCCGAGATCATCATCTGCGACGAGCCGGTCTCGGCGCTGGACGTCTCCGTGCAGGCGCAGGTCATCAATCTGCTGGAGAAGCTGCAGGACGAGTTCAACCTCTCCTACATGTTCATCGCCCACGACCTGTCGATCGTGCGTCACATCTCCGACCGCGTCGGCGTGATGTACCTCGGCAAGATGGTCGAGATCGGCTCGGACGAGGAGATCTACGAGCACCCGACCCACCCCTACACCCAGGCGCTGCTCTCCGCGGTGCCGGTGCCGGACCCGGAGGGTCGCGAGGGCCGCGAGCGGATCATCCTCGGCGGGGACATCCCCTCGCCGGCCAACCCGCCGTCGGGCTGCCGCTTCCGCACCCGCTGCTTCAAGGCGCAGGAGAAGTGCGCGGTCGAGGAGCCGCTGCTGGCGATCCCGCAGGTCTTCCGCGGCCAGGACACCCCGGCCGCGCACGAGTCCGCCTGCCACTTCGCCGAGGACGTCGACATCGTCGGCGCCACCAACGGCGAGGCCTGAGCACCAGCGACCTTCAGGGGCGCGGGGCTCCACCGATGTGCGGCTCCGCCGCATGTCAGTGGAGCCCCGCGCCTCTGTGGTGTTGCCCGGTGCCCTTGGAGGTTCATCCCCTCCGGACGGAGAACAGCACGAAGCCGTAGCTCAGACCCGTGGCCTCCGGGTGCTGCTCCAGCCAGGCGTCCGCGGTGCCGTCGGGGAACTCCATCCGCAGGACCGCCTCGAGGTCGGCGCGGGAGTCGAAGGCCCAGCTGCTCAGCACCTCGGTGCGCTCCGCGCCGCGCTCGGACCACCACGCGTCGGTGCGGTCACCGCCGCCCATCGCGGCGGAGCCGGCGCACGCGCGCAGGAGGGCGGCGAACTCGCCGTTCCGCCAGTCGTTGTCGATCACGACCAGGGTGCCGCCGGGCCGCAGCACACGCAGCACCTCGCGCAGACCCCGTTCACAACGCGGCGGCCAGAAGTACGCGAAGCGCGCGTGAACCACGTCGACGGACGCGTCCGGCAACGGGACGTGCTCCGCCGAGCCGTGCAGGACCCGCGCCGACGCGCTCCGCGCCGCGGCGCGGGGGACGAGCGTCGGATCCGGTTCGACGCCGATCACCTCGGCGGCGTCAGCGTAGGAGCCGAGCCAGTAACCGCTGCCGCAGCCGAGGTCGACGAGGGTGCGGCCCTGCCATGGGGCGATCTTCGCCAGGGCGTCGAGCACCAGGCCGCCGGGGTCGACCGCGCGGTTCTCGGTCTCGTACAGCTCGGGGTTGCCGCCCTGGTTCGGGGCGGGGGAGAAGTCGGACAGCTGCACGACGAACCTTTACTGAGACGACGGAAGGGCCCGCCCGATCATGGCGATCGGGCGGGCCCTTTGGCTACCGGTTTCCGCTACGGGGCGTCAGACCGCCTCGCCCGCCGGGGTGGCGACGGTGACCGGGGTGTCCGAGACGGGCGTCTGCAGCGGGAAGTGGCAGGCCGCCACGTGGCCGTCGCCGAACAGGCGCATGGCCGGCTCCTCCTCCGCGCAGCGCTCCTGCGCCAGCGGGCAGCGGGTGCGGAAGCGGCAACCGGACGGCGGGGCGACCGGGCTGGGCAGCTCGCCCTTGATGCCGCCGCCGCGCTTCTCGCGCTCCAGCTCGGGCTCGGGGACCGGGATGGCCTCCAGCAGACCCGCCGTGTAGGGGTGGGCCGCACGCTGGTAGATGTCCTCGCCGGAACCGACCTCGACCATCTTGCCCAGGTACATCACGCCGATCCGGTCGGCGAGGTACTTGACCACCGCCAGGTCGTGCGAGATGACCACGTAGGACAGGTCGTGCGAGGCCTGCAGACGCTTCATCAGGTTGAGCACCTGCGCGCGGATCGACACGTCCAGCGCCGAGACCGGCTCGTCCGCGACGATGACCTTCGGGTGCAGGGTCAGCGCGCGGGCCAGGCCGATGCGCTGACGCTGACCGCCGGAGAACTCGTGCGGGAAGCGCTCCAGCGCCGACTTGGGCAGTCCGACCTCGCCGAGCAGGTCGGTGACCAGGGACAGCTGCTCCTGCGCGGTGCCGATGCCCTGGATCTGCAGCGGCTCGCGCAGGATCGAGCCCACGCGCATGCGGGGGTCGAGCGAGGCGTGCGGGTCCTGGAACATCATCTGCAGGTCGCGGCGGTGGCGGCGCAGCGCCTTGCCGCGCAGCGAGCCCACCTGGGCGCCGTCCAGGGTGACCTGGCCGGCGTTGGGCTTCTCCAGGCCGACGATCATGCGGCCCAGCGTGGTCTTGCCACAGCCCGACTCGCCGACGAGGCCGAAGGTCTCGCCGTAGCCGAGGGAGAGGGAGACGCCGGACACCGCGTGCACCACGGCCTTGTTGCGGCCGAACAGGTTGCCGCCGACCGGGAACTCCTTGACCAGGTCGGTGACCTCGAGCAGGGGCCGCTTCTCCTTGGCGGCCGGAGCCGACCGGTCGGCCACCGTGGTCGAGGAGGTGAGGTCCAGCGGGCCGTCGACCGGGTGGAAGCACGCGAAGGTGTGCTCCTTCGGGCCCTTGAGCCCCGGGTCCTCGGTCCGGCAGTCGTCCTGGGCGTAGCTGCACCGGGCCGCGAAGCGGCAGCCGGTGGGCGGGTTGGAGAGGTCCGGCGGCAGGCCCGGGACGGTGAACAGCTTCTGCGTGTTGTCCTGCGCCAGGCGCGGGATCGACGCGAGCAGCCCCTGGGTGTAGGGGTGGCGCATGTCGCTGAAGAGCTCGTCGGTCTTGGTGGACTCGACGATGCGTCCGGCGTACATGACGTTGATCCGGTCCGCGTGCCCGGCCACCACGCCCATGTCGTGGGTGACCAGGATCATCGCCATGCCCAGACGATCCTTCAGGTCGTTGAGCAGGGTGAGGATCTGGGCCTGGATGGTGACGTCGAGCGCGGTGGTCGGCTCGTCGGCGATGAGCACCTTGGGCTCGCAGGCGAGCGCCATGGCGATCATGACGCGCTGGCGCAGACCGCCCGACAGCTGGTGCGGGTAGTCGCCGAGACGCTCCTTGGGCTTCGGCAGACCCACCAGACCGAGCACCTCGGCGGCCCGGTCGAGGGCCTCCGCCTTGCTCGCGCCGCGGTGCAGCATGACCGGCTCGGACACCTGGTAGCCGATCGTCTTGGTCGGGTCCAGGGAGCTCATCGGGTCCTGGAAGACCATCGCGATCTCGTTGCCGCGGATCTTGCGCATCTCCGACTCGGGCAGGTCGACGAGCTCGCGACCGCTCAGCTTGACGGAGGAGCCGCCGACGAGCTGTCCGCCCGGGGGCAGCAGGCGCATCAGCGAGAGGCCGGTCATCGACTTGCCGCAGCCGGACTCGCCCACCAGGCCGAGGGTCTCCCCGGCCTCCAGGTGGAAGGAGACGCCGTCGACGGCCTGGACGCTGCCGCTGCTGATCGCGATGTGGGTGGAGAGGTTGTTGACCTCAAGAAGAGCCATGGTTGTTCCTCGATTCCGTCTCTGTCTCTGTGCGGGCGTCGTCAGCGCTTGCGCAGTCGGACGTCGACGGCGTCGCGGAGGCCGTCACCGATGAAGTTGAAGGCCATGACGACCAGCACCAGGGAGACGCCGACCGGGAAGACCTCCCACCAGTAGCCGTTGGACAGGTTGCTCTGGGCGTCGCCGAGCTGCGAGCCCCAGTCGGTGTTCGGGTATCGGACACCGAAGTTGAGGTACCCGAGGGCGGCCAGGGCGAGGATCGCGTCGGCGATCTGGAAGGTGATGTTGACGATCACCGTGCCCATGGCGTTCGGAATCAGGTGCCGGAAGATCAGGCGGGTGTTGGTGCCGCCCATGACCCGCGCGGCCGAGACGAAGTCGCGGACCTTGAGCGAGAGGACCTCGCCGCGGATGAGTCGGGCCGGGACCAGCCAGGAGAAAACGCCCAGGATGATGATCAGGCCCCAGGTGTTCGCCCCGTAGCGCTGCGAGATGATCAGCACGACCAGCAGGAACGGCAGCGAGAGCAGGATGTCGACGATGCGCATCAGCGTCGCGTCGATCAGGCCGCCGAGCAGACCGGCGACGGCGCCCCACAGGGTACCGATGACGGTGGCGATGACGGCGGCGGCGAAACCGATCCAGAGGGAGGTCTGACCGCCGATCATGATGCGGCCGATGATGTCGAAGCCGTTGCTGTCGGTGCCCAGCGGGTGGCCCGCGCCGGGTGCGCCGTCCGTGTTGAGCAGGTCCGTCGTGTTCTGGTTCGAGTGGTAGAAGACCGGGCCCAGCCAGCAGAACAGCACGAAGAAGACCAGGATCGCCACACCGGCTACGGCCATCTTGTTCTTCAGGAACTCGCGGAGCGTCAGCTTCCAGGCGGAGGTGGTGCTCTGGAGCTCGCCGGCGTCGGAGACCGCCGGAACGGCCGGCTCGGGACCGGCCGGGGACTCGATGGTGACGCTCACGTCTTCGACTCCTCGGGCTGTCTCGGTCTCGGTCTCGGTGGAGACCGCGGGAGTGTTCGTCTCGGACATGGCGCTACACCAGCTTGATGCGGGGGTCGGACAGGGTCAGGCAGATGTCGGCGATGAGGTTGCCGACGACCGTCAGGACGGCCGTGATCAGGGTGTAGGCCATCAGGACGTTGTAGTCGTAACCCTGGAGGGAGTTGACGAAGAGCAGACCGAGGCCGTTGATGTTGAACGTGTACTCGACCAGCAGGTTGCCCGCGATCAGCAGCGGCAGCGACAGGCCGATCAGTGTGATCATCGGCAGCGACGCGTTGCGCACCAGGTGGCGCGAGTAGACCAGGCGCTCCGAGAGGCCCTTGGCCCGGGCCACCTTGATGTAGTCCTGCGCGAGCACGTCGAGCGCCGCCGAGCGCTGGTATCGCGAATATGAGGCGACAGCCGTGAGCGTCAGTGCCACAATTGGCATGATCAGGTCGGGCCACCCGGCCAGTGCCCCGGAGAGGGTCTGGTCCTGCGGGACGTTCGGGTTGACCCACTTGAGGCTGAGCGCGAAGACCTGGACCAGCACCAGCGCGACCAGGAAGGTCGGCATGGAGTAGAAGATCATGGCGAGCGAGGTGGCGGTGATGTCGCCGAAGCTGTTGCGCTTGACGCCCTGGTAGATGCCGAGGGGCAGGGCGACCAGGATGGACAGCACCAGTGAGGCGATCGTCAGGAGGCCGCTCAGCGGCGCCTTCTCGGTGAGCAGTGCGCTGACCGACTGGTTCAGGTGGTACGAGTAGCCGAGGTTGCCCTGGAAGAGGTGGCCCAGATACGTGGCGAACTGGTCCCACCACGGCTTGTCGAAGCCGTTGGCATGGTTCCAGGCCTTGATGGCCGCCGGCTGCGCCTTGGGTCCGAGGACCGTGATCGCGGGTGACGGCGCGATGATGTGCAACATCAGGAACGTCACCAGGATGATGCCGAAGACCACGAGGATCGCTGTGGTCAGGCGTCGGATGAGATAACCCGCCATGTCCGGGATCTCCTCCTTCGTAATGGTTCGGGGGGGAGGAAGACAGCCCTCCTTGGAGCTGCCTGGTGATGCCAGGCGGCCCACCCGGAGTCGACACTTGGTCCGGGTGGGCTGCGAGGCATCGGCCGGGGCGACGGCTGACCGTTGATCAGACGCCGCCCCGTATGCGATCCCGGCTTACTTGGTGAAGTACCAGTCTTCGGGGTTGAGCATGAACTGCGTGGCAGCGGCGAAGGAGTCGGTCGAGCCGGACAGCTTCGGGCTCCAGGCGTAGACGCGGTCCTCGTTCGGCTGGAAGAGGCCCGGCAGGTCGGCGTCGACGGCCGTGATCTCGTTCTTCAGCGCGTTGGAGTCGGGCGACACCATCGAGTTGTTGATCAGCTTGTCGAGCGTCGGGTCCGAGAAGCCACCCTGGTTGTACGAGCCGCCCGTGTTGAACAGGTTGATCGTCGAGGGGTAGATGCTCTCGGTGAAGCCACCGAAGTCGGCCATGCCCCAGTTGTTGTTGTTCTTCGGGGTGGAGACGACGGACTCGTTGGTGACGATGTTGTTGAAGGTGTCCGTCTTCAGCGTGACGTTGACACCGATCTGCTTCAGGTTGGCCGCGAACGCGGTCATCATCTGGCCGACCGACTTCGGGGTGCTGGTGTAGAACAGCGTGAAGTCGAGGTTCTGGCCCTTGGTGATGCCGGCGCCACACTGGTTGGCGGCGGTGCCCGGGCTGGTGCAGGTGGTCGTGCCGTTCGGGACGACGGTCCAGCCGTGCGAGGTCAGCAGCTGCTTGGCCGTGTCCACCGAGAACGGGAACGGGTTGGTCAGCGCGCTTTCCGGGGTGTACGGGGACTTGGGCGCGACACCCAGCGGGCCGTACGCCGGGGCGGCCAGGCCCTTGAAGACACCCTTGATCTCGGCGTCCTCGTCCTGCAGGTGGGCGAACGCCTGGCGGATGTAGAGCTGGGCGACAGCCTTGTCCCAACCGCCGGTGGTGTTCTTGAAGTTGAAGTACGAGAAGTTGAAGCCGAACGACGGGAGGCCGTAGACGTTGTAGCCGTTCGTCTTCAGCTTGCCCAGCTGCGGGTAGTTGTCGCTCTTGACGTAGCCGAAGTCGAGCTTGCCCGACTGCAGGTCGTTGAACTCGGCGGTCGGCGAGGTGTAGGCCAGCTCGTCGATCTCGGCGATGTTCGGCTTGCCCTCACCGGTGTAGTTCTTGTTGGCCACGAAGTTGGCCGCACCGGTGGAGGTGTTGTACATGCTGATCTTGTACGGGCCGTCGACGACCTGCCACAGCGGGTTGGTCTGGTAGGTGTCGAGCTTCTTCGACGCCGCCGACAGGTAGTCGTAGATGGCCTTGGCGTTGGCCGGCTGGGTGTAGTCCAGCATCGAGCCGTTGTCCGAGGACTTGGCCCAGGCGTGCGCCGGCATGGGCACGATCTGCGAGAACTCGGTGCCGAGCACCCAGTCGGGGTTCAGCACCTGGTTGAAGGTGAAGGTGACCGTCTGGTCGTCCGGCGCGGAGACGGCGGTGACGTTGTCCGGGAACTGACCGACGGTGTAGTTGCCCATGTTGGCCGGGCTTTCCTTCACCGCGGCCTTGTACTCGTAGTACCAGAACAGGACGTCCTTGGACGTGACCTTCTGGCCGTCGGACCAGGTGTACTTGCCGTTCAGCTTGATGGTGAACGTCTTGCCGTCGGCCGAGACGGTCGGCTTGCCGTCCGTCATCGAGCGCGAGTAGTCCCAGTCCGGGGTCGAGCCCTTGGGGGACCAGAACAGGCTGCGCCAGCTCAGGTACTGGAACTGGTACTGGTCGTAGACCGAGGAGTTGGCAGCCGGCGTGAGCGGCATGATCCAGTTCGGCTGGGCGCCGATGTCCTCGGCGATGTGGAGCGTGCCGCCCGGGACGACGTTCGAGGACGCAGCCGGGATGGTGCCGTACGAGTAGTCGGCGGCCGCGTTCGGCTTGGTGTTGTTGTTCGAGCCGCCACTGCTTCCACATGCGGACAGTGCCAGTGCGCCCGTGGCCACCAGGGCCGCCGCCTGCAGGACCCGAAGGTTCCTTCTGCTCATGTATCCCTCCCGGAGTCGGTCATTCGCGTCCGCTGCCGGTGGTCAGGAACACCGAACAACAACGCCGTAGCTGAGGCACATACTGATGGGCGAAGGAACCCGGTGTCGACAGCATACCGATCAAGGATTGATAACGCTCAAACGACGGGTAACGGCCATTCATTGTTTCAGCTATTACTTGCCACCACTTGACGCGGTGGCAACATGCTCTGCTGAGAGGAGAGTTGGGTGCAAGTCTGTCCGATAATCGGACGGTGATGCGGATGGAAAGGGCGATCCGGACACATCGGTCATTCAATGACTCACAAGACCTTTTCGGGCGGAACGCCGATCGCACCAGAAGTCAACCCTCCTATTGTGGGTAATCGAGCCGCAGGCGGGGGGAATTCGCCTCGCCGGCGGTAATTCCGACAATGCGCTGGGAAATGTTTTGGAAACAGAACGCCCCGGATGCGCAGTGTGCACATCCGGGGCGGACGGTCGACGAACGGTCGTCGTCGGGGGCCTTCGGCCCGGGGGCTCAGATCGTCGTCGACGTCGCTCCGTCAGGGTTGCTGAGCAGGGAGACCAGCGCTGCGGCGACGACCTGGGCCGTGACGGGCCGGCCGTCCTTGGTGTGCGCGTTGTCGAAGGCCGGACCGTAAGCGGCCTTCAGCTTGGTCAGGTTGAAGACCGGCACGAAGGCGCCCGAGGAGTTCGGCTGCAGGGTCAGGGCCTGGCTGAAGGTGTTCTTACCGAAGAGTATCGACTGCCCGCCTGCCGTGACCTTGAACGGCTGCTTCATGGCCCAGGCGCCGATGGTGCGCGCCGCCTCGTCCGCGGCGGCCGAGGTGCCCTTGGGCTTCACCGTGGTGACCGCGAGGGTGACCACCGCGTCCGTGCCGCCGCTGGCCCGAGTCTTGAAAGCCTGCTCGACGAGCGGGATCGCGGCGTCGACGTCGAGGCCGCTGCCGCCCTTCGGCTGCGTCACCACGGCCTTGCCGGCGACGAAGTGGACGCTGGCCTCGGTGGAGCCGCTCGAGGCGGCGAGCTGCTGCAGCGCGGAGCGGAGCTTGTCCGGGTCGATGGTGACGACGGGGGCGACCGCCTTGCTCTGCCCGAGCAGGGACTCGATCACGGTGACCGGGTTGTAGTCGTGGTGCGCCACGCTGTCGACCGTCGCTGTGGTGTCGATGGTCAGGCCGGCGACGGACGGGTTGAGCGTCGCGGTCCTGCCGCCGATGGACACGGTGATCGGGCGGGCGGACAGTGGACCGAGGGCGCTGTCCAGCGTGTTGAGCGCCTGGTCCCGGGTGTCGCCGCCGATCGCGTGGCCGAGCACCGTGGTGCCCTTGGGGACGTCCCCCTGGTTGAGCATCAGCCCGGCGCCGTAGGCGCCCGCGCCGGCCAGGACCAGCGCCCCGACCGCGTAGCCGGTGAGCTTGCGGGCCTTGCCGCCGCCGCGCTTGCCGCCGCCCGAGGACGGGGCAGTCGAGGCGCCGGTCCCCTTCCCACCTCCGGTGGGCTCCGGGCGCGGCTCGGCGCTGACGCCACCGGTCCCCCCGGCGAAGCCGTCGGCGATGGGCTGGGGCCGCGGGATGGGCGGCAGCGTCGCGGTCTGGCCGACGGCGTTCCCGGCACCGGCCTTGCCGCCCTTGGCACCGCCCTTGGCGCCCTGGCGAACCTGCTGACCCGCCTGGCCGCCTGCCTGAGGCTGGCCGCCCTTGGTGGTCCTCGGGGAGCGGCGCTGGCCGCCCGCCTCGCCCGGCTGGCCGGGCGTTCCCGGCGTCCCCGGCCGGCCGAACTGCTGGTCGGGGCCTCCCGGTGTCGGGGTGGCTATGGGCGCGCCGAAGGCCGTGTCGGCCAGGGTGGCCCCGGGCGGGAAGCCGCCCTGCGGGAATCCACCCTGCGGGGAGCCCGACTGGGGGCCTGGCGGGGGGAAGCCGCCCGGGGGGAAGCCCGTCTGCGGGAAGGCCCCCTGGGGTTCCGTCAGCGGATCTCCGAGCGAGGGGAACTGGAGCGTCGGCTGCGCGCCCGTGGTGGAACCCGGGGCCTCGGGCGCGCTCTGCCGGCGCGCGGCCCGGGCGCCCGGCACCGGGCGCGGCGGCAGGGTCGGACCGGGCGGGGTCTGCGGCGCCTGTCCCGGCGG
>NZ_BBPO01000057.1:0-20928 GCF_000787815.1 Streptacidiphilus neutrinimicus
GGGCATGTCGACGCGCCCGTCGCCCGTGAGCGCGAAGCCCGGCGCGTGCACGAGCTCCCACAGGTGGCCGTCGGGATCGGCGAAGTAGCCGCTGTAGCCGCCCCACTCGGTGGGCACGGGGGCCTTCACCAGGTCCGCTCCGGCGCCGAGCGCGACGGCCATCGCCGCGTCGACCTCCTCGCGGCTGCCCAGGTTGACGGCCAGGGTGACCTCGCGGAAGACGGGCTCGCCGCCCTCGGGGACGCCCGCGTCGGCGGCGAGGTCCGCGGTCGGGAAGAGGCCGAGGGTGGCGCCCGCCGTGCGGAACCAGGCGATCGTGCCGGGCTGCGAGACGGAGGAGAGCGGCCAACCGAGGGCCTGGTAGAAGGCGACGCTCCGGTCGAGGTCGGTGACGCCGAGCGTGATGACGCTGATCGCCGCGGGAAGAGTCATACCGCCAGGCTAGACAGGGTCCGGGCGAGAACCACCGCACGACATCCGGCAGGATCGGAGCAGGCACGACCGCGCGCCCCGACCCTCCGCAAGGGAGCCCTCATGGCCCAGCCGCTCGACCCGCAGACGCCCGCCACGCAGTCCCCCGCCCCGGAGACGCCCGCCCCACAGACGCCCGCCCCGCAGACGCCCGCGCCGCTGGTGGCGTCCGTCGCCGGGCGCACGCCCGAGATCAGCGACACGGCCTTCGTCGCCGTCAACGCCACGGTCTTGGGCGACGTGACGCTCGCGCCCGGCGCGAGCGTCTGGTACGGGGCGGTGCTGCGCGGCGACTGCGAGACGATCAGCATCGGCCCCGACAGCAACGTGCAGGACAACTGCTCCGCGCACGCGGACTTCGGGTTTCCGGTGCGGGTCGGCGCGCGCGTGTCCGTCGGGCACAACGCCGTGCTGCACGGCTGCACGGTCGAGGACGACTGTCTGGTCGGCATGGGCGCCACCGTGCTGAACGGCGCGACGATCGGCGCCGGCTCGCTGGTCGCGGCGAACGCGCTGGTGCCGCAGGGCATGCAGGTGCCGCCGGGTTCCCTGGTGGCCGGCGTCCCGGCCAAGGTCCGGCGCGAGCTGACGGACGAGGAGCGGGCCCACCTCAAGCTCAACTCCGAGTGGTACGTCGCGCTCGCGGCGCAGCACCGGGACATCCGGCCGCTGCCCAGGCCCTGATCCCGCGCGCCGCGCCTTTCGTGATCGCATAGTGTCGTCGTCATGAGCGACGACACCCTGCGTTCCGTACGGATCGAGCGCACCAGCGCGGGCCGGTACACGGCGACCAACGTCCGCGGCGGCACCATCACCTTCGGTTCCACCGGCGACGCCGACTTCACGCCGGTCGAGCTGCTGCTCGCCGCGATCGGCGGCTGCACCGCCGTCGACGCCGACATCGCGACCAGCCGTCACGCGGAGCCGGTGGAGTTCACCGTCGCCGTGCAGGGCGACAAGGTCAGCGACGAGGACGGTCAGCACATGACGAACCTGGCCGTCACCTTCCACGTCAGCTTCCCCGAGGGCGAGGCCGGCGACCGCGCGCGCACGATCCTGCCGCGTGCGGTGAAGACCTCCCACGACCGCCTGTGCACCGTCAGCCGCACGGTCGAGCTGGGCACGCCGGTGACCTCCACCATCGCCGAGGCCTGACCGGCGCTCAGCCGTTGAGGCGCTCAGCCGTTCAGGTAGGCCAGCACCGCCAGCACGCGGCGGTTGTCGTCGTCGGAGGGCTGCAGGTCGAGCCGGACGAAGATCGAGGCGGTGTGCTTGGCCACCGCCCGTTCGGTGATGACCAGTTGCTGGGCGATCGCCGCGTTGGAGCGGCCCTCCGCCATCAGGGCCAGCACCTCGCGCTCGCGCGGGGTGAGCGAGGCGACCGGCCCGGCGGCCGCGTTGTGGGTCAGCAGCCGCCCGATCACCTCCGGGTCCATCGCGGTGCCGCCGGCGGCGACCCGCCGCACCGCGTCGACGAACTGGCTGCCGTCCAGCACCCGGTCCTTCAGCAGGTAGCCGACGCCGCCGCTGCCGTCGGCCAGCAGTTCGCGGGCGTAGAGCTGCTCGACGTACTGCGAGAGCACCAGCACCGGGAGGCCCGGCAGCTCCTGACGCGCGGTGAGCGCGGCGCGCAGCCCCTCGTCGGTGAAGCCCGGGGGCAGCCGCACGTCGACCACCGCGACGTCGGGGCGGTCCGCGCGCAGCGCCGCCAGCAGCTCCTCGCCGTTCTCCACCGCCGCGGTGACCTCCATGCCGTGCGCCTGCAGCAGTCGCGTCAGGCCGTCGCGGAGGAGGAAGAGGTCTTCGGCGATGGCGACGCGCAAGGGATCTCCAGACTCGCGATGGTGGGGCCGCCCACCGGGCTGCTGACGGCGAGGACCCCGTCGAAGGCGGCCAGCCTGCGCTCGATCCCCCGCAGGCCGCTCCCCCGAGCCGGGTCGGCGTCGCCGCGGCCGTCGTCGCCGACGACGATCCGCAGCATGCCGTCAGTATGGCCGATCTCGATCCAACCGTTGCGCGCCCGGGCGTGCTTGACCGTGTTGGCCAGCAGCTCGCTGACGGCGAAGTAGGCCGCCGACTCCACCGCCCGCGGGGGCCGGTCCTCAAGATCGCCGCTGACCTGGACGTGCAGCGGCAGGTCCAGCGCCAGCGCCTGGACCGCGTCCACGAGCCCGCGGTCGGCGAGGACGGGCGGGTGGATGCCGCAGACCAGGGCGCGCAGCTCGCCCAGCGCCTTCGCGGACGCGCCCTTGGCCTCCGTCACCAGCGCGCGGGCGGCCGCCGGGTCGGCGTCGAAGAGCTGCTCAGCCGCGTTCAGGGCCATGCCGAGCGCGACCAGCCGGGCCTGCGCGCCGTCGTGCAGGTCGCGCTCGATGCGGCGCAGTTCGGCGGCGCTGTGGTCGATGGTCTCGGCCCGCGTCTCGGACAGGTGCTGCACCCGGGCGGCGAGTTGCCGCTCGCGCGAGGGCCCGATCACGGTCCGCGCTGCGCGGGCGTGCAGGTCCAGCACCAGGGGCGCGCCCCAGAGCACCAGGGCCGGGGACAGCATCAGGGCCAGCCCGTACGGCACCCAGGGCTTGGCGAACTCCCCGTTCGGGCCCAGGTGGTTGAGCAGCCCTGGGGCGAATGCGAGCAGCACCAGCCCTGCCGCCACGGTCGCGCCGCAGCCCAGTGTCCACGCCAGGTCGCGCAACAGGGCCACGTCGGTGAGCCAGTCCACCACGGCGGCCCACGACCGCACGATCCGGTTGCCCGGCCCGGCATCCGGCAGCGGACGGTAGGGGTCGAGGATCGGCCGGCCGAACCACCGCTCCACGCACCGCCGGTGTTCCGAGGCCGCCCAGCGGGTGGCGAGCAGACCGAGCAGCACCAGCAGCGGCGCGAGCAGGACGACGCCATGGCTCCCGCCGGGGGCGCCGCCCGGGTAGAACGTCGCGGCGGCGAAGGCCAGGACGCCGGGCAGGGTGAGCACCGCGCCCGCCGCGCGGCCGCCACCGCCGCTCGCCCACGCCGCTCCCCAGACCAGGCAAGGGATCAGGGCGCACAACAGGCCGAGAAAGAGGTGCAGGTGGTCGCCCAGCGGATCGGGCACGCCGCCCGCGAGGCGACGCCAGACCAGGACCGGACCGCCGGCCAGCGCCGCGAGGGCGGCTGCCGTGAGCGTGAGCAGATAGGCGAGCCGGAACGGCGCGAGCAGCGTGCGGACGAGCCGCGCGCCGAACGTCGCGCCCGGCCCGGGAGCGAGTTCCGGCACGAATGCGGGTGCGGGTTCGACGAGGTGGCGCTCGGACCCCGGTCCTGGGTTCATGGTCCCTCTCCACGGTTCGGTGACGATCGCCGCAAGTCTGCCCACGGACCGGTCCGCACGTCGCTGGGCGTGGACACCCGACCGGGGGTGTACCTGGGTACACCCCCGACCGACCGCCCAACCGTATGTCGGCCGTGCGGTCCCGGTTCGTGACTTCGGTTCCCGTCAGTCATGCCCGTCCGACGTGCCGGAGGACCCGCGCCCCCGGCGTGTCCGGTGGGAATCCGCGCCCCTAGAATCGTTGCACTATGAACCAGACGCCCCGCTTCCGCAGCATGGTCGCCCTCGGCGACTCCTTCACCGAGGGCATGTGCGACGACGTCCTCCCGGACGGCCACTACCGGGGCTGGGCCGACCGCGTCGCCGAGCGGCTCGCCGCCGACGCGGAGGGCGGGTTCCGGTACGCCAACCTCGCCGTGCGCGGCAAGCTCATCGGGCAGATCGCCGACGAGCAGGGCGACGCCGCGGTCGCGCTCGGCGGGGAGCTGGTGACCCTCGCGGGCGGGCTCAACGACGTGATGCGCCCCGGCTGCGACATCGACCACGTCGAGCGCACCCTCGCCGCGCTCGCGGAGCGGGTCGCCGCGGAGGCGCGCCAGGTCGTCATGTTCTACAGCGTCGACCCGAGCCGACGGATGCGCGGCAGCGCGCGGATCATGCCGCAGATCCTGCGGATGCAGGGCTTCGTACGCGACTTCGCAGCCAAGCGCGACAACATCGTGGTGGTGGACCTCTTCCACGTGCCGGCCTTCGACGACGCGCGGATGTGGGCCGAGGACCGGCTCCACTTCTCCGCCGAGGGCCACCGACGGGTCGCCGAGGGTGTCCTCCAGGCGCTCGGCTACCCCGCCTCCTTCGACTGGCGCGAGCCACTTCCGCCGGCTGCGCCGATCCCCCGCTTGACGAAGCTGAGCGCGGACCTGCGCTGGATCCGGGTCCACGTGCTGCCGTGGATCGGCCGCCGCCTCACCGGCCGCTCCAGCGGCGACAACCGTCCGGCGAAGCGCCCGACCCTCGACGCCTACCCGGGCGAGGCCCAGGCCTGATCCCGCGGACCCGACCGCCGGGCCCGAGCCGGGACTCGGGCGGCTTCGGCGCCTGCGGCTCGGGCACAGGAGGGCTCGGAACCCGCACCCGCTCGTCACGGGGTCGACGCCCGGCGGCACCGCCGCGCCGGGCGGCGGGGCCGCACCAGGAACCCCGCGTCCCATGACCGCAACTCGCTGTCCGGCGCGCCGGGCGGCGATGCGGCGCCGCGTTGTGGCCGGGCCCCGGAGTCAGCGCGTGGCGTCGCTGCGGTAGGCGCTGGCGAAGCCGGTCTGGCTGCGCCAGCCCAGCGACTCGTAGAGCGCGCGGCCCGCCGGTGTCGCGCCGAGGACGGCGCGAGTGGCGCCGGCGGCCCGGGCCTCCTGCTGGAGGCTGCGCATGACGACGGAGCCGAGGCCGCTACGCTGGTGGGCGGGGACGGTGAGGATCTGGTCGGGCACGGCGACGTCGCCGGCCAGGCCCGCCTGGCCGCGCGCGGCCAGGGAGCCGTCGGGCGCGGCGACCAGCGAGCGCACCACGCCGCCCCGTGTCCAGGTGCGCAGTTCGTAACCGGCGGGCAGCGCCCCGCGCGAGACCGGCTCCTCCGGCGCGAGCTCGACGCTCATCAGGAACGCGGCCGTGTCGAAGGCCCAGCCTGCACCGAGCCACGCGCCGACCCGCGCCTCCGGCACGTCGCAGGGCTCGGGCAGGAACACCTTGAGCCACCAGCCCTCCCCCCGCGCCCGGTCGGCCGCCTCCCGCACCCTCGCCTCGTCGGCGTCGACGACGACGTGCCGGGCCACCTGCCCCTGCTGCCCGACGTCGATGGTCCAGCCCCAGGGCCGCGCGGCCGGCTCGGACGCCCCGCGCGAGACGACCCACCCCGAGACCCAGTCCGTGATGACGGACGTGAGGGGGCGACCGAGCACGGCGTCGAAGGGTGACGTAAGAGATGAACTCGTCATGGAGCCATTACATCAGGGGCGGCTGACAACCGCCAGGAAATGGCCCGAACGACCGCCTCCCAGGGCGACTTCCTCTCAGGGCAACTTCGCGGCCAGCACGTCCACCGGCTGGACCTTCACGCTCTGGGCGAGCAGCCTCGGCCCCTCCGCGCGCAGCAGGTCCGCGATGCGGCCGTGCAGGTGGACCTGGCGGGCCGCCTCGTCAGGGAAGGCGTCGAAGACGCCGAAGCTCGTGGGCCCGAGGCGGAGCGGGAACCACACCGTGGTGCCCTCCTCCGCCCGGGCCAGTTCCAGCGCGGCGCCGCTCAGCAGCGCGCCGAACTCCTCGGCGCACTCGGGCTTCGTCTCGAAGCGCACCAGATAGCCGAGGCTGGTGCCGGGAGCGGCAGAAGCGGCGGAATCGGTCACGACGGGCTCCTTGGGGAGAACGGGACGGACGGGAGGGACGGGACGGACGTGGGTGCCAGGACGGGCTGTCACCGCCCGGGCACCCACGCTACGACCGCCCACCGGCCCCGACACAGTGACGGATCCGGCGTGTCCGTTACCGTTTCCGACATGAGGGTCTCCGTCCTGGTGGTCGACCAGGTCTTCGACTCGGGCCTGGCCGCCGTGCTCGACGTGCTGCGGACCGCCGACGCGCTGCGCGGCGAACTCGCCGCCCCGCCTCCCGCCTGGAAGGTGCGCTGCGTGACCCCCGGCGGCGGCGCGCCCGTGCGCACCGCCGCCGGCCACCTGGTGGACGCCGTGCCCGCGGCGGAGGCGGGACCGGCGGAGCTGCTGGTCGTGCCGGGCCTGTGGCGTCCGCGCGCCGAGGGGCTGACCGCGTGGGTCGCGTCAGCCGCCGCCGAGCCCGCCGTGGAGGCGGTGCTCGCGGCCCGTGCACAAGGCGCGAGGCTGGCGGCGGCGTGTGCGGGCACGTTCGTCCTGGCCGAGGCCGGCGTCCTGGACGGCCTTCAGGCGACGACGAGTTGGTGGCTCGCGCCCGCGTTCCGCAAGCGCTACCCGCGCGTCGAGCTCGACGAGACCCGGATGGTCGTGCCCACGCCCCGGGTGACCACCGCCGGGGCGGCGCTCGCGCACCTCGACCTCGCCCTCGCGCTGGTGCGGGCCACCAGCCCCGCACTGGCGGAGTTGACGTCCCGTTACCTGATCCTCGACTCCCGTCCCAGCCAGGCCGGTTACGCCATCCCGGGCCATCTCGCCCGGACCGACCCGCTGGTGGACGCCTTCGAGCGCCGCCTGCGGGCCCGGCTGGACGAGCCGCTGGGGATCGCCGACGTCGCGCGTGAACTCGGCGTCAGCGAGCGGACGTTGCAACGCGCGGTGCGAGCCGCGCTGGGCGTGACGCCGATCCGCCTGGCCCAGCAGATCCGCCTGGAACAGGCCGTCCACCTGCTGCGGACCACGGATCTCCCGCTGGCCACGGTGGCCCGCCGGGTCGGCTACGAGAATGCGACCACCCTCGCCACGCTGCTGCGACGCCGCCTGGGCACGACACCCGGACTGCTACGGGATCGTCCCTGAACGAACCCTGCGCCACAGCACTCGAGAAGCACTCGCATGGAAATGGGACATTCCACTTCAAATCCAAGCTTTACTTCGCGGTCATGATCGGTTCGTGATCACGAAACACTGGTTCGGCAACATGACGGCATGAAGCGCTCTCATTCCCAGCAGTCCCTCCCCTCCGTCCGCGGCCGCTGGCGCCGCGACACCGTCGAACTCTCGGCCGTCTTCGTCGCCGTCGCGGTCGCCGATCTCGTCGCGAACATCGTGGTGCACGGCCACGACGGACCCGTGCTGTTGATCGCCTCCGCGCTCGCACTCGGCGCCACGGCGGTCTGGCACAGCTGGTGGACACACCGTCACACACACGCCCCGCCAGGGACGATCACCTCCGCGTCCGGTGCTCCCGCAGCGCACGCGGCGCATCCGGAGGACGTCGACGCGCAGGCGCTGACGGCGCCGACCGCGACGACCCCGCCGGAGGAGGTCGCGCTGTGGCGGATCCGGGTGACCGTGGCCGACTCCCCGGGCAGCCTCGCCTCGCTGTGCCGCGCACTGGCGGACATCCCGGTCAACATCGTCTCCATGCAGGCCCATCCGCTCGCCGAGGAGACGGTGGACGAGTTCGTCGTCCGCGCCTCCCTGCTGCTCGCACCTCAGGAGCTGAGCCGCGCGCTGGTCGCCGCCGGCGGCTCGGAGGTCTGGGTCGAGCGCGCCGACGCGCACGACCTGGTGGACATCCCGACCCGGGTCCTCACCATGGCCACCCGCACCGCCCACGACGCCGCGGAACTCCCCCTCGCGCTGCGGCAGCTGTTCGGCCGCTGCCGGATCCGCTCGCTGCCCGGCGAGCAGCTCGACGAGGACGAGCTGGACGGCGCGGTCATGCGCCTGCGCGACCCCGCCGGTGGCGTCGTCGAACTGACGCGGCCTCAGCCACCCTTCACCCCGACCGAGTTCGCCCGCGCCCGCGCCCTGGTGGAGCTGGACGCCCAGCTCGGCCCGCGCGTCCCCGAGGACCGCGCGACGCTGCACGTCACCGGCGAGCTCGCCCCGCACACGATGGGCGAGATCGCCGTCCGCCGCGCCGAGCCCGGCGACCGCGCGGCCGCGGCCGCGATGCACGGACGCTGCAGCTCGCGCACGCTGCGCCAGCGCTACCACGGCCCCGTCGCCGACGTCGACCGCTACCTCGCCCACCTGCTCGACCCGCGCCACGGCCAGACCCTGGCCGTCGAGTCCGAGGACGGCTCCCTCGTCGCCCTCGCCCACCTGCTGTGGGACCACGACGACGCCGAGATCGCCGTCCTCGTCGAGGACGCCTGGCAGCGCCACGGCATCGGCGGCGCACTGGTCCAGCGCCTCACCGAACTCGCCCGCGCGGCCGGGGTGAACACCGTCTACGCGGTCACGACCGCGGCGAACACAGGCATGATCTCCACCCTGCGCCGCCTCGAAGTCCCCCTGGACTACCAGGTCGAGGACGGCACGCTGGTCATCACCGCGCACCTGTCCCCGACCCCCGCGCTGGCGGCACGCTGAGGGGCGACCGGCGGGTCACTCCACCGTGACCGACTTGGCCAGGTTGCGGGGCTTGTCCACGTCCCGCTCCAGGGCGACCGCCGCGTGGTAGGCGAGCAGCTGGAGCGGGATGCCCAGCAGGATCGGGTCCAGTTCCGGCTCGTTCCTGGGAACGAGGATGCAGTCCTCGGCGTACTTGGGGTCGGGCGCGGTGTGGCCGACCATGAGCACGCGTCCGTGGCGGGCGCGGATCTCCCCCAGCGTGGTGAGGTTCTTCTCCAGCAGCTCGTCGTCCGGGACGACGGCGACCGTCGGGAGCTCGGGGCCGATCAGGGCGAGCGGGCCGTGCTTGAGCTCGCTCGCGGGGTAGGCCTCGGCGTGGACGTAGGAGACCTCCTTCAGCTTCTGCGCGCCCTCGCGCGCCACCGGCCAGCCGCGCACGCGCCCGACGAACATCATCCCGGTGTTCTTCGCGTACTGCGCCGCCAGGCGCGCGATCTCCTGTTCCTGCGCCAGGATCTCCCGGATCTGGCCGGGCAGGGCCTTCAGGCCGGCGCAGATGCGGCGGCCGTCCGCGGGCGACAGGTCGTGGACGCGGCCGAAGTGCAGCGCGATCAGCGCGAACGCGACCGCCGTCGAGGTGAAGGCCTTGGTGGAGGCGACGGAGATCTCCGGGCCCGCGTGCAGGTAGACGCCGCCGTCGCACTCGCGCGCGATCGCGCTGCCGACGGTGTTGACGACGCCCAGCACACGGCCGCCCTTGCGCTTGATCTCCTGCACCGCCGCGAGCGTGTCGTAGGTCTCGCCCGACTGGCTGACCGCGATGTAGAGCGTGTCCGCCTCGATGACGGGGTTGCGGTAGCGGAACTCCGAGGCCGGCTCGGCGTGCGCGGGGATCCGGGCCAGCTCCTCGATCAGCTGCGCGCCCAGCTCGCCGCTGTAGTACGCGGAGCCGCAGCCGAGGATCTTGACGCGGCGGAAGGCGCGGGCCTCGCGGGCGTCCAGGTTCAGGCCGCCCAGGTGCGCGGTGGCGAAGCGCTCGTCGACGCGGCCGGAGAGGGTCCGCTCGACGGCGGACGGCTGCTCGGAGATCTCCTTGATCAGGAAGTGCGCGTGGCCGGCGGTGTCGTAGGAGGCCTCCTCCCAGTCCACGGTCGACGGCTGCTTGGCGGTCATCCGCGCGTCCTGGGTGAAGGTGCTGAAGCCGTCCGCGCGGACGGTCGCCAGCTCGCCGTCGTCCAGGTGGACGACCTGGCGGGTGTAGCGCACGAGCGCGGCGACGTCGGAGGCGGCGAACATCTCCTTCTCGCCGATGCCCAGCACGATCGGGCTGCCGTTGCGGGCGACGACGATCCGGTCCGGGCGCTCCGCGTCGAGCACCGCGATGCCGTAGGTGCCGACGACGCGGGCGAGCGCGCCGCGGACGGCGTCCTCGAGCTCGTCCGCGTCCTTGGCGTGGGCGGCGATCAGGTGGGCCAGCACCTCGGTGTCGGTCTCGGAGGCGAAGACCACCCCCTCGCCCTCCAGCTTGGCGCGCAGCTCCTCGGCGTTCTCGATGATGCCGTTGTGCACGACCGCGAAGCGCTCCGCGCCGTCCAGGTGCGGGTGGGAGTTGGCGTCGCTGGGCTCGCCGTGGGTGGCCCAGCGGGTGTGGCCGATGCCGGTCGTGCCCTTGAAGCGGGCGGGGACGGCGGCGGCCAGGTCGGCGACCCGGCCCTTCTTCTTCACGAGCCGCAGGGCGCCGGTCTTGCCGGTGACGGCCACGCCTGCCGAGTCGTAGCCCCGGTACTCCAGTCGGGCCAGACCCTCCAGCAGGATGGGGGCCGCGTCCTTGCCGCCGATGTAGGCCACGATTCCGCACATAGGTTCCGACTCCCGTTCTTCGTCATGGTCACCCGTAGACCAGTCGGCGCAGTTGGCGAGCGGACAGCTCGGGTGCCGCCACGCGGCGCTGCCGCAGCTCCCGACCGATGCGGGTGAAGATCTGGTCGTTGGTCAGCCCGCGCGCCTGCAGCTCGCCGTGGCGGCGGCGCACGTACTCCTCGGTGCTCTCGCCGAAGTAGGCGAGCACGTCCGCGATCACCCTGGCGGCTTCGCCGGGGCCGAGCGCGGTGGTGCGGAGCAGGTGCTGCAACAGGTCGTCGTGAGGGTGGCTGGCCTGGGACACGACGCATGACCTTACGCAGAGCAACGACACTTCTCCAAGAATCCTGCCCGATATCGGGCAGGATCTCGACCTAACGGCCGCCGGACGGGTGGTCCGCGTCGCCGTCCGGCCTGCTGTCGGAGGAGGCGCGGACCCGGTCGCGCTGCGCGGAGAGCAGCCACACGCCGCCGCTGAGCAGCAGGACCAGCGCGCAGCCGGTCGGCACCCAGTCGCCCCAGCGGTCGTAGAGGGTGCTGCCCGTGGCCAGCGGCACGGTGTAGACGGTCGCGGCGGACGAGTCCTTGCCGAGCCGCTCGCCCACCTGGCGGCCGGACGCGTCGTAGGCGACGCTGACGCCGGTCAGCGTCGCCTGCACGACCGGCCGGCCGGTCTCGGCGGCCCGCAGCGCGGCCAGCGAGGCGTGCTGCTCGGGCGCCCAGGTGTCCTGGAAGGTGGGTGTGGCCGACTGCACGAGGATCACCTGCGCGCCGCGCTGCACGAGCGCCCGGCTCATGTCGGGGAAGGCCGACTCGAAGCAGATCAGCGGGCCGACACGGAGCGTCCCGCCGTCGCGTGTCGGCACCGTCATCAACACCGGCTCGTTGCCGCGTCGCCGGTCGACGGCGGCCGCCTTGGAGAAGTCCTTGATCCAGCCCAGCGCCGGCCGCAGCGGGATGTACTCGCCGAAGGGCACCAGGCGGATCTTGTCGTAGCGCTGGCCGGTCAGCCCGTGGGGGCCGACCAGCACCGAGCTCTTGTAGATGCCGCCCTTGCCGGGACGCACCGCGTCGACGTTGACCAGCAGGTACGCTCCGGTCGACGCGGAGAGGGCACTGAGCCGGGCGGCCAGGTCGGGGCGGGCGCCCAGATCGAACGAGACGCTGCTCTCGCCCCAGAGCACCAGGTCCGGAGGGTCGGCGGCGAGCGTCGCGGTGAGCTGCTCGCCGCGCACGGTCCGGTCCCCTGAGGCGTCGTTGGCCACGGCCATGCCGGGCTGTACCACGCCGATCGCGGCGGTCCGGCCGGTCGTCTGCGGGACGGGCGCCCACGCGGTCAGGGCGACGGTGGCGGCGCCGAGCGAGAGCAGCGTCAGCCACGCCACGGCCGACCGCCCCCAGGCGGCCAGCAGGACGACGATGGCGGTGTTCACCGCGACGATCAGCAGGCTGTCGAGCCAGACCCCGCCGACCGAGGCCAGCCGCAGCGCGAAGGGCTGCTGGTACTGGCTGGCCCCGAGCAGGCCCCACGGACCCCCGAGGTACTGCCAGGACCGGATCGTCTCGGTCAGCAGCCAGCCCGTCGGCAGCAGCACGATCGCCGCCAGCGCGCGCCCCGCGTCCGGCGTCCCGTGCAGCAGGCGCCGGACCAGCCAGCCCCAGGGCGCCCACAGCACGCCGAGGAAGGCGGCCAGCGCCACGATGCCGGGGCCGACGGAGGGAATCAGCCAGCTCATCACGCCGATCAGGAAGCCGATCCCGCCCCACCAGCCGAGCCAGGCCGCCCTCCGGGGGGTCGGCGCGGCCCGCAGCACCAGCATCAGCGGCACCAGGCACACGTAGGCGAACCACCACCAGTTCGGCGTGGGGAAGATCAGCACCGGCAGCGCGCCGGTGGCGGCGGCGAGCAGGGGCGTCCTGGCACGCTGCCAGAACCGGCCTGGCCGCCCGTCCCCACTGCGCGGCGCGGGTGCGTCGCCCTGCTCGCCCATCGCCTTCTTCCCAGCGACGACGCTCACCGTGCCCCTTTTCCACGCCATACGGGTCGGACCCCTCCAGTCTCTCGTGCGATCAACGGTTGAGCACTTTGTTTGCGCGGGCCGACGGGTGCGATGCACCCTGGATGGGACGGGAGGCTGACATGGCATCAGACGATCCGCAACCTCGAGGGGCCCGTTCGGGTTCCGGCCGCCGCGAGCTGCACATCCGTGGCGGAACCTACCCCGGCGGGGGCCGCCGACACCGGCGCGGGCGCAGGGCCGTCATCGGCGCGGCGCTCGTCGCCACGGCGCCGCTGTGGCTGCTGATCGGCTATCCGCTGGAGCGCACCTGGGGCCGCCTGGACAACCACGGCCGCCTCGGGTTCGACGTCACCCGCCACCCGGTGGCCGTCGCACTGAGCGCGCCGATGCGCTTCGTCTCCAAACGTGTGCGCGGCGGCCGCGGGCGCCGTCCGGGCCCCGGCTCCGGCCCCGAACTCTCCGGCGACCGCTTCCCGCGCCGGCCCAAGCCGGCCCCGTCGGGCGACTCCGTCGCACTCGGCGAGCCGCGCGGCTGAGCGGGCCCCGGTCGGGCGGGCACGCTCACCAGCTCTGGTCGGAGGCCCGGACCAGCATCTCGTTGACGGCCACGCGCCGGTCGCGGGTGACCATGTAGGCGACGGCGTCCGCGACGTCCTCGGGACGGAGCAGCTCCAGCCCCTCGACCTGACGCTCGATCGCCTCCCGTACGCCGTCCCGCAGATGCGAGCTGAGCTCGGTGGCGACGGTGCCCGGTTCGACGACGCCGACCCGCACGCCCTGCTCCCGCACCTCCTGGCGCAGCGCCTCGCTGAAGCCGTTGACCCCGAACTTGGTCAGGTTGTAGACGGCCGTGGCCGGACGGGCGACCCGGCCCGCGGTCGAGCTGATGTTGACCAGGTCGGCCACCCGGCGCGGCGAGTCGGCCGCGGCGCGGACCAGGTGCGGCAGCGCCGCGTGGGTGACGTGGAGCAGGCCCCGGACGTTGATCTCCACCATGGCGTCCCAGTCGTCGGGGGACGCTCCGGCGGCGGGCCCGACATGCATGAGGCCGGCGTTGTTGACCACGGTGTCGAGCCGCCCGAGCTCCGCCGCGACCCGCGCCACCGCGTCCGCGGCCTGCTGCCGGTCCGTGATGTCGGCTACGACGGCGAGGGCGGCGCCTCCGTCGGCACGGATCCCGGCCGCCAGCTCCTCCAACCGCTCCCGTCTGCGCGCGACCAGCGCGACCGCCGCGCCCTCGGCGGCGAGGGAGCGCGCCGTGGCCGCTCCGATGCCGCTGCTGGCACCGGTGACCAGCGCCGCCGTTCCGCTCAGTCGAGTGCCCATGTCGTCTCTCCTCCGGCTAGGCTCGCTATCCGGAACGCGTTCCGGTTTCCCTTTCGACAGTAAGCGGAACTGGTTCCGCTTGCAAACAGGCTCGGTCGGGCGCGGCGAGGAGCGGAGAACCGTGGACGAGAAGGACGGCACGAGGCGACGCCCGCTGCGCGCGGACGCGCAGCTCAACGAGGACCGCGTGCTCCGCGCGGCCGCCGAGGCGTTCACCCGCGACGGCGTCGACGCCTCGGTCAAGGACATCGCCCGCGCCGCGGGCGTCGGCGTCGGCACGCTCTACCGCCGCTTCCCCTCCAAGGAGCTGCTGGTCGAGGCGACCTACCGGAACGAGGTGCGCAGCCTGTGCGAGTCCGCGCCGGAACTGGCGACCTCCGCGCCGCCGCGGGAGGCGCTCCGGACCTGGATGGTCCGCTTCATGGAGTTCATGGCCGCGAAGCACGGCATGGCGGCGGCGCTGCGGGTCGTCCTCTCCGACGAGGGCGAACGCCTGCAGACGCGCACGGATCTCACCGAGGCCGTCCGGCGTCTCCTCGGCACGAACCTGGCCCGGGACGGGGTGACCGCACGGGACGTGCTGATGGCACTGGGCGGCATCAGCCTCATCGCCGAGAACGACCAGGACCCGGAGCTGGCGGTCCGGTTGATCGACCTGCTGCTGAACGGGGTCCTGAAGGCCCCTACAGTGTCCGCATGACCAGCGACTTCCGCTCCGCCGCGCACGACGCCGTCGACCTGCTCGCCGACTACCTCGACGGGCTGCCCCAGCGGGAGGTCTGGACGCCCATGCCGGCCGAGGCCCGGAGCGGGCTGCTGGAGCGCCCGCTGCCCGAGGACGGGACGGAGCTGGCGGCGCTGGTGCGGGCGATCGAGAGCGACGTCCTGCCCTACCCCATGGGCAACGGGCACCCCCGGTTCTTCGGGTGGGTGAACGCCGCGCCCGCTCCTGCGGGCATCCTCGGCGCGTTCGCCGCCGCCGCGATGAACCCGAGCTCGGCCGGAGGCGACCACGCCGACGTGCACCTGGAGCGGAGCGTCGTGCGGTGGCTCGCCGAGCTCGTCGGCTTCCCGCACCCGGCCGGCGGCGGGCTGCTGACCTCCGGCGCGTCCATGGCGACCATCGTCGCCCTCGCCGCCGCCCGGAACCGGGCCGCCGCCGAGCTCGGGGTGGACGTGCGGGAGGAGGGCGTCGGCGCGCTGCCGCCGCTGGTCGGTTACGTCAGCGCCGAGACCCACTCGTGCGTGCGCAAGGCCGCCGAACTGCTCGGGCTCGGCAGCAGGCACCTGGTCACCGTCGGGACCGACGCCGCCGGGCACATGCTTCCCGAGGCGCTGCGCGAGCGCGTCCGCACCGACCGGGCCGCCGGACTCGCGCCCTTCCTGGTGGTCGGCTCCGCCGGCACGGTCAACGCGGGCGTCGTGGACGACCTCGGCGCGCTCGCGGACGTCTGCGCCGAGGAGAAGCTCTGGCTGCACGTCGACGGCGCCTACGGCGCGTTCGGGCGGCTGGACCCGGTGGCCGCGCCGCGCTACGCGGGGCTGGAGCGTGCGGACTCCTTCGCTCTGGACCCGCACAAGTGGCTGGGCGTGCCGGTCGACTGCGGCTGCCTGCTGGTCCGCGACGCCGAGCAGCTGCGCGGGACGTTCAGCCTGGTGCCCGCCTACCTGCGCGACGACGCCGCAGGCGGGCTCGGCTGGTTCTCCGAGTACGGGATCGAGCAGACCCGCCCGTTCCGCTCGCTGAAGGTCTGGGCGACGCTGGCGGCGGCGGGCCGCTCGGGGGTGACCCGCGACGTCGCCCGCTGCTGCGAACTGGCCCGCGAGCTCGGACGGATGGTCGAGGAGGCCCCCGACCTGGAGCTGATGACGCCCGTCGAGACCTCCATCGTGGCCTTCCGCTACGCGCCCGCCGACGCCGACGAGGGGACCCTGCACCGGGTCAACGCGGCGCTGGGCGTCGCCGTCCAGGAGCGCGGGCGGGCGTTCGTCACCGGCACCGTCCTGGGCGGCCACGAGGCGGTCCGCGCCTGCCTGTTGAACGCGAACACGACCGAGGACGACCTCCGGGTGCTGCTGGACGAGTGCCGCACGGCGGGCGAGGCCCTGCGGCGGGGGCAGGCGGTGGCATGAGTCCCGTGACGAACCGCCAGATCTCCACGTCCCCGAGCCGGGGCGCGGCCAGCGCGTGGCCGGGCCGGTAGCCGTGGGCCGTTGATCGTCCAGTTGTCCTGCAGTTGTCCTGCGACTTCTGGAAGACGAAGGTGCGGGTGGCGACGGCCTTGGCCGGATCGAGCCGCTCGGCCCCCGCCGGCGTGCCGCCTGGCACCCGCGAACGCCCACGTCCGGGCCGCCCGCCTCTTCGCTCAGGAACTGCCGCCGCTGGACCTGGAGAACCACCGCGCCGGCATCCTGCTCCACGTCGGCCTGCTCGGCCTGGGCCAGGTCACGGAGGCGGTCGGCCGCACCGAGGAGCAGCTGACCACCTGCTTCACGCCCGAGGGGGTGGAGCTGTTCCACTGTCTGGTCGTGCGCTTCGCCCATCCCCCGGACGAGCCGGCTAGCTGATGTGCGACCGGCAGTCCGCCTGGTCCGCCGCACCGCCGCGGCCGACCAGGCCGCGCGGGTTCTCGGCGAACTCCGCGAGCCGCGCGCCCATCGCGCGCAGCCGCATCGGCCCGACCGCGCCCATGACCATGGGGACGAGGTAGCGCTGCGGCTGCATCCCCCGCAGCCAGGCCTGGGCGTAGACGTGCGCCGACCGGCGCGCGATGCCGTCGGCGATCCGGTCGACGGCGGGGCCGAGCGGATACGTCCGGTTCAGCGGCCAGGGCAGCGCGGCGCGCATGTCGCGCATGACCGGGTCCTCGTCCGCGCCGCGGACCATGTCGGTGTCGGTCCAACTCAGGTAGCCGACACCGACCTTGACGCCCTTCAGGGCCAGCTCCGGGCGGATCGAGTGGGCGAAGGCCTCCACCCCGCTCTTGCTCGCGCAGTACGCGCTCATCAGCGGCGCTGGGGTGATCGCGGCCAGGGAGGCGATCTGCAGGAAGTAGCCGCGGGACGCGGTGAGCGCGGGCAGGAAGGCCCAGGCCGTGTTGGCGCTGCCGACGAGGTTGACCTCGATCACGCGCGTCCAGACCTCCGGGTCGGAGTCGACGAACGGCGCGCCCGTCGCGATCCCGGCGTTGGCGACCACGACGTCGACGCGGCCGTAGCGGTCCAGGATCTGCGCGGCGACGGCGCTCAGCGCCTCGCGGTCGGTGACGTTCGCCTCCCACCAGCCGGCCTCGGGGCCGCACTCCTCGGCGACCCGCTTCAGCTCGTCCCGCTCCAGCCCGACCAGGGCGACCCGGGCGCCGCGCCCCGTCAGCACGCGGGCCAGTTGCGCGCCCACGCCCCGTGCCGCCCCGGTGACGACCGCGACCTGCCCGGCCATGCTCTTGCTCGTCGACATGTCGATCAACCTCTCAGTCTTTCGCCGGCTCAGGCGTTCACCGGTTCAGGCGTTCACGGGCTCAGGCGTTCACGGGCTCAGGCGTTCACGGGCTCAGGCGTGCACGGACGCGGCCGGTGCGGCGGCGGGCGCGTGGATCAGGTCGTACTCGTGCAGGTCCACCGTGCGGGTCTCACGACGGAAGTGGCCGGTGGTGCCGGGCCACAGGGTGGTGTTGTTGCCTTTGGCGTCCAGGTACCAGCTGCGGCAGCCGCCGGTGCTCCACACCGTCCTGGCCATCCGCCGCTGCACCTCGTCGTTCCAGCGGAGCTGCGCGGAGGCGGTCACGTCCAACGCGGCGGCGCCGCTGGCGTCGAGCTTGCGCAGGTAGTCCGCCAGGTAGTTGAGCTGCGACTCGATCATCAGCACCATCGAGCTGTTGCCGAGCCCCGTGTTCGGGCCGATGACCAGCAGCAGGTTGGGGAAGCCGCGCACGGTCGTGCCGCGCAGCGCGGCCATGCCCTCGGTCCACTCCTCCGCGAGCGTCCGGCCCCCCGCGCCGGTGATGTGCTCGGCGACCGGCAGATCGGTGACGTGGAAGCCGGTGGAGAAGACGATCGCGTCGACCTCGTGCTCGGCGCCGTCAGAGGCGACCAGCGTGCTGCCCTTGACCTCCTTCAGACCCGCCGCGACCACGTCCACGTTCGGCCGGGCGAGCGCCGGATAGTAGGTGTTGGACAGCAGCACGCGCTTGCAGCCGAAGCGGTAGTCGGGCGTCAGTTTGGCCCGCAGCTCCGGGTCCTTGACGGCCCGCCTCAGGTTGGCGAGCGCCAACGCCTCGGGGGCGCGGAGCAGGCCGGGACGCTTCACGAAGGCGCCGACCTGGTACTCGCGCACCAGCCACAGCGCGCCGCGCAGCGCCTTCTGCGCCGCCGGCACGTGGCGGTAGACGAAGCGCTCGGCGGTGGTGATGTCGCGGTCCATCCGGTTCATCACCCACGGCGGGGTGCGCTGGAACAGCACCAGCCGGCCGACCTTCGGCTGGATCGACGGCACGATCTGGATCGCGGACGCGCCGGTGCCGACGACCGCGACGCGCTTGCCCGCGAGGTCGACGTCATGGTTCCACCGCGCGGAGTGGAAGACCTCGCCGGGGAAGTCCGCGATCCCGGGGATGTCAGGGACGGACGGGTCCGAGAGCGGTCCGGTGGCGGCGACCAGCACCTTCGCGCTGTAGCGGCCCTGCTCGGTGTCGACCTCCCAGCGGGCGGTCGCCTCGTCCCAGCGCGCGCCGGTGACCGCGTGGCGGAACCTCAGGTGGCCGCGGAGGCCGAACCGGTCGACGACGCTCTCGAGGTAGGCGCGGATCTCCGGCTGGCCGGAGAAGGTGCGCGGCCAGTCGGGGTTGGGGGCGAAGGAGAACGAGTACAGGTGGGAGGGGACGTCGCAGGCGCAACCGGGGTAGCTGTTGTCGCGCCAGGTGCCGCCGACGCTCGCGCCGCGCTCGAGCACGACGAAGTCGTGTTCACCCTCCTGGCGCAACCGCACGGCGGCGCCGAGACCGCCGAATCCCGAGCCGATGATGGCGACCTTGACCTGTTGGACCGGCGCGCTGCTCTCCATGCCCTCTCCTTCCACCATCGACTGTGCCAGTAATCAGTGGCGCAATCGAGAGACTAGGGGACGCGGCGCGACTCGGGAAGGCTTCGGACGGCGGAAGTTACGCGTCAGTACGCGACAGCCCGGTGAGCAGGCGCTCCAGCACCTCGCCCGCCTCCTTCCGCGCCGTCTCGTGGTCCTCGGCGCGGGCGATGTACAGGCTCGCCTCGGAGATCAACGCCGCCAGCATCCGGGTGAGCGGGCCGATCGGCATCGGCGAGATGCTGCCCTCGTCGATCGCCCGGGTCAGCTCCTCGGCCAGCAGCACGTAGCCGTGCTCCTCGACCAGCGCGTCCCAGGCGCTGTGGCCCAGCACGGCCGGGCCCTCGACCAGCACGATCCGCTGGAAGTCGGGGTCGTTGCAGGCGTCCAGGAAGGACTGGAAGCCGTGCCGCAGCAGGGTCCAGGCGTCGCCGCTCTCGCTCTCGGCGCGCGCGGTCTCCTGCTCGACGAGCCGCTCGGCCATGTCCTGGGCGCATTCGCCCATCACGGCCCGGAACAGGTCGGCCTTGTCCTTGAAGTGGTGGTAGAGCGCCCCTCGGGTGACCTGCGCCGCCGCCACGATGTCCTCGGTCCCCGTCGCGGTGTATCCGCGCTCGGCGAAGAGGGTGCGCGCGGCGCGCACGAGCGCGCGCCGGGTGTCGGCGGTGTGTTCCGCGCGCCGACTCCTGGACGAACGCCTCGACCGGGGTGCTGTCATACCTGCATCCTGTTCCATACAGACTGTATGTTAGAAGAGGGCCACGGACCCGTCGCCCGGGGGAACGGAGAGAGAGATCATGGGACTCCCACTCAATCTGACCGTCAAGATGGGCAGCTACCTCCTCAAGCAGAAGCTTCTCCGCCGCGAGAAGTTCCCACTCATCGTGGAGGTCGAACCCCTCTTCGCCTGCAACCTCGCCTGCGCGGGCTGCGGCAAGATCCAGCACCCGGCGAGCGTGCTCAAGCAGCGCATGCCGGTGGAGCAGGCGGTCGCGGCCGTGGAGGAATCGGGCGCGCCCATGGTCTCCCTGGCCGGCGGCGAGCCGCTGATGCACCCGCAGATCGACGAGATCACCCGCCAGCTGCTGAAGCGCGGCAAGTTCGTCGTGCTGTGCACCAACGCGGTGCTGCTGCCCAAGCACATCCACAAGTTCAAGCCGCACCGGAACTTCGCGTGGATGGTCCACATCGACGGGCTGCAGGAGCGGCACGACGAGTCGGTGAGCAAGGACGGCGTCTTCGACCAGGCCGTCGCCGCCATCAAGCAGGCCAAGGCGGCGGGCTTCCAGGTCTACACGAACTCGACGTTCTTCAACAACGACAGCCCTCAGGACATCATCGAGGTGCTGGACTACCTGAACGACGAGCTCAAGGTCGACCGGATGCAGATCTCGCCCGGGTACGCCTACGAGAAGGCCCCGGACCAGGACCGCTTCCTCGGCGTGGAGCAGACCCGCCAGCTGTTCAAGAAGGCCTTCGGCGACGGCCGCCGCAAGAAGTGGCGGCTCAACCACTCCGCCCTCTACCTGGACTTCCTGGAGGGCAAGCGGGACTTCGAGTGCACCCCGTGGGCGATCCCGTCCTACTCGCTCAAGGGCTGGCAGAAGCCGTGCTACCTGATGGCCGACGGCTACACCCAGACCTACCAGGAGCTGCTGGACACCACGGAGTGGGACAAGTACGGCCGCGGCAAGGACGCCCGCTGCGACAACTGCATGGCGCACTGCGGCTACGAGCCGACGGCCGTGCTCGCGACCATGTCCTCGCTGCGCGAGAGCATCCGCGCGGTGACGGCGGGCTGAGCTCCCGCCGTCGCCCTCGCGTCGGGCCGCCGTGACCTTC
>NZ_BBPO01000057.1:21154-27313 GCF_000787815.1 Streptacidiphilus neutrinimicus
GGCCCGCCGTGACCTTCCGGACACGGCGGCCCGTCCCTTTCGTCCCTGGCGTGGCGCGTCGGCGCGTCACTAGCATGCCCCCCAACGAGCGATCCACTGAGCCAACCGGGTGAGCCACGACGTGGGGCCGTCCGGGCGATGGGGGCGTGCATGACCGCGAACACGAACGCGAAGGACGAGCTGGACACGTTCCACGTGCTCACAGCGCTGCTGCTGACCCCGGGACAGTTCCCGAGCGTGCTCGGGGACGACTACCCCGAGGCCTGCGCGCTGCTCGGCCTGGAGCCCTGGGCGGACGGCTACGGCCTGCTCTTCGGCCAGGACGCCTCCGGCGCGCGCTGGACCGTCGTCTCCGACGACGCCGCGCTGATCGGCTGTGCGATCGCCGCGTGGGACTGCGGCATGCCGTACGAGCTCTCCGCCCCGGACCGCACCGTCGTCGAGACCATCGCCGGCTGGCCGCTCGCCCTCACCGTCGCCACCCCCGGCGTGCCCGAGCCGCACGACCCCCGGCCCGCGCCGGGCGAGCGGCTGCTCACCGCCCCCGACCCGCAGACCTGGGGCCCCGCGCAGCGCCGCATGGCCGCCGACGACGTCGCCAAGCAGTGGCTCACCTGGCGGCGACAGGTCGGCCTGCACGCCTCCTTCGACCAGACCGGGGCCCAGCCCCCGGCCCACATCCAGCGCGTCCTGACCGAGGCCATCGGCTACACCAGCGACCCCCCGCCCGCCGGGCGCGTCCGCTCCGCGCCCGGGCCCGAGGGCGCCCGCATCGTCCGCGCCGACGGCCCGGGCTGGTCGCTGGCGGCGAACACGGAGGACATCGCCCTCCTCCTGCTCGACGAGAAGCCCCACGAGGTCCTCCCCCTCGGCCGCGGCCCCTCCCTCCCGGGCCTCCTCCGCGCCCTCGACGAGATGGCCCGCACCTCGGCGTAGCCGAGCGGGGTTCAGGGCCCTGCGTGGCCTGTCGCGCCCACGCCGGGGGCTCCTCCCGGCCGAAGGCTGGGGGAGGAGCCCCCATGTCAGCAGCGCCTCGCGCCCCTGACGGCTGCGCCGAGGGTGGGCGGGCGCAGACTGGTGGGGTGACGTCCATCAGCAGGCGCGGGGTGCTCGCGCTCGGGGCCGGGCTGGTCGCCGGTGTGGCCGGGTGCACCTCGTCGAGTCGGCACCCGACGGCGGCGGCGTCCTCGCCGTCCGTGCGCCCCTCCCCCACGCTCACGCACCCCGGGCCAAGCCCCAGCCCCAGCGCGTCGGCGCTCCACGTCACCGCGCCGTGGCGGCCCAGCCCCAACGACATCCAGCCGCAGGTGAAGCTCCGCGCCGTGCGGCTGATCGAGGCGCTCGGCACCTGGCCCGTCGGCGGGCAGGGCGTGGCGGCCGCGCGGAGGAGGGCCGCGGCCGCGGGGTACGACCCGGCCCTCGCGGACCAGGCCGGGGGGCTGTTGACCGCCGCGCCCGAGGCAGCCGTGCAGGTGCTGGCGGCGCAGTACGGCGGGATCCTGAGCGACTCCGCCAGTGTGCTGGTCGTGTGCCGCCAGTACACGCCGGGGAACGACAGCGGCGGGACCACCGTCGACGTGCGGCTCAGCGCCGCGCAGCCGCAGTGGGACGTGACCGCGCTGCATCCCGCCGCTCCCGGCGCTCCGGCCGCCTCGCTGTCGGGCGCGGCCCGCGCCGTCCTCGCCGACGTGGAGGCGATCACGCTGCCGCCCGCCGCGCACGCGGACGTGCTCAGCGGGAACGTGCACGACAGCGCGCTGAACGCGATGCTCACGCTGGCGCGCAGCCACCGGATCATGCTCAGCGTGGTCCGCTCCGGACACCCGATCTACGTGTTCGGGACGAACCGTCCGAGCGACCATCCCCAGGGGCGCGCCTTCGACGTGTGGACCATCGACGGCCACGCCGTCATCGACCCGGCGACCCCGCGCGCGCTGGTGGAGAGCTTCATGCGCGCGGCGGCCGCGGCCGGCTCGTACAACGTCGGCGGGCCCTACCTGCTCCCCGGCGCGGGCAACCAGTTCTTCAGCGACGACACCCACCACGACCACGTCCACGTGGGCTTCGACTTCTAGCGCCGGGCCCCGGTCACTGCGCGAGCGTGTCCTCGAAGCCGAACAGCGCGACCAGAGCCGGATCGTGGAACGAGACCACGCGGGAGATCGCCCGTGGCGGTGGCGGACAGCACCACGGCGCCCTCGGCCCGCAACACGGCGTCCGCGTCCCGGCGGTACCGGACGGCGACGGGCTGGCCGTTCGCGGTCGGCTCGCTCTTCGTTCGGCTTCGTCTCGTCGCGGTGGGCCCTCGTCGGGCCGACCGTCGCCAGGTAGACCTCCCCCGCCTCTAAAAGGAATCGGCGACCGCCGGACCACGGGCCTAGAGCTGGTCCGGCAGCCCGAACCACGGCAGCACGCCGGCCTCGAAGCGCGAGAGGGCGCAGATCCGGTCGCCGCTCAGACCCAGCACGATCAGGCCGGTGGCGCGGCTGCCGCCGCCCGGGGTGCGCAGGTACGCGCCGAAGGCGGGCTGGCCGTTGGCGCGGACGGGGACGAGGTCGAACCGGCGGCCCGCGCCGAACAGGGCGGCGACGAATCGGGAGACGATCTCACGGCCCTCGTACTCGAAGGGGATGGGCGGCATCGACATGAAGACGTCGTCGGTCAGCAAGGTCACCAGGGTTTCGAGGTCCGCGGCCTCGTAGGCGGCCACGAACCGCGCGACCAGGGCCTGTTCCTGCGGTGACCCCGCCGCCGGGGCGACGTCGTGCGCGCGCGACGTCCGCTCCAGGGTCGCCCGCGCCCGCTTGAGCGCGCTGTTGACGGACTCCACCGTCGCGTCCAGCATCGCCGCCGCCTCGCCGGCGTGGAAGCCGAGGACGTCGCGCAGGACCAGCACGGCGAGCTGACGGGGCGGCAGGAGCTGAAGGGCCGTCACGAAGGCCAGCGAGAGCGACTCGGTCTGCTCGTAACGGGCCTCGGGGCCGGGCGGCGGCAACGGCGCGTCGGCCGCCGTCGCCTCGGGGAACGGTTCCAACCAGACGGCCTCACCGAGCCGGGACGGCTCGGGCGGCACCACACCGGGGACGTTCCACTCCCGAGCCCCGCGCCGCTTCGCCGACCGCAACGCGTTGAGGCAGCGGTTGGTGGCGATCCGGTACAGCCAGGTGCGCAGGGAGGCGCGGCCCTCGTAGCCGTCGAGGCCCTGCCAGGCGGCCAGCAGGGTGTCCTGGAAGGCGTCCTCGGCGTCCTGGAGGGAGCCGAGCATCCGGTAGCAGTGCACCTGGAGTTCGTGTCGGTGCGGTGCGGTGAGCTGCCGGAACGCCTCACCGTCCCCGGCCCTCGCCCGCTCGATCAGTTCGGTGGTCACCCGCGCCGCCCTCCTCGCACCCCGCCGCTTCTCGCACCCCGCCTCTTCCATCCTGGACAGGCACCGGCCGGGGCACGAACCGGGCGGTTCCGGCCCGCCCAGTTCCTGCTCCCCCTCGTGTCTGCACCAACGACAGCACAACGAGGAGGCAGAGATGTTGCTCAAGGACAAGATCGCGGTGATCTACGGTGCGGGCGGCGCGGTCGGCTGTGCGGTCGCACGCGCCTTCGCGGCCGAGGGGGCCTCCGTGTTCCTCACCGGTCGGCGCCTGGAGACGGTCGAACCGGTCGCGAAGGAGATCGTCGCCGAGGGCGGGTCCGCCAAGGCGGCCGAGGTCGACGCGCTGGACGAGAGCGCGGTGGACGCGCACCTGCGGTCCGTGGTGGAGCGGACGGGCCGGCTGGACGTCTCGTTCAACGCCGTCGGCGTTCCGGACGGGGCGATCCTCGGCACGCCGCTGCCGGAGCTCGACCTCGAGACGTTCCTCCGCCCGGTCACGGACTACACGCGGTCGTACTTCCTGACGGCCCGGGCCGCCGCGCGGCGGATGCTGCCGCACCACTCGGGCGTGATCATGACCGTCACCGCGATCCCGGCGCGCATGGGCAGCGCGCTGAACGGCGGCTACGGTCCGGCGTCCGCGGCCAAGGAGGCGATGACCCGGGACCTCTCCGCGGAGCTCGCGCCGCACGGGATCCGCGTGGTCGGCCTCCGCCCGCACGGCCTGCCGGAGACGGCCTCGCTGCGGGCGGTGCACGCGGCCAAGGCCGAGGCCACGGGCCTGAGCTGGGAGCAGTTCGAGGCCTATCTGGCCGCCTCCAGCCACACCCGGCGGACCATGCGGGTGCAGGAGCTGGCCGACGTGGCGGCCTTCATGGCCTCGGACCGGGCCGGCGGCATGACCGGGACCATTGTCAATTTGTCGATGGGCCGACTCGACGACTGACGCCGCACAAGCGAAGGGCCCGGACCGCCGAGCGGTCCGGGCCCTTTCGAGCGAGAGACGTCAGTGCGCCGGCGGCGCGTCCGGAGCGGGACCGCCGAGGGCCTTCAGCGGGATCTCCTTCAGCACCAGGGCGAAGCCGAGCGCGATCACGATGAACGGGACGCCGATCAGGAACAGGTCGCCGATGGCGTGCGCGAAGGCCGCCGTGACGTGGTGCCTGACCGGCTCCGGCAGCGCCTTGATGGCCTGGACGTTGTTGGTGTCCATGCCCTTGAGCGCGCCCGTGCCCCTCGGAGAACCGGCGAACTCCTGCTTGAGGTAGTGGGTCAGCCGGCTGGTGAGCACGGTGCCGAAGATCGCCGTACCGATGGAGGCGCCGATCTGGCGGAAGAACGTGGCCGACGCGGTGGCGACGCCCATGTCACGGAAGTCCACCGCGTTCTGGACTGCGGTGACGACCGTCTGCATGGTGAGGCCGAGGCCCGCGCCGAAGGCGAAGGCGAACAGGGCCACCTGCCAGTACGGCGTGGTGTTGGTCAGCGTCGACAGCAGCAGCAGCGAGCCGATGATGACCAGCGCGCCGAGAATCGGGAAGATCTTGTACTTGCCCGTCTTGGCCATGACGCGGCCGGAGCTGATCGCGGTGGCCATGATGCCCGCGACGGCGGGGAGCATGCCGAGGCCGGACTTGGTCGCCGACATGCCCTGCACGGCCTGGAGGTAGACCGGCAGGTAGATGATGCCGCCGAACATCGCGAAACCGGCGAAGAAGCCGAAGCCGTTGCCGATCCGGAAGACCGGGTTGCGGAACAGCCGCATCGGCAGGATCGGCTCCGCGGAGCGCTGCTCGACCAGGCAGAACACGACGGTCAGCAGCACCGAGCCGATGCACAGCGCCAGGCCCTGCCAGCTCGTCCAGCCGTAGCTGGTGCCGGCCCAGTTCAGGTAGAGCAGCAGGCTGGTGACGGCGGTGACGATCAGCGCCGAGCCGAGGTAGTCGATCTTGTGCTCGCGCCGGTTGACCGGCAGCTTGAGCGCGAAGGAGCAGACGACCAGCGCGCCGATGCCGACGGGCAGGTTGATGTAGAAGATCCAGCGCCAGCCGATCGAGTCGGTGAACCAGCCGCCGAGCAGCGGGCCGGCCACGCTGGCCAGGCCGAAGACGGCGCCCATGAGGCCCTGGTAACGACCGCGCTCGCGCGGGGGGATGACGTCGCCGATGATCGCGAAGGCGAGCGACATCAGGCCGCCGCCGCCGATGCCCTGGATGGCGCGGAAGCCGATCAACTCGCCCATGTTCTGGCTGAGACCGGCCAGCGCCGAGCCCACCAGGAAGATCACGATCGCGGCCTGGAAGATGATCCGGCGCCCGTACAGGTCGGAGATCTTGCCCCAGAGCGGCGTGGCGGCCGTCGAGGTCAGCAGGTAGGCGGTGACCACCCAGGAGAGCTTGTCGATGCCGCCGAGCTGGCTCACGATGGTGGGCAGCGCGGTGCCGACGATGCTCTGGTCCAGAGCGGCCAGCAGCATGCCCGCCATCAGGCCGCCCATGACGACCATGATCTGCTTGTGGCTGAGGTAGTTGGGGCCGTCGGCCGGAGCCTCCGGGCCGGGCGGGGTGACCGGGGTGTCGGTCGAGATCTCTGACATGCCAGGCACCGTACTGCATGGGTAGGACAACCGATACGGCGGGGCTAGCCTTACGGCAAGTAAGCTGCGAACGGCGAGGTTACCGGGCGTTCACTTCTGTGTCGGCACCCCGTTCTGTCCCGAAAAATCCCACCCGTGGCGGGGCTCGTCGCCCGAACTCGTGGCGGTCGCTTGCCAGCACCCGCACTCCCGCCGC
>NZ_BBPO01000057.1:27527-30679 GCF_000787815.1 Streptacidiphilus neutrinimicus
GGCGGTCGCTTGCCAGCACCCGCACTCCCGCCGCTAACGTGCCAACATGCAGACGGACGATCGACGCGCAGCCGACCTGGAGGAGCTGGGCCTCACCAATTACGAGGCCCGGGTGTACCTCGCCCTGATCCGCCGCGACGTGTTCACCGCGGCGGAAGTCGCCAGGGAGGCGGGTGTTCCTCGACAGCGCGTCTACGACGTGCTGGAGGGGCTGATCCGTCGGCAGCTCGCCGTGCTTCACCCCGGCCGCGTGGCCGGATACTCCGCAGTCGCCCCGGACACCGCCGTGGAGCGCCTGATCGAGCAGCAGCGTCGCTCGCTCGGACGGCTGGAGCGGCTCTCCACCGAGCTCGCCCGCGAGCTCGGGCCCACCTACGACAGCGGACGCACCCACACCGACCCCCTCGACTACGTCGAGGTCCTGCGGGACTCGGCCGACATCAGCGAGAGATTCGCGCGGCTGCAGACGACCGCCGAGCGCGAGCTGCTGAGCTTCTCCAAGCCACCGTGGTTCACCCCGCCGGAGAACCTGGCCGGCCTGGAGGCCAGCGCCCGCCTGCACGCGGCGGGCCGCACCGTGCGCTCGGTCTACTCGCGCGAGGTGCTGGAGGACCCGGCCCTGCTGGAGGTCATGCACCTGTTCGTGGACGCCGGCGAGGAGATCCGCATCGCGGACGAGCTGCCGCTGAAGATGATCATCGCGGACGGCTCCACGGTCATGTGCGACATGCCCGACCCGGTGGCCCGCGACAGCGCGACGACCTCGCTGTGCATCCGCCACCCCTCCCTGGCCGAGGCGCTCTCGCTGGCGTTCCACTCCATCTGGGACAGCAGCCTGACGCTCGCCGAGGCGCTGAAGGACCGTCAGCCCGAGCTCGCCTCGGAGTCCCCGGTCGCCGAGGACGCCGGCGCCTCCTCCCCTGAGGTCCCGAAGGGCGTGGAGCCGGACGAGTCCCAGGCCTGATGCTCGTCCCGCAGCACTCGGCGCAGCACCTTGCCGAGCATGTTGCGGGGCAGCGGGTCCACCCGGAACTCGACGATCTTGGGCATCTTGTAGCCGGTGAGCCGCGCGGCGCAGTACTCCAGCAGCGCCCGCTCGGTGAGCCGGCTCCCCGGCCGAACGATCACGCAGGCCTTCACCGTCTCGCCCCGGTAGGAGTCCGGCACGCCGACCACGGCGGCGTCGGCCACCGCCGGGTGCGCCAGCAGCACGTCCTCGATCTCGCTCGGGAAGACACTGAAGCCGGAGGCGATGATGACGTCGCGCTTGCGGTCGATGACGGTGACGAAGCCGTCCGGGCTCATCACCGCGACGTCGCCGGTGAAGAGCCAGCGGTCGTGCAGCATCGCCGCGCTGTCCTCGCGCTCGTGCCAGTAGCCGGCGAACACCTGCGGCCCGCGCACCACCAGCTCCCCCGCCTCACCGTAGGGCTGCTGCCTGCCCGGGTCGTCCTCGGCGACGATCCGCACCTCGGTCCCGGGCAGCGGGATTCCGACCGTGCCCGGACGGGCGTTGGCGTTCAGCGGGTTGGCCAGCACGACGGGTGAGGCCTCGGACAGCCCGTAGCCCTCGACGAGCCGCGCACCGGTCAGCTCCTGGAACCGGTCCACGGTCTCCGGCTCCAGCCGCATCGCGCCGGAGATGCAGTACCGCACCGAGCGCAGCGCGCGGTTGACGGCGGGGCCGTGCTTCTCCGCCTCGTTCATCAGCGCCTGGTACATCGGCGGTACGCCGGGGAAGAGCGTCGGCCGCCAGGGAACGCGCCGTCGTGGACGACGGCGACGACGGCGCCGCTGTCCGCGAGCTGGTGCGCCAGTTCGGCCTCGGTGTAGAGCGGGTTCGTCGGCACGACGATCGCGCCGAGCCGCAGCGTGGCGTAGAACGCCACGACGTACTGGGGGCAGTTCGGCAGGACGAGCGCGACCCGGTCGCCACGGGCGACGCCCAGCGCGGCGAGGCCCTCGGCGAAGCGTGCGACGGCGCGGTTCAGCGCGCGGTAGCTGGTCTTCCGCCCGAGGAAGACCAGTGCGGTCCGCCGCCCGTACTTCGCGGCGGCCTCGTCGAGGAGCCCGTGCACGGGAACGTTCGGAATGCTGATCTTGTGTGGCACGCCGGTCGCGTAATAGCGGTGCCACGGCTCCCCGCCGCCGGCCACGGGCTCCCCCTCGCTGACGCGCGTTATCACAGAGCCAAGATCGTGACAGCCGCACCCGCGAGCTGACAAGAGCCCTGCAGCGCTTTGCGCCGCAGGGCTCCGTCGATGTCAGGCCCAGGGGGGCTCAGTGCCAGTCGTGGGCCTGCGGGAGCGGTTCGCGGCCGCCTGCGTGGCGCGGTGCGCCGCCGCCTTGTCCGCGGCCGCCTGCTCGGCTGCGGCCTGGTCGGCTGCCGCCTTCGCCGCGGCAGCCTTGTCCGCCGCTGCCTTCGCGGCGGCGACCTTCGCGGCTGCCGCCTGCTTCGCGGCCGCCGCCTTCGCCGCGGCTGCCTGCTTCGTCGCGGCTGCTTTCTCCGCGGCGGTCGCCTCGGCCGCCGCCTCCCGGGAGGCCTGCGCGCCCGCACGGGCGACAGCGGCCTTCGCACCGGGGTCCGCGACCGCGTCGGAGGCTCCGTTGCCCGGGAGCGCCACCGCGGCGGTGGCGGCGAGGCCGACGGCGGCGACGGAGCCGGCCATGGCGATGCCGCGCTTGCGCAGGCTGCACGAGGGCAGGGCAGGCATCAAACAGCTCTCCATCGGGTTGGCTGGGCGGCCCGTCCGCCCGCAGCACGGGACAGGTGCGCTGCGGGGTCGGACGGCGCCGTTGGCACGCCGGTTTCGGGCTGGTGCCGGACTGGGGGCGAATCCCTGCGCTCCTTCGGTCGCGGGGCCGCGGTGACGACATCGCCATTGATAACAAGCGGCGTCCGGGCGCATCAACGCGCCCTCTACTATGCGGGTCCGTAGGAGAACGGCGTTCGCTGTTCGGGCACTGGAAGGCGTGCGAATGGTGCGGCGGAGATCGCTGGGCGACGTAAGCCCTGTGTGAAGGCGATGCGCATGCGAAAAGGCCGCCCGCGGCCTCCCGGTCCCGAAGATCTCGGGGCGCGGACAAACGATCAACTATCGCCGGTCGTAGAACCGCCGGGTCATGTGGTGGGGCTCACACAAAAGCGGCGG
>NZ_BBPO01000057.1:30971-44304 GCF_000787815.1 Streptacidiphilus neutrinimicus
AAAAGGGGCGGGCGCCGCTTGCGCGGCGCCCGCCGGGTGGAGCGAGTGAGAAGCAGGAGAGAGGTCAGCGCACCGTCAGCCGGGCGATCAGCGCGAGCAGGGTGAGGGCCCGCTCGCGCTCGATCTCGTCCAGCGGCGTCAGCAGACGCGACTGGACCTCCGTGACACCGGCCCCGACCTCCTCCAGCAGACGCGCGCCCGCAGGGGCGAGCGCCAGCAGGTTGCGGCGGCCGTCGGACGGGTCGCGCCGGCGCAGCACCAGGCCACGGCGGACGAGGCGGCTGATGAGCTCGGCCATGGTGGCCTTGTCCAGCGAGGTGCGCTCGCCGACCGTGCGCTGGTCGATGTCCGGCTCGACGGAGAGCGCGTCCAGCACGGCGTGCTGCGGCGCGGTGAGCTCGGTGGAGACCAGTTCGGTCCACAGCCGCGTGTGCACCTGCTGGGCAACGCGGATCAGGTAGCCGATCACCCGCGGGGCGTCCAGCAGCGGGCGTGCGTCGACCATGGTCTCCAGCGCGAGGTTCTCCATCCGCGCCATGCGCGCCAGCGCCATCATCAGCTCGGAGCGCTCCGGCTCCGACAGCGGCACCAGCAGTTCCCGCTGGACCACCGCAACGCCGGTCGACGCCTCCTGCATGACCTGCTCGCCGTGCGGCGACAGGGTCAGCAGCTTGCGGCGGCCGTCCGCGGGGTCGCGGCGACGCAGCACCAGACCGCGCCGGACCAGGCGACCGACCATCTCGGCCATGGTCGCCTTGTCGAGTGAGGCGCGCTCGCCGACCGTCCGCTGGTCGGCCCCCGGCTCCAGGGCCAGGGCGATGAGCGCGGCGTACTGCGGCGCGGTCAGCTCCGCGCCGACATGCTCGGCCCACAGACGCGTGTGGACCTGCTGGGCTATGCGGATCAGTTGACCAGGCGACTGGGACAAGCGGATCGGCGTGCCCGTCATGTCGATATCCCCCAGCACCATAGGACCGTCCTGAAGTGTTCCCGACGCTTTTTCAGCCCTGTGGGTGGGCGCGTTCGGATCGTGAGCGGCGCGACCGTGGGGAAGCCCCATGTGGGGGTCCTGTGTACGGAGTTTTCGGCCGGACAGCCGTCGGCTGCTGGCCGACACTATACAAACCAGACAGACCCGAGCGACATGGCCCAGAGGGCCGCGATCCAATCGTGATCCGAAGCGATCGTTGGTGTCCGACTCAGATCGGTTGCAGGCTTCTCAGCAAAAGCTCGGCAAAGGAAGCACCAATGGCCTGGGGGGTCAGCTCCCCGTCCTTCCGGTACCAGCTGCCCAGATGGTGTACTCCGCCGAAGAACTGATGAGTCACCAGGTCCGCCGGAAGGTCCGTGCGGAAGACGCCCTCCCGCTGCCCCTCCTCGATCACGGCCCGGAAGCGCTCGTGGTAGCGGCGCCGGTCGGCCCGGACCTGGGCCTGCCGGTCCGGCGGGAGCATGTGCATCGACCGGAAGGAGACCATCGCGTCGTCGAGGTGCTCCAGGGTGCTCACCACCACGTCGGCAGCCGCCGCGCGCAGCCGCTCGTCCACCGGGCCGGGGGCGTCGGCGATCTCCGCCAGCCGCTGCGACTGCACCACCAGCAGCCGGGTGTAGATCTGCTGAAGCAGGTCGTCCTTGGAGGCGTAGTAGTGGTACATCGCACCCTTGGTCACGCCGGCCAGCTCGACGATGTCCTGCACCGAGGTGGGGGCGAAGCCGCGCTCGGCGAAGAGCCGGCTCGCGGCGGCGACCAGCCGCTCCTGGACGGGGACCGCCATGTCGACGCGCGCTGCCATGGGCGTCCTCTCTCTCGGATGTCAACGTGGTGCGAACCACGCGCGAGCCACTCTAGTCGACATACCTACCAGTCGGTATCGTGACCGCCATGAGCACTCCGACGCCCCCGGGGCTGGACCTCGACCGGCTGCGCGCCCAACTCGGCACCGGGCCGCTGACCGCCGCCCTGATCTCCGGCGGCAAGTCCAATCTGACCTACCGGCTCAGCGACGGCAACCACCGCTGGGTGCTGCGTCGGCCGCCGCTCGGCCACGTGCTCGCCACCGCGCACGACATGGTCCGCGAGCACCGCGTCATCGCCGCCCTCGCCGACACGCCGGTCCCGGTGCCCCGGGTGCACGTGCTCTGCGAGGACACCGACGTCATCGGCGCCCCTTTCTATCTGATGGACGAGGTCGAGGGCACCGTCTACCGCACCGCCGAGGACGCCGCCGGGCTCACCCCGGAGCGGGCCCGGAGGCTCTCCGGCAATCTGATCGACGTGCTCGCAGGGCTGCACGCCGTGGACCCGGCCGCCGCCGGGCTGGCGGACTTCGGCCGGCCGGAGGGCTACCTGGAGCGGCAGGTCTCCCGCTGGCACCGCCAGTTCGAGGCCTCCCGCAGCCGCGAGATCCCCGGCATGGAGGAGCTCCAGGGACGCCTCAGCGACGGCGTCCCCACCCCGCAGCGGGCCACCGTCGTCCACGGCGACTACCGCCTCGACAACACCATCGCCGCGGACGACGACACCATCGCGGCCGTGCTCGACTGGGAGATGGCCACCCTCGGGGACCCGCTCGCCGACGTCGGCCTGATGAAGGTGTACTGGGACATCGCCGGCCGCATGCCCGGCAACCCCGTCGCCGGAGCCGTCAGCCCCGAGCTCGGCTTCCCCGCGATGCGCGAGCTGGAGGAGCGCTACGCCGCCACCACCGGCCTCGACCTCACCCCTCTCCCCTGGTACACCGCCTTCGGCCAGTACAAGCTGGCGGTCATCGCCGAGGGCATCCACTACCGCTACATCCAGGGAAAGACGGTGGGCGACGGCTTCTCCCACCTCGGCGCGATGGTCCCGCCGCTGGTCGGCCTCGCCCTGGACACCCTGAACCGGAAGGCGGGCGACTGATGGACTTCCGCTACGACGAGCGCACCGTGGAGCTCCAGCAGCGGCTGCTCGCCTTCATGGACGAGTGCGTCTACCCCGCCGAGCCGGTGGCCGCGGCACAGCTGCGCGCGTCCGACGACATCTGGGCCCGCCCGGCGGTCATGGCCGAACTCAAGGCGGAGGCCCGGCGGCGCGGGCTGTGGAACTTGTTCTTTGTGGACCAGCACGGCCTTCCGAACGCCGAGCACGGCGCGGGCCTGACCAACCTCCAGTACGCACCGCTCGCGGAGATCACCGGCCGCAGCCCGTACCTGGCGCCGGAGGCGCTCAACTGCGCCGCCCCGGACACCGGCAACATGGAGGTGCTGGCCGAGTTCGGCACCCCGGAGCAGCAGAAGCGCTGGCTGACCCCGCTGCTGGAGGGCGAGATCCGGTCCGCCTTCTGCATGACCGAGCCCGAGGTCGCCTCCTCCGACGCCGCCAACATCGCGACCCGGATCGAGCGCGACGGCGACTCCTATGTCGTCAACGGGCGCAAGTGGTGGTCCTCGGGCGCGATGAGCCCCGAGTGCGAGATCCTCGTCGTGATGGGCCGCACCGACCCGGACGCCGAGAAGCACCGGCAGCAGAGCATGATCCTCGTCCCGCGCGACACCCCCGGTGTGGACGTGCGCCGCGGCATGGAGGTCTTCGGCTACACCGACGGGGCGCACGGCGGCCACGCCGAGATCGTCTTCACCGACGCGCGCGTGCCGGCGTCGAACCTCATCGCCGGTGAGGGCCTCGGCTTCGCGATCGCCCAGGCCCGGTTGGGACCGGGCCGGATCCACCACTGCATGCGGCTGATCGGGATGGCCGAACGAGCGGTGGAGTTGATGTGCCGCCGGGTCGTCTCGCGCACGGCCTTCGGCAAGCCGCTGGCCGAGCAGGGCGTGATCCAGGAGTGGATCGCCGAGTCGCGGGTCCGGATCGAGCAGTTGCGCCTGCTTGTGCTCAAGACCGCCTGGCTGATGGACACCGTCGGCAACAAGGGCGCCCACACCGAGATCCAGTCCATCAAGATCGCCACCCCGGCCGCGGTCGAGTGGATCATCGACAAGGCCATCCAGGCCCACGGCGCGGGCGGCGTCTCCCAGGACTACCCCCTCGCCCAGCTCTGGACCGCCGCGCGCACGCTGCGCTTCGCCGACGGCCCCGACGAGGTCCACAAGCGGTCGCTGGCGCGCCGCGAGCTCAAGCCGTACCTTGCCTGACCAGCATTGTTCATGACCAGCCGTCACTCACCCTCAGGAGAAGCACTCTCATGACCGAGCAGAACCGCGTCGCCATCGTCACCGGAGCGGCGCGCGGCATCGGCGCCGCCACCGCCATCCGCCTGGCCGCGGACGGCTACGCCGTCGCGGTGATCGACCTGGAGGAGGCGGCCGGCAAGGACACCGTCGAGAAGATCACCGCCGCGGGCGGCAAGGCCCTCGCGGTCGGCGCCGACGTCAGCAACGGCGAGCAGGTCGCCGCGGCCGTGGAGCGCGTCGCCGCCGAGCTGGGCGCACCGACGATCCTGGTCAACAACGCCGGTGTGCTGCGCGACAACCTGCTGTTCAAGATGTCCGAGTCGGACTGGGACACCGTCATGAACGTGCACCTCAAGGGCGCGTTCCTGATGTCCAAGGCCTGCCAGAAGCACATGGTCGACGCCGGCTACGGCCGCATCGTCAACCTCTCCTCCTCCAGCGCGCTGGGCAACCGCGGCCAGGCCAACTACAGCGCTGCCAAGGCGGGTCTGCAGGGCTTCACCAAGACGCTGGCCAAGGAGCTGGGCAAGTTCGGCATCACCGCGAACGCGGTGGCCCCCGGCTTCATCGCCACCGACATGACCGCGGCGACGGCGGAGCGCGTCGGCATGGGCTTCGAGGAGTTCAAGGCGGCGGCCGCGTCCATGATCCCGGTCAACCGGGTCGGCGTGCCGGACGACATCGCGCACACCGTCTCCTTCCTCGTCAGCGAGGGCGCGGGCTTCGTCTCCGGCCAGGTCATCTACGTCGCCGGCGGCCCGCTGGACTAGCGCGCGGCGCCGGTAGGGGCGCGGGGAACGGTGCGAGCAACCACCGGCGTGCGGATGGCCCCGCGCGCCCCGGACCACCCGCTCATCGGCGGCCTGTCGCGCAGTTCCTCGCGCCCCTGGACAGTGGAACTCCCCTCAGTTGAAAGGAAATGGTCCGTGGAGGCTGAACTGAGCCGCGCGATCCGCGAGTTGCTGGATGCGCACGACCCTGCGACCACTCCGGTCGCGGAGTTCCTCGGGGCCCGCTTCGACGCCGGGCTGGCGTGGGTGCACTTCCCCGAAGGGCTGGGCGGGCGGTCCGCCCCGCGGAGCGTCCAGCAGGAGGTGAACGATGCCTTCGCCGCTGCCGGGGCCCCCACGCTCGACATCGGCCGACACGGCATCGGGCTCGGGATGGCCGCGCCCACCCTCCTCGCGCACGGCAGTGACGAGGTGCGCCGGCGCTTCCTGCGGCCGCTGTGGACCGGGGAGGAGACCTGGTGCCAGCTCTTCTCCGAGCCCGGCGCCGGCTCGGACCTCGCCGCGCTCGGCACGCGCGCGGTGCGGGAGCCGGAGACCGGTGACTGGATCGTCGACGGCCAGAAGGTGTGGACCTCCCTCGCCCACGAGGCCGACTGGGCGATCCTGGTCACCCGCACCGACCCCGACGTGCCCAAGCACCGCGGCATGACCTACTTCGTCTGCGACATGCGCGCCCCCGGCGTGGAGGTCCGGCCGCTGCGCCAGGCCACCGGCGAGGCCGAGTTCAACGAGGTCTTCCTGACCGGCGTGCGCATCCCCGACGCGCACCGGCTCGGCGCCGTGGGCGACGGCTGGCGCGTCGCGCAGACGACGCTCATGAACGAGCGCGTCGCGATCGGCGGGCACGCCGAGCCCCGCGAAGGCGGAATGATCGGCGTCGTGGCCAGGACCTGGCGCGAGCACCCCGAGCTGCACACGCCCGCCCTTCAGGACGCGCTGCTGCGTCTCTGGGTCGACGCCGAGGCCGCGCGCCTCACCTCCGAGCGGCTGCGGCAGCAGCTCGCCGCCGGGCAGCCGGGCCCGGAGGGCAGCGCCGCGAAGCTCGCCTTCGCCCGGCTGAACCAGCAGATCTCCGGCCTGGAGCTGGAACTGCTGGGCGCGGACGGCCTGGAGTACCACGACTGGACGTTCCGGCGGCCGACCAACCCGTCGATGCTCGAAGGCAGCCCCGGCTACCGCTATCTGCGGGCCAAGGGCAACTCGATCGAGGGCGGCACCTCGGAGATCCTGCGCGGCATCATCGCCGAGCGGGTGCTCGGTCTCCCGTCGGAGATCCGCGTCGACAAGGACGTCGCATGGAAGGACCTGCCCCGATGAACCCCATGACCACCGACCAGGCCGGCGCGGACCTCGGCTACAGCGAGGTCGAGGAGGAGCTGCGCGCCAACGTCCGTGCGCTGCTGGCCGAACGGGCTCCCGCGAACGCGACGCTGGCCCGCACCGAGTCGGAGCAGACCACGGACCTCGCGCTGTGGCGCGCCCTCGCCGGCGAGCTCGGCGTCACCGGGCTGCCCGTGCCCGAGGAACTGGGCGGCGCGGGCGCGAGCTGGCGCGAGACCGCCGTCGTCCTGGAGGAGCTGGGCCGCGCGGTCGCACCCGTCCCCTTCTTCGGCAGCTGCGTGCTGGCGACGGCCGCACTGCTGGCGCTCGGGGAGCGCAAGATCCTCCCGCAGCTCGCCTCCGGCGAGGCGATCGGCGGCCTGGCCGTCCCCTTCGCCGCCGCGCCCGGCGCGGCGTTCCCCGCCGACGTCCGGGTGTCGGGCGGCCTGCTGTCCGGCACGGTCCGTCATGTCGCGGACGCGCTCGCGGCCGACGTGCTGCTGGTCCCGGCGGTCGCCGCGGACGGCACGGCGGAGCTGTACGCGGTGACCGGCGCGCTCGTCGAGCCGATGGTGTCACTGGACATGACGCGCGAACTCGCCGTCGTGACCCTGGAGGAGGTCGAGGGCATCCTCCTGGCCTCCGGCCCGGACGCGACGGCGGCGCTCGACGCCGCCCTGGAGACCGGCGCGGCGCTGCTGGCCAGCGAACAGCTGGGGGTGGCGGAGTGGGCGCTCACCACGACCGTCGCCTACGCGAAGGAGCGGCACCAGTTCGGCCGCCCCATCGGCGGCTTCCAGGCGGTGAAGCACCGCCTGGCGGACCTGTGGGTCCTGGTCACCCAACTCCGCGCGGTCGCCCGTGCGGGCGCGGACGCGGTCACCCGCGACGAGGAGCGGCCGCTCTACGCCGCGCTGGCCCAGGCGTTCGCCTCCGGCGCGGCGGTCACCGCGACGGAGGAGGCGGTGCAGCTCCACGGCGGCATCGGCTTCACCTGGGAGCACCCCGCACACCTCTATCTGAAGCGCGCGAAGAGCGCGTCGCTCGCCCTGGGCACGGCGGACCGCCACCGCGCCCGCATCGCCTCGCTCACCCACCTGTAGCTGCACTCCCCCAGGGGCACGAGGCCCGTGGCAATGTGCGGCTCCGCCGCATGCCGGCAGAGCCTCGCGCCCCTGGGCTGTCTCCAGAAGGAGCCCTCATGTCCAAGGTCGCAATCGTCACCGGCGCCAGCCGGGGGATCGGGTTCGCCGCCGCGCAGGCGTTGGTCGCACGCGGGGACCGCGTGGTGATCACCGGCCGGGACACCGGCTCGCTCGACGAGGCCGTCGCCGCGCTCGGGGGGCCGGCGGTCGCCCTCGGCGTCGCCGGCAAGTCGCACGACGGCGCGCATCGGGCCGAGACGGTCGAGCGGGCCATGGAGGCCTTCGGCCGGATCGACCACCTCGTCAACAACGTGGGGACCAACCCCGTCTTCGGTCAGATGGTCGATCTCGACCTCGACGCGGCCCGCAAGATCCTCGACATCAACGTCGTCTCCACCCTGGGCTGGGTCCAGCTGGTGCACCGGGCGTGGCAGGCCGAGCACGGCGGGGCGATCGTCAACGTCTCCTCCGTCTCCGCGCTCGGGCCCGCGCCCGGGATCGGGATGTACGGGGCGAGCAAGGCCGCGCTCGTCCAGCTGACCCAGCAGCTCGCGCACGAACTCGCGCCGAGTGTGCGGGTGAACGCGGTCGCGCCGGCGGTGGTGCGCACCAAGTTCGCGGAGGCGCTCTTCGCGGGACACGAGGAGCAGGTGGTGAAGAACTACCCGCTGGGCCGGCTCGGGGAGCCGCAGGACGTGGGCGGGACCATCGCGTTCCTGCTCTCGGAACAGGCCGCGTGGATCACCGGGCAGACGATCGTGCTGGACGGCGGGCTGACCCTCAACGCCGGACTGGCCTGAAATCGACGTCGGCCGAAATAGGACGGAATGCCTTCCGGCACGGGCGGGAATTCATACCGGTCGCGCCGGGAGGAAATCAGCGGTTCGGGCATTGCCCAGGAAAGCGGAGTCCAAACCCCCGGTCGATCAAGGATGATGCAGATCACATCCCTGCGCGTGCGACCAGGAAAAGACGTCGCCCTTTATTCAGATCCGACAATCCACCAGGTCACATGGTTGTCACGAAGACGACCTCGGGACCGGAGTTGAACCCGCAACACTGTAACGTCGAAGGGGTGCGTAACCAGAGAACCGAGGGGACCCTGCTCGAGCGGGAGCTCGACAAGCCGGTGAAGGAGCAGCCGCCCAGCCGTGAGCGCTGGCGGCCCCTCAGCCGTACTCACAAGATTCTCTTCGCTGTCACCCTGGTCGCATACGCCACGATCATCGTCGCCGTCTTCTCCACCTCCCGCCTGGTCGCGCTCGACTGGGAGGTCATGAAGTGGAAGCCGTACGAGCAGTGGCCGCAGGTCTGGGACTTCCTCAACTACTACGTAATCGCCGGACAGCGGGGCCCGGCCGCGATCGCCGTGTCGGCCTGGCTGGGCTGGCGGTCCTGGCGGACGAAGTCGTGGCGCCCGCTGCTGGTGCTGGGCGTCTCGCTGGTCCTGCTCAACATGTCCGTCGGAGCGGTCAAGATCGGCACCGGTCGGCTGGGTCCGCACTACGCCCACATCTACGGCTCCAACGAGATCTTCCTGGGCGGCGACATATTCCCGTCCGGACACACCGCCAACGCGGTGGTGACCTGGGGGGTCGTGGCCTACCTGGCCACTCGCTGGCGCCGTACCGGCGCCGTGCTGGCGTCCTGGACGGGCCTGTCGGTCGGGGCCACCACGGTGTACCTCGGCACACACTGGGTGACCGACGTCGTCGCCGGCTGGTGCGCCGGCGCGCTGGTGCTGCTGGCGCTGCCGCTGTTCGAGCCGATCATCACCAGCGCCGACGAGCGGCTGTGCCGCTACTGGGCGGAGAACATCGCTCCCAGGCTGCGTGAACGTTTCGCCGGACGCGGCGGGAACCGGCCCGGCGGCAGGACTTCGGTACCTGTCCGGCACGACCAGAAGCGGACGTCGGTGCCGATGGCTCGCGATCATCGGGACATCGCGTCACGTGCCAATCGGTCAGTTCCGATCGTCTCCTGACATTCGGCCCGCCTCTTCGAATGCCGCTCCTAAAGTCCTGCGCATGGCGAACATGGAAGCTGCACTCAAGGACGCGATGAGCATCGAAGGCGCGATCGGCGTCGCACTCGTCGACTACAACAGCGGCCTGGCCCTGGGGACTCTGGGCACCGGAACCGAGCTCGACCTCAACGTCGCTGCGGCGGGCAACACCGACGTGGTCCGGGCGAAGATGCGCACGATGGAGATGCTGAATCTCCACAACGAGGCGATCGAGGACATCCTGATCACGCTGACGGCCCAGTACCACCTGATCCGGCCGTTGACGAGCAAGGGCAGCCAGGGGATCTTCCTCTACCTGGCGCTCGACCGGCAGCGCTCGAACCTGGCCATGGCCCGCCACATGGTTCGCAGGATCGAGGAAAACCTCGAGGTGTGACGGCTCCGGGGCGCGAGACAGAGGCCTCGCGCCCCGGGGCCGACGACCGCCTGGCTGCGGACCTACCGCGCCGCCACCGCCTGCTTGATCAGCGTCTTGCCGAAGTCCCGCATCAGGCCGGTGCCGCTGTGGGCCTCGTCCATGATCTCCTCGAAGGCCGAGACGAAGCGGTCCACCTCGGCCTCGCCGATGATCAGCGGCGGGATCAGCTTGATGACCTCGAGGTGGTCGCCGGAGACCTGGGTGAGGATCCGGTGCCGCTGCATCAGCGGGACCACCACCATCTGCGCGAACAGGCCCTTGCGCGCCGCCTGCAGCGCTGACCAGCCGGTGCGCAGCTTGAGCGACTGCGGTTTGCCGAACTCGATACCGATCATCAGGCCGCGGCCGCGCACGTCCGCCAGCATCTCGTACTTCGGGATCAGCGCGGCCAGCCGCTCGCGGAACAGGTCGCCGACCCGCCGCGCGTTCTCGACGACCTGCTCGTTCTCGAAGACGTGCAGGGTCGCCAGCCCGGCCGTCATGGCCTGGGCGTTGGAGCCGAAGCTCGCGGAGTGGACCAGCACCCGGTCCATCGACGAGTAGACCTTCTCGAAGATCCACTCCTTGCCCATGGTCGCGCCCACCGGGATGTAGCCGCCTGAGAGAGCCTTGGCGACGCACACCAGGTCCGGCTCGACGCCCGCCTCGTGCTGGTAGGCGAAGAAGTCGCCGGTCCGGCCGACGCCGGTCTGCACCTCGTCGGCGATCAGCAGCGCCTTGTGCCTGTGCAGCAGCTCCTGAGCGGAGCGCAGGTAGCCGTCAGGGGCGGCGTGGACTCCCTTGCCCTGGATCGGCTCGACGATCAGCGCCGCGACGTCGCCCTTGCGCAGCTCCCGCTCCAGCCGCTCCAGATCGCCCAGCGGGACGGAGGTGTCCGGCAGCAGCGGGGCGAAGCCCCTGCGGAAGCCGTCCTCGCCGTTGACCGAGAGGGATCCGGTGGTCAGCCCGTGGAACGCGTGGTGGCAGTAGAGCACCCGCGGCTTGCCGGTGGCGTAGCGGGCGAACTTCAGGGCCGTCTCGACGGCCTCGGTGCCGCTGTTGCCGAAGAACACGCGGTCCAGGTGCGGGGCGTGGGCGAGCAGCTTCTCGGCCAGCAGGCCGGGCAGCGGCTGGCAGTCGAAGCGGGTCAGGTCGGCCAGCTCCAGGTCCATCACCTGGTGCAGCGCGTCGCGGACCACCGGGTGGTGCCGGCCCAGGGCGAAGATGCCGAAGCCGGCCAGCATGTCGAGGTAGTCGTTGCCCTCGGCGTCGTAGAAGTAGGCGCCCTGGGCCCGCTCGTAGACCTTGTCGAAGCCGATGGTGCGCAGCATCCGCGGCAGTTGGTGGTTCAGGTGGTCGGCGTGCAGGCGGTAGCGCTCGCCCCCGCGCTCCTTCAGCAGCGCCTCGACGTCGAACGGCGCTCCCTGCTCGGAAGCACTGCTGCTCTCAGCTGCCATGGTGCTGTTCCCCTCCTACGGTGTCGGGCGTCAGACTGCCGGTCGCGGTGCAGGCGTTCCCGCCGACCAGGCCCAACGCCTTGGCGAAGACGGCGGTCTGGGCGGCGACCCCCGGCCCGGTGAGGCCGATCTCGTCCAGGATCTCACCACGGGCCGCATGGTCCAGGAACCGCTGCGGAATGCCGAGTTCACGCGTCGGGACGTCGATGTCGGCATCACGGACCGCCTGGGCCACGGCGCTGCCGACGCCGCCGGTGCGCCCGTTGTCCTCGACGGTGACCACGAGCCGGTGCCGGGCGGCGAGCTCCACCAGGGCCGGGTCGACGGGCTTGACCCAGCGCGGGTCGACGACGGTCGTGCCGAGGCCGTCGGCCGTCAGCAGCGCCGCGGCGTCCAGGCAGGCGGAGGCCATGGTGCCCACGGCCACGAGCAGGACCTCGGGCATCCGTCCGGAGGGCTGGGTGCGCAGCAGCACGTCGATGCCGCCGATCCGCTCCTCCGCCTCGATCGGCGGGCCGACCTCGGCCTTCGGGTAGCGGACGACGGTCGGCGCGTCGTCGACGTCCAGCGCCTCGCGCAGTTGCGCGCGCAACTGGTCGGCGTCGCGCGGGGCGGCGATGCGCAGGCCGGGGACGACCTGGAGGATCGACATGTCCCACATGCCGTTGTGCGAGGCGCCGTCGGTGCCGGTGACGCCGGCCCGGTCGAGCGCGAAGGTCACGCCGCACCGGTGCAACGCGCAGTCCATCAGCACCTGGTCGAAGGCCCGGTTGAGGAAGGTCGCGTAGACGGCGACGACGGGGTGCAGGCCGCCCGTCGCCAGGCCCGCCGCCGACACCGCGGCGTGCTGCTCGGCGATACCGACGTCGTAGATGCGGTGCGGGAACTCCCGGGCGAAGGGCGCCAGACCGACGGGCTGGAGCATGGCCGCGGTGATCGCGACGACGTCCGGGCGCTCCCGGCCGATCGCGACCATCTCCTTGCCGAAGACGGACGTCCACGAGACACCCGTGGACGGCCGCAGCGGCTCGCAGGTGATCGGGTCGATCGCGCCGACCTGGTGGAAGTGGTCCGCCTCGTCCAGCTCGGCGGGACGGTAGCCACGGCCCTTCTCGGTCAGGCAGTGCACGATGATCGGCCCGCCGAAGCCGCGGGCCCGGCGCAGCGCGGACTCGACGGCGGCGATGTCGTGGCCGTCGATCGGGCCGATGTACTTCAGGCCCAGGTCCTCGAACATGCCCTGCGGGGACTGCGCGTCCTTGTAGCCCTTCTTCGCTCCGTGCAGCGCGTCGTAGATCGGGCCGCCGACGACGGGCGTGCGCTGGAGGGCGTCCTTGCCCCAGGCCAGGAAGCGCTCGTAGCCCTGGGTGGTGCGCAGGGTGGCGAGGTGGTTGGCGAGCCCGCCGATGGTGGGCGCATAGGAGCGCTCGTTGTCGTTGACGACGATGATCACCGGGCGGTCGCTCTCGGCGATGTTGTTCAGCGCCTCCCAGGCCATGCCGCCGGTCAGCGCGCCGTCGCCGGTGACCGCGACGACGTGCCGGTCCCCGTGCCCGAGCCGCTGGTTGGCCTTGGCCAGCCCGTCCGCGTAGCCGAGGACGGTCGAGGCGTGCGAGTTCTCGATGACGTCGTGCTCGGACTCGCCGCGCGACGGGTAGCCGGAGAGGCCGCCGCGGGTCTTGAACCGGTCGAAGTCCTGGCGCCCGGTCAGCAGCTTGTGGACGTACGACTGGTGCCCGGTGTCGAAGAGGACCCGGTCCTTCGGGGAGTCGAAGACGCGGTGCAGGGCGATCGTCAGCTCGACCACGCCGAGGTTCGGTCCCAGGTGCCCGCCGGTGCGGGTGACGGCGTCGATCAGGAACTCCCTGATCTCCTCCGCGAGCTTCGGGAGCTCCGAGGGCGGCAGCAAGCGCAGGTCACGAGGACCGCGGATCGATTCGAGCAGGGACATCGACTCACCTTCGTTCCGTACGGGGCCTGCGGGACACGGACCTCTCCGCGCTTCTAGCTGACGGCGACCGTCGGTT
>NZ_BBPO01000056.1:0-25351 GCF_000787815.1 Streptacidiphilus neutrinimicus
GCTGTGCGCGCAGGACGCGCCAGCCGCCGCCGGTCGCGGGGGCGCCGAGGTCGGCGATGGTGAGCCGGCCGGCGGCCACGGGGTGGCCCGCGCAGAACTCGTGGACGAGGTAGCTGCCGGGCTGCACGTCCGGCGCGAGCCGCGCCGCCGCGTACAGGCCGCCGTCCGCGGCCAGCGCGAGGCGGACGGGTGCGGCGAAGGCCGCCGAGCGCACCTCGCCGGTGCTGGCGCCGTCGCAGTCGGCGAAGGTCCGCAGGTCGACGGTGGCGCCGGGGCGGCTCTGCTCCGGGTCGACGGTCAACGTCTCCAGCACGACGGGCGGTTGCGCCTTCGACCGCCCCTCGGCCGCACGGGGCGCGGCCGCCGCCTGCGCCGGGGGGACGGTGACGGCGACGAGCGTGGTGCCGCCGCCCGGGGCCGCGTCGGAGGCGGAGTCGGAGGCGAGGGCCGGGCCCGCACAGCACAGCATCGTCGGGAGCGCGGCGGACGCGAGTGCACTCGCGATCGCCCTCCGCCGCATCGCCATACGCTCTCCCTCTCCGCGTCCGCTTCGCTCTCCGGTACGACACCTCGTATCTGACTGCGCGTAAGAAATATGACGATCGCTCTGTACCCGAAACGCCGACTGGGCCGGGCGGGTGTACACGGCGATGCCGTGCCACCCGTCCGGCCCAGCCAGACGTCGATCGCGTGAGCGACTGCGACCCTGCGGTCAGATCTCGTCGACCAGCTCCGCGACGGACTTGACCACCCGCGACGGACGGTAGGGGAAGCGCTCGACCTCGGTCTGCCCCGTCAGTCCGGTCAGCACCAGGAAGGTCTTCAGACCCGCCTCCATGCCGGACTTGATGTCGGTGTCCATCCGGTCGCCGATCATCGCCGTGGTCTCGGAGTGCGCGTTCAGCGCGTTCAGCGCCTCACGCATCATCAGCGGGTTCGGCTTGCCGACGAAGTAGGGCTCGACGCCGGTGGCCTTGGTGATCAGGGCCGCCACCGAGCCGGTCGCCGGCAGCACGCCCTCCGTGGAGGGGCCGGTCTCGTCGGGGTTGGTGCAGATGAAGCGCGCGCCCGCGTTGATCAGGCGGATCGCCTTCGTCAGCGCCTCGAAGCTGTAGGTGCGGGTCTCGCCGAGGACGACGTAGTCCGGGTTGCTGTCGGTCAGCACGTAGCCGACCTGGTGCAGCGCGGTGGTCAGACCGGCCTCGCCGATGACGTAGGCGGTGCCTCCGGGGCGCTGCCCGGCAAGGAACTTGGCCGTGGCCAGCGCGGAGGTCCAGATGCACTCCTCCGGCACGTCCAGGCCCATGCCCTTCAGACGGGCGTGCAGGTCGCGGGGCGTGTAGATGGAGTTGTTGGTCAGCACGAGGAAGGGCTTGCCGGACTCCCGCAGCCTTCCGATGAAATCGCCCGCGCCGGGGATGACCGTGCCCTCGTGGACGAGGACCCCGTCCATGTCCGTCAGCCAGGACTCGATGGGCTTGCGCGGGGCGGCGGCCTTCGCGTCGACAGGGCTTGCTTCGGCGGCGGAGTTGCTCTGAGCCACGACCGTTTCTCCACTCTGGTGAACTGGTGCATCACTGACTGCCCTGACCACCGCCCAGCCTAATCGGACCGCCTCCCGGCCCGCGCCCCGTCCCACCAGGCAGGACGGCCCGCCGTGCCGCTACCGCCCGTCGAACGGCGAGGGCGCGGAGCCCGCACCCCGGGGCTTCGCGCGTTCGCGCGTGCCGCCTTACAGCACCAGCGCCGGCAGGTCGGCCACGCTCGCCAGGACGTGCGTCGCGCCGTCCTCGCGCAGGCGCACGGCGTCGTGCGCGCCGGTCAGGACGCCCGCGACGATGCCCGCGCCGGAGCGGACGCCGCACTGCATGTCGTAGCCGGTGTCGCCGAGGACGGCCATCTCCGCGACGCTGTCGGCGGCGCCGGTCCGCAGGAAGGCGGCGAGCGCGAGGTCCGGGTACGGGCGGCCCCGGCCGGCGTCGGCCGGGCACAGGGCCAGGTCGACGAGCTTCTGCCAGCCCAGCGCCTCGATGATCCGCTGCTGCGTGGAGCCGCTGAAGCCGGTGGTCAGCACCACCGTCAGGCCGGCGTCGCGCAGCCGGGCGATCGTGGCCTCGGCGCCCTCGATCGGGGCGCAGTGGCCCTCGCCGACCAGCCGGTCGTAGGCCGCCTCGAAGGCGACGTTCGCACGCTGGGCGAGGGTCTCCTCGCCGAAGAGGCGGCGGAAGACGGTGATCTTGCTCTCGCCCATCGTGGCGCGGACGTCGGCGAGCATCGCGTCGTGGCGCTCGCTGCCGGGCTCGACGCCGAGCTCGCGGGCGGCCGCCTCGAAGGCCATCTCGACCAGGCCGCCGTCGGCGACCGTGGTCCCGGCCATGTCGAGGACCACCAGCTTGGTCTTCGTTCCGTCCTGACCAGCCATCACAGTCCTCACAGTCCCATCTCGTTCACAGTCGCCTCGCCGATCGCGGGCGAACAGGTCATGCCTCGGCCACCGGGGCCGGTCACCAGCCAGACGCCCTCACGCACCCGCTCGCGGTGGACGACGCGGGTGGTGTCCACGCACTGGGCGTAGACGCCCGCCCAGCGGTGGCGGATCGCCGGCATCGGGCGGCCGAGCAGGTCCTCGACCACGCCGCGCAGATACGCGTAGGGCTCCTCGACGACGTCGAACCCGAAGGGCTGGTCGTACTCGTGGGTGTCGCCGATGGTCAGCGAGCCGTCGCGGCGCTGGACCAGCAGCAGCTGCATGCGGTGCTCGGAGGCGATCGGGTGCTGCGGCTGGCCGTCGTTCAGGCGGTCCAGGGCGGGGCCCTGGTACGCGGGGTAGTAGCGGAAGCTGTCGCCGTCGGCGACGGAGGTGGTGAGCGGCACGTCCAGCGGCTCGGTCTGCATCATCTGGAGCCGCACCTTGCGGACCGGCAGCTGCGGGGCGACCTCGCGGACCAGGCCGCCGAGCCAGGCGCCGGTGCAGAGCACGACGCGATCGCCGGTGTGCAGCTCACCGCGGTCGTCGCGGACCGCGTTCTCGCCGACGACCTCACGGACCTCGCGTCCCCCGAGGAAGGTGTAACGGCCGGTGGTGCGCAGGTGGCCCTGGAGGGCGCGCTGGGTGACCCGCGGCTCGACCTGGGCGTCGTGCGGCGACCACAGGGCGCCCAGGTACTTGCCGCCCAGCGCCGGGTTGGCCTCGCGGACGGCGTCCGCGTCCAGCCACTCCCAGCCGCGCACCGCGGCGTCGTGGCGGGCGACCATCTCGGCGGCGACGGCGCGCTCCGCCTCGCTGCGCACGACGGTGAGCGAACCGGAGGCGCGGAAACCGACCTCCGGCACCTCGGCGGCTATGCCCTCCCACAGCTCCCGAGCCCGCAGCGCGGTCTCGAGCTCGGCTCCTTCGGACCGGCCGCCGACCCAGACCAGGCCGAAGTTGCGCACGGACGCGCCGCGCGCCTGCTCCTCCCGCTCCAGGTGGACGACCTCATGACCGCGCTGGACGGCATGCCACGCATGCATGGTCCCCAGCGCTCCTGCTCCCACAACGATGACCTTCACGCCGACGACCTTCGATCTCCCTCATTGCGCGGCGGGACCTTCCCGGTGAATCCAGCATGAACAGGAGCGGCACGTTTGGACTAGACCCATTATCGTTTCGTGACAACAAATCCGCCCTGGCCGCCCCCGACCTCGGGACTACTCGCCGGCCCTGAGCTCGGTGGAGAAGCTGAAGCGGTCACCGCGGTAGAGGGTGCGGACCCGCTCGAACGGGCGACCCTTCGCATCCCAACTACGCCGGTGAAGCAGCAGCATGGGCAGCGCCGGGGGCGTGCCGACGAGCAGCGCCTCGCGCGGGGTGGCCAGGACGGTCTCGATCCGCTCCTCACCGCCGCCGGAGACCAGGCCGCCCGCGTCGCGGGCGTAGGCGTAGAAGGATCCCGCCGGGTCGAAGTCCTGGTCCATGCGCGGCAGCAGCGCCACCGGCGCATAGGTGCTCTCCAAGCCGACGCGCTCGTCGTCGACGAGCAGCACGCGCTCCAGGTGCCAGACGAAGTCGCCGCGCTCGACGCCGAGTTCGCGTGCGGCGTCGTCGGCCGCGGCGAACCGCTCCAGGCCGATCAGGCGGCGGCCCGGCGTGTGGCCCTGCCGGCGCACGCCCTCGGTGTAGGAGCCCAGCGCGAGCGGCTGCTCGATCTTCGGCCCGGCGACGACGGTGCCGCGCCCCTGGCGCCGGACCCGGCCCTCCAGCAGCAGCTCGCGCAGGGCGAGCCGGAGGGTCTCCCGGGCCACGCCGTAGCGTTCGGCCAGCTCGCGTTCGGCGGGAAGCGTCGCACCTTCGCCCAACTCATCAAGAAGTTCCGTCAGTTGGGCCTTGGCCAGGTAGTACTTGGGCATCCGGCCGTGCTCGGGGATGCCGGCCCGGACGGGAGCGCCGGGCGCGTGCGGCAGGCGAGGAGCCTGCGAGGGTGGTGGACTCACGCCCCCACGGTAGCCGGACGCGGCTGCTGTCCGACGAGATGGCCCCAGACCACCATCCGGTACAGGGAGGTGAAATCGGGCGTGCAGGTGGTGAGCGTGATGTACCGGCCCGGCGTGCGATACCCGTACCGGCTGGAGGGATGGTCGGTGCTGTACGGCTCCGGCAGGACGACGGTGCCGTCGTCCGGCTCGGTCTGCGGCAGGACCGAGTCCACCCGGTAGACGTAGTCCCAGTCGGCGACATCGACGATCACGACGTCGCCGACGCCGATCCGGTCCAGGTGGCGGAACGGCTCGCCGTGGGTGTTGCGGTGCCCGGCGATGGCGAAGTTGCCCTCCTGGCCGGGCATGGCGGTGCCGGGGTAGTGGCCGATGTAGCCGTGGTTCAGCACGGCGTACTTGTCGACGCCCTCGGCGACGGGGAAGACCAGGCCGAGGACGGGGACCCGGACCACCGCGAACGCGGCGAGATCCCGGGCCATGCCGTTGATCCCGGCGCTCCCGGAGCCGCCCGCGCCGAGGTCCCAGCTGCCGGTGCCCGCCGCGCGCGTGGGCGTCTCGCCGGGGGACACGCCCGGGGTCGGCGTCGGGACCGGCCGCGCCCGCTGCTCCGCCCGCTGGTCCCACTGGTGCTCCAGCGCGGAGACGGCGCTGCCGGCGTTCGCCTCGGCCACGCGGTTGGTCCACCAGAGCTCGTAGGTCGCCAGCAGGACCGTCACCAGCCCCGCCGTGACGGCCAGCTCGCCGAAGAGGATGAGACCGCGGCGCAGTCCCCACAGCCACCGCGGTCCCATCCCGGCTCCCCACGCGTCTCGGCTCTGCAATCCCTGACGCGCCGTCAGATTACGCCTCCGGGAGCACGCCCGCCAGATGCGCGTCGATCTCGGCGAGCAGCCGCGCCTTGTCGCCGTCCTCCAGGAAGGAGGCGCGCACGGAGTTGCGCGCCAGCTCGGAGACGCCCGCCTCGTCCAGGCCGAGCAGGTCGGCGACCACCTCGTACTCGTGGTTCAGGTCGGTGCCGAACATCGGCGGGTCGTCGCTGTTGACGGTCACGACCAGCCCGGCATCGACCATCTGTCGGATCGGGTGGTCCTCCATCCGCGTCACCACGCGGGTGGCGATGTTGGAGGTCGGGCAGACCTCCAGCGGGATGCGGTGCTCGCCGAGGTGGTCCACCAGCGCCGGGTCCTTGACGGACTGCGTCCCGTGGCCGATGCGCTCCGCGCCGAGGAAGCGCAGCGCGTCCCAGACCGTCTCCGGCCCGGTGCTCTCGCCCGCGTGCGGGACGCTGTGCAGGCCTGCCGCGCGGGCCCGGTCGAAGAAGGGCTGGAACTGCGGCCGTGGCACACCGATCTCCGGCCCGCCGAGCCCGAAGCTGACCAGCCCGTCCGGCCGCAGGTCGAGCGCGAGGCGCTCGGTGACTTCGGCGGACTCCAGCCCGGCCTCGCCGGGGATGTCGAAGCACCAGCGCAGGGCGACCCCGAGCTCCTTCTCGGCGGCGACGCGGGCGTCCTCGATCGCCTCCATGAAGGCCTCAACCGGAATCCCGCGCTTGACGGAGCTGTAGGGGGTGACCGTGAGCTCCGCGTAGCGGATGTTCTGCCGGGCCATGTCCTGGGCGACGCCGTAGGTCAGCGCCCGCACGTCCTCGGCGTCGCGGATCAGGTCGACGACGGAGAGGTAGACCTCGATGAAGTGGGCGAAGTCGGTGAACTCGAAGTACCTGGCCAGCGCCTCAGGGTCGGCGGGCACGGAGGTGCGTCCCTCGTGCCGCGCCGCCAGCGCGGCCACGACCTGCGGCGACGCCGAACCGACGTGGTGCACGTGCAGTTCTGCCTTCGGCATTCCGGCGATGAACGCCCGCAGCGACATGTTCTCTTCCTCCCAGATCGGCCGCGATCGGCCGGACCGTCTTCAGGACCGTCTTCAGGACCGTCTTCACGCGGACAGGCCGGTCCCAGCCTCTCATGCGGTGAGATAGCGTGACGGATCAGCGAAAGAACACACGAACGGTAACGGAACAGGGGAACGGGGGTCGGGGGACACCGTGGCCGACTACTACCAGGTCGACTTGGAGTCGCTGGCGCGAATGACGTCCGCGCTGCAGCAGGCCGGCGACCAGATGGAACAGGCACTGCGGCTGATGGGCGGCTCGGAGGGCGCCCAGATCGGCACCGACGAGCTCGACCGGGCTGCGAACGACTTCCAGAGCACCTGGCAGTACGGGCTCGGTCAGCTCAAGCAGAGCCTGTCCGAGACCGACGAGGGCCTGAAGCAGGCCCAGGCGGGCTACCAGCAGATGGAGCAGGCCCTGCAGCAGGCGTTCCGCCAGATCGGCTCGCAGGAAGTCCAGCCGCTCGCCGGCCAGATCGAGCAGCTCGCCCCGAAGACCGGCGGCGCCCCGGCCGGAGGTGCCCGCTGATGACCGGCATGCTGAGGGAGATCAGCAGCGAGTACCCGCATCTCGGCTTCAACCCGGTCCCCGGCGTGCCCGCGGACGTCACCGCCGTCACCACGGCGCTGACCCAGGCCACCAACTCGCTCAAGGAGTCGGGCGCGCTGCTCGGCCGGGTCGAGCAGGCCGGCAGCGGGATGTGGGAGGGCGCGGCGGGTGACGCCTTCCGCAGCCATCTGGACAGCGAACTGACGCAGCGTCTGCAGACCGCGCAGACCTCGCTCGAGCGCGCCCTCGGCGTGCTCACCGACTGGGGCGGCCACCTGGTCGACTTCAAGGGCACCGCCTCCCGGCTCGACGCGGAGGCCGCCTCGGCCAAGGCCGCGCTCGACCAGGCCGCCGCCCGACTGAAGGACGCCCAGGCCAACCCGGATCTCGCCCTGGGCGGGCAGACATTCGACAACCGGCAGGCGCTGGAGCAGGCCCAGCAGGCCCTCGACACCGCCGTGACGGCGGTGAACGACGCACAGGCGGCCGTCGACGACGCGCAGGCCCAACTGGAGTCGGTCCTCAAGCGCGCCCAGGAACTCGCCTCCGAGCACGAGGCCCTGGCCCGCCGCTGCGCCCAGGAGCTGGACCACGCCGCCCACGACCTCGCCCCGCACAAGCCGGGTATGTTCAGCCAGTTGTGGAACGACTTCACCTCCGGCCTCGGCGCGGTCGGCCACTGGATATCCACGCACCTGGATCTGATCCACAACATCCTCTCCACCATCTCGGCGATCGCCGGCCTGATCGCGCTGGTCACGCCGCCGCCGATCGACATCGTGGCCGGCGCGATCGCCCTGGTCGCGGGGGCCGGCGCGCTGGCGACCGACCTGGCCAACCCCCAGTTCCGCAAGGGCATCGGCGAGTTGCTGACGGGCCACATCAACAAGGAGTCACTGGGCGCGCTCGCCACGGGCGTCGGCGACGTGCTGAGCGTGGTGCCCGGCGCGGCAGGGCTCGGCAAGATGGCGGGGGTCGGCCTCAAGGCCGCCGTCAAGGGCACCGAGGCGGCGACGGAAGGCGCCGGGATGCTGCCGAAGCTCTACCAGATCGCCGACAAGGCCGCCGACAACCCCGGGTTCGCCGCCAAGATCCTCGCCAAGAGCAAGGCCGTCCAGATGTCCGCCCTGGACAAAGCCGCGGAGACGGAGAAGCAGGTCGAGACGGCCGCCCATTCCGTCGGTGTCGCCCTCAAGTCGGTGGGCGTGGTGTCGCATCTGCGCAAGGACATCCAGGAGGCGTTCTGATGGGTGACATCTTCGACCGCCTCGGCGGCGTTTCCCAGCCGCAGCCCGGTCTGAGCGTGTGGGGCGACATCCCCGAGGGCTACACCGCCCTCCCGCTGAAGGACGTCACCGGATCCCTCGAACGCGCGGCGACCCTCGTCACCGAGCTGGCCCCGGACGAACTGCGGCAGTTCGTCGAGCCCACCGCCGCAGCGCTCAACGCCCTGCTGCTCGACCTTGCCGACCGCAACGCCGCCTACTGCGGCCTCGGCCGGCACCTCTCGCCCGGGGATGGCGAGGTGGTGACCTCGACGCTGGTCGTCGCGGTCCAGAGCACCGGAGCGGAGGGCGATCCGCGCCAACTGCTCGGCGAGATGGCGGCCCGGCTCGACGTCGACGGGGAGGACGAGGACACCGAGGTCTCCCTGGTCGACCTCCTCGGCGTTCCGGTGCTCTTCCATGAGACGGTCCGCGACGTCCCGACGCCGCTCGACGAGGACGAGAGCGCCACCACGGCGGTCTTCACCATCGAGGCCCTGGTCGCGTCGGAGGACGGCAGCAAGCTGGCAGCCGTGGAGTTCGCCACGCCGTTCATCGCCCACGGGCCGGAGTTCCGGATGATGATGGTCGAGTTCGCCGCGTCGCTGAGCTTCGACCCGCCGCCGCCCGAGCCCGAGGCCGGCAGCATCCGCGCCGCGCTCGGATAGGAGACCCATGTACGGCCCCGCTTCCCCGTCCCCGCTCCACGATCCCACCGTCCAGGCGGCGATCGCGGCCGAGAAGGCGCAGTCCCGGCAGCCCTTCGACGCGCTCCAGGAAGGACCTGCCCGCGCGGTGGAGCTGCTGCTCACGCACTACCCGTGGCAGGAGTACGGCTACCGCTACGGCCGATGGCAACGGCAGACCGAGGAGGAACTCCTCTGGTTCCCGGTGAACCGCTGGGTCCGGACGAAGGTGATGCAGCTCGTGGACCTCCACACCGGAGCTCCGGTCGCGGAGGTCTATCCGTACAGCGGCATCGGCGGGCCACCGCAGTTCGAGCCCGCCGGGCGGGTCTGGGTCTGCGGCAGTCCGAACTCCGTCGCCGCCTTGATCCCTGTCGGCGCCGACCAACGTGAGATCGCGCTCGCCAGGGCGCGGCATGCCATGTTCAACGACGAGTGGCTGCTGGCGCGGGCTCTCGTCAACGGACAGGAGAAGCCGGCTCCTCGCCCTTACCAGGAGCGCAGGTTGTACCAGCGGTCCACCTGGGTCGCCGACTGTCCGCAGAAGCCGACCAAGCGGGACGGCTTCGAATGGCGATACTTCCAGGTCGACGAGGGCCTCCTGCACGGCGAAGCTCGCACAGCCCACTGGGAGGACCAGAAGCTGTGGAAGGCCCTGCGGGCCACCGGCCTGTAGCGAGCCGGCTCACAGCAGCACCGACAGGGTGTGGATCAGCAGGCCGGCGATCGCGCCGACGACGGTGCCGTTGATGCGGATGAACTGCAGGTCGCGGCCGACATTGGCCTCGATCTTGCGGGAGGCCTCCTGCGCGTCCCAGCCGGCGACGGTCTCGGAGATCAGCGAGGTGATCTCGCCTCGGTAGGTGTCCACGACGTACTCCGCGGCGTCCTCCAGCCAGCCGTCGACCTTCTCCTGCATGCGGGGGTCGTCGGCGAGGCGGGTGCCGAAGCTGCGCAGGCCGTCGCGGATGCGCAGGCGCAGCTGGCTGTTCTCGTCCTCCGCGGCCGAAAGGACCATGCCGCGCACGGCCGACCACGCGGAGGCGATGAGGTCCTGCACCTCGGGACGGGAGAGCAGGTCGGCCTTGGCCCGCTCGATCCGCGCGATGGTCTCGGGGTCCTCGCGCAGCTCCGCGGCGAAGTCGGACAGGAAGCTGTCGATGGCGCCGCGGGCCGCGTGACCGGGGTCGTCCCGGATCTCGGTGGCGAAGCGGAGCAGCTCCTTGTAGACGCGCACCCCGATCTGGTTGTCGATGAACTTCGGGGTCCAGCCGGGGGCCTCCTCCGAGATCGTCCGGATCACCTGCTCGCGGTGGACGACCAGCCAGTCGTGCAGGCGGACGGCGCACAGGTCGACCACGCCGCGGTGGCCGCCCTCCTCGACGACGCGGGAGAGCATCCGGCCGAGCGGCTGCGCGACGGGCTGGGCGGCCGCGCGACGGGTGATCGCCTCGCCGATCACGGCCTGGACGTCCTCGTCGCGCAGCACCGCGAGCGCGCCGCGCAGCGCGGCGGAGGCCTCGCGGGTGACCTTCTCGGCGCTCCCGGGCGCGGAGAGCCACAGGCCGAGCCGCTTGCCCACGCCGAGCGACCGCAGCCGGGCCCGGACCACCTCGACGGAGAGGAAGTTCTCGCCGACGAAGGTGCCGAGGCTGACGCCGAAGGCGTCCTTCTTGGTCGGGATGATCGCCGTGTGCGGGATCGGCAGGCCGAGCGGCCGCTTGAACAGCGCCGTCACCGCGAACCAGTCGGCGAGCGCGCCGACCATGCCGGCCTCGGCGGCGGCCTGCACGTAGCCCGCCCAGGGGCCGGCGCCGGAGCGCAGCGCCCAGGTGGTCAGGACGTAGATCACCGTCGCCGCGACCAGGAAGCCGGTGGCGATCGTCTTCATCCGTCGGACGCCACGCCGTTTCACCTCGTCGGAGGCGGTGTAGCGCACCGCGCCGGCCCCCGACGGCATACGGTCTACCCGCGCGTCGGACGCTTCTCTAGGCTTCATGGGGAGCGTATCCACGGAGCAAGTGTCACCCGCCTCTCAGAAAAAACGGTCGAACCGTCGGAGAGATCAACGATGGCGTCCCCCCTTTCCGTGCCCAGCCCCCTCCCCACGACCGGGGGCACCGGCGGCCTCGCCGGTTACGCCGAGCACTTCGCCGAGACGGAGGGTTATCTCGACTTCGCGCGGTTCGGGCCGCCCTCGCGGGACGTGCTCGACACGACGCAGCGGCTGCTGGAGCAGAGCGCGCACGCGGACGCCGCCACCGTGGACGAGCTGATGCGGCAGGAGCTGCGGGCTCGTCAGGCGGCGGCCCGGCTGCTCGGCGAGGTGCCGCTGGAGGCGGTGGCGCTGTTGCCGAACGCCAGCACCGGGCTGTTCCACGCCGCGTTCGGCCTGCCGCACGGCACGGTGCTGGTGCCGGCGCGGGAGTTCCCGGCCAACGCGTACCCGTGGCTGCGCGCGGCGCGGCTGGGCCGGGTGCAGCCCGTCTCGCTGGAGCCGGACGCGTACGGCCGGGTCACGCCGGAGCTGGTGCGGCAGGCGCTGACGGCGGAGACCGTCGCCGTCTCGGTCTCGGCCGTCGACTACCGCACCGGCTACCGCGCCGACCTGGCCGGGATCCGCGAGGTGATCGGCCCGGACCGGCTGCTGGTCGTGGACGCGATCCAGGGCATGGGCGTCGCCGACCTGCCCTGGACCGCCGCCGACCTGCTGGTGACCGGCGGTCAGAAGTGGCTCCGCTCGGGCTGGTCCACGGGCTTCCTGTACGCCTCGCCGCGCGCGCTGGAACGGCTGGAGCCGACGTTGACGGGCTGGACCGGCGTCGCGGACGTGGGCCTGTTCGACAGCCAGGAGCACGCTCCCGCCGCCGACGCGGCGCGCTTCTCGGTCACCAACCTCAGCCCGGTGACGGCGGGGGCCTTCGCGGCCGGGCTGGAGCTGGTGCTGCGGACCGGCGTGGCCCGGATCCAGGCGCACGTGGCCGAGCGGACGGCGCAGCTGATCGACACCGTGCGCAGCGCGGGCGGCGTGGTGCTCTCGCCTGAGGCCGAGCACGAGCACGCGGGCATCGTGGCGTTCACCATGCCGCGCACCGAGCCCGGCGTCGTGGCGGCGAGCCTGGCTGAGCAGGGCGTCACCGCGACCGTCCGCCCGGACCAGCTGCGGCTGTCCGCGCACGCGTCGACCACGCTGGCCGCCGTCGACCGGGTCCATCGCGCGCTCACCTCCCTTCCGGTCTGATCGGTTCTCCCTCGGTCCGGCTCCGGGCAGTCCGGTTCCGGGCTGTCCGGCCTCAGGCTGTTCGACTTCGAAGGGGCGGCCCCCTTCCGCGCCTCCGCGCGCCGTCCTACGCTCAGAACCGCACACGGCCCAACAGGTTCCAACAGCGAGGACCCTCCATGCCTGCCGCCCTCTCCCACGACGCCCCGACCGGCACCTGGCTGCTGACCACCCGCTCCACCAGCTACGCCCTGCGCGTCGACGGACAGGGCGTTCCGCGCCACGTCCACTGGGGCGGCCCGCTCACCCTCGCCGACGCGGCCTCGCTGCCCCTCGCCGGCGCCGGCCCGCGCAGCAGCTTCGACGGGCGGACGGCGGCGTCCGAGGAGCTGTCCGTCGACGGCGCCGACCGCTACGGACCGCCCGCCCTGCGGGTCCGCTTCGCCGACGGCACCCGCGCCCTCACCTGGCAGGCCGACGGCCACGAGCAGCCGGACCCCCGCACACTGCTGCTGCGCTTCCGCGACCCGCACTACCCGCTGCGGACGACCCTCGGCTACCGCGTCCACCCGGACACCGACGTGATCGAACGCTGGACCGAGCTCACGCACACCGGCGGCGCGGACGACCGAGCCGACGACATCCTCGCGCTGCGCGCCGACTCCGCGACGCTCTCCCTGCCTGCGCGCGACGACTACCGCCTCAGCCATGCCGTCGGCCAGTGGGCCGCCGAGACCCAGCTGCGCCGCACCCCGCTCCCCTACGGCGAGACCGTCCTCACCAGCCGCACCGGCACGACCAGCCACCTGGCCCAGCCCTGGGCGATCCTCGACGCGGGCGACGCGACGGAGGAGCACGGACAGGTCTGGAGCGCGGCGCTCGCGTGGAGCGGCTCCTGGCAGATCACGCTACTGCGCACCCCTGACAACCAGCTCGCGCTCAACCTCGGCGCGGGCCACGACGCCGTCACCGTCACGCTGCGCCCCGGCGAGACGCACACCACTCCGCCCGTTCTCGCCCTGCACGTCGCCGAGGGCGGCTTCGGCGCGCTCAGCCGGGCCTGGCACGCGCACCTGCGCGCGCACGTGCTGCCACACCCGCGCGAGACGCGCCCGGTCCTCTACAACTCCTGGGAGGCCACCGGCTTCGGCGTCACCCTGGACAACCAGAAGCGGCTCGCGTCGCTGGCCGCCTCGCTCGGTGTCGAGCTGTTCGTCATGGACGACGGCTGGTTCGGCGCGCGCCGCGACGACCACGCGGGCCTGGGCGACTGGACGCCGTACCCGGGCGCGTTCCCGGACGGACTGCGGCCGCTCGCGGACGAGGTGCACCGGCTCGGGATGGCCTTCGGCCTGTGGGTCGAACCGGAGATGGTCAACCCCGACAGCGACCTCCACCGCGCGCACCCCGACTGGGTGCTGCACTTCCCGCACCGCCACCGCACCGAGCTGCGCCACCAGCTGGTGCTGAACTTCGCCCGCCCGGAGGTGACCGCCTGGGCCTTCGACTGGCTCACCCGCCTGGTCGCCGACAACGACGTGGACTACCTCAAGTGGGACATGAACCGCCCGTTCTCCGAGGCTGGTTGGCCCGACGAGCCGAGCGGGCGCGGGGACCGGCTCTGGTTCGACCACGTCCGCGGTTACCACGCGGTCGTGGACCGGCTCCGCGCGGCGCACCCGCGGCTGCGCATCGAGGCGTGCAGCGGTGGCGGCGGCCGCGTCGACCCCGCCGTCCTGGCCCGGACGGACCAGGTCTGGATCTCCGACAACACCGACGCCGCCGACCGCCTCGTCATCCAGCACGGCTACACCCAGCTGTACCCGGTCCGGACCATGGCCGCGTGGGTGACGGACGTGCCCAACCAGCAGACGGGGCGGTCCATCCCGCTGCGCTTCCGCTTCCACAGCGCGATGAGCGGCGTGCTGGGCGTCGGCGGGGACCTGACGCGCTGGCGGCCGGAGGAGCTGAAGGAGGCGGAACAGCTGGTCGCCGAGTACAAGACGGTCCGTCACCTGGTCCAGCACGGCGAGCTGTTCCGGCTGCGCCCGCCCGGCGACCTGCAGCGCCTGACGGCCGTCCAGTACCTGGCCGCCGACGCGGCGGAGACGGCGGTCTTCGCCTGGCTCCCCCAGCCGCGCTTCGGGCTCCCGCCCGCGCCGCTCCGCCTGGCCGGCCTCCCCCGGGACGCGCGCTACCGCGACCAGCGCAACGGACGCGTCCACAGCGGCGCGGCTCTGCTGGAACGCGGCCTGGACCTGGACCTTCCCCACACGGACTGGGCCAGCGCGCTGGTGCACCTCGTCCGGCTCTGAGCCGCCCCGCCACCTCCGCGGGACGTTCCTACTGCCAGGGCACACCCGCGGCGCGGGTCCAAGTCCATCCCTGTGCGCGCCACAGCGGGGCCTGCGCCGCCAGGCGGACCCGGAAGTCCGCCCAACCGCGTTCCGTCTGCGGCGTCCAGGCGACCTCCGCCAGGGCCGGGAGCCGGGGCAGGGCCATCAGCTGCAGGTCGGACGGGGTCGCCAGGGTCTCCGTCCACAGCACGGCCTCGACCCCGGCGACCGCGCCCGGCGGCGTGCCGGGGAGGTAGGTGTCGGGGTTCCAGTCGTAGGCGCGCTCGACGCCGACATAGCCTGCCCAGGCCAGGCCGAGGGGGGTAGACGGGTCGTACTTCTGGTCCAGGTAGGCCCGGTCGGCCGGGGACATCAGCAGCTTCGAGCCGTGTCGCGCGGCGGCGGCGATGCCCGCGAGGACCTCGGCGGTCGACCGGCGCTCCGGGTGCCAGACCTGGAGCAGGTCCGGCTGCTCCGCCGCGGCCTCGTCCCAGGCGAGGACCTGCTTGCCGTGGGCGCGGCCGACGGCGATCGCGCGCTTCATGAACGCCTGGTAGTCCGCCGGGGCGAGGGCCTTCGCCTCGTCGCCGCCGAGGTGGATCAGCGGGCCGGGGGTGAGCTGCGCGACGGCCGCGACGACGTCGTCGACGAAGCGGTAGGTCGACTCCTCGCCGGTGCAGACGCGGCTGAAGCCGACGCCGGTGCCGGTGTCCGGCGCAGGCGTCGCGTCGCCCGGGCAGGCGAGCTCGGGATAGGAGACGATCGCGGCGTTGCTGTGGCCGGGGAGGTCGATCTCCGGGACCACGGTGATGTACCGGGCGGCGGCGTACCGGACGATGGCGCTGTAGTCCGCCGCCGTGTAGAAGCCGCCCCGGCCGCCGCCGACCTCGGTGCGGGATCCCACGGCGGTGAGCTGCGGGCGGCTACTGACGGCGATGCGCCAGCCCTGGTCGTCGGTGAGGTGCAGATGCAGGTGGTTGAGCTTGTACAGGGCCATCAGGTCGACGTACTGCTCGACCTGCGCGACGGTGAGGAAGTGCCGGGCGACGTCCAAGCCCGCCCCGCGGTAGGCGTAGCGAGGGGCGTCGTCGACGGCGAGGGGGCGGACGGTGCCGTACACGCCTCCCGCAGGCAGGAGTTGACGGAGCGTCTGGCCGCCGTAGAAGAGGCCCGCGGCGTCCGACGCCGTGATCAGCACGCCGGACGGCCCGGAGGAGAGCCGGTAGCCCTCGGGCCCGGTCCCGGCCTTCGGGTCGAGACGGAAGGTGATCCCGGCGCCGGAGCCGCCCTGCGTCCGCAGCTTCAGCTCCGCCGCCACGAGCGTCGCCGCCGCGTGCGCGTCCGGGCCGCCCTCCGCATGGACGGGCGTGGCCGCGGAGACGTCGAAGCCCGCGCCCGCCCCGAGCGTCAGCCGGGCCGGACGCGGCACGATCCCGACCGCCGGAGCGGACGCGCCGGGCGCGCGGCCGCTCCTGCTCGCAGCGGCGCGACCCGGCGGAGCACTGCCCGACGAACAGCCGGTGACCAGCGCCAGCACCGCCGTCAGCGCGGCGGCCGCGACCGTGCGGCCGGCCGGCCGCCGCCTGCTCCGATTCATGCGGACATGCTGCACGTGGTCTGGACCAACCGCAATCCCCGATCAGCCCGCGTACTGCTTGAGGCAGAGCACGAAGTCGTTGCCCGGCTCGGTGTGCGTGTAGGTGGTCTGCGCGTCGGAGGGGCAGCCTGTGCTCGACGTGGTGTCCGTCAGCCGCTGGACCACCAGGTACGAGCCGCTCGCGCAGTCGACGACGCGCAGGTCGGGGTTGGAGTCGCTGCCGTAGTTCTTGACGCACTGGCCCACGGTGGCGAGGTCGCCCGAGCCGGTGGTCGGCGAGTCGGCGGGGGCGCTCGGCTGCGTGGTGTCGGTCGGCAGGTCCGTGGGGAGGTCCGTCGGGGAGTCGGTGACGACCGGGAGGGTGGTGCCGCCGCCGGTGTCGTCCGTGCTGCCGTTGCCCGAGGCGGCCGCGATGATCAGGACCAGGAGCACCAGGAACGCCACGACGGGCACCGCGAAACCGACCGCCTGCGGCCGGTTCATGAGCGGCTTGCCCGGATCCATCGGCGGTCCCTGCCGGTACTCGGGCTCCGGCAGCGCCTTGATCTTGTTGTAGGAGACCAGGTTGATGAGCAGCGTGATCGGCGTGATGAAGGCGGAGCCGAGGCCCCACCACCCCTGCACCAGGGTCTGGCCGGACATGTCGCGGATGGCCCCGGTACCGCAGGTGCGGCAGAACGGGCCCTTCAGCGAGCGGAAGGTCATCAGCCAGATCATGCCGCGGTGGGCGCGCACGGTGACGTCTACGGCCGGAGAGCCGCCGCAGAACCGGCAGTTGACCCCGTTCGGCTGCCCCCAGGCCGGCTGGCCCATAGGTGCCTGCTGCCCGTACGGCGGCGGGAAGCCCTGCTGCGGGTAGCCGGCCTGCGGCGGCGCCTGCGGGTAGCCGTACCCGACCTGCTGCGGGACCGCGTCGTACGGGCCCTGCGGCTGCGCCGGAGGCTGCGGCTGTCCCTGCGGATAGCCGTAGGGGTTGGGCTGGCCGTACGGGTCGGGCTGCCCGTACGGGTTCGGCGCGCCGTACGGGTGAGCGGGCGGCTGCGGCGGTGTGGCCACGGAGGAGTCCCCCATCGAACGGTCTGTTCCCGTGCCGATCTGACACACGGACAGCTGGGACCTTATCTGTTCCTTACGCCACACCGCCGACCGCCCCACCCGTCGAGACGCCCCGGCGGCCGCCCGGCGACTAGCCGACCCGGGCGACCGCCGTGTCCGCCCGTTCCGCCTCCCCGTACATCCGCGCGATCACGTCCTCGATCTCCGGTTCGCGCACGGAGAGGTCGCGCAGCCCGTAGCGCCCGGCCAACTCCGCGACCAGCGGCGCGGCGCTCGCCGAGGCCGGGAAGGCGAGCCACTGGCGGGTCCCCTCACAGCGCACCACGCGGGTGCCGGACAGCTCGATCGGCGGCGCCTCCCGCTCCAGCTCGACCACCAGCGTCCGTTCGCTGCGGCCCTGTCGGTGCAGGCCGTCGAGCCCGCCGTCGTAGACGACGCGGCCGTGGTCGATGACCATGACACGCGAGCAGAGCTGCTCGATGTCGGTCAGATCGTGGGTGGTGAGCAGCACCGTCGTGCCCCGTTCCGCATTGATCCGGGCGAGGAACTCCCGCACCCGGCGCTTGCTGACCACGTCGAGACCGATGGTCGGCTCGTCGAGGTAGAGCACCTCCGGATCGTGCAGCAGCGCGGCGGCGATGTCCCCGCGCATCCGCTGGCCGAGCGAGAGCTGGCGCACGGGCACGTCCAACAGCGGGGCCAGCTCCAGCAGTTCGACGCAGCGGTCGAGGTTGCGGGTGTAGGCCGCGTCGGGGATCCGGTAGATGCGGCGGGCCAGCTCGTAGGAGTCGCGCAGCGGCAGGTCCCACCACAGGGTGGTGCGCTGCCCGAAGACGACGCCCATGCGCTGGGCCAGCCGCACCCGGTCGCGCACCGGATCGGCGCCGGCCACCCGCAGCCGGCCGGTGCTGGGCAACAGGATGCCGGTCAGCATCTTGACCGTGGTGGACTTCCCGGCCCCGTTGGGGCCGATGTAGCCGACCATCTCGCCGCGCCGGACGGTGAAGTCCAGCCCGGCCACGGCGTTCACCACCTCCCTGGCGCGCCGCAGCCGTCCGGCCCGGCGCCGCACCACGAAGCTCTTGGTGACGCCCTCGACCTCGATCAGCACCTCGTCCATGACGGAGTCTCCTTTCTCTGGCGGATCATCAACTGCCGGTGCTGCGGTAGGAGCGCACGCCGGTGCGCCACAGCAACCCGGCCGCCGTGGCGCAGAGCAGCGCCGCGACCGGCGAGGCGAAGCGGAACCAGGACGGCAGCCCCAGCGGGTCGTCGCGTCCCAGCAGGTAGAGCGCGGGCAGCCAGTTCACGAAGGCCAGCGGCACACCGAAGACGGTGCCGCGGACGATATCCCTGGCGTAGATCGTCGGCGGGTACTGCAACATGGTCGCGCCGCCGTAGGTGAAGGAGTTCTGCACCTCCGCCGCGTCGGCCATGAAGAAGTGGCAGGCCGAGCCGCCGACGAAGACGGACCCGAAGATCACCGTCCCGCACAGCACCAGCGAGACGAAGACCAGCGCCCTGAGCGGCGTCCAGGCCAGGTCCAGCCGGGACAGCGACCAGATCAGCACCGCGCCCGACTGGAGGACCCGCCCGATCCGGCGCAGCGCGAAGCGGTCCCCGGCGAGCTGCGCCAGCGCGGGCACCGGGCGGACCAGGACGGTGTCGACGGACCCCTCGCGCACCCGCACGCCGAGCTGGTCCATGCTGCCGACGAAGAGGTCGGCCAGCCCGAGGGTGAGCCCGGAGGTCCCGTAGAGGAAGGCGACCTGCGGCAGGCTCCAGCCGCCGAGGACGTGGGTGTGCAAGAACATCACGACGATGACGACGAAGTCCATGCCGGAGGCGGCGAGGTTGCCGGCCATGGTCATCCAGAACGACGCGGGGTAGGCGAGCGCCGCGCGGATCCACATCCGCACGATGTGCCCGTAGCAGCGCAGCGCGTGGACCACGTCCCAGCGGGCCGGTCGCGTCCGCGGGCCGAAGCGTGCCTCAGCCACCCTGGACCACCACCTTGAGCACGGCGCGGGACTGGACCAGCCGCCCGAGCCCGAGCAGCACGACCGCCCAGCCGAGTTGGACGCCGAGCGCGCCGAGGGTACCCGCCGTGTCGTAGTGCTGCAGGAAGACGTCGGCGGGCACCTGGAAGACGGCGATGAACGGCAGCGCGCGGGCCACCGCCTCCAGGGCGGCCGGGAAGACGGTGACGGGGAGGAAGAATCCGCCGAAGAAACACGAGGTCAGGTAGTAGACGAGCTGGACCCCGCGCAGGTCGAGCAGCCAGAAGCCGGTCAGTGCGACGAGGTAGCGCAGCGCGTAGCTGACGAGGAGCGCCAGCACGAGGGCCAGGACCGTCGCGACCCAGCTCGCGACGACGTCGACGGCCGACCCCTGCGGCAGGCGCAGATGGAAGGCCAGCCCGCCGACGAGCATCGGCACCAGGGCGTTGGTCAGCAGCTGGTACCCGGCGCGCCCGGCGTCGACGGCGAGCCACCAGCGCTGCTGGTCGACCGGGCGGAACAGGTCGACGGCGACGTCGCCGCTCGCGATCCGGGTCTGCAGGTCGGCGAGGGCCCCGAGATCCCCGACCGCGAGCAGGGAGAGCAGCCCCTGCCCGATCCAGACGTAGGTGATCGCCGCTGACAGGTCGTAGCCGCCGAGGTGCGGGCGGACGTGCCACAGGGCGACGTAGGTGTAGGTGAGGATGAAGCCGAAGACGGTGTTGGTGAACACCCGCGCCCAGGTGGCGGCGCGGTAGGTGGAGTAGCGCCGGAAGCTGCGGATACAGACTGCGGCGTACATCACACTCCTTTCCGTACGAACGCTGAACGGCTCGAACGACGACGTATGTCGACTTGTCGACAGGCATGGCGACAGCCCCGCGCCGTCGCGCGGGAACGCCGAAATGGCCCCGTTCGTCAACACCCGGGGGGTGTCACGAAGGGGCTGCGCCATCGCTCTTCGGTTGTGGGGTGGATCACGGCAGGCCAGCGGGTGGCTGTGACGCCGCTCTCACAGATTAGCGAAGACGGGGGGCGAAGTGTCACAGCACCGCCACAAACGTCCTGCGAGAGAGGTACGTCATTCGCCCACCACCGGACAATCCGGCAGAGTAGACAAGAATGCCCCGATTGGGGGCGTTTAACGATCAAGTAGACGAGTCAGCGGACGAGAGCCACCGGAGCACCACGTACATGGGCAGCAGCAACAAGGGCATGGACGATCCGGACAGCCTCGCCAATCCCATGACCGGCGGCACTCTCGAGGCCGAGGACCGGGCCGAAGGAGGCGGAATGGGCGCCAGTGGGCGCGATCGACGCCGCGCCAGGACGGCGGCGCGGAAGGCGAGGCGCAGGGCGCTCCCCTGGTACCGCCGGATCATCCCCACCTGGCGGATGGCGCTGGGCGGCCTCCTGGCCGCGGTGCTGCTCGGCGTCGGCGCGTTCGTCGGCATCTACCTCTACGTCGAGCCGCCGAACGCCAACGCCGCGGCCGTGGCCCAGGCCAACGTCTACTACTACTCCGACGGCAAGACGGTGATCGGTCAGACCGGCACGAAGAACCGGATGATCATCCCGCTCTCCCAGATCTCCCCGCAGATGCAGCAGGCGGCCGTCTCCGCCGAGGACCGCACCTTCTACTCGAACCAGGGCGTCAGCCTCACCGGCATGGCCCGCGCCGCCTGGGACACCGCGCGCGGCCAGGGCGTGCAGGGCGGCTCGACCATCACGCAGCAGTACGTGAAGAACTACTACCTGAACCAGGACCAGACGGTCAGCAGGAAGATCAAGGAGTTCTTCATCTCGCTCAAGGTCGACCGGACCGAGTCCAAGAGCGACATCCTGGCCGGCTACCTGAACACCTCGTACTTCGGCCGCGGCGCCTACGGCGTCCAGGCCGCCGCCCAGGCGTACTTCGGCGTCAACGCCTCCCAGCTGAACGCCGACCAGAGCGCCTACCTGGCCGCCCTGCTGCAGGCGCCCAGCGCCTACGACGTCTCGACCGCCAGCGCGGCCGGCAAGCAGGCCGCGACGGACCGCTGGAACTACGTCCTCGACGGCATGGCCAAGCTCGGCTACCTGACCCCGGAGCAGCGTGCGGCTGCCAAGTTCCCCGCGGTCAAGCCGGCCACCGGGATCAAGGGCCTGTCGGGCCAGGCCGGTTACCTGGTCGACGTCGCCGACGACTACCTGTTCAGCAACAACGTGATGACCCGCGACGAGCTGGCGCGGGGCGGCTGGAAGATCGTCACCACCTTCGACAAGGGCGACCAGAACGCGCTGGCTTCCTCGGTGAAGGACGAGTTGAACAGTCTGAAGTCCAACTCGGCCAAGGCCAAGTACATCCGCGCGGGCGCCGCCTCCGTCGTGCCGTCCAGCGGCAAGGTGGTCGCGGCCTACGGAGGCCCCGACTACGTGACCCAGCCGTACAACGACGCGCTGCGCACCGACATCCAGATCGGCTCGACCTTCAAGGCCTTCGACCTCGCGGCGGCGCTGCAGAACCACGCCACCACGCAGGACGGCCGCACGATCACCCCCTACACGACCTACGACGGCACCAGCGGCCGCCAGGTCGTCGGTCTGCCGCCGAACGTCGCCGCGTACAACCCGCCGAACGAGGACCACGTCAGCTACGGCCAGATCAGCGTCAGCACGGCCATGGCGAAGTCGGTCAACTCCGTGTTCGCCCAGCTCGCCGCCGACGTCGGCCTGGACAAGGTCCGCTCGGCCGCGATCGCCGCCGGGCTCCCCGCGAACACCCCGGGCATGAGCGCCGCGAACGCCTCCCTCGCGCTGGGCACCGCCGAGCCGAACGCGATCCAGGTGGCGGGCGCGTACGCGACCTTCGCCAACCACGGCAAGCAGATCGCCCCGTGGTCGGTTCAGTCGGTCACCCACGACGGCGAGTCGAAGACGATGCCGCAGCACAACGCGACGCAGGCCTTCAACCGCAGCGTCGCGGACACCGTCACCCAGGTACTCCAGGGCGTCATCAACAACGGCACCGGCTACGCCGCCCAGGCGCTCGGCCGAGACGCCGCGGGCAAGACGGGTACGACGGACAACAACCAGTCGGCGTGGTTCACGGGTTACACCCCGCAGCTGTCCACGACGGTCGGGCTCTTCGCCCAGCAGGGCGACGTCAAGCGGATCTCCCTCGGTGACGCCGCGGGCATCAGCCGCGTCAACGGCGGCTCGTTCCCGACGCAGATCTGGACGAACTACATGGAGCAGGCCCTCTCCGGCCTCCCCTACGAGAGCTTCGACCTGCAGACGGGCAGCTACTACGTCCCGCCGGTCACCACGCCGTCGCCGACCCCGAGCCCGACGGCCACCACGCCGGCCAACCCGACGACGACCCCGTCGACCCCGACGCCGACGCAGACGCAGACCCCGGTCAACCCCAACCCGACCCCCACGCCGTCGAACCCGCCGTACACCCCGCCGGTCAATCCCAACCCGACGCCGACGACGCCGACGACCCAGCCGCCGCCCCAGAACAACACGCTGGGGAACAACCTGTTCCCCCGGCAGGCGGTCAAGACGCCGTAGCCCGCGGGGCCGAGAACGCGAGGAGGGCATGGAGCCGTCGGCTCCATGCCCTCCTCGCGTCCAACCGACGTCCGCGTCAGAAGTTGATCATGTGACCGGCCAGGCCGTGGATGGCCTCCTTGACGGCCTCACCCAGGGTCGGGTGGGCGTGGACGTTGCGGGCCACCTCGTTGACCGTCAGGTCCCACTGCTGGGCCAGGGTCAGCTCCGGCAGCAGCTCGGTGACGTCCGGGCCGATCAGGTGGGCGCCGAGGAGCTCGCCGTACTTCGCGTCGGCGATGATCTTGACGAAGCCGCCCGGCTCGCCGATGCCGTGCGCCTTGCCGTTCGCGGTGAAGGGGAACTTGGCGACCTTGACGTCGAAGCCCTTCTCCCGCGCCTGCGCCTCGGTCCAGCCGAAGCTGGCGATCTGCGGCTGGCAGTAGGTGGCACGCGGGATCATCACGTAGTCCAGCGACATGGTCTCCGCGTCGCCGATGGTCTCGGCGGCGATGACGCCCATCGACTCGGCGGCGTGAGCCAGCATCAGCTTGGCCGTCACGTCACCGATCGCGAAGATGTGCGGAACGCTCGTGCGGCAGTACTCGTCGATGTCGATGGCGCCGCGCTCGGTCAGCGCCACGCCCGTGTTCTCCAGGCCGTAGCCGGTGACGCGCGGGGCGAAGCCGATGGCCTGCAGCACCTTGTCGGCCTCCAGCACCTGCTGGGCGCCGTCCTTGCCGGTGACGGTGACGCGGACCTTCTCGCCGCTGTCGTCGATGGAGTCGACGCGGGTCGAGGTGAGCACCTGGATGCCGAGCTTGCGGTAGCGCTTGGCCAGCTCCGCGGAGACCTCGGCGTCCTCGAGCGGGACCATCCGGTCGAGGAACTCGACGATGGTGACCTTGACGCCGTAGTTGTGCAGCACGTAGGCGAACTCGACGCCGATGGCGCCGGCGCCCGCGATGATGATGCTCTCGGGCAGGGAGTCGCTGAGGATCTGCTCCTCGTAGGTGACCACGCGGCTGCTCAGCTGCGTGCCCGGCAGCAGGCGGGTGGTCGCCCCGGAGGCGATGATGCAGTGGTCGAAGGTGAGGGTCTCGGTGCCGCCCTCGACGAGGGCGACCTGCAGGGTGTTGGCGTCGACGAAGTGACCGCGGCCCTGGAACTGCCGGATCTTGTTCTTCTTCATCAGGAAGTGGACGCCCTTGACGCGGCCGTCCGCGACCTGGCGGCTGCGCTCGAACGCCGCCTTGTAGTCGAAGCTCACCTTGCCGTCGACACGGATGCCGAAGGTGTCGGCCTCCTGGGTGAACAGGTGCGCCAGCTCGGCGTTGCGCAGCAGCGCCTTGGAGGGGATGCAGCCCACGTTCAGGCAGACACCGCCCCAGTACTTCTCCTCCACGATCGCCGTGGTCAGACCCAGCTGCGCGGACCGGATCGCGGCCACGTAGCCGCCGGGACCGGCCCCCAGCACCACCACATCAAAGTGCTCACTCATGCCCCGGACTCTACGCCCAACCGGAGCCCTCCACCGGGGCTGTGATCGACGAAACAGCTCAGAGCTGGGCGTGCGACCAGTCGACGGACTGCGGCGGCACCACCGGCGTGCCGACGTCCAGCTGGATGTCCTCGTGCGGCTGGAGCGTGATGGTCCGCGGGTCCCCGGTGAACGCCTTGCCGTTCACGTAGGCCGTGACGTGTCCGCTGGCCGGTCCGACCTGGCCGGTGGACAGCGGCTGCTTCCAGATGTCGAAGAACTGGCCGAGGGTGTACTGCTTCTGGCTCGGGGACTCGACGTGGATGATGCCGTCCTGCGCATGGGTGTGCAGCCAGTAGTAGCACTGGCTCGCCGAGACGAAGGTGCCCCCGTTCACGGTCGACGGCACCGGTTCGACCACGCCGACGCCGTACGGGATGCTGTGCTGCTGCCCGTTCACGTAGACCGCCAGGTGCGAGTGGATGTGGTAAGCCACCTGCTCGCTGGAGTCACAGGAGATGCCGTCCACGGTCTGCCCGCTCGCGGCGGAGCTCACGGACGCCAGCTGCGGCCCGGTCTGCAGGGCCATGCCTTCCGGCCCGAGCCCGGACGAGCTGGAGGAGCTCGGGAAGTTCACCACGATCACCGCGACGATCCCGCCCACGACGACCACAGCGCCCGCGGCGAGCAGCACCCGCCGCCTCCGCTCGGCACGGCGCTCCGCCGCCCGCTGTGCCTCGACCTTGGCCCGCACCCCCCGGCGGTCGGGCCCACCTCCGCGCGTGGACATACCTCCAGCCTGGACGCCCCGCAGCCCGGCCGCCACCGCAGTCGGGGCCGCGCTGGGACGGGGGTACGGGTACAAGGCCGGGAGCCGGCCCGGACGTGGAGCGGGTCTGCCTTGGCCGCCGTCAGTGGCTCAGCAGGACGCGGTCCAGTGCCGACCGGCCTGCGGGCCCCCAGTTCGGTTTGCCGCCCGGCAGTCCGCGGTCCCCGGCCTGACCCATCAGCATCAGGAACAGGCTCTTCATCGCGGCCAGCCCACGCGCCCGTCGGATCGCCGCCTCGTCCGCCCGGGCATAGCTGTCGAAGAACCGTGAAGCTCCTCCCGCCGGGAGCAGCAGCCAGGCGGCCGCGAGGTCCCACGCCGGGTCGCCGGCGAAGAGTGCGCCGAAGTCGACGACGCCCGTCAGGGTGCCCTCGGCGACGACGACGTTCGCGGGGTGGAGATCGCCGTGGACCCAGACCCGCGGGCCCCGCC
>NZ_BBPO01000056.1:25507-45001 GCF_000787815.1 Streptacidiphilus neutrinimicus
CCCTGGGGGACGACGACGTTCGCGGGGTGGAGATCGCCGTGGACCCAGACCCGCGGGCCCCGCCACTGCGGAGCCGCGACCGCGTCGTCCCACACGGCCTTGAGGTCGCGCTCGGCGGCGCTGCCCAGGTCCACGGCCTGCAGGAGGTGCTCGAAACCGTCCGTGCATTCCTTGGGGTGGCCGCCGCGGTCCGAGGATTTCGGCGCGTCGGTGGGCGCTTCCCCATGCAGCGCCGTCAGGAAGGCCGCCAGGAGGTCGGCCGCGTGGTCGCCGCGGGTGATCGAATCGTGGTCCAGGGGCGTGCCCTCGACCCATGTCATGACGGTCCAGACCTTGGGGAAGCGCGCGGACGGCGCACCGTTCCGCACCGGGGTCGGGATCGGCAGCGGCAGGCGCGGGGCCAGCACCGGCAGCCAGCGCCGCTCCTTGAGCTGCAGATCGGGGCCCTTGTCCATCCGCTGCATCCGGACGGCCAACTCGTCGCCGAGGCGCCACATCTGGTTGCCCCAGCCGCCCGACACCTCGCGGATGGGCAGCTCGGCCAGGTCCGGATGCTGCTCCCGCAGCAGGTCGCGGACCAGATCCTCGCTGACCTCGATCTCGGATTCGATCACGGGGAGCCACCGTACGCGAGACCTGCCGAGCCGGCCCCGCAAACGGACTTACAGGTACAGCCCCGTGCTGGTCCCGTCCGCGTCGCTCACCCGTTCGGAGGCGACCGCGTGGATGTCGCGCTCGCGCAGCAACACGTAGACGGTGCCGCGGACCTCGACCTCCGCCCGGTCCTCCGGGTCGTACAGGACCCGGTCCCCCGGCTCGATGCTGCGCACGTTCTGGCCGACCGCCACGGCTTCCGCCCACGCGCATCTTTTGGAGAGCTCGGCGGTCGCCGGGATCAGGATGCCGCCGGTGGAGCGGCGCTCGCCCTCCGGGCCCTCGGTGCGGACCAGGACGCGGTCGTGCAGCATCCGGATCGGCAGCTTCTCGCCGAAGGATGAGTCGTGCTTCTTGCTCACTGTCCCGACCGCCACCGTCTCGTCCGCGTTCACGCCTGAAACCGTACAGGCAGCCGTCGGCTACTTCTTGCGGCGGATCAGCACCAGGCCGATCACGACCGCGCCGGCCACCGCCACGACGGGGACGATCCGCTCCTTGCGCGGCTGCCCCTTCTCGTTCACGAACTGCGACCGGAGCTGCTCCACGCCCCGGTTCACCGCGACGAACGCCTGGCCGACGGTCCGGTCCACCGAGGCCTTGGCCTGCGCCTTCGCCTGGTTCATGATCGTGGAGGGGTGCACGGCCACGGCCAGCTCGTCGAGTGTGGCCGCGAGCTGCGCGCGCGTACGGGCGATGTCCGCCTCGATCTGGGCCGCGCTCCGCCGGTCCCGGCTCTCGTCCCTGATGCTGACCTCGCCCACGAGGACACCCTCTCTCGCTCGCTCGCCGACTGCTACTGCTCTTGGACAGTCTGTCAGGTCGCGCGCGGCCATGCGCAGCGGCACCCCGGCTCGTACACCGCGAGGGGCGAGCCGGAGGGGTACCGTCGCCGTATGAGTGCCCGACTTTCCCCCGGCGACGCCGCTCCCGCCTTCACCCTGCCCGACGCGGACGGCAGGCCCGTCGCCCTCGCCGACCACCTCGGCCGCAAGGTCATCGTCTACTTCTACCCGGCCGCGCTGACGCCGGGCTGCACCAAGCAGGCGTGCGACTTCACCGACAACCTGGACGTGCTCGCGGAGGCCGGCTACGACGTCATCGGCGTCTCCCCGGACAAGCCCGAGAAGCTGGCGAAGTTCCGCGAGAAGGAGCACCTCAAGGTCACCCTGGTGGGCGACCCCGAGAAGGAGGTGCTGCAGGCCTACGGCGCGTTCGGCGAGAAGACGATGTACGGCAAGACCGTCACCGGCGTGATCCGCTCCACCTTCGTCGTCGACGAGCAGGGCAAGGTCGAGCACGCCTTCTACAACGTGCGGGCCACCGGCCACGTCGCCAAGCTCATCAAGGACCTCAAGATCTGATCCGGTCCGCCACTTTGACCCGCCACGTGGCGAGGCCCCGGCGAGCGCCGGGGCCTCTCCGTTCCGCTCCGCCGTCTACTGCATCGAGCTGTTCATGGCGTTGATCAGCGTGCCGCTGCTGTCGTCGCCCTCGAAGCTGAAGGCGAAGATTCCGCCGAGCCCGTTCGCGGTGGCGTACTGGCCGCGGGCGGTGATCGCCTGCGGGGTGTCACCGGTGTAGAAGTTGGTGCCGTCGTAGATCCACGAGCTCTGCGTGGTCGGGTCCCAGTGGACCGTCGAGCCGCTTGTCAGCCCCTTGGCCGCCAGCTCCTTCCAGTCGGCGATGCCCGCCTCCTGGGTGTAGGTCTGGGCCGGGCTCGCGCCGGTCGCCGACTGGTAGAGGCCGTAGTCGCCGCCGGCCGGGACGCCGGTCCAGCCGCGGAAGTAGAACGGGACGCCGAGCACCAGCTTGGACGCCGGGAAGCCGCCGGTGATGCCGTAGGCGGGGTCGCCCGTGGTGTACGCCTTGATGGTCTCGTCGATGTTGTACTTCGCGCTTCCCGGAGCGATCGCGTTGCTCGGGTCGGCGGAGGTGTCGTGCAGCGGGTCCTGGAAGTTCGTCGGACCGGTGGAGTCCCACGCGCCGTGCATGTCGTAGGTCATCAGGTCGCCGTAGTCCAGGTACTTGGAGATGGCGGCCGGCTGGATCAGCGAGATCTTGTCCTGGCCGGAGGGCAGGGCCGCGGTCAGCATGTAGTGCTTGCCCACCGTCGCGCCGTAGGCGTCCAGCTCGCTGCGGAACTCGCCCAGCAGCGCGGTGTAGTTCGCGGTGTCGGCGGCCGAGTAGTGGTTGCCGGTGTGGCCGCCGGCCGAGGCCGGGTACTCCCAGTCGATGTCGATGCCGTCGAACAGGCCCGCCGCCGAGCCCGTGCCGCCGGAGGCGTCACCGGAGACGCCCGTCGGCAGGTTGCCCTTGATGAACATGGCGATGCAGGACGAGACGAACTTCTTACGCGACGCGTCGGTGGCGGCCACGTCGGAGAAGTACTTCGAGTAGGTCCAGCCGCCGATGGAGAGGTTGATCCGCAGGTTCGGGTACTTGGCCTTCAGCTCGCGCAACTGGTTGAAGTTGCCCTTGATCGGCTGCGACCAGGTGTCCGAGCTGCCGTCCACCGAGATGTCCGAGGTGTAGGACTTCTGGTAGTCGGCGAAGGCGTCACCCGCGCCGTCACCGGCGTTCGGGTCCGACTCGTTGGTGGAGTCCGAGGCCTTGACCGTCTCGAAGCAGGTCAGGTTGGTCGGGTCGATGTTCTCGAACGCGTAGGTGACCACCTTCATGTTCGCCGCCGCGCCCGAGGTGCCCACGTTCTTCGGGTAGTAGGCGTTGCCGTAGATCGACCACTGGTCGAAGTAGGCGGACTTCATCGCACCCGTCGGCGCCGCGCCCGTGGTGACGGTGATCGGCGTGGACTGCGCGGAGGCGTGGCCGTCCTTGTCGTAGCCCTGCACGGTGAAGGTGTAGCTGGTGTTCGGCAGCAGCGAGCTGACGGTCACCGTCGGGCCCATGGCCGTGGCCATCAGGTTGGCGCCGCTGTAGACGTAGTAGCCGGGCGTGTCGCCGGTCTGCGAGTTGTCCGTGGCGGCGTTCCAGCTGAGCGTCACCGCGTTGTTGGTGACCTTGGCGGAGACGCCGCCCGGGGTGGAGACCAGGCCGTCGCCGCCGGGGGCGGCGCCGCCGCCGCTGGTCGAGGTGGGGCTCGGGGACGGGCTGGCGGAGGCGCTCGCGGACGGGCTGGCCGAGGTCGCGGACGCGGAGGGGGACGCGCTCGTCGGCGAGGCGGACGGGCTCGCGCTCGTCGCGCTCGCGGACGGCGAGGCGGAGGTCGGGGAGGCGGACGGGCTGGTGCTGCCGCCGGAGCCGGCCGGGCCGGTCAGGCTGACGTCGTCCGCGTAGTAGGTGCCCTGGCCGTACCAGCCGTGCGTGTAGACCTGCACCGAGGTGGTGGAGGCGCCGGTGGTGAAGCTCGTGGTCAGCTGGCCGTAGCCGCTGTTGGACGGCGTCCAGGTGCTGGCGTTGACGCCGGTGCCGGTGGCGCCGAGGTACACGTACGCGCCCTGCACGTAGGCGGAGAGCGTGTAGGCGGTGTTCGGCTGGACCGCGACCGTCTGGGTGCACTGGGCGTCGTCGCTGGAGCTCGCCGCGCCCGCGAGGGCGTGGGTGCCGCCGTGGACCGGGGAGGTGACCACGGAGTCCAGCGCGGAGCAGGACCAGCCGGTCAGGCCGCCGGTCTCGAAGTCGCCGTTGGTCAGCAGGTTGGTGGCGGCCGCGCTCGCGCCGGTCAGGCTGGCGGCGAGCGCGACCGTGCCGGCCACGAGAGCGGTGGCGGTCACGAGCGCGGTGGTGCGCCGGGACCTCCGATCCGGGATCGAGGGTCGGGCGGGCAGGGCACGCTGGTGCATGGAGTGGCTCCGTGGGTCGTGGGGGTACCTGTGCCGCGCTGCTGCGCGTTGCCGTGCTGGCCACCCGCGCCGGGGTGTGGGGCCCTCCGGCGCGGGTGGGGACTCGTGGCCGACGTGGGGTCAGCCGTTGTACTGCGTGAGGATCTTCGTGAAGTCGTAGGGGTTCTGCGTCACGCTGGAGCAGGCCCCGTCGGCCCAGTAGTGCACGACGCTCGGGTCGCAGGCGCGGTCGCGGTTGACGTCCCAGTAGGAGAACGCGGCGGCGTGGTTGGCCTGGAGGTAGCCGAGCAGGTCGGTGAAGGTCGACTGGGTGTACAGCTCGCTGGGCTGGTCGGTGTGACCGTTCATCAGCTGCACCGAGAGGTGCGCCCACGCTGTGGCGGCGTCCCAGCCGTACAGCGTCTGCAACTGCTGGACGGTGTCGGCCGCGACGGTCTCGGCGGCGGCGGTCTGGGTGCCGCTGGTGAGGCCGAAGTCGAAGTCCATCAGGTTGACCCGGTCGATCCGGGCGCCGTCGTTGATGGCCTGCTGGATCTCGTCCCGCCCGGTGAGCGGGAGGCCGACGGTGGTCGCGGGGATGGTCAGCGAGACCAGCAGCTTGGGGTTCGCCGCCTCCAACTGCTTGATGGCGCCCCAGCGGACGGCCATGTTGGAGTCGAGCGCGGTGTTCTCCCAGTCGAGGTCGATCCGGGTCAGGTCGTACTTGGTGATCACCTGCTGGTACGCGGCGGCCAGGGCGGAGCTGCTGCCGCAGGACGAGCCGAGCTCGGTCCCGTTGTAGCCGCCGAAGGAGACGGCGACGTCGCCGCCGGCCGCCCGGATCGCGCTGATGTCGGCGGCCACGGCGGTGTCGGACGAGACGGGGGTGCTCGCGTTGCCGCCCCACGCGGGCGTGCAGCCGCCCGAGTCGAGCACGAAGGCGAGGTTGAACTGTTTCTCGCCGGAGCCGGAGACGATGTCGGAGATCGCCTGCGGCGAGTTGTCCAACGGCATGAAGTAGGCCGGGTGGTGGAACCCTGTGTCGACGGGCGGCGGGGTGGTCCCGGTACTGCTCGGGCTGGCGGTGGGACTGGCGCTGGCGCTGGCGCTCGCGCTGCCGGAGGGGCTCGCGCTGGCGCTGGCGCTCGCGCTCGCCGACGGCGTCCCGCCGCCAGTGGGCGCCGGGCCGGTGAGCGACAACTGGTCGGCGCCGAACGTGCCCTGGCCGTACCAGCCGTGGACCCACACCGTCACCGAGGTGGTGTTCGCGCCGGTGGTGAAGGTGGTCGACAGGGTGCTCCAACTGCTCGCGCCCGGCGTCCAGGTGCTCGTGTCGGTGGTCCCGGTGCCGGTGTCACCGAGGTAGACGTAGTTGCCCTGGACCTGCCCGGTCAGCGTGTAGGTCGAGCCGGGGACGACGGCGACGGTCTGCGAGCACTGCGCGTCGTCCTGCCCGGCGGGCGTCCCGGAGAGCGCGTAACTCCCGGCGGCGACAGGGCTGGTGACCACCTTGTCGTTGGCGCTGCAGCTCCACCCGCCGAGGTCGCCGGTCTCGAACCCGCCGTTGACCAGCAACTGCCCGCTCGCCGCCTGCGCGGCCCCGCCGACCAACGCCAGCCCACCGACACCGAGCAGCCCGGCGGTACACGCCGCGAGCACGGCCTTGACTCGTATGGGACGTCTGTCTTCCATGCCTGCTGCCTCCGCGAGGTATCGACTGCGCCCGCAGATAAATTGGCCTGGACCATCCCCGACCGTCAAGACCCCATTTGGCAACGTGTCACTTAAGCGCACTTAAGGTTCACCGAATGGGCAGCTCAGGGCCATGACCTCGAAAACTGGCCTAGTCCTATTGGTCTCAACCACAGAATCGCAGCCGTACCGATAGGGCCGTCCGGAGCAGGCCTCGGAGACAGCGGCCCGACAGCTTGAGTACGATGTCCCCTGCATGCGGCTGTGGCGAAGCAGGCAGACGCGCCAGGTTTAGGTCCTGGTGGTGGTGACACCGTGAGGGTTCGAATCCCTCCAGCCGCACGGACGATTCACCTTCACATCGAAGGCCCGCCCCGAGTCTCCCGGGACGGGCCTTCGTGCGTTCGAGTGTCAGCCCAGGAGGTCGCGGAGGATCGGGGTGAGGGCGCGGAAGGCCTCGCCGCGGTGGCTGATGGCGTTCTTCTGGTCCGGCGTCAGTTCCGCGCAGGTGACAGCGTAGCCGTCGGGCTGGAGGATCGGGTCGTAGCCGAAGCCGAAGGCGCCGACGGGCTCGAAGCGGAGGGTGCCGCGCAGACGGCCCTCGACGACGCGTTCCTCGCCGTTCGGGAGGGCCAGGGCCGCCGCGCAGGCGAAGTGGGCGCCGCGGTGGGGGTCGGCGATGTCGGAGAGCTGGGCGAGCAGCAGCTCCAGGTTGGCGCGGTCGTCGCCGTGCCGGCCGGCCCAGCGGGCGGAGAAGATACCGGGGGCGCCGCCGAGGACGTCGACGCAGAGGCCGGAGTCGTCGGCGACGGCCGGCAGGCCCGTCGCGCGGGCGAGCGCGTGCGCCTTCAGCAGGGCGTTCTCCGCGAAGGTCACGCCCGTCTCCGCGACGTCCGGCACCTCGGGGAAGGCGTCGGCGCCGACCAGGTCGACCTCGAGCCCCGCCGCGCCGAGGATCGCGCGCAGCTCGCCGACCTTGTGGCCGTTGCGGGTCGCCAGGACCAGCTTGCGCATGCCGCTCACCCCTCCAGGGCCTTGCGCTGGATCGCGGCCAGCTCGGCGCAGCCGAGCTGGCCGAGGTCCAGCAGCTGGTTCAGCAGGTCACGGTCGAAGGGCGCGCCCTCGGCGGTGCCCTGGACCTCGACGAAGCGGCCGTCGCCGGTGCAGACGATGTTCATGTCGGTGTCGGCGCGGACGTCCTCCTCGTAGCAGAGGTCCGTCATCGGCACGCCGTCGATGATGCCGACGCTCACGGCGGAGACCGCGCCGACGATCGGCTCCGCCTTCGCCCGGGTGATCTTCTTGGCCTGGGCCCAGCGGACCGCGTCGACGAGCGCCACGTACGCGCCGGTGATCGCCGCGGTGCGGGTGCCGCCGTCGGCCTGGAGGACGTCGCAGTCCAGGGCGATGGTGTTCTCCGACAGCGCTCGCAGGTCGATGACGCCGCGCAGCGAGCGGCCGATCAGGCGGCTGATCTCGTGCGTGCGGCCGCCGATCTTGCCGCGGACGGACTCGCGGTCGCTGCGGGTGTTGGTCGAGCGGGGCAGCATCGCGTACTCCGCGGTCACCCACCCCTCGCCGCTGCCGCGCCGCCAGCGCGGGACGCCCTCGGTGACGCTGGCGGTGCACAGCACCTTGGTGTCTCCGAAGGAGACCAGGACAGAGCCCTCGGCGTGCTTGCTCCAGCCGCGCTCAATGCTGATGGGACGGAGCTGTTCGGGGCTGCGGCCGTCGATGCGAGTCATGGCACCGACCCTACCGAAAGCGGCGCTGCGACATTTGACCCATATCCCCCGACCACCGGAAGACGCCGGTGGCCCGTCCCCGTGAGTGCGCACGGGGACGGGCCACCGGTGCTCGTACCCCTCCGAACGGACGGGCAGTCCCCGAACAGGCCGAGCAAGGCCGACGGATCGTCAGCGCCTCACATCATGTCCTCGATGTCGGCGGCGATCGGGTCGGCGTCGGTGCCGATGACGACCTGGATGGCGGTGCCCATCTTGACGACCCCGTGCGCCCCCGCGGCCTTGAGCGCGGCCTCGTCGACCAGGGAGGGGTCGTGGACCTCGGTGCGAAGGCGGGTGATGCAGCCTTCGACCTCTTCGATGTTCTCGATGCCGCCGAGTCCCGCGACGATCTTCTCAGCCTTCGTGGCCATCTGGTCTCTCCTGTTCTGGGCCGGGAGCACCAGTTTCAGGGGTGCTGTCCCGATCTGTCGCGTTAACGCACTAATGGCTTAGCTTCGCGAGCGAAGATCACCAAGCCGTCCGAGGATGTGCCTGACGGGCACGCCTCGCACCTAAATGGTCTACACCACTTGCCGGTCCCGGCCAAATGCGCGGAGACCACAAGCGGGGAGGGGAGACGGGATGAGTTCGGCGCAGGCCGTCGCGGGGCCCACCGCCTGGCAGAGGTTCTACAGCGGCCTGCAGAAGATGGGCCGCAGCCTTCAGCTGCCCGTGGCCGTCCTCCCGGCCGCCGGGATCCTGAACCGACTCGGCCAGCCGGACGTCTTCGGCAGCCAGGGCCTGGGCTGGAACAACGTCGCCAAGGTCTTCGCCGCGGCCGGAGGCGCGCTGCTCGGCGCCTACATCGGGCTCCCGCTGCTGTTCTGCGTCGGCGTCGCCATCGGCATGGCCAAGAAGGCGGACGGCTCCACCGCGCTGGCGGCCGTCGCCGGGTTCCTGGTCTACCGCGCCGTCCTCGACGCGTTCCCGACCAAGGACGGCCTGGCCAACCATCTGCCCTACCCGGGCCAGAATCCCGGCGTCCTCGGCGGCATCCTGCTCGGCCTGCTCACGGCCCACCTGTGGCAGCGGTACCACCGCACCCGACTGCCGGACTGGCTCGGCTTCTTCAACGGCCGCCGCCTGGTCCCGATCATCATGTCCGGCGTGGGCCTGCTGCTGGCCGTCGTCTTCATCGGCCTGTGGCCGCCGATCGGCCACGGCCTCGACCACTTCAGCACCTGGCTGACCAGCCTCGGCTGGCTGGGCTCGGGCATCTTCGGCGTCGCCAACCGCCTGCTGCTGGTGATCGGCATGCACCAGCTGATCAACACCTACGTGTGGTACCAGTACGGCACCTGGCACTACCAGGGCCAGATCTACCAGGGCGACATCCCGCGCTTCCTGCACCACGACCCCAGCGCCGGCATCTTCACCACCGGCTTCTTCCCGATCATGATGTTCGCCCTCCCGGCCGCCGCGCTGGCCATGGCTCACTGCGCCAAGCCGAGCCGTCGCAAGGAAGTGACCGGCATGATGGTCTCGCTCGGCCTCACCTCGATGATCACCGGCGTCACCGAGCCGATCGAGTTCTCCTTCGCCTACCTCGCGCCCGTGCTGTACGGCATCCACGCGCTGCTCACCGGCGTCTCGATGGCCGTCACCTGGGCCCTCGGCGTGCACGACGGCTTCACCTTCTCCGCCGGACTGATCGACTACGGGCTGAACTGGAACCTGGCCACCAAGCCCTGGCTGATCCTGCCGGTCGGCTGCGTCTTCGCGCTCGTCTACTACGGCCTGTTCCGCTTCGCGATCCTCAGGTTCGACATCAAAACCCCAGGTCGCGAGGAGGACGCCGACGAACTGGAGGCCGCCAACACCAGGGACTGAAACCCCGGGCGGATGGCTCCGCCCAAAACATCACAACTCCGACACGGAGGGTTCCGCTCCGGTAAAGCCGTGCTAAGAATGGTCTACACCACATGGTCTAAACCATCGTGGTGGGGACCATTACTTCGTTAGGGAACACCATGAGCGCAACCACCGCTGTCCCGGTGGCCCCCGCAAAGAAGCGGGGCTCGGGCGCCTTCCAGGGGCTTCAGAAGCTGGGCCGGAGCCTCCAGCTGCCGATCGCCGTCCTCCCCGCCGCCGGCATCCTGCTGCGGCTGGGCCAGCCCGACGTGTTCGGCGCCCAGGGCCTGCACTGGGGCAAGGTGGCCGCCGTCTTCGCCGCGGCCGGACAGGGCGTGTTCGACAACATGCCGCTGCTGTTCTGCATCGGCGTGGCGATCGGCTTCGCCAAGAAGGCCGACGGCTCCACGGCGCTCGCCGCCGTGGTCGGCTTCGTGGTGTACCACAACGTGCTCACCGCCTTCCCGGCCGCGGGCTCGGTCACCGCCGCGACGCCGAACGGGACCCCGCAGAACCCGGGCGTCCTCGGCGGCATCGTGATCGGCCTGCTCGCCGCCGTGCTCTGGCAGAAGTACCACCGCACCAAGCTGGTGGACTGGCTCGGCTTCTTCAACGGCCGCCGCCTCGTCCCGATCCAGATGGCCTTCGTCGGCACCCTGGTCGGCGTGCTCTTCGGCATGACCTGGGGCACCATCGGCGGCGGGCTGGACCACTTCTCCAACTGGCTGATCGGCCTCGGCCCGCTCGGCGCCGGCATCTTCGGCGTGGTCAACCGCCTGCTGCTGCCGATCGGCATGCACCAGTTCGTGAACACCTTCTTCTGGCAGCAGGTCGGCACCTACCACGGCGTCCACGGCGACCTGAACCGCTTCTTCGCGGGCGACCCGACCGCCGGTCAGTTCATGAGCGGCTTCTACCCGATCATGATGTTCGGCCTCCCGGCGGCCGCCCTGGCGATCGTGCACACCGCGCGCCCCGAGCGCCGCAAGGTGGTCGCGGGCATGATGCTCTCGGTCGCGCTCACGGCGTTCGTCACCGGCGTGACCGAGCCGATCGAGTTCGCGTTCATGTTCATCGCGCCGGTGCTGTTCGTCATCCACGCGCTGCTGACCGGCGTCTCCATGGCGGTCACCTGGGCGCTCGGCGTCCACCACGGCTTCACCTTCTCGGCAGGCCTGCTGGACTACGTGCTCAACTGGCACTTCGCCACCAAGCCCTGGATGATCATCCCGATCGGCCTGGTCTTCGCGGTGGTCTACTACACGCTGTTCCGCTTCGCGATCGTCAGGTTCAACCTCACCACCCCGGGCCGCGAGCCCGAGGAGGAGATCGAGGACGTCACCAAGGCCTGAGCGGGCGACCCCGCGTCAGATCTCGTACACCGCGCCCGGTCGAGCCAGCTCGACCGGGCCGTCGTACGTCCCGGCCGCGTCGGCGGCATTGCGCTGGGGGTCCGTCCACGGCGGGATGTGGGTCAGCACCAGGCGGCGGACGCCCGCCGCCGTGGCCAGCTCGCCGGCCTGGCGGCCGTTGAGGTGGACGTCGGCGAACTCCTCCTTGCCGTGCGTGTACGCGGCCTCGGAGAGCAGCAAGTCGGCGCCCCGGGAGAGGTCGACCAGCTGCTGACAGGGCCCGGTGTCGCCGGTGTAGACGAAGGAGCGGCCGTCGTGCTCGACCCGGAAGCCGTAGGCCTCGACCGGGTGGGCAACCCGCGTGGCGGTGATCGTGAACGGGCCCAGCTCGAACGTGCCCTCGACCAGGGTGCGGAAGTCGAAGACGCCCTTCATGCCCGGGTCCTCGTCCATGTCGTACGCGCGGGCGAGCCGCTCCGCGGTGCCGGCGGGGCCGTACACGGGCAGCAGGTCGGGGCAGCCCTCGAAGCGGTAGTTGCGGGCGACGTAGTAGGCGAGCAGGTCGATGCAGTGGTCCGGGTGCAGGTGGCTCAGCACCACCGCGTCCACGTCGTAGAGCCCGGTGTGGTTCTGCAACGCGCCGAGCGCGCCGTTGCCCAGGTCGATCACGACCTGGAAGCCGTCCGCCTCGACCAGGTAGCAGGAGCAGGCCGACTCCGCCGAGGGAAAGCTCCCGGAGCTCCCGACCACCGTCAGTTTCATGCCGCGCCCTCCGCAAGCTCACATCCACGGCTCCGTCGCCGTGAGGTCGTGAGGTCGTGAGCTATGAGAGTACGACCGGGGCCCGCCCGCAGGTCCGCCCGCCGGGCCGGTTGTGTTCGGAATCACCAGGAAGGGGGCCCGTGGTTCGCGCTCAGCGACGGTTGTGCGGACGTCGTCGCACCCATGCTCGGATCGTCTCCGGATACCAGCGCGGTTGGCCGAACGAGGTCACCACGTCCGGCTCGGGGAGGATGCCCTGTCGGCGGTAGGACTTGACCGTCTCGGGCTGCACACCGATGTGCGCGCCGATCTCCCGGTAGGACCACAGCTCCGTGGCGGTCATGCGGGGCCTCCTCCGTCGTGCCGGAACAGCGGCTGGACTGCGTGGAATCCAGCGTTTTCCGGCCCAACGAGAGGAAGCTCCCGGCATCGGGGGCTGTGGGCGTTCTGTAACGGTTTCAGGGCAGGAAACGGACAAATAATCCGGGACCATCACAGTCTTTGCAGACGGGGAGGTGTCTGCCCCGGAGGCAGCAAGGAAGGAAGGCAGCCGGGGCTCAGGCCCAGAGCTGGCCCTGCAGCGCCTCGACCGCCTGCTCCGTCGTCTCCGCCGTGTAGATGCCGGTCGACAGGTACTTCCAGCCGCCGTCGGCCACGACGAACACGATGTCCGCCCGCTCCCCCGCCTTCGCGGCCTTGCGGCCGACGCCGATCGCGGCGTGGACGCCGCAGCCGGTGGAGATGCCCGCGAAGATGCCCTCCAACTGCAGCAGCTCGCGGGTGCGGCGGACCGCGTCGGCGCTGCCGACGCTGAAGCGGGTGGTGAGGACCTCCGCGTCGTACAGCTCGGGGACGAAGCCCTCGTCCAGGTTCCGCAGGCCGTAGATCAGGTCGTCGTACCGCGGCTCGGCCGCCACGATCTGGACGCCCGGCACCTTCTCGCGCAGGAACCGGCCGACGCCCATCAGCGTGCCCGTGGTGCCGAGTCCGGCGACGAAGTGGGTGACGCTCGGCAGGTCGGCCAGGATCTCCGGGCCGGTGCCGGCGTAGTGGGCGCCGGCGTTGTCCGGGTTGCCGTACTGGTAGAGCATGACCCAGTCCGGGTGCTCCGCCGCCAGCTCCTTGGCCACCCGCACCGCCGTGTTCGAGCCGCCGGCCGCGGGCGAGGAGATGACCTCCGCGCCCCACATGCGCAGCAGCTCGCGCCGCTCCTCGCTGGTGTTCTCCGGCATGACGCAGACCATGCGGTAGCCCTTGAGCTTCGCGGCCATGGCCAGCGAGATGCCGGTGTTGCCGCTGGTGGGCTCCAGGATCGTGCAGCCCGGGGTGAGCCGGCCGGCCGCTTCGGCCCGCTCGATCATGTGCAGGGCGGGGCGGTCCTTGACCGAGCCGGTCGGGTTGCGGTCCTCCAGCTTGGCCCACAGACGTACGAGACCCGCCTCGTTGCCCGGCACGGTCGCGCTCAGGCGCGGCAGGCCGACGAGGGGGGTGTTGCCGACGGCGTCGAGGGGGGTGTCGTACTTCATGTCAGCGCGCGCCGCCGGCGACGGCGGGCAGGATGGTGACGCTGTCGCCCGCGGCGACCTCGGTGTTGATCCCGCCGAGGAAGCGGACGTCCTCGTCGTTCAGGTAGACGTTCACGAAGCGGCGCAGCTCGCCGCCGTCGACGAGACGCTCGCGCAGGCCCGGGTGGCGCACGTCGAGGTCGGTGAAGAGGGCGTCCAGGGTCGCGCCGCTGCCCTCGACGGCCTTGGCACCGTCGGTGTAGGTGCGGAGGATGGTCGGGATGCGGACCTCGATGGCCATGGCTGGGCTCCAGGAGTGGTCTCGGTGGGAGAGGCGAAGCAGGGCTGTGCGGCGGGCGGTCTGCGGGCGCCGGGCGCGCGGCGTTCGAGAGCTTCGGGTCGTACGCGACCGAGGAACGACGCCGCGACAGGGCTCAGGCGGCTGGACAGATGGCGCTGGCGAGGCGGCACAGGTCGACGTGCAGCCGCGCGACGAGGCGGATGCCGGGCGCGTGAAGGCTCATGTCGACGGAACGCATGCAGGCATCGTATAGATTCCCGCCCCCCGAACGGGATCCCCGTCCCACAGCACGGACGGAACCGTCCCGCATCCCGGAACGCCGGAGGGTCCCGCGGCCTCCGCCGGGCCCTCCGCGCCCGCGTCCGTTCAGGCCCCGATGACCTCGACGTCTTCCTCTGTGATCACACCGTCCACAATGCGATACGAGCGGAACTGGAACGGCCCCTCGTCGTTGCCGCACTCGGCGGTGGAGACGAGCACGTAGTGGGCGTTCGGCTCGGACGCGTAGGAGACGTCGGTCCGCGAGGGGTAGGCCTCGGTCGCGGTGTGGGAGTGGTAGATCACGACGGGCTCCTCGTCGCGGTCGTCCATCTCGCGGTAAAGCTTCAGCAGGTCACCCGAGTCGAACTCGTAGAACGTGGGCGAGCGCGCGGCGTTGAGCATCGGGATGAACCGCTCCGGCCGGTCGGCGCCGACGGGGCCGGCGATCACGCCGCAGGCCTCGTCAGGGTGGTCGGCGCGGGCGTGGGCGACGATCGCGTCGTGCAGTTCGCGGGTGATGGTCAGCATGGGCCCAAGGATAGGCAGGGCTCCGGACCGGCTGGATCAGCCGGTCAGACCATCGCCTCCAGCAGGGACTCCTGGAGTCCCCCCAGCCACAGGTAGGCCATCACCATCGGCTTGCGCGGGTCCTCGTCCGGCAGGGCGTAGAGGGAGTCGTCGTCCTCGGAGACGTCCAGCCGGGTGCCCAGGGTGAGCCGCAGGTCGTTCAGCGCCCCGAGCGCCTTGCGGCAGCCCTCCCCGTCCAGGCGGACCACGGGGCGGCCCTTGCGGTCCTCCTCCGCCGCGTCGATGGCGCGGACCACCGCGAAGGCGTCGTCGCGCTTGCGGGCGCGCAGGTCGTTCTCGGTGTAGCGGCGGAACTCCGACGAGTGGTCCGCCGCCTCGGGGCCCTCGGCGTACGCGTCGGGGAAGAGGCGGGCCAGGGCCGGATCGGCCGGAGGCTTGGTGGGCCCCTCGGCGAACAGCGCGGCGAGGGGGTCTTCGGGCGCGTCCTCGCCGGGGCCGGGGCCGATCAGTTCGAGCATCTGCACCATGAGGCTGCGCAGGATGGATGCCTCGACCGGGTCGAGGGTGAGCTGCGCGCCCCCACCGTGGGCGCGCTTGAACAGACCGGTCATCGATCGCCCGTCACTTGTCGTGCTGCAGCGTGGCCCAGAGCCCGAAGCCGTGCATCGCCTGGACGTCGCGTTCCATCTCCTCGCGGGTACCGCTGGAGACCGTCGCGCGGCCCTTGTGGTGCACGTCGAGCATCAGTTGACGGGCCTTCTCCTTGGGGTAGCCGAAGTACGTCTGGAAGACGTAGACGACGTAGGACATCAAGTTAACAGGGTCGTTGTGCACGATCGTCACCCAGGGGACGTCAGGGTCGGGCACCTGGAAGGGCGCCGACTCCGACTCGGTGCGCTCGATCTCCACCGGCGCGACGCTCACAGCTGCAACTCCTCGACGACGACCACTCCCGTTCCATGTCCATGCTGCCATCCGGGCGACCCCGAAGCGATCCGGGACCCGTCCGGGTGATCGTGTCCGAAGAGAAATCGTCAAAGTGACGAGATGGGGGATACGATGGTGTCCATGGATGCTGCTACGGCGTCGACCGCCCTGCTCACCGACCGCTACGAGCTCACCATGCTGCAGGCCGCCCTGCGCAGCGGTGCGGCACAGCGGCACTCCGTGTTCGAGGTCTTCACCCGCCGCCTGCCGGAAGGCCGCCGCTACGGCGTGACCGCGGGGGTCGGGCGCGTGCTGGACGCGGTCGAGAACTTCCGCTTCACCCCCGCCCAGCTGGGCTGGCTCGCCGACCAGCAGGTCGTCGACGAGGACACGCTGCGGTGGCTCGCCGACTACCGCTTCCGCGGCGACATCCGCGGCTACGGCGAGGGCGAGTGCTACTTCCCCGGCTCCCCGATCATGGTGGTCGAGGGCAGCTTCGCCGAGGCGGTGATCCTGGAGACGGTGATCCTGTCGATCCTCAACCACGACTCCGCGATCGCCGCGGCGGCCTCGCGGATGGCCGCGGCCGCCGGGGACCGTCCGGTGATCGAGATGGGCGCCCGGCGCACCCACGAGCGCGCCGCCGTCTCCGCGGCCCGCGCCGCCTACATCGCGGGCTTCGGCGCCACCTCCGACCTGCAGGCCGGCTTCGAGTACGGCATCCCGACCACCGGGACGGCCGCCCACGCCTTCACCCTGCTGCACGACACCGAGCGGGACGCCTTCACCGCCCAGATCGAGTCCATGGGCCGCGGCACCACCCTGCTGGTGGACACCTACGACCTGACCGAGGCCGTCCGCACCGCCATCGAGGTGGCCGGGCCGGATCTCGGCGCGGTCCGCATCGACTCCGGCGACCTGCTGATGCTGGCCCACCGGGTCCGCCGCCAGCTCGACGAGCTGGGCGCGGTGAAGACCCGGATCGTGGTCACCAGCGACCTGGACGAGTACGCCATCGCCGCCCTGGCCGCCGCGCCCGTCGACTCCTACGGGGTCGGCACCTCGCTGGTCACCGGCAGCGGACAGCCGACCTGCTCGATGGTCTACAAGCTGGTCGCCCGCGCGGGCGCAGGCGGCCCGAACGCGCCGCTGGTGCCGGTCGCCAAGCGCTCGGCGGGCGCGAAGGCCAGCCGTGGCGGGGCCAAGTGGGCGGCGCGGCGGCTGGACGCCGACGGCGTGGCCGAGGCCGAGGTCGTCGGGACCGGCCCGGTTCCGCCGGAGCTGCGGGAGAACCTGCTCCACCACGAGCTGGTCCGCGGCGGCGAGGTCGTCGGCCGTGAGCCGCTGGCCGCAGCACGCGAGCGCCACCTCCGCTCTCGCGGCCAACTCCCGCTGTCAGCAACGCAGTTGTCGCGCGGCGAGCCGGTCGTGCCGACGGAGTACCTCAGCAGCTGAGGGCGGGGCGTGGGACGCGCGAGGGTTGACACGCGAACATTGCGTCGCGGCCACCCCTCGCGCAATCCCCTGCCCCTCCCTACGCTGCTGCCAACACAGAGGAACGCCGAGGAGAGTCACCGCCATGCGCCGGGCACTGATCATCGTGGACGTGCAGAACGACTTCTGCGAGGGCGGCAGCCTGCCCGTCGGCGGCGGCGCCGAGGTGGCCGCCGCGATCACCGACCTCGTCGCCGAGAGCACCGGCGGTTACGACCACGTGGTCGCCACCCGCGACCACCACATCGACCCCGGCGCGCACTTCTCCGCACACCCGGACTTCCGCACCAGTTGGCCGGTCCACTGCGTCGCGGGCACCGAGGGCGTCGGCTTCCACCCCAACTTCGCGCCCGCCGTGACCTCCGGTGCGGTCGAGGCGGTCTTCGACAAGGGCGCCCACGCGGCCGCCTACAGCGGCTTCGAGGGCTTCAACGAGAACGGCGTGGGCCTCGCCGACTGGCTGCGCGCCCACCAGGTGACCGAGGTCGACGTGGTCGGCATCGCCACGGACCACTGCGTGCGCGCCACCGCGCTGGACGCGGCGCGCGAAGGGTTCACCACCCGGGTGCTGCTCGACCTGACGGCGGGCGTGGCCAAGGCCACGACGGAGACCGCGCTGACCGAACTCCACTCCGCGGGTGTGGCCTTGACCGGCACCCCGGTCGTCCTGCCTGGCTGAGCCGGCTTGGCCGACCGAAGGTTGAGCGGGGCTTGAGGGCAGGCGGACAGCATCCCAACTCGCGGCTGTGCCAGGCCGCGTGAGCCCGTGCGCCCCCCTGTGCCCCCGCCTCGGCGGTTAGGCTGGGCTTACCAGCAGACGCACCGGGTATCTGCCGTACCGGGGCGCGATCTGCGAGCAACTGCCCTACCGCACCGCTTGTTTCGACAACCGACAACAAGTCCCCGCTCGAACTCACCCCCGGCGGGCCCCGATCGATCCCGTGGCCGACCCGCAGTCCCGAAGCGAAGGACGGAACAGCCATGCCACGTCTGACGGTATCTCAGCTTGCCCTCGGCACCGCGGCCGTCGTCGGCGCGACGGTCGCCCTCCTGGCCCTCTCCGGCGCGCAGAGCATGCCGGCCATCCTGCTGCTCGCCACGGTCGCCCTCGCGGTCGGCGTCTTCGCCGCGATCCGACGGGCGAGGCCGCGCGGCGCGGCGCGCACGTCCCGCGTGGTGGCCAAGGGGCAGGCCCCCGCGGTGGAGACCCTTCCGGAGCCGGAGCGCGTCCCGCGCTGACCGCCCGCCGTACGCCCCCGTCCGGCCCTTCACTCCCTGGCCGGCGCACCCTGCCCGCCGTATCGGAGTGTGACCTTGAAGGCGCGGCGCCCCTGCCCGGGACGCCGCGCCTTCATGACCACATTCGCGCGACCCACTCTCAACGGGCCTCCACGACCACCGTCTTGGCGGCCTTGTCGTGCAGCGCCTGCCGGTAGGGCTGGTCCCAGGTGACCCAGACCCCGTCGATCGCCCACCAGAGGCAGCCGCAGACGATCACCCCGGGGAGCCCCCAGACAGCGGCGCGCGTCCACCCCGGCGAGCCCTCCGGCACGCTTCCGTCGGCCAGCACCGCGACGCGCAGGTTCATCAGCTTCTTGCCCACGGTCTGGCCACGCGACCGGGTCAGCATCAGCCCCTCGTAGACGAAGGCGACCAGCAGCGCCGCGATCGAGAAGACGAAACTCACCAGACCGCGGTCGTGCCGGTCGGAGAAGTACGCGATCAGGCTGAGCAGGAACGCGATGACGAGCACGATGCCGATGTCGATGCTCCGGGCCGTCAGCCGCCTGCCCAGCGGCGCGAGCGGCGGCATCCCGCCGACGGCGTCGGCCGGTTCGGTCGCGTGCGGCGGGTGGTAGTACGGCCCGCCGCCGTCCGGGGGCTGAGGAGTCGTCATAGCCAGCAGTGAACCACCCGACCCGGGGATTACGTCGGATTCGGTGGAGTTTCTGGCGTTTCTGGCCCGCTACCCCTTCTGCCTGGCGACGAACGTCCGACCGACCCTGTCGTGCCAGCTCTGGCGCAGTTTGCGGTCGGTGGCGCAGGGGACGAGTTCGAAGATGCCGACCACCAGGAAGACCAGCGTCTGGCACATCGCGGTCCGCAGGAAGGTGCGCCAAAGCGTCGGCCGTGCCTTGCTCCGGGCGTCCAGCACGGTCAGCCCGAAGATCGCCTTCCCCAGCGTGCGGCCCCACACCGCGAGCGGGATCGTCTCGTAGACGAGGCCCACCGCCAGCAGGGCCGCCAGCAGCAGCCCCGCATCGGCCAGCACGGTCCCGTCCACCAGCCACACCGTCTGCGGCACACCGCTGGCCTGGGCGGCGTCGATCTTCGCCTGCAGGTGCAGCGTCACCCGCTGCACGAGGACCACCCCGAGCACCGCGACCAAGGCGTAGGTCACGACCGTGTCCACGACCCGCGCCCCGATCCGCGGCCCGAGCAGCGCCGGGCGCACCGTCCGCGCCCGGCGCTGCCCCACCCCGGTCGCCGCTCTCCCCGTGCGCGGGGCGGTGCTGCCGGCCCGCGTGGGCCCGGACGTGCCGCCGCCCGGCTTCACCCGCTCGGGCGCGGCCTGCGCCGACGCGGTCTCCATGGACG
>NZ_BBPO01000055.1 GCF_000787815.1 Streptacidiphilus neutrinimicus
GGTGACCTTCGAACTGGTCAGTGCGGGAGAGCGAACGCCTCGCCGGGGCGGTAGGAGCGGAGTGCGACGCCTCCCGGGGCGTCCTGCGCCCGTACGAGGTGCACCCGGCCCAGGCCGGAGACGCGGGCTCGGCCGCCGTCCACCGTGAGCAGGGTGTCCTCGTCGATCGCCACGCCGTACGGAGCCGCGCCGAGCGAGACAGCCTCGATCAGGCGCGGCAGCGTGCCCCACTGGGCGGCGTGAACGTCGACGGCGAACGGTACGAGATCCAGGCCCGGCCGCACCTCGATCTCGTCCAGGTCCTCGCCCGTCTCCTCCGCGCAGACCTGGACGCCCCGGGAGCACCAGCCCCCGACCACTGCCGTGCGGGCGGCGACCGCGGCACCGGCGGAGAAGCCCGCGTAGGTCATCCCCCCGGTGCCGAGGCGAGAGTTCACCTCGGAAAGGACCGGCGCCAGCGCCTCCTGGTAGGCGGGGGTCAGCCCACCGCAGACCAGCAGCGCAGCGTGACCGTCCAACGAAGCCGGATCGAAGCGGCCGCCGAGCGGCACCAGGAGGGGAACCGGCCGGCACGGAGCCACCTTGCCCAGCGCGGCCTCGAAGCGCGCGAACTGTGCGGCGCCCTCGCCTTCGTCGACCAGCAGGCAGGCCACCACGGGCTCAGAACCTGCCGCCGCGAGGAAGGGCCCGTACACCAGAGGCGCCGCCTCGTCGTTCCAGCCGCCGCCGATCAGGTACGTGGTCACAGCTCTTCTCTCCTCGTCATCCGCACAGCCGACTCTCCGGCGCGGCTTGGGAACCTAGCAAGCCACCGACGGTGCGGGCGAGAGCATTTGTTCCACGCGGACCCCGCCCTGATCGCAAGTGGCACGGCGAGCGGGAGCGCAGGGGTGGCGCGCTACCTGATGACCGGAAGCACGGCGTCCTCGGTCCGCCCGGCCGCCGCCTCGATGAAGACGATCGGATCCACCACGTCCACCAGCCGCGTCGGCGTGCTCCACCCGGCCGGTTCCAGTGCGGTCCCGCGCTCCGCCCAGGAGCGCCACAACTCAGTCAGCAGCGCCGAGCTCGCATCGATGTGATCTCCCCTCACCACCTCCTTCGCATGCCACCCTACGAGGCCGCCGAGCGGAAACAGCCGCAGCAGGGCCCCGCGCTCCTGGGGAAGGTGGAGCGCGGGGCCCTGCGCCGGTGGCGGGGTCAGCCGGTGGGGGTGCGGTGGCGGTAGAACTCCGTGTGGTCCGGGTCGAGGGGGGTGTTGCCGAGGATGAGGTCCGCGGACTTCTCCGCGAGCATCATGACCGGGGCGTAGATGTTGCCGTTGGTCACGTACGGCATCGCCGAGGCGTCCACCACGTGCAGGCCCTCCAGGCCGTGCACCTGCATCGTGGACGGGTCGACGACGGACATCTCGTCCGTGCCCATCCTGCAGGTGCAGGAGGGGTGCAAGGCGGTCTCGCCGTCGCGGGCGACCCAGTCGAGGATCTGCTCGTCGGTCTCCACGGAGGGGCCGGGGGAGATCTCACCGTCGCTGAACGGGGCGAACGCGTCCTGGCCGAGGATCGAGCGGGTGATCCGGATGGCCTCCACCCACTCGCGCCGGTCCTGCTCCGTCGAGAGGTAGTTGAACCGCAGCGCCGGATGGACCTGCGGATCACGCGACTTGATCTTCACCGAGCCCCGCGCGTCCGAGTACATCGGGCCGATGTGCACCTGGTAGCCGTGCCCGCCGGCCGGTGCGGAGCCGTCGTAGCGGACGGCGATCGGGAGGAAGTGGAACATCAGGTTGGGGTAGTCCACCTCCTCGTTGCTGCGGACGAAGCCGCCGCCCTCGAAGTGGTTGGTCGCGCCGGGTCCGCTGCGCAGGAAGAGCCACTGTGCGCCGATGAAGGGCCGCCGCCACATCTTGAGCTGCGGCTGCACGGACACCGGCTGCTTGCAGGCGTGTTGGACGTAGACCTCCAGGTGGTCCTGGAGGTTCTCGCCGACGCCCGGCAGGTGGTGCACCGGCTCGATGCCCAGCGCGGCGAGCTCGTCCGCGTTGCCGACGCCCGAGAGCTGCAGCAGTTGCGGGGAGTTGATCGAGCCGCCGGACAGGATGACCTTCCCGGCCGCGACCTGCTGCGGCGCGCCGCCGTGCGGGGTGTACTCGACGCCGACGGCGCGCCTGCCCTCGAACAGGACCCGCGTCACGAGGGCCCGCGTCCGCACCTCGAGGTTGGGGCGGCTCTTGACGGGATGCAGGTAGGCGCGCGCCGCGCTCAGCCGCCGTCCGCGGCGCAGGTTGCGGTCGAACGGGGCGAAGCCCTCCTGCCGGTAGCCGTTGACGTCGTCCGTCAGCGGGTAGCCGGCCTGCTGCACCGCCTCGAAGAAGGCGCCGAACAGCGGGTTGGTGGCGGGCCCGCGCTCCATGGCGAGGGGGCCGTCGTGCCCGCGCCAGCCGGTGCCGGGGTCGGCGAGGCAGTTCTCCATCTTCCTGAAGTAGGGCAGGCAGTGGGCGTAGTCCCAGCTCTTCATACCGGGATCGGCGCCCCAGCGCTCGTAGTCGAGCGGGTTGCCGCGCTGGAAGATCATGCCGTTGATGCTGCTGGAGCCGCCCAGCACCTTGCCCCGGGCGTGGTAGATGCGCCGGCCGTGCATGAACGGCTCCGGCTCGGACTCGTACTTCCAGTCGTAGAAGCGGCTCCCGATGGGGAAGGTGAGCGCCGCGGGCATGTGGATGAAGACGTCCCAGGGATAGTCGGGACGACCCGCCTCCAGGACCAGCACCCGGTTGCCCGGATCGGCGCTCAGGCGGGCGGCGAGCGCGCAACCAGCCGATCCTCCACCGACGATGACGAAGTCGTAGTTCTGCAGGGTCATGGGGTTCCTGCCGTATCTCTCGGCAACCGGGTAACCGTGACGTCGACGGCGAGTTTCACCAAATGAAACGCAATCCGTATGGCGCAACAGTCTCCGGCTGCTCCGACGGAGCGTCAAGAGAGCTCGTCACGGAACAATCTCCCCCCCGGGGTGTTGTGGGTTACGCAACAGCGTGCGTAATCTGAAACAAGTTCGCCGCCTCCGCATGTCAGCCTCCGCAGGTCACACGTCAGGGAGGAACCCGCCGATGCCCGACCAACTGCCGGAGCACCCCGACTGGCTGTGGCGCACACCCGATCCGAAGCCGTCCTACGACGTGGTCGTGGTCGGCGCCGGCGGCCACGGCCTGGCCACCGCCTACTACCTGGCCCGCAACCACGGCATCAGCAACGTCGCCGTGCTGGAGCGCGGTTGGCTGGCCGGCGGGAACATGGCCCGGAACACCACGATCATCCGCTCCAACTACCTGTGCGAAGAGAGCGCCGCGATCTACGAGCACGCCCTGAAGCTCTGGGAGGGCCTGCCGGAGGAGCTGGAGTACGACTTCCTCTTCAGCCAGCGCGGCGTGCTCAACCTCGCCCACACGCTCCAGGACGTACGCGAGGGGACGCGCCGGGTGGGGGCCAACCGGCTCGGCGGCGTCGACGCCGAGTGGCTCGACCCGGACGAGGTCCGCGCCTTCTGCCCCATCGTCAACACCTCGCCCGACGTGCGCTACCCCGTGCTCGGCGCGACGCTGCAGCCCCGTGCCGGGATCGCCAAGCACGACCACGTCGCCTGGGCGCTGGCCCGCAAGGCGGACGAGCACGGCGTCGACCTGATCCAGAACTGCGAGGTCACCGGCTTCGTCCGGGACGGCGGCGGCCGGGTCGTCGGCGTCGAGACCACGCGCGGCCGGATCGGCGCGGGCCGCGTCGCCCTCGCCGCCGCCGGACACACCAGCACCCTCACCGACCTGCTCGGCCTGCGCCTGCCGATCCAGAGCCACCCGCTCCAGGCGCTCGTCTCCGAGCTGCTGGAGCCCGTGCACCCGACCGTCGTCATGTCCAACCACGTGCACGTCTACGTGAGCCAGGCGCACAAGGGCGAGCTGGTCATGGGCGCGGGCATCGACTCCTACAACGGCTACGGCCAGCGCGGCTCGTTCCACCAGATCGAGCACCAGATGGCCGCCGCGCTCGAGCTGTTCCCGATCTTCGCCCGGGCCCACGTGCTGCGGACCTGGGGCGGCATCGTCGACGTCACCCCGGACGCCTCTCCGATCATCGGGCTGACGCCGGTCGAGAACCTGTACCTCAACTGCGGTTGGGGCACCGGCGGTTTCAAGGCGACGCCCGCCTCCGGCTGGGTCTACGCCGACACCATCGCCCACGGGCGGCCCCACCAGCTGGCCGCGCCCTTCGCGCTGGAGCGGTTCGCCACCGGCGCACTCATCGACGAGCACGGCGCCGCCGCCGTGGCGCACTGACGGCTTCCGGGAGGACGCATGCTGCTCATCGCCTGCCCCTGGTGCGGGGAGCGCGACGAGACCGAGTACCACTACGGCGGACAGGCCCACGTCGCCCACCCCGCCGACCCCCACGCCCTGAGCGACGCCGAGTGGGGCGCCTACCTCTTCGTCCGCGACAACCCCAAGGGCGAGTTCGCGGAACGCTGGATGCACGCCGCCGGCTGCCGCCGCTGGTTCAACGTGGTCCGGCACACCGTCACGCACGACATCTCGGCCGTCTACCCGGCCGGGCAGCCGCGGCCCGTGCCCCCGTCCGACGAGCACAGCGAGGTGACCGCATGAGCAACCGTCCGGGCAACCGTCTGGCCGCGGGCGGCCGGGTGGACCGCTCCGCGCCGCTGCGCTTCACCTTCGACGGCGTCGAGTACACCGGACTGCGCGGGGACACCCTCGCCTCCGCGCTGCTCGCGAACGGCGTCCTCGCCGTCGGCCCGAGCCTGTACCGGGAGCGTCCGCGCGGGATCGTCACCGCCGGGGTCGACGACCCGCACGCGCTCGTCCAACTGGAGCGCCCGTGCTCCGATCCGATGCAGCTCGCCACCACCGTCGAGCTCTCCGACGGGCTGGCCGCGACCGGCCTTCAGGGCCGCGGACGGCTCGACGACGCGCCTGACGAGACCAGGTACGACAAGACCTACCTGCACACCGACGTGCTCGTGGTCGGCGCGGGCCCGGCAGGGCTCGCCGCCGCCCTCGCGGCCGGGCGCTCCGGCGCGCGGGTCGTCCTCGTCGACGACCAGCCCGAACCCGGCGGCGCGCTGCTCTCCGGCCGGGAGCGGATCGACGGGCGGCCCGCCCTCGCCTGGGTGGCCGAGGCGCGCGCCGAGCTGGAGGCGCAGCCGGAGACGCGGCTGCTGACCCGGGCCACCGCGATCGGCCACCACGACCAGAACTACGTGCTGGTCGCCGAGCGCCGCCCCGACCGGCCGGGAGGCGGCGGACGGCTGTGGCACTTCCGTGCCCGCCAGGTCGTGCTGGCCACCGGCGCGCACGAGCGCCCCCTGGTCTTCGCGGGCAACGACCGGCCCGGCGTCATGTCGGCCGCCGCGGTCCGCAGCTACCTGAACCGCTACGCGGTCCTTACCGGGCGGCGCGCGGTGGTGTTCACCACCGGCGACAGCGCCTACGCCACCGCGCTGGAGCTGGCCGCGGCCGGCGCGGAGGTCCCGGCGCTGGTGGACACGCGCCCCGAGCCGCCCGCCGCCCTCGTCAAGGCCGCGCGGGCCGCCGGGATCGAGGTGCTGGCCGGAGCCGCCGTGGTCGGCACCGAGGGCGGGGCACGGCTGACCGGCGTGCGGATCTCGGCGCTCACGGCGGAGGAACAACTGACCGGCCCCGTGCGCGAGGTGGCCTGCGACCTGCTCGCCGTCTCGGGCGGCTGGAGTCCGGCGGTCCACCTGTGGAGCATGGCCCGCGGCACCGTCCGCTACGACGCGACACTCGCGGCCTTCGTCCCGGACCGGGCGGCCCAGGAGGTCCGCGCCTGCGGCTCCGGCCGCGGCCGTCACGACCTCGCGGGCTGTCTCACCGAGGGGTTCACCGCCGGGGCCGAGGCGGCGACGGCCGCCGGGTTCCCCTTCGCCGCCCCCATCGCGCCGCCGTGCGAGGGCGACACGCCGCCCGCGCCGCCGCGCCCCGTCTGGCTCGTCCCCGGCGAGGAGGGCGACCCGTCGACCTGGCGCGACCACTTCGTCGACGCCCAGCGCGACGCGACCGTCGCCGACGTGCACCGGGCGGTCCGGGCAGGGATGCGCTCCGTCGAGCACATCAAGCGGTACACCACCATCGGCACCGCCCATGACCAGGGCAAGTCCTGCGGTGTGGCGGCGATCGGCGTGATCGCCCGGCTGCTCGGGGCGCGCTCGCCCGGCGAGGTCGGCACCACCACGTTCCGCGGGCCCTACGTCCCGGTCTCCTTCGCGCTGCTCGCCGGACGCGAGCGCGGGCCGCTGTTCGACCCGGTGCGCACGACCGCCGTCCACCCCTGGCACGTGCGGCGCGGCGCGGTGTTCGAGAACGTCGGCCAGTGGCACCGTCCGCGCTACTACCCGCGCCCCGGCGAGGACATGGACGCCGCCGTGCTGCGCGAGTGCCGGGCGGCCCGCGAGGCCGTGGCCGTGATGGACGCCTCCACCCTCGGCAAGATCGATGTGATCGGCCCCGACGCCGCCGTGTTCCTCGACCGGCTCTACACCAACGGCTTCGCCAAGCTGCCGGTGGGCTCCGCCCGCTACGGCGTCATGTGCCGGGCCGACGGCATGGTCTTCGACGACGGCGTCACCGTGCGGCTCGCGCCCGACCACTACTACCTCACCACGACCACCGGCAACGCGGCGGCCGTCCTGGACTGGATGGAGGAGTGGCTCCAGACCGAGTGGCCCGAACTTCGGGTGCGCTGCACCTCCGTCACCGAGCAGTGGTCCACGGCCGCCGTCGTCGGCCCCCGCTCCCGCGAGGTGGTCGCCGCCCTCGCCCCCGGGCTGGACGTCTCCAACGACGCCTTCCCCTTCATGACGGTCCGGGACGCCGTGCTGGCGAACGGCGTCCCGGCCAGGATCTGCCGGATCTCCTTCTCCGGCGAGCTGGCCTACGAGATCAACGTGTCGTCCTGGTACGGGCTCGCGGTCTGGGAGGCCGTGCTCGCCTACGGCGCGCACGCCGGGATCACCCCCTACGGCACCGAGACCATGCACGTGCTGCGCGCCGAGAAGGGCTACCCGATCGTCGGCCAGGACACCGACGGCACGGTCACCCCGCAGGACCTCGGCATGACGTGGGTCGTCGCCCGGCACAAGGACTTCGTCGGCAAGCGCTCCTTCGCCCGCGCGGACACCTCCCGCGCCGACCGCAGGCACCTGGTCGGGCTGCTGCCGGTCGACGGCGGTGAACTGCTGCCGGAGGGAGCCCAGTTGGTGGCCCCCGGCGCCGACCTCACGGCGGTTCCCGTGGACTCGCTCGGCCACGTGACCTCCAGCTACCGAAGCGCCGCCCTCGACCGCACCTTCGCCCTCGCGCTGGTGCGCGGCGGCCGGGACCGCATCGGCGAGACGGTGCTGGCCCCACTCCCGGACGGCCGCACGGTCGCGGCCACCGTCACCGAACCCGTCCTCTTCGACCCGAAGGGAGGCCGCCGTGACGGTTGACGGCTTCGCCCTCGCCCACCTGCGGCGCAGCCCGCTCGGCCACCTCGCCGACCGGTTGGCGGCCGCGGAGGCCACCGGCCCGGGCGGGGTGCGGCTGCGGGAGATCCCCTTCCTCGCCCAGTTGAACCTCCGACTCGATCCCGCCGGCCCCGCGGCCGCCCGCGCCGCCGAGGCCCTGGGCGCGCCGCTGCCCACCCTCGCCGGCTCGGTGGTGGCGACGGCAGACCTGCGGGTGCTCTGGCTCGGGCCGGACGAGTGGCTCGTCGTCGGCGCGGACGGCGCGGCCCCCACGATCGAGCACGCGCTGCGTCGAGCGCTCGGCGACGAGCCGGGCTCCGTCGTCGACGTCTCCGCCAACCGGACCACCCTGGAGCTCTCCGGCCCCTCGGCCCGCTCGGTGCTGGAACAGGGCTGCTCCCTGGATCTCCACCCGCGCGCCTTCGGTCCGGGCCGCTGCGCCCAGACGACGGTCGCCAAGGTCCAGCTGGTCCTCGACCAGATCGACGCCGAACCCAGCTACCGCCTCCTCGTGCGCGGCTCCTTCGCCCAGTACCTCGCCGACTGGCTGCTCGACGCGACGGGGGAGTGAAGGACCCTCAGACGGCCTGGGGATAGTCGAAGAAGCGCGTCGGGTCGTACTGGTGCTTGGCACGGACCAGGCGGGGGTAGTTGGCGCCGTAGTAGGCCGAGCGCCAGTCCTTCAACTCGGGGTCGGGGAAGTTCTGGTAGGACTGCGCGGGCGGCGCGGCCGGGAAGAGCGCGGCGTAGAACTCGTCCAGCCACCGAAGGTTGGCGTGGACGGTGGCCGGGTGGTCGTGGTCCGCCCAGGAGGTCTCGGCGGCGAGGACGAAGACGCCGTCGCGGTGGACGAACGCGGTCGCGCCCGGCGGGACCTCGTTGATCTCGCCGCCGAGTCCGAACATGGCGAACCCGGCGCCGTCGTCGTTGCCGCTGCCCGGCCAGGCGAGCAGGCGCTCCGCCGCCGCCGCGACCTGCCGCTCGGAGAGAAGCTCCCGCCGGCCGAGGATCGCCGACTTGGCCGCGAACTTGTCCACCGGCGTGGTGGCGCTGAGGAGTCCGGCCGCCTCCGCCGGGGTGACCTCGCGGATGGCCGCACGGTTGCGGGCGCGTTCCTCCGGCGTGCCGATGGCCAGCAGCGGGGCGAGGATGCTCTCCAACTCCGCGACCGTGCCGTAGTGCTGTCCGATCACGTTGACGTTGGCGTTGCGGGCGATCTCCTGCCAGGTCCGGCCCTTGGTGCCGATGCCCAGGCGGCAGTGGAACCGCTTGTCGTCCGCGGTCTCCAGGCCGGTCCGCTGCATGGCCGCCATCACCGGCAGGACCGAGTCCAGGCTCCAACGCATTTGGTAGAAGCCGACGTTGCCGTGGAACTGCTCGTACCGGAAGGTGAACGAGGTGTGCACGCCGAAGTTGTTGCCCGCCCCGCCGCGGCAAGCCCAGAACAGCTCGGGCTCGCTGTGGTCGTCGGCCGTGACCACCCGGCCGTCGGCCAGCACTACGGTGGTGGAGACGAGCCGGTCGCAGGTCAGCCCGAACATCTTGTCGCTGAACCCGATGCCGCCGCCCAGCACCAGACCGGCCACGCCGACGGAGGGGCAGCGGCCCGTCGGTACGAACATGCCCTGGTTCTCCAGCAGCGGGTGCAGGTCGCCGTTGGTGACGCCGGCCCCGACGGTGACCGTGCCCGCCTCGTGAACGACCTCGATCGGCCCGTAGCGGCGGGTGCGGGCGGTGCTCGGACGGGGGTGGGCGGTGATGGTCTTCATCCGGCTCATGTTGAGCAGCAGCCCGGTGGTCGTGGAGTAGCCCGCGTAGTTGTGGCCGAGCCCGGAGCGCGGCACCGCGGGCAGCCCGACCTCGCGGGCCCAGCGGATCGCCGCGCTCACGTCGCGCGTGGTCGCGCAGGCGACGATCCCCTGCGGGCGGATCCCGGCATACCGGTGGTTGAAGGGGAGCGCCAGCGGCGGATACGCCGGGTCGTGCGGCCGGTACAGGGAGGCGCCCGGGGAGAGGGCGGCGGCCAGCCGTCGCCACGCGTGATCGGGCACCTGCTCGACGAGCCCCGGCGCGGCGGCGACCGCGGCGGGGAGCCCGCCCAGGGCCGCCGAGCCCACCGCGCCCGCCGTGCCGAGGGTCCCCACGGCAGCCGCCCGCAACACGTCCCGCCTGTCGATCACTGTGGCCGCCTTCCGTACCGCTCGGAGACCCCGACGCCTCCGGCATCCACTTCAGACCGTGTACGGACAAACGGCCGCGTGTCCACGCGCCGCACGGCCTCACCTGCGAAAGTTCACCCGCGCGCCCCCGCGTCCGCCCCGCCTCCGCCCGGGCTCTGCCCTCGGCGAATCTGCGGCGGGCAGAGAAGCGGTCCTCCGAGGGCAGGGCGGGTCAAGAGTGGAGAGGACGGCATTCCCGCCTCGACCAGGAGACCTGATGACTCCACCCACCACGCTCCCGTTCCCGCCGCGCGCGGAGCAGGGCGACACTCCGCCCAGCCGGTTCGACGACCACCTCGCGGCGCAGCTGCTGGACCAGCGGATCATCGTGCTCGGCACGCAGGTCGACGACGTGTCCGTGAACCGTGTGTGCGCGCAGTTGCTGCTGCTGTCCGCGGAGGACGCGCGGACCGACATCAGCCTGTACATCAACAGTCCCGGCGGGTCGGTGACCGCGGGTCTGGCCATCTACGACACCATGCGGCTCATCCCGAACGACGTCTCGACGCTGGCGATGGGGTTCGCGGCCAGCATGGGCCAGTTCCTGCTGACCGTGGGGGCGTCCGGCAAGCGCTTCGCACTGCCGAACGCGCGGATCATGATGCACCAGCCCTCGGCGGGCATCGGCGGCACCGCCTCGGACATCGAGATCCAGGCGGAGAACCTCCAGTTCACCAAGAAGGCCATCGAGCGGATCACCGCCGAGCACACCGGGCAGAGCGAGGAGACGATCGCGCGGGACGGCGACCGGGACCGCTGGTTCACAGCCGAGCAGGCCAGGGAGTACGGGATCGTGGACCAGGTGGTGGAGTCGCTCGCCGACATCCGTCCGGCCGCCTCGCGTCCGAGGATGGGGTTGTGACATGGGGTCGTACACGGTTCCCTACGTCGTCGAGCGCACCGCGCAGGGCGAGCGCTCCTTCGACGTGTTCAGCCGACTGCTGAACGAGCGCATCATCTTCCTCGGCACCGAGATCGACGACGGCGTGGCCAACGTCGTCATCGCGCAGCTCCTGCACCTGGAGTCGGCGAACCCGGAGCGCGAGATCTCGATCTACCTCAACTCGCCCGGCGGATCGTTCACCTCGCTGATGGCCATCTACGACACCATGACCTTCGTCCAGGCGCCGATCTCCACGTTCTGCGTGGGCCAGGCGGCGTCGACGGCGGCGGTGCTGCTGGCCGGCGGGGATCCCGGTCGGCGGTTCATGCTCCAGCACGCCCGGGTGCTGCTCGGCCAGCCGGCCAGCGGCGGGCGGCAGGGGACGGTCTCCGACCTCAGCCTCGCCGCCAAGGAGATGGTCCGCATCCGCTCGCAGGTCGAGGAGGTCCTGTCCCGGCACACCCACCACGACGTGGCGACGCTGCGGGCGGACATGGACCGCGACAAGGTGTTCACCGCGGAGGAGGCCGTCGGCTACGGGCTCGCCGACGAGGTGCTGAACCGGCGGCTCGCCTTCGCCTGACCGCGCGTTCGTCCGACCCGAGCGGGCGCGGCCTGGTCGCGGCCGCGTCGGAGCGGCCTCCAGCGACGGCCGGTCCGACGGCCGGCGGGTCCGACGGTCGGTTTGGAGCAGCCGGTACGGTCAGGCGGCCAGACAGAGACCGCCGTGCCGAGTCGTGGACGCCGTCGGCGCCGTGCGGCCGCGGCCGACCAGGCCGGCCCGGCTGCCGGCGTGCCGGACCAGGCCGTCCTGGGCGAGCGAGAGCAGATCCCCGAGCCCGAGACCCAGGGCGCGGGCGGCCGCAGCGAGCACCTCGGAGGAGGCCTCCTTGCGTCCGCGCTCCAGCTCCGACAGGTACGGCACCGAGATCCGCGCCGCGTCCGCGACGTCCTTCAACGTGCGCTCCTGGGCGCGCCGCTCGCGCCGCAGCGCGTCGCCGACGAGATCCCGCCACAGGGGCTCCCTCGGGGCCGGGGTCCGCTGGGGGCCCGTCGGCCGTTGCGAGGCGCGGGGCGCCTCGCGGGAGCCGGCCTCGCGGGAGCCGGGCGGGGAGGTCTGCGGGCGCAGGGGGATGACGCGGCGTTCGTTCGGCGCAGGCATGCTCACTCCTTCAGCGTAGGCAGCCGCGGCGCCAGGGGAAGGGAGCGGCGTTCTGCCCTGGGTGAAGTCGCCTCGCCGAACCGGAGAAGCCGCCGGTCAACGTGCGAAAACCCTCCGTCTCTCGCGTCCCGGGACGCATTACGCGTCTCTTACACCCCCTTGCGTACCGGCGACCGCGGGCCCTCGCGGCGGCAGTCTGTTCCCCACCCGAGCGGATTGGAGCAGACATGCCGGGCATGCGACTCACAGCAAGCAGGGCTCGTTCCGGGCGGCGCAGGCGCCGTCTCGTGTTGGGTCTGCCGTTAGCGCTGGCGGTGGTCGTCGGCGGAGGCCTGGCCTTCGCCGACGTCACCCCGACGACCCCTCCGGTCACTGGCGCGGCGGCCGCGCCGACGAACTGGGGCGCGGTCCCCAGCCAGCCGGCCACGAACGCCTCGACGATGATGAGCGGCAACGTCATCGCGGCGAACATATCCCTGTCCACCATCAAGCTGAGCAGCGCGTTCAGTTATCTCTCCCCGGGCGGCGACGGGATGCCCCAGTGGACGCGGACCGTCACCGCCGTCGCCCCCGATGGCAGGCTGGAGGTGGCCTGGCAGGCGGCGAACGCCGTCCACGTCACCCCCGTCGACCAGTGGCTGCGCCGCACCGGACCGGACGCCGTGATCACCGGCGCCCACGAGATCGGCGGCCTGGTCGCCTTCAACGACGGCTTCGCGCTGCTCACCCGCTTCGCGGACCACAACCGCTGGGGCGAGACCGCCGCCGAGCTGATCCGGGTGCGCAACGGCCATGTCGCCTTCGCCGTCAAGCTGACCGGCGCCGCCAGCCACGACACCTCCCCGATGCTCGACGGCCAGCTCAGCTGGAACGGCAGCCGCTACGCCGCCGTCTTCACCGTGCACGGGGCCGGCGGCTCCGAGAACGGCCGGTGGGGCGACAAGATGGTCTACGTCAGCGACTCCGGGCGGATGCTCTCCGGCGGTCGCGCGTGGGGGTGTCGGGGTGACGCCGGGCGCACCCTCGGCTGGTCGGGCTCGTCGGCGGCGTACAACTGCTACGACGACATGACCGCCGCCGGTTCGGCGCTGACCACCGGAGACGACATGGTGCAGGCAGGAAACGGGAGTTGGGTGACCGCCCTGTCCTCGCTCGGGCCGGTCTCCACTCGGAAGAACGCCCTCACCTGGAAGATCGCCCCGCGCTGGAGCACTCCCCAGGCCGTGCTGTTCTTCGTCAACTCCAACTCCCACAGCGCGCGTTCGGTCATCCTGACCAGCACGCGGGGAACGACGAACGTCAACGTCCATGTGGCCCCCTACGGGAGGACGGCCCTGCTGGTCAGTTGGGAGTCGTTCCTGCACGGCGCCTTCACCGGCACGCACTTCCGGCTGATCGACCTGAACGGCCGGTTCCTCACCCCGGACCTCGTGCTGAACATCCACATCTCCGGCACCATCACCGTGCTGGCCAACGGGGACCTGGTCTGGGCCTTCGTCCGGCAGACCCCCGTCTACGGCCACCGCATGCACAGTTGGCCGACCGTCACCTCGCTGTTCCTGGCCCGTCTGCACGTGAGCCTCACCGTGACCGGCTCGCCCTCCCCGATGCCCACCCCCACGATGACACCCACCCCGACCACGACGCCCATGCCCACCACCATGCCGCCGACCTCCGCGCCCAGCGTCCCCGCAGCGCCGAGCACGGTCGCGGGCACGCACTTCTGACCATCCCGCCCGACAGCGGCCCCCGTACCCCCGCGGGGGCCGCCCCCCTTGATGACGGCCGGTCAGCAGGCTTTTTCCGCAGTCCAAGTGGTCGCGTGGGATCGATTACCGATTCCTAACGTGAGGGCTCCGGAACGGGGTGACCCGTGGTTGGTCTGCGAGGCTCGGCGCCGGGGGGAACGCATACGGCACACAAGGCTCTGGCGCCACACCGGTCACAGGAGCCATGTGGATCGCGGCCCACAGTCGTTGGGCCGGATTGGAGTTGAGTCGCACATGCGCCATTCGGACAAGCCCCGACACTCACGCTTCACGCCGGACCGACGGCGACGACGCCCCGGCAGGAAGCTCAGCTGGATCGCTCTGCTGGTCGGGCTGCCACTGGTCGCCGGCGGTCTGGCCACCGCGCTGGCGGCGAACAACCAGCAGGCGGCCGCGCCGGCGGCGGCGGTCAACCCCAACTGCACGCTGGTCGTCCCGCCGAACCCGCTCAGCGCCAAGGGCCTGGCCACCCCGTACCAGCTGGTGGCCACTGACGCGGCCGCGGGCCCCTGCAACGAGGCCAACGCCAACCAGTCCGCGTTCGTCGAGGCCGCGATCGCCGCCCCGGGCGGACAGGTGACCCTGTACGACCCGCTGGTGATCGACCAGGGCACCCAGCCCGCCGCGCCGACCACGCCCGCCACCGTCCCCGCGGGGTCGACGGTCGGGATCTGGTTCGGCTTCAACGGAACCAACCTGACCCTGAAGAACACGGCCGGCACCAACGCGTTGGGCCAGGGACGGTGTGTGAACGGAGCGGGTGCCTCGATCTTCGGCCAGTTCGCCTACTGCAACGCCCCCGCGTTCTTCCGCAACGCGAACCGGCAGATAGCGGCCAACCAGCTGCAGGTCCCGGCGGTCGGCACCGCCAAGGACGGCCTGCCCTGTCCGACCACCCGCGACTTCTCCGTGGTGGACCAGGACCAGAGCGACAACGTGGTCACCCACTACCTGGCCACCGCGAACGGCCAGACCGCGCAGAACAACGCCGCCAGCAAGGCCGCGCTGCAGAACCAGCAGTTGGTGGACCTGGCCAACGGCAGCGACAACCTGCTGCTGAACCAGTTCGTCGACCCGACCCTGGGCTGCACCCCCTTCACCCGGCCCGACCAGTCCAGCGACGGCATGGCCTCCGGCGCCCTGCCCCTGGACGAGCTCTCCGCGGCGGCGAACCAGCAGGCCCCGATCGCGCTGGTCCCGCTGACCGACCCGATGACGCTGAACAACAAGAAGGGCAGCAACACCAAGACCAACCTCTACCGCGCCGGCGTCGACATGAGGACGACCGCTGCGGGCGACAACGGCAACGGCGCCACCTACTGCCAGAACTTCTTCGGCAGCGCGATGGGGATCCAACGCGTCTTCAAGGACCAGGCCATCTTCATGAACGGGCCCTCGGTCGACGCGGCCATGGCCAACAACCTCTTCACCTTCCTGGCCATGCGCGCCAACCAGTCCTTCACCAACCTCAACTGCGGCGGTCTGCTCAACGTGGCCAACCCGATCACGCTGACCACGGACGGCAACGGCGTGGTGATCAACGCGACGTTCACCCCGCTCGGCCAGGCGCCGGCCGCACCCGCGCCCGGCGCGGCGACCCCGACCGCGACGCCCACGGCGACCTGCACCGCCGCTTCCCCGACCACGATGGGCGGCATGTCGGCTTCTCCGAGTGCGATGGGCGGCATGTCGGCCTCTCCGAGCGCGATGGGCGGGATGTCCGCTTCCCCGACCACGACGGGCGGCATGACCGTTTCCCCCACCACGACGGGCGGCACGTCGGCCGCTCCGAGCGCCATGGGCGGTATGACCGTCTCCCCGAGCGCGATGGGCGGTGCGACCGCCTCTCCGAGCGCGTCCGCGTCCTCCCCGGCGGCGGCCTGCGCCTCGCCGATGCCCGTCGCGACCAACACCGCCGCGAACGGCTCGCCCATCCCCACCGCGTCCGCCACCACGGGCGGGCGGCACCATCACCACATGAGGTGGTGACCTGGGCGGGGCCGCCCCGCACGGCGGCCCCGCCGTCCCGCGTGCGGGCGTCCAGGAGACGCCCGCACGCCGGGCATACCCTACGGCTCGACCGTGTACGGGTGGGAGGGGCGGCCCGCGTCGAGCGGCGTGAACCAGTCCGCGACGTCCGGGATGTCGTCCATGGCCGGAGCGGAGGGCCACGCATGGCCGATCTCGTCGCAGAGGCTGTCGCGCACGGCGTCGAGCGCTTCGTGAACGCCGCGGTGCAGGAGTCCGTGGAGGTCGAGGGTGGCCTCGGCGGTCTCCAGCAGGAGGCGAAGCAGGAGCTCCTCGGCGACGCAGCCGAGCCGGGCGAATCCGGGGCGGCAGAGCCGGTCGGTGAGCGTGACGGCGGCGACCAGGAGCCTGCGGGCGAACAGCGGGGTGTAAAGGTGGGCGAACCCCCACGGGAGACCTTCGAGTTGGAGTAGCCCGTCGGTGCACTCCGCCGCGCTGGGGCTTCCGTCGAGGGCGGCGACGTCCTCGAAGAGCTCGTCGATGAGGACGTCGATGCTGTAGACCAGCGCGCCCGCGGCCAGCTCGGCCTCGGCGGTCGCCGGCCCGAAGGACGCGAGGGCGACTCCGGCCAACCGGGGCGCGAGCGCGGAGATCGCGGCACGCATGTCCTCCTCGTGCGCCTCGACGTCCGTCACCCCGGAGGCAGCACCAGCCCCGGCGTCGGCCCCCGCCCCGGTCCCGGTGCCGCCTGGGGCGCGATGGGCGCGGGCGCGGGCGCGGGCCTCCGGCTTCGCGGCGGCGGCGTCCGGGCTGCCGGCCGAGCGAAAGCTCTCCTCTGCCAGGTCGAGGTGGAGTTCGACCTCGCACCGGTCGACGGTCCACTGCGCGAGCAACTCGGTGTGCCGCAGGACCTCGCCCATCACCGCCTCGACCGCTGCCTCGGCGTCCTCCAGCCTGGGCGCGTCGACGAAGACCCTCAGCAGCGCCCCGTCCGGGTGGACGCCGATGAAGTGGTCGGTGATCTCGACGACCTGCCCGGTCTCGTCCTCGATCGACTCGACCGCGTCGAGCCCCTCCCGCAGGAGGTGGACGACGCCCGCCCGCTGGAGCGGGTCGAGCGCGGGGGAGTCCTCGGGCTGGCTGGTGTCCACGGTGACCGCGTAGCTCATGCCTCCAGGCTGCCCCGGAGACACCCCTGATAAGAGGAGAGTCGCTTGCCGCAATAGGTCGGCGAGCTATATATGTAAGTGACATGAGTATGCTCGGGGGGCCTGCCGCCCCGTCCGTCCTGCGGCCCGGCGCGACCGGGGCCGGCGCGACCGGGGCCGGCGTACAGGCGGCACCAGACGGAATCCCCACACGAGCCCGGACGCCGCTGACCGCCCTGCCGTGGGCGCTGACCGCGCTGTTCGCGGTGCTGTACACCGTGGTCTCGGTCCGCCGGAACGACCGGATGCTCAGCATGGGGTACGACCTCGGCATCTTCGAGCAGGCCGTCAAGGCCTACGCCCACCTCCGTGCGCCCGTCGTGCCGTTGAAGGGGCCCGGCTACAACCTGCTCGGCGACCACTTCCACCCCGTCCTGATGCTGCTGGCGCCGGCCTACCGGCTCCTCCCCACGCCGGTCACCCTGCTGGTCGCGCAGGCCCTGCTCATGGCCCTGGCCGTCCTGCCGCTCGCCCGCTGGGCGCTGGCCCAACACGGCCCGAGGGCGGCCGTGTTGGTGGGGTGCGCGGTCGGCAGCTCGTGGGGGATCGTGAAGGCGGTCTCCTTCGACTTCCACGAGATCGCGTTCGCCGTCCCGCTGCTGGCGTTCACGGTCGAGGCCCTCGGCCGCAGGCGCTGGCACGCGGCGCTGTGGTGGAGCCTGCCGCTGGTGCTGGTGAAGGAGGACCTGGGCCTGACCGTCGCGGCGGTCGGCGTGTACGTCGCCTGGTACGGACGCCGTCCCCGCCTCGGACTGCCGCTCGCGGGCTTCGGGCTGTCGGCCACCGCCCTGGAAGTCCTGGTGGTGATCCCGTCGTTCAACCCGCACGGCGCCTTCGACTACCTGCCGCAGCTCTCCGCCTCGGGCGCGGGCCCGGCGCACCTGGCGACGCACCTGCTGTGGCCGCCGCTCAAGTGGCTCACACTGCTGATGCTCGTCGCGCCCACCGGGTTCCTCTGCCTACGTGCCCCGCTGCTGTGGCTCACCGTTCCGACGCTGCTGTGGCGCTTCGCCTCCGACAACCCGAACTACTGGGGCGTCAGCTACCACTACAGCGCGGTCCTCATGCCGGTCGTCTTCGCCGCGATGCTGCAGCGGACGCCGCACGTCACCCCACGACTGCTGCGGGCGGGACGGCGCGGCGTCGCCGCCTTCGCCTGCCTGATGATCCCGGTCTACCCGCTGCACGAGGTGATGATGCCCGAGGTCTGGCAGACCTCGGCCCACGTCCGCACGGCCGGGCAGGTCCTGGCGCTCATACCCGACGGCGCGACCGTCGCCGCCTCCGACCACCTCGCCGCCCAGCTCGTCAGCCGCACCACCGTCAGCCTCTACTGCGCCGCCCCCACCGCCGCCGGGCCCCAGTGGGTCGTCGTCGACCGCACCGACCCCACCGTCAAGGCCCCCTGCCCGGCGAACCGGACGCGGTACTGGCTCGACACCTACCGACGCGACGGCTATCGGGTCCGCGCCGACCGCGACAGCGTGATCCTCCTCGAACGGGGTGAACGCCGGCGCGCGCCGGTGAACGTCGCCGCGCTCCGGCCGACGGCTACAGCCAGCCGCGCTGGGCCGCCTTGAGGCCGGCCTCGAAGCGGCTGCTGGCGCCCAGGCGTTCCATCAGGGCCGCCATCTGACGGCGGACCGTGCGCAGCCCGATGCCGAGGCGCTTGGCGGCGGCCTCGTCCGTCATGCCGGTGGCCAGGAGGGTCAGCAGTTCGCGCTCCGCGGCGGTCAGGCCGCTGCCCGTGTCACGGGTGGTCGCCGCGCCGAGCGGCACGGCCGTCGCCCAGGCCTGCTCGTAGACGGCGACGAGGGAGGCGACGATCCCCGGTTCGCGGGTGCACAGGGCACCGGCCTTGGTGTTCGTGGGATCGACGGGGACCACCGCGACCTCGCGGTCGAAGATGAGCATGCGCGGCGGCAGCAGGGGCGCGGTGCGGACCTCGCCGCCGTTGTCTGTCAGCCAGTGCGCGTAGGCGTGGGTGGCCAGGTCGTTGCGGACGCTGTCCTGGTAGAGCGTGAGGACGGTGACCCCGCGGCCGAGGGCGTCGGCGTCCAGCGGGCGCGAGGCGTCCAGGCTGGCCTGGGACTGGGCGCCGCCCGGCATCACCGACAGGCATTCGTCGCGCAGTTCCTTGGCGAGGAGCTCGAGCTTGGCCGCTATGGCGTCCAGGCCCACCAGGCGCTCCGCTCCGTTCACGGCCGTGTTGGGGGCGAGCGAGCCGAAGGCGGCGACGGCCTCGGCGGCCGCAGCCTTGCTCGCGGCGAGCTCCTGGGCCCTGCGCGCCAGCTCCGCCTCCTGCCGGCGGACCATCAGATCCAGGGCGATCTGCGGGCTGACGACCCGAAGCCCGCCCGGGGTGTCCCGGGACGGCCGCACGAAGGCGAGGTCGGCGAGATCGTCCAGGGCCGCGCGGACCGCCGCCTCGGGCAGCCGGGTCGCGGCGAGGAGCTCGGACAGGTCCGCCTGGGGGTGCTGGAGCAGCGCCCCGTACACCGCTTCGGCCACCGGTTCGAGGCCCAGGAAACCGAGCACCATGATTGCCGCACCCCCGTGCGCGTCGTCACGCCAGCGAACCAACTCGTGCAGGCGTGATCCTGTCAGTACCCGACCCGTCGCGCAACGGCCTCCCTGCGCGGGGCGGCCCCTGGCACCAAGGTGCCGGGCAGCTTGGTGCCAGGCGGACCCCGTTCCCGTGCCGACGACCCCGGTGGATGCTCTTCCCAGAACGCCGGACGGAAAGGGAATCCGGCGGCTGACTCATCACATCCGGAAAGCACGAGGTGCTTTCGCCAACGATTCGGGGGCCGTCATGTGGAAATTCGTTCGTGCCGCGGTGGTCGCCGTCCTGCTCGCCGCCGTCCCCGCAGGCGCGGCGGCAGCCACCGCCCCGACGACGGCCCTCGGCGACGGGATCGGCTGGGACCAGGCCCCCACGGCCACGGCGACGGTCTTCGCTCCGGCCGCGGCCGCCCAGGTCGCCCAGGCCGTGACGCCGAACCAGACGAACGGCATCGGCTGGGACTAGGAGGGACAAGAAGAGCCATGCACCTCGTGCACATCGTCCTCACCCACCCCGACCTGCCGCAGCCCAGCTCCGCGGACGCCGAGCGCGTCCTGGACATCCTGTGGGCGCACGTCGACCACCGGTCCGGCATCGAGCACATCCGGACCCGCCCGGGACCCGGGGCCGTCGACCTCGGCCTCTTCTTCAGCGGCGACGGAAGCCACGGCGCGTCGCACGCCGCGGCCGCGCTCGCGGGCCTGCTCGCCGCCCTCCCCGGGTGGGCCGCCACCGCTCCGCGCTGAACGCGGACCCGCGGAGGAATTCCGTTCGTCCCTGCCGGAGCAACGCACCGATGGGGCCGAACGGGCGAATTCGCGGCTCCTCCGGGGTGTTTCCCGAGTTCGAACGGGCGAGGTACGCAGTTGGCTGGCACCTGCAGACACCCCCAGAGACTGAGAGGCACCGCCATGACGCCCTCGACCCCTGTCGTCTTCATCCACGGGCTGTGGCTGCACAGCAGCTCGTGGCAGCCGTGGATCGACCTCTTCCGCGGCGAGGGCTACGACCCCTCGGCCCCGGGCTGGCCGGGCGACCCCGGCACGGTCGAGGAGGCCAGGAAGAATCCGGAGAGCATCGCCGACCACGGGATCGACGACGTGGTCGAGCACTACGCGGCGCTGATCGCCGAACTGCCGGCACCGCCGATCCTGGTCGGGCACTCCTTCGGCGGCATGATCGCCCAGAAGCTCCTCGGCCAGGACCGTGCCGCCGCTGCGGTCGCGATCGACGCGGCGCAGATCAAGGGGGACCTGCCGCTCCCGCTGTCCGCGCTCCGGTCCACCCTGCCGGTGTTCAAGAACCCCGCCAACCGGCACCGTTCCGTCTCGCTGACCGCGGAGCAGTTCCGCTTCGCGTTCGGCAACGCGATCTCGGAGGAGGAGTCCGCGGAGCTCTACGAGCGGTGGACCATCCCGGCTCCGGGCAAGCCGTTGTTCGAGGCCGCCGGAGCCAACTTCAACCCGCACTCGGCGGCCAAGGTCGACACGGAGAACTCCGGCCGCGGCCCGCTGCTGCTGATGTCCGGCGGGAAGGACCACACCGTCCCGGAGTCCGTCACCCGCGCCACCCTCAAGCAGTACCGCCACTCCGACGCCGTGACGGAGTTCATGACCTTCCCGACCCGCGGTCACTCGCTGATCATCGACAGCGGCTGGCGCGAGGTCGCGGACGCCGCGCTGACCTGGCTGCGGCAGCAGGACTTGGCGGCGGCGCGGTGACGGTCGCCCCGTTCGACCTGGGGCTCGCCGGGCAGACCGTCGTGGTCACCGGCGCGGGCCGCGGCATCGGACTGGCCGTCACCGCGGGTTTCCTGGCCGCGGGATGCCGGGTCGTGGCCGGGAGCAGGCAGCGGACCGAGGAGCTGGACCGGCTGGTCGAGCAGGGCGCCGACCTCACCGTGGTCGAGGTCGACCTCGCCACCGCCGAGGGTCCGGCCGCGCTCGTCGGAGCCGCGGTCGCCGCACACGGGCGTCTCGACGTGCTGGTCAACAACGTCGGCGCGGTCCGGCCGCGCGTCGACGGCTTCCTCGCCACCACCGACGCGGACTGGGAGTGGACCTTCGCGGTCAACTTCACCGCGGCCGTGCGCGCCACGCGCGCCGCGCTGCCCCACCTGATCGCCGCCGGCGACGGCCGGATCGTGACCGTCTCCTCTGTCAACGCCCGGCTGCCCGATCCCCTCGTCATCGACTACTGCGCCGCCAAGGCGGCGCTGTCGAACTTCTGCAAGGCGCTCTCCAAGCAGGTCGGACCCCAGGGCGTGCGCGTCAACTGCGTGAGCCCCGGCCCGGTGGAGACGGCGCTGTGGAACGGCGGCGACGGCATGGCCGAGACCCTCGGCAAGAGCCTCGGCGTCGATCCCGCCTCCGTCGCCGGGAACGTCGCGGCGCAGGCGGCCACGGGCCGGTTCACCACCCCGGCCGAGGTCGCCGACCTCGTGCTCTTCCTCGCCAGCCCGCGCTCGGGTAACACCACCGGCGCGGACTACCTGGTCGACGGGGGCATGATCGACGCGCTGTGAGACCGCAGCGCTGCGCTCACCAGGCGACGGGCAGCTCCTCGACGCCGTAGACGACAGTGTCCGTGCGGTACCGCAGCTGCTCGACCGGGACCGCGAGCCGCAGCCCCGGCAGCCGCCGGATCAGCGTCTCGAGCGCGATCTGCAGCTCCAGCCTGGCCAGCGGCTGGCCCAGGCACTGGTGGACGCCGAACCCGAAGGCGACGTGCCGCCTGGCGTCCCGCCCCACGTCCAGCTCGTCGGGCGAGGCGAAGACGGAGCCGTCCCGGTTGGCGGTGGAGAGCATGCAGACCACGCCCTCCCCGGCCTCGATGGTGGTGCCGCCGACCTCCGCGGTCTCGACCGCGACCCGGACCGTGCCGCTCTGGACGATGCTCAGGAAGCGCAGCAACTCCTCGACCGCGCCCTTGATCAGCGTCGGATCCTCGCGGAGCCTGGCCAGCTGGACGGGATCGCGCAGCAGCGCCAGCGTGGACAGGGCGGTCATGTTGGCCGTGGTCTCGTGCCCGGCGACGAGCAGCAGCAGGCTCATGCCGGCCACCTCCGCGCGGGTGAGATCCCCGCGCGCGACCAGCCGGCTGATGATCCGCTCGTCCGGCTCGTTGGCCTTGCGCTCCGCCAGCTCCTCGATGTAGCCGGAGAGTTCGTCGCGCGCCCGGCGGACCTGCTCGGCGGTGCTGTGGTTGCGCAGCAGGATCCGGCTGCGCTCCTGGAAGTAGTCGTGGTCCTCATAGGGCACGCCCAACAGCATGCAGATCACCAGCGAGGGCACCGGCAGGGCGAACTCGGCGACCAGGTCGGCCGGGGGGTGGTGCGCGGTCATCTCGTCGAGGAAGCCGTCGACGATCCGCTGGACCTCGGGCCGCAGCGCCTCCACCCGCTTGATGATGAAGTCTCCGGTCAGCATGCGCCGGAACCTGGCGTGCTCGGGGTCGTCCATCCGGATGAAGGACGGGTTCTCCACCGCCAGTTCCCGGCGTCCGTCGCTGAGGAAGGGGAATCCCGCGTTGCGCGCGTCGGCGCTGAACCGGCGGTCGCCCATGACGGCGCGGACGTCCTCGTGCCGGGTCACCAGCCAGGCGCGGGAACCGTCCCAGAGTGAGACGGGAGTGACCGGTCGCTGCTCCAGGGCCTCCTGGTACGCGGGCGGCGGCGCGAACGGGCAGCCGCCGCGGGCGGCCGGGAAGGTGATGGCGTCGATCGGCTCCACGGTGGTCACGAGTGGTTCTCCTCCACGCTTCCGCGGCCCGGCGGCCCGGATGGCGGGCGCCGCCGAGCCGCTCAGGACTCCTGTACGGAGATGGCCCGCCCCGGGCAGATCCCGGCCGCCGTGCGGACGGCGGACCGCAGTTCCGCCGGGGGCGACGGCTGGACCAGCAGGACGACCCCGTCGTCCTCGGACTGGTCGAACACCTCCGGGACGGCCGCCACGCACTGCCCCGAACTGCAGCAACGGTCCGGGTCGACACTGACACGCATGACGGGCCTCCCTGTAGATGGCATGACCATGCTTCCAACTACGCCGCCAACGTAGTCCACGTCCCGCCGTAGGTGTAGTACGCAACGGCATCCGGAGGCACAATGGCCGGAAACATTCCGTACCCGTCCCATCGTCGAGCCGAGGGAGCACCGGTGGTGGTCGCCGGTGCCGCCGCTGGGACGGCGCCCGTTCGAGCGTGCTTGAGGGCCCGTCGGTCTGCTGACGGGCCCTCAAGCACGCTCGAGACTAGGAGCAGCCGGCTACCGTGCTGGGGGTGCCGCAGTTGTCGGGCTGGTTGCCGACGACGGGACTGGCGGTCCGCGTCACCGTGCCGCTGGCGTTGAAGACGCCGCCGCCGTTCGCGCCCGCTCCCAGTGCCTGGTTCTTGGTCACCGGGGTGCGGGTGAGCATCGCCGAGCCGCCGCCCGTGTTGAAGATGCCGCCGCCGCGGGAGTTCTGGCCGTTGGCGGTGTTTCCGGCCACCAGGCCGTCGGTGATCTTCACTGAGCCGCCCGTGTTGAAGACGCCGCCGCCCTGCGCGTTGTTGCTTGCTCAGGGTCAGCGTGTCGAGAGTGAGGCTCCCGCTCGGCCCGTCGACCTCGAAGAAACGGAAACCGGCCGCGGTCGCGGCCCGGGTGATGGTGTCGTCGCATCCGTTGATCGTGACGCTGTTCTTGATGACCGGAAGTCCGTTGTCGCCCCCGTTGGGCGGTGCGGCGTCGGTCAGGGTGTACGTGCAGCGGGGCTTCAGGTCGACCACGCCGCCCACCGTGGCGACGGCGCCGATCGCGGCTTGGAGGTCGCTCTCGCTGCAGGTGGTCACCCGCACGATCAGGGCCCGGCTGGCGGCGTGGGCGGGTCTGTTCGCCTCGGCCGAGGGGGTGGGCTTGACCGGTGCCGTGACCGGCTGCGACCCCCCGAGTGGGTCCGGGGCCGGCGCGGCGTTGTGTGCGGCGGCGGGCACCGTGACGGCGCCGAGAGCGGCGAGGAGGCCGGTGAGAATGGGGGCGGTGCGCGAGATGCTCGGACGCATCGGGCTCCTTCGGGCGGATCGCGGGTGTGGTTTCCGTACGTGCTATCGGAGCACTGACGGCAATGATTGATGGCGGATCATTTGACAAGACGACGCCATGCCAGGCCCTGATCGAGATTCAGCCGCGTGCCCCCCGCGGGAATGGCCGAAAGTGACACACCGTGTACGCCTGCGGGAACCAGGGCTGTTCAGCTCCTGTCCCTGCAGGTGACCTTGTACGGACACCTTGCCTGGTGGCGGGCCCTACAGGGGGAGTTAACAAACCCAACAGTGTCCGACTACGCTCGGCCCTCGACTGCAAGGAGTGAATGTGGCCGTCACGCACACCAGCCCAGCCCTTGGCAACGGAGCCGCCTCCCGGAGATCACGGCTCGCCCCCGGGGCGGCGCTCACCGGCGGGCTGCCAGGACGGGTGCCGTGCGGCCGGGGCGGGAGGGGGTAGGCGTGCGGGAGAACAGCGAGTCGACCACGCGCGAGGCGCTGGCTGACTTCCTGCGGCGTCGACGTGACGCGTTGTCACCGACCGCCGTCGGGCTGGAGGCCGGTCGGCGGCGTCGGACGCCGGGCCTGCGGCGGGACGAGGTGGCGCGCCTGGCCAACATCTCGACGACCTACTACGAACGGCTGGAGCAGGGCCGCGGGCCGCAGCCCTCCACGGCCATACTCGCCGGGCTGGCCCGGGCGCTGCGGCTGGACGCGGACGAGCGCGGCTACCTGTTCCTGCTGGCCGGGCGTGCGGAGCGGGCGGTCGCCGGGCCCGATGGGGCGGTGGATCCGGAGTTGCTTTCGGTCATGCACGCCGTGACCGGGACGTCCCCCGCCTTCGTGGTGGACGACCTCGCCACGGTCGTGGCGCAGAACGCCCTGCACACCACGCTGTTCGGCCGGGTCGCCGGCCTGCCCGGCTGGGAGGGCAACATGCTGTGGTGCTGGTTCTGTTCGGGCCGCTGGCGGCGGTCGGTGCTCAACCCGGCGGAGCAGCAGGAGGCCATCGGCCGCAACTTCGTCGCCTACCTGCGCGTCATCGTGGCCGAGCGCGGCTACGACGCGGCCGCGTCGGCGCTGGTGGCCGATCTGTGCGCGGCGAGCGACGAGTTCTCGCGGGTGTGGGGCGACCATCAGATCTCCCGGGCGCCCGCTCCCGTCGTGAGCGTGCTGGACGAGCGCGTCGGCAGCCTGGACTTCGACTACGCACCCATGATGATGAGTTCGCGATCGCGGCAGCGGCTGTTCCTGCTGCAGGCGCTCCCGGGCACGCCCACCCAGCAGCGGCTGACCAGCCTCTCAAACGCGCCGGGCGCTCCCGTATCCACGTATGGATCGTGCGTGGCTGAGTCCGCCGATCGAACGTAGCGTTTGGCCTGGAAGCCGGACCAATCCGATCCGGTTCGATTTCGCCGACCGCAGACACCTTGTTCTCTTGTTTGTCATGGCGAAGCCATCTCCGCATTCGACCAGGATGACAATCTCAGATTGGTTCGAGTAGTGCACCACGATTTCGAGCAAGCGCACCCCCAGAACCGCGACGACATACTGATCGCCCTGCTGGCCGCAGGCCACACCGATGCCAGCGCGGCCCGGCGCCTGGGCGTCAGCCGTCGCACCGTGACCAACATGCTCCGTTCCATGATGGACGGGTTAGGCATCAACAACCGCTTCCAGCTCGGCATCGCCGTCGGTGCCCGCAGCCGCTCCTGCGCCAGGTGCCCGGCGCCGCGACATCCCGTCCGGCCCGTGGACCTGCGCGAACCCGTCCTTCGTGAAAGCTAGTTCTGGGGTTTCGGGGGATGTTCCAGGCTGCCTTGCCGCACGCGAAAGTGAAAACGTATGACTACAGAACGAACCATCATCTCCCGCAACCTCGACGTGAACCAGCTGCGAACGCTCAGCACGATCGTGGAGACCGGTAGCTTCCGACGGGCCGCGGACGTGCTGGCGCTGACCCAGCCCGCCGTGAGTTACCACATTCGCCGACTCGAAGCGGTGCTGCGCGGCCCGGTCTTCGTCCGGACCAGGGGCCGCCTCGAACTCAGCGACGCCGGAGAGGAACTGCTCTTCTACGCCCGCAAGATCCTCACCGTCAACGACGAGGCGATGGCCCGGCTGACGGCCCCGAGGGACAACCTCCGGCTCACGATCGGCGCCTCGGAGCAGTTGGAGGACGTCCTCCAGGACCTGCTCGTCGGCCTCACCCGGGCGCTGCCCCGGGTCACCCTGACCGCGCGGATCGGGGCCAGCGAGCAGATCGCCGCGCGGACGGCCGAGCAGGAGACCGACGTCGCCGTCATCATCGGCCGCCCCCGCGGCGAACGCAGCCGCCCGCTCGGCTCGCTCCAACTGGCCTGGTACGCGCACGACGCCGCTCGCCTGGCCGCGAGCCGGTCCATTCCGATGGTGCTGCCCACCGGACCGTGCAACACGCGCGCGCACATCGTGTCCGCCCTCGACCGTCAGGGCGTCCCCTGGCACGTCGCCTACGAGGGCCCCGACCTCGCCGGGCTGCGGGCGGCCACCCGAGCGGGGCTCGGCGTCATCGGTCTGCTCGCCAACAGCGGCGAGAAGTGGAACCTGACCCCGGTCCCCGGCGGCATGCTGCCGTTCCATCCCGGCCTGGTGCCGGTCTCCTTCGTCCACGCGCCGGGCACGCCGGCGCACGTGGTGGAGGCGGCCTTCTCCGTCGCCCAAGCGGCCCTCCGTCAGTTCCCTTTGGTCGATGAGCCCGACACGGCCACCCCTGAGGCGGCCTGAGCGGACGAGCCTGACGCCGTGTCGGACGGCCGCCGCGCGAACCGTGCGGCGGCCGTGCCTCAGCCCAGATCCAGCAGCTGCTCGTGGAAGCCGCCGAACCCCCGGGACCGGTCCACCAGATGGATCTCCAGGATCCAGTGGCAGAGCCGCCCGACGCGGTCGGGGCGGCGCATCGGTTCGTCGCTCCCGGTGGTGATGTAGTACTCGAGCTCGTCCCCGTTGATGCGTTCGTGCGGGAACTCCCCGACCAGGTGCCCGGCGTGGGTGGCGCCGACCTCCCAGCCCGCCTCGGCCGCCAGTCGCCGGATCTCGCCGAACAGCTCCGCGCCGGTGACGTCCGGCCGGGCCCGGAAGTAGCGCCGCCCGGCCTCGAAGACGACGGCCAGATCGTCGCGGAGGCGGTGCTTGACCGGATCGTCCCCGAGCACGTAGGTGCGGCCGAAGTCGGCCTCCCACTGTTCGAGCAGCGGTCCGAAGTCGCAGAAGACGATGTCGTCCTCGGCGATCAGCCGGTCCGGCGGGTTCGCCCGGTAGGGGTGCAGGGTGTTCGGGCCCGAGCGCACGATGCGCTTGTGCCAGTAGTTCTCGATGCCGAACATCTCGCGCGCCAGGTCTCGGATCTCGTCGCTGAGTTCCCGTTCACCCTTGCCTGCGGCGACCAGCCGCCTACGCCCGATCTCCTCGAACAGCTCCTCCGCCGTGGCCTGCGCATGGAGGAGGAGCGCCACGCGCCGTGCCTCGTTGTCGTCCATCCTCGTCCTCGCTACTCGGTCGCCGACACCTCGACGCGGTTGTCGTGGTAGACGGCGCCGCCGCCCATGTCGGAGTCCCGCTCGTCCACGGTGGCGTTGACGCCCGCCCGGTGTCCGGTGAGCTTCGACCACCAGCCCTTGCCCGTGCGGGCCACCCCTGGCCGCACGGCGTCGCTCACCTTCAACTGCGCGGTGAAGGCGCCCCGGTCGTTGAAGATCCGCACCTGCTCTCCCTCGACCAGCCCCCGGGACGCGGCGTCGTCGGGGTGCAACTCCACGAAAGGCGCTCCGGCCCGCCGCACCAGCGACTCCTTGTTCGCGAACGTCGTGTTGAGAAAGAAGTGCGAGGCCGACGAGATCAGCACCAGCGGCAGCCGGCGGGCCAGCTCCGGATCGGCGGACTCCTTGGGAGGCGTGTATCCGGTGAGCGGGTCGTACCCGTCGGCGGCCGCCGTCTCGGAGACGAACTCGAGCTTCCCCGAGGGTGTGGGAAAGCCGTCCGCGAACGGCACGAAGGGACTGGGGTAGTTGAGCCGGACGTAGCCCTCCCGGCGCAGCCGGTCCAGGTCGACGCCGTCCAGCGACGGGTGGCCGCTGGACAGCAGTTGCCGGGCGAGCTCCTCGTCGGAGTCGAACAGGCTCGGCTCGGTGAGGCCCAGCCGGGCCGCGAGCCGGCGGAACGTCTCCGTGGTCGACAGGCACTCGCCGGGAGGGGCCGTGGCGGGCTCGTTCCAGGTGAGGTACATGTGCCCGTACCCGTCGAGCAGGTCCGCGTGCTCGGTCTGCATCGTGGCGGGCAGCACGATGTCCGCGTAGTCCACCGTGTCGGTGCGGAAGTGCTCCAGGACGACGGTGAACAGGTCCTCGCGCAGCAGACCGGCACGCACCTGGCTCTGGCCGCCCACCGCCGTGGCCGGGTTGGCCCCGTAGACGAACAGCGCCTTGACGGGCGGGTCGTCGGCCGTGGTGAGCGCCTCGCCGAGGCGGGTCATCGAGAGGCTGCGGACCGGCCCGGCCAGCAGGTCGTCACGGAACAGGGCTTCGCGGTCCCCGCCGAAGTAGCCGTCTGTCGAGTAGGCCAGCCCGCCGCCCGGGAGCTTCCAGTCGCCCGTCACCCCCGGCAGCGCCGCCAGCGTGCGCAGCGCCATCCCGCCGCCGGCGTGCCGCTGGATCCCCTGCGCCGCCTTCATCCCGGTGGGCCGGGTGACGGCCAGCCGCTGTCCGAGCCGCTCGACCGTCTCCACCGGCAGCCCGCAGATCTCCGCGGTGCGTTCCGGCGTGAACTGCTCGATGCGTGCGCGGAACTCGGGCCAGCCCACCGTCCGCTCGGCCAGATACGCGCGGTCCTCGGCGCCGAGCGAGAGCACGACGTTGAGCAGCCCGAGGGCGAGCGCCGCGTCCGTGCCGGGGTTGAGCGGCAGGTGCTCGTCCGCGAGCCGGGCCGTCCTGGTCAGGACCGGGTCGATGGCCACGACGTAGGCCCCGGAGCGCTGCGCCTCCGAGAGGACCTTCCACAGGTGGTGGCTGGTGGTGAGCGTGTTGCACCCCCACAGCAGGATCAGCCGGGAGTGGCGCAGGTCCTCGGGGTCGATGCCCCGGCTGGTGCCGAGCGTGTAGCCGGTGCCCACCAGGCCGGCGATCGAGCAGATCGTCATGTCGTGACGGGAGGCGCCCAGGCTGTTCCACAGCCGGCTGCCGGCGCGCCCCTGGAGGCCTTGCAGGTAGCCCAGGTTCCCGGTGCCCTGGTAGGGCCAGACGGCCTGCCCGCCGTAGCGGTCGATCACGTCCGTGAGGCGGTCGGCGATCTCGTCGAGCGCCTCGTCCCAGCTGATCCGCTCGAACCGGCCCTCGCCCTTGGGGCCGGTCCTGCGCAGGGGGTGGGTCAGCCGGTCGGGCGCGCGCGTGTGCTCCAGGTACTGGTTCACCTTCACGCACAGGGTCCCGCGCGTGTAGGGGTGGTCCGGTGTCCCGCGCAACCCCACCGCGACGCCGTCCTCCACCTCGACCTGCCAGGAACACGCGTCCGGGCAGTCCAGCGGGCAGCCCCCGGGCAGGATCTTCAGCGCACGGTTCACGTCGTCCGCTCCGCGTGCAGGCGCGTCAGGAACTCGTCGGCCAAGGTCACCCGGCCGACGAGGGAACTGGCGCCGGAGAGCAGCGCCCGCCCGTCCCGCGTGATCTCCACGGTCACGGTGCCTCCGGGCATGACGACGGTCACCGAGGGATCGGTGAGGCCAAGCCGATAGGCGGCGCAGGCAGCGGCGCAGGCCCCGCTGCCGGAGGCGGGGGCGTAGCCGACACCCCGCTCCCAGATCTGGATCCGCAGGGTGCGCCGGTCCTCGACGGTCAGCAGCTCGGCGTTGGGCCGCTCCGCGAAGCCGGAGTGGCCGACGATGGCCGGGCCGAGCCGGGTGGCCAGCTCGGCGGTGGCGTCGTCGACCAGCGCGACCAGGTGCGGCACGCCGTTGTGGACCGCCGTCGCGTGCACCGTGGTGCCCGGCTCGACCTCGACCGGCACGCCGACCAGCTCCGCGCCGTCGGCCAGGGCGGGACTGCGGTGGGTCCACGGGCCCAGGTCGACGGTGCTGGGGGCGGTGACCGAGCTGCCGAGCAGCACCGTGACCGGACCGCCGGGCGTCCGCAGCGTGATCTCGTCGTGGTGCGCGCGGCCGTGCTCGCGCAGGTAGCGGGCGAAGATCCGCAGGCCGTTCGCGTTTCGCGCGCACTCGGAGCCGTCGGCGTTGAAGACCCGTACGTCGAAGGCGTCCTGCGCGTCGACCGGGTGATCCGCGGCCGGGAGGGGACCGTAGAGGACCCCGTCCGCCCCGACGCCGGTGCGCCGGTCGCACAGCGCCCGGGCGGTCCCGGCGTCCGGCGCGAGCGCGCCGAGCGCCGGGTCGGCGACGAGGTAGTCGTTGCCGAGGGTGTGGTACTTCAGGAGTGTGGTCATCCGCGACCCTCACCGATGGCGTCCTCCTCGAAGGCGTCGCCGTACCAGCGCTCGCTCCAGCGCGAGAAGGACACCACCGTGATGTCGCGATGGCCCTCCTCCTCGACCGGCACGATATCGGTCACGTAGTGCCACAGCGCCCGGTCGTCGAAGGCGATGGCCTGCCCGGCCGGCAGGGTCGCGGTGAAGATCGGCGTCTCCTTGTCGTCCGCGCTGCGCAGGGTCAGCTCGGCGCCGGTGATGCCGACGCGGTTGTAGACGGAGATCACCACGAACTCGTGGCCGTCCTGGTGCACGCCCTCCGGGACGACGACGCCCTGCAGCTCCTTGTTGGCGATGACCCGGTACTGGTGGACGTTGATCTGCCAGACGTCGTCCTCGGGCAGCGGGATTTGCTCGCAGGCCTCCCGGATGTGCTCGACCAGGTCGACCTGGATCGGCTGGTAGTGCCGCCGGATGCCGCCCGCGATCGGGTTGAACTTGGAGTAGGTGACGTACGGGCGGTGCGGCAGTCGCTCGAACTCCCAAGCCCCGTCGCGGTGTTCGAGCCGGTACTGGGAGAAGCGGCGCCAGCGGTTGCCGTTGCCGATGTACTCGTCGAAGGCGAGGTCGTCGAAGCTCTTCAGCACGTCCTCGCCGGTCTCGGGGAGGTCGAAGATCTGGAAGCCCTGCGCGTTGAGCGTCACGGTCGTGCCTTTCGGGGAGACGGGTAAGGGGTCAGGCGGGCACGGGCTGCTTGAGACACACCTCGAGGACCCGGTCGAGGTAGCGCGCCGAGGTGTTGAGCCGCACGATCGTGCCGAGGGCGACCTCGCGGCCGGCGGCCGGATCGCGTTCGACGACCGGTCCGATGACGTTCTTGTACCAACCGGCCGCGTGCTGCGCGTCGACGCCGATGTGGATGTCGTGGTAGATCTTGCCCTCGGGCGGGAGCCCGAGGCGGTCCCATGCGGTGACCAACTGGCGGAAGCGCCGGGGGGCCAGGAACTCCGTGACGCCGTAGTAGCCGATCGCACGCAGGTAGTGCCGGCGGCTGAGGGCGAGCCCCGCCGAGATGTTGCCGCACTCCCTGGAGTCGGGCAGCAGGTTCGACTCGACGTAGTCCTGGTCGACCCCGACCGAGGCGAGGCACTGGGAGAACAGCGTCGTGTGGACGTCGGCGAAGGCGCCGTCGCCCATCTCGTCCCAGTAGTTGGACGCGATCTCCATCTTCTCGGCGCCGGTGGCGCCGAGCTGCATGACGGCGAGGATGTCGTCGAACCGCGGGTCCAGGGAGGTCTCCTGGGCGAGCAGCAGCCGTATGTCCTCCACCGTCGCGGAGTTGGCCAGGTGCTCGGAGTACAGCGGGTGGGCGCTCGCCGGGTGGTCCTGGATCAGGGCCTTCAGCCAGCGCACGTACTCCTTCTCGCCGGTGGGGTAGCCGCCCAGCGACTCCTCCGGCACCTGGCGGAACTCGTGCTCCAGCATGGCGTTCTCAAGGACGCTGGTGACGTCCCGCAGGATCGGCTGGAGGTCCTGGTCGGGCTTGCGCGCCGCCGACTGGCTGAACTCGTGGGCGTACACGACCGCGAGCACCTCGTGCAGGTGTGCGCGCGCCGCGGCGTCGCGGCCGTGGAAGGCCAGGTCCGCAAGCCGCCGACACTCCCCGGCCAGCTCGGCGCGGTGGGCGTAGTCGTCGACCAGCTCCTGCCATTTCTCGAAGGTCACCGAGGTGAGGGCCTCCGTGAAACCAGCGAGGAGCGGAAAGGCTTTCTGCTGCGGATCAGGCATGTCGGGATTCCTCTCGGTGGCTGTTTTCCCGCCCGCCGAAACGCCGAACGATTTTTCGGCTTCGATTGACGTCAGCCTATCCAGAGGCGGCGGACGCGGTCCAAGTCCAGTTATTTATCGTGGCCATAAACAGAATTGATGACGCCGACGGCGGCGGCGAGTTCCGCCGCGGCCGCGTCCTCGCCGGTTCCGACGGACCAGACGGCGCCGCTGCTCAGGTAGGCGATCGCCCCGCCGCCGGGAAGTTCGTGTGCCGTGGCCGACGTGACGGTGAGTTCCAGGCCGACCTGGCCGAGCGCGTCGGCGAACGCGGCCAGCGGCGTGGCCCCGTTCATGGGGAGCTCCTTGTCGATGCCGTCGAGGCAGACCGTCACGGAGGTCTGCGTACGCTCGAGGAGCCGTAGCCGGCCGGACGCGGGCGCGTACGCGGCGTCGAAGAGCTCGCGCAGCCGTTCCGGGCCCAGCTCGCCGCCCTCGCGGTCCGCGACCTGCTGGACCAGGACGGCGAAGTCGGCGCGAAGCCGCAGCGGCAGGTGCAGGCCGTGGGAGTCGCTGAGCACGAACGCCACGCCGCCCTTGCCCGACTGCGAGTTGACCCGGACGACCGGCTCGTAGGCGCGGCCGACGTCACCCGGGTCGATGGGCAGGTAGGGGACCTGCCAGTGCTCCTCGCGCAGTTCGTGGCCGCCCCCGTGGGCCTCGTCGGCGAGCGCCGAGATTCCCTTGCTGATGGCGTCCTGGTGACCGCCGGAGAAGGCGGTGAAGACGAGCTCGCCCCCCCACGGATGGCGTTCGTGCACGGGCAGGGCCGTGCACTCCTCCACCACCCGGCGCACCTCGGCCAGGTCGGAGAAGTCGATCTCGGGGTCGACGCCGCGGCTGAACAGGTTCATCCCCAGCGTGACCAGGCAGACGTTGCCCGTGCGTTCGCCGTTGCCGAACAGGCAGCCCTCGATGCGGTCCGCGCCGGCCGCGAGGCCGAGCTCGGCGGCGGCGACCGCGGTGCCGCGGTCGTTGTGCGGGTGCAGCGAGAGGATGACCGAGTCGCGCCGCTCCAGGTTGCGGCTCATCCACTCGATCGAGTCGGCGTAGGTGTTCGGCGTGGTCATCTCCACCGTGGCGGGCAGGCAGATCGTGGCCGGACGCTGCGGGGTGGGCTGCCAGACGTCGAGGACGGCGTTGCAGACCTCGGCCGCGAAGCCCGGCTCGGTGCCGGTGAACGACTCCGGTGAGTACTGGAGGCGCACGTCCGCGCCGGTCAGCGACTCGGCCGCGGCGGCGAGGCGGCGGGCCGACGCGACGGCCAGCTCGCGGATCTGGGCCCGGTCCTGACGGAAGACCACCCGGCGCTGCAGCTCGGAGGTCGGGTTGTAGATGTGCAGGGTCACCTTGCGCACCCCGGCGACGGCCTCGACCGTCCGGTCGATGAGCTCCGGGCGGCACGGCGAGAGGACCTGGATGCGCACGTCGTCCGGGACCGCGTCCCGCTCGATGAGCTCCCGGACGAAGGCGAGGTCCGCCGCGCTGGCCGAGGGGAAGCCGACCTCGATCTCCTTGTAGCCCATCCCCACCAGCAGGCGGAAGAAGCGGTGCTTCCGCTCCGGGTCCATCGGTACGGCGAGGGCCTGGTTGCCGTCGCGCAGGTCGACCGAGCACCACAGCGGGGCACGGGTGATCGTCCGGTCGGGCCAGGTCCGGTCCGGCAGCAGGACCGGTTCCACCTCCTCGGCGTACGAGCGGTAGCGGTGAGCCGGCATCGGGCTCCGGCGCTGCTCGTTCCAGACCGGACGGGCCGCGATTTCGTTCGTCATGGGGACTCCTCGCGCATAAATTGCGAACCACGCTAGCCAGCGGTCCGACGGCCGACCAGAAAACTGCGCAGAAGCGAAACGGAAGCGACGCCGATAAAAGGGATTGCTCTTGCGCAATACGGCAACGGACGTTGACGCCCGTTCTTGTACGCCGCAAGACTCGCCCCGGTTCCGCATCGGCGGACCGTGGACGAACGGAGAGAAGACGTGGTGCAAGCGTTTGAGATCAAGGGGAACGACCTCTGGGACCCGACGACGTTCGACGCGCTGCGTCGCCAGCTGATTCCGTCGTTCGACCTCATCTACGAGGCCGCGGTGCGGACCGTCGCGGCGACCGTGCCGGCGACGCCGCGGGTGCTCGACCTGGGCGCCGGCACCGGACTGCTCAGCGCGGCGATCCTGACCGAACTCCCCGCGGCGAACGTGGTGCTCGTCGACCGCTCGGAACTGATGCTGGCTCAGGCCCGCAGCCGGTTCGCCAGCCAGGAGGGCGTGACGGTGCAGACCGGGGACCTGACCGACCCGCTGCCCGAAGGGCGGTTCGACGCGGTCGTCTCCGGTCTGGCGATCCACCACCTGAGCCACACCGACAAGCGGGACCTGTTCCGGCGCATCCGCGAGGCGCTGCGCCCCGGCGGCGTCTTCGTCAACGTCGAGCAGGTGCAGGGCCCGCTGCCGCACCTGGAGTCCCTCTACGACAGCCAGCACGAACTGCACGTGGCCCGCGAGCAGGCGCCGGCGCACGAGTGGGCGGCCGGCCGCGAGCGGATGAAGTTCGACAACTGCATCGACCTGGAGACCCAGCTGCAGTGGCTGCGCGACGCCGGGTTCCGCAGCGTCGACTGCCTCGCCAAGGACTTCCGCTTCGCCACCTACGCCGGGTGGGTCTCCGCGTGACAGCCCTCTACGAAGCGGTCGCGTCGGTCGCGCGGCTCCGGCCGGACGCGATCGCGGTCGAGACCACCGCCGGCGAGCTCACCACCTACGCCGAACTCGTCGCGCAGGCCGACCGGATCACGGTCGGCCTGCGGGCCCGCGGTGTCACCGAGGGCCGCGTCGTGGTCTGCTCCGGCCTGCCCAACGACGCCTCCTACATGGCCTTCCTGCTCGGGGTCTGCGCGGCCGGGGCCGCGTACGTCCCGCTGCTCGCCGACTTCGACGCCGCCGCCGTGTCCCGGGCCCTGAGGATGACCGAGCCGGTGCTCTGGGTCGGCCCCGAGAACCACCACCGGCCCGGCGTCACGCTGCCCCGCGTGGAACTCGCCGCGCTGCAGGCCCCGCACGCCGACTTCGCCGCCGCCTCCGTCACCGCCGCCCCCGACGCCGCCGCCGACGCCGCGACAGGCGCGGAGCTCGGCGCGGCGTCAGGCGCGGGGCCGCAGGAGCGGGCGACCGCCCCGGGGACCTTCCGCATGCTGTGGACCTCCGGCTCGACGAAGGCGCCCAAACTCGTCACCTGGCGTCAGGAGCCCTTCGTCCGCGAGCGGCGGCGCTGGATCGCGCACATCGAGGCGACCGAGCGCGACGCGTTCTTCTGCCGGCACACCCTCGACGTGGCGCACGCGACCGATCTCCACGCCTTCGCGGCGCTGCTCGCCGGCGCCCGGCTGATCCTCGCGGACCCGCGTGCCGAGCCCGCGACGCTGCTGGCGCAACTGGCCGCGACCGGCGCCACCTTCACCAGCATGCTGCCCAACCACTACGAGGACCTGGTCGCCGCCGCCGGGCGGGCGCCCGACGCCGATCTCTCCCGGCTGCGCCGCCCGATGTGCGGCGGCGCCTACGCGAGCCCGGCCCTGATCGCCACCGCCGCCGAGGTGCTCGGCATCCGCATCCGCCACGTCTACGGCTCGACCGAGTTCGGCCTCGCCCTGGGCAACATGGCGGACGAGGTGCAGACCGGCGGTGGCATGCACGAGGTCGCGGGCGTCCGGGCACGGCTGGAGGCGCTCCCCGGGTACGAGAGGGACGACCTCGGCCAGCTGGTGCTCACCTCCGACTGCACCAGCGACGGCTACCTGGGCGACGACGAGGCCAACGCGGCCACGTTCCGCGGCCCCGACTTCTGGACCGGTGACGTCGCCCAGCGCCTGGACGACGGCCGCCTCCGCCTGCTGGGACGCGTCACCGACCTGGTGCTGGCCGCCGACGGCCCGCTGGCCGTTCCCCAGCTCGACGACCTGATCGCGCAGCGCTGCCCCGTCGCCGAGTCCGTCAGCCTCGCCGTCGACGCGGACACCCTGACCGACCGCGTGCTCGTGGTGCTGCGCGCCGCGGAGGGAACCCCCGCGGACGACGCCGTGGCCGCCGTCGACGCGCTCCTCGCCGCCCGCGGGCTGACCAGCGCGGTCCTGGCCTTCGACCGGATCCCGCGCACCGTCGTCGGCAAGGCCGACCGCGCGCTGATCCGCCGCCGCTACATCCCGGCCGCGGCCTCCTCCTGACGTCGCCGGCGTCAGCGACCTGTTCGGAAAGGGCGAGTCTTGACCCCCAAGACCCTGGTAGACAAGATCTGGGACCTGCACGTCGTGGAGCCCGGAGCGTCCGACCTCCTCTACATCGACCTGCACCTGCTGCACGAGGTCAGTTCGCCCCAGGCGTTCGCCGGGCTGCGCGAGGCTGGCCGCGCCGTGCGCCGCCCCTCGCACGCGGTCGCCACCACCGACCACGACGTCCCGACCGACGGCCGGGAGCTGCCCGCGGACGCGGGCGCTGCACAGCAGTTGCGGGTGCTCGCCGACAACTGCCGCGACAACGACATCGAGCTGCACCCGGTCGGAAGCCCGGGACAGGGCATCGTGCACGTGATCGGCCCCCAGATGGGGCTCACCCGGCCCGGCGCCACCATCGTCTGCGGCGACAGCCACACCGCCACCCACGGCGCCTTCGGCGCCATCGCGTTCGGCATCGGCACCAGCGAGATCGAGCACGTCCTGGCCACGCAGACGCTGCGGGCCCGGCGGCCGCAGTCCATGGCCGTCACGGTGACCGGCGAGCTTCCGCCGGACGTCACGGCCAAGGACCTCGCGCTCGGCATCCTCGCCGAGGGCGGCACCGACGCGGGCACGGGGACGCTCATCGAGTTCCGCGGCCCGGCCGTGCGCGCGCTGTCCATGGAGGGGCGGATGACGCTCTGCAACATGGCCGTCGAGATGGGCGCCCGCAGCGGCCTGGTCGCGCCCGACGAGACCACGTTCGCGTACCTGAAGGGCCGCCCGCGCGCCCCGCGCGGCGACCTGTGGGACGAGGCCGTCGCCGCGTGGCGGACGCTGCGCAGCGACGCGGACGCCGTCTTCGACCGCGAACTGGTCGTCGACGCGGGCTCCATGGCGCCGCGGGTGACCTGGGGCACCAACCCCGGGCAGAGCGTCGCGGTCGACGGCGCGGTCCCCGACCCGGACGGCATCGCGCACCCCGGAGAGCGGGCGGCGGCCGAGCGCGCCCTCGCCTACATGGGCCTGCGCCCGGGCACCGCGATGCGTGACGTCGGCGTCGACGTCGTCTTCATCGGGTCCTGCACCAACAGCCGGATCGAGGACCTGCGCGCGGCCGCCGACGTGGTGCGCGGGCGGCGCGTCGCCGACGGCGTCCGCGGCCTGGTCGTCCCCGGCTCGATGCTGGTGCGTCAGCTGGCCGAACGGGAAGGCCTGGACCGGGTCTTCACCGCCGCGGGTTTCGAGTGGCGCATGCCGGGCTGCTCGATGTGCGTCGGCATCAACGGCGACACCGTCGAGCCGGGGCAGCGCTGCGCGTCGACCTCGAACCGCAACTTCGAAGGCCGGCAGGGTCCCGGGGCGCGGACGCATCTCGTGTCTCCCGCCACGGCCGCCGCCACCGCCGTCGCCGGGCGTTTCGTCACGCCGGCCGACCTGTAGGGAGAAGCCGTATGGGAAGCCGCATGGAACCGCTCGTCCACGTCACCGGCCGCGGGGTGCCCCTGGACCGGCCCAACGTCGACACCGACCAGATCATCCCCGCCGCGTGGCTGAAGAAGACCACCCGCACCGGCTACGCCGACGGCCTCTTCGAGCAGTGGCGCCAGGACCCGGACTTCGTCCTCAACCGGCCCGAACGGGCCGGCGCGAGGATCCTGGTGGCCGGCCCGAACTTCGGCTGCGGCTCGTCGCGCGAACACGCCCCGTGGGCGCTGCACGAGTGGGGATTCCGGGCGGTGATCGCGCCCGGGTTCGCGGATATCTTCCGCAACAACATGCCGAACGCCGGACTGGTCCCCGTGCGCTGCGAGCCTGCGGTGGCCGCCGCCGTGATGGCCGCCGTCACGGCCGACCCCGCCGCCGAGATCGCCGTCGACGTGGCCGCGCGGACGGTCGCCTGCGAGGCCGCGGGGGTCCGGGCGGAGCCGTTCCAGCTCGACGACGAGGCCCGTGACCGGCTCGTTTCCGGGCTGACGCAACTGGAGGTGACGCTGCGCGCCGCCGACCGGATCGCGGCGTACGAGGCGGCTCGCGCCCCCTGGCTGGACGTCACCGCGTGAGGCGCTGAGAAGCGGCGGACAGCAGCAGCCCCGGCAGGTCGTCCGACCTGCCGGGGCTGATCTGTGCGGGGAGCCAGGACCGCGGGGGATCAGGACCGCGGGGGAGCCAGGACCGCGGGGGAGTCAGGACGCGCTGTCCAGCGGGTCCTGCCACACCGCGCCCGGCGTCTTGTTGGTCCTGGCGATGCGGCGCAGGCGGTCGACCCGCCGGGCGGAGATCGCCTCGGGGTGCTGGCTGTCGGTGGTGCCGAGCCGCACGTGGCCGCCGGTCAGCCAGCTCCGCACGGCCTCCGGGGCAGCGGTCCCGGTGTACTCGACGGTCATCGAACGTGCCGCATCTGCCGTGTCGGGGTCCCGGACCAGCACGAGCTGGGCGTCCACCACGCCGGGGCACTGCCGGGCGCGGTCGACGATGTCCGCGGTGTTGACGTAGTTGCCGAGCAGGCTGAAGCCGTCGTCGGCACGCCCCAGGACCCGGAAGGCGTCGCCGCGTCCGCAGCGGCACTGCGCCGCCTCGACGCGGTCGCCGAGGCGGTAGCGGACGACGGGCACGGTCCACCCCTCGCCGACCCGCGTCAGCAGGGCGCCGGAGTCCTCCAACTCGAAGATCTCGTCGGCCAGCAGATGGAGCGTCGTCTCGTCGCAGTCCGGCCCGTTGGACCCCATCGCCCAGGTCTCGACCGAGCCGTAGATGCCCCACAGGCGCACGTCGGGAAAGGCCTGCCGGACCAGCTCCCGCTTGGCCTCCGTCCAGGCCTCGCCCATCCAGATGATGTTCTTGACCGGCGGCTTGACCCCGGTCTTGAGCACGATCTCCGCGAAGTCGGCCAGCCCGGACGGGACGCTGGCCAGCACGCTGACGCCGACGTCGCGGAGCATCGGGAGCCGCAGCTCGAGCTCCTCGGCCGTCATCGGCCCCGAGGGGATGACCGTCGACTCCGTGCGCTCGGCGAGCTTCTGGACGAAGTAGTGGGTGCCCCACATGCGGCCTGCGTCGTACAGGTTGAGCACGACGTCGCCGACGCCCAGCGGGCGCCAGACCGGCAGGAGCCGGTCGAAGGCCATGTGGTGCGGCAGGTAGGTGAGCTTCGGGGTGCCGGTGGTGCCGCCGCTGGAGACCAGCACGCTGCCGTCGCGTTCGGCCGCCGCCCTGGTCATGGCCGTGATCTCGGCGGGGCCGCAGACCTCCAGGTCGCAGAGGTCCTTCGCGCCGTCGGGCACCGCCTTGCCGCCACGTGAGGCGATCGTCCGGGCGTGGGCGAGCAGGATCTCCCGGTCGATGGTTCCGATCATGATTCTCCTGGACGATCGATGAATTCAGGTGGAATAGTTCGCATGCCGCACGGCAGTGGGCCGGAAAAATCCTATGCAGCCCGTCGCCGGGCGGTCCAATAATGATCCTTGATCGGCCGATAACAATTTCTGCGCCGGTCCGGCATTGTCGCGCGCCCGGCGTCCGAAGAAAATGGCGGAATGAATACTCAGACCGTCGTGCTCGTCGGAGTCCCGTGGAGCGTCCACGAGCTGAACAACGCGATCCGTGACGCGGCCTCACTCGGCGCCTCGATCGTCGTCGTCGACACACCCGAGTCCCTGGCGCAGATCGGCGACCTCACCAGTGTGCGGACCCGCGCGGTCGAGGCGCTCGACCCGTCGGTGATCGCCGACTGCGTGCGCGACATCGAGCCGGCGACCGTCCTCGCCATCACCGAGTTCTCCATGGAGCTGGCCGCGGCCGTGCGCGAGCGGCTCGGCATCCCGGGCACGCCGTCCACCGTCGAGGCCCGGGTCCTGGACAAGTCCGAGACCCGCGAGGTGCTGCGCGACCACGGGCTCACCAAGGTCGGCTTCCACCGGGCGTCGCTGCTCTCCCCCGGGGAGGACCTGCTCGGCGGCCTCGAGCCGCCGGTGGTGGTCAAGCCGCGGGCGTTCAGCGGCAGCCACGGCGTGCAGTTCGTCGCCGACCGCTCCGAGCTGGCCCGCGTCTTCGAGCCGTACAACCTGGCCGAGACCGACCGTGACGAGCGTGACGGCCGGGTGGCCCACCTGTCCGGCGACCGCCGCACCCACGAGGTCCTCGTCGAGGAGTACATCCCCGGCACCGAGATCAGCGCCGAGGGGCTCGTCGTCGACGGCCGGCTCACGCTGTTCACCCTGACCGACAAGTTCAACACCGGCACGCCGCACTTCGAAGAGGTCGGCCAGATGGTGCCCAGCCGGCACACCGAGGAGCGGTGGGCGCAGGTCGAGGAGTACCTCCAGGCGGTCGTCTCGGCGCTGGGCTTCGTCACCTCGCCGATGCACGCCGAGATCAAGCTGCTCGACGACCGTGTCGAGCTCGTCGAGATCCACACCCGTTATGCCGGCGGCCGGATGATCGAACTGCTCGAAGCGGCGTACGAAATGCGCCCCTACCAGGCGTATTTCGACGCGATGCTCAACGGCCGCACCCCGAGCCGTCCCCAGTTGGCCGGCGACCACTACGGCGTGGGCTTCTTCACCGGTCGGACCGACGCTCCGCTGGTCTGGCCGACCTACGACTTCCCCCACCCCGAGGCCGTCGTCTCGATCGACCTCGACCGGCGCCGGGCTCCCAAGGTCTTCACGTACGAAGGCCTGCGCATCCGCTGGTGGTTCGCGGGCCACGCCCTGTTCGCGGCGAAGGACCACGCGGTCGTCCACGAGAACATCAGCTTCCTCCAGCGGCACACGCCGGGCACGCCGGGACAGAACGGCTCCGGCGGCGAGTAGCCGGGCCCCGAGCGAGAGCAGCACTGCCGGGCCGGGGCGTCCCCGGCCCGGCAGCATGCAGGCCGGCCGCCCGTCAGTCCGAGGCGAGCGGCTGCGCCGGCGCGCCCGCTTCCGCCTCCTGCGCTTCCTGCGCCTTCTGCGCCTTCTGCGCCGCATCGGTCGGCTCGGCCGCCTCGCGTGCGAGCGCCAGGCAGGCGACGGCGCCGAGCACCAGCGCCGCGATCGGCAGGAGGGTGGCCGCGCGCATGGCCGGACCGACGCCGCCCGTCACCGACCGCAGGCCCTGCGCCAGCGCCACGACGCCCGCGGTGAAGACCAGCGCCCCCGCCTGACGCACCGTCTCCAGGACCCCGGAGGCCGCGCCCGTCAGCTCCTGGGGCACCTCGCGCATGGCGACCGTGGTCCTCGGCGCGATCGAGCAGCCGTTGCCGACGCCGATCACCGCCATGGGGGCCAGGAAGGCCGTCCACGAGGCCGAGCCCGTCATCAGCAGCGCCGTCCACAGGATGCCCGCGGCCTGGACGAGCATGCCGGTCAGCAGGATGTGACGCCCCTCCATCCGGTCGGCCAGCCTGCCCGCGTAGAAGGCCACCAGCATGGACGTCGCCGACGCGGGCGCCAGGATCAGCCCCGCCCGAAAGGGGCTCAGGCCGAGCACCGACTGGGAGTACAGCACGGCCAGCACCGTGATGCCGAAGGTCGCGCCGGTGATCGCCGCGGCCACCCCGAGCATCACGGTGAAGCTGCGGATCCGCAGCAGGGCGAAGGGCACCAGCGGGTCCCGGTCCTGACGCTGCCGCTGGCGGACGGCGAAGCCGACGCCGAGCAGCGCGGCCGCCACCAGCAGCGCCCAGACGACGGGGCCCCAGTGCTGATCGGCGCCGTTGGTCACGGCGTAGGCGAAGCAGCCGAGGGCCGTCGAGGCGAGGACGACGCCGAGCACGTCCAGGCGGTGCTGCCGGCCCGTCCGCAGGTCCGGAACGACCGTCAGGCCCGCCGCCACGACCAGCATGCCGATCGGCAGGTTGATCAGGAAGATCCAGCGCCAGCCGACCGCGTCGATCAGCAGACCGCCGAGGGACGGGCCGAGCACCGAGGCCACCCCGCCGATCGCGCCCCACACCCCGAGCGCGGTGCCGCGTCGCTCGCGCGGGAAGGTGGCCACGATCAACGTGAGGCTCTGCGGCATGAGCAGCGCCGCGCCGACGCCCTGCAGCACGCGGGCGCCCACGAGGACACCGGGCGCCGTCGCGAGCCCGCACAGCAGGCTCGCGACGGTGAAGAACGCGATGCCCACGACGAACAGCTGTCGCGGGCCGTACCGGTCGCCCAGCCGGCCCGCCGTGATGAGCAGGACGGTGACGGTGATGATGTAGCCGTTCAAGGCCCACAGCGCCACGGGCAGCGTGGTGTGCAGGGAGCCGATGATGCCGGGGATCGCGATGGTGACCATCGTGGAGTCCAGCAGGGTCATGAAGTAGCCCAGGGACAACACGACCAGCGTCGCCCACGGGTTGTCGCGCAGCCGGCTCACGCGCCCGCCGTCCCGTCGACGAAGTCGCGGAGCACCCGGACGAACCGGTCCGGCTCCTCCAGGAAGGGGGCGTGGCCACTGTCAGGGAACATCTCCAGCCGGGCGTCCGGGAGCGCGGTCAGCAGCCACTTGCCGACCTCCGTGGGGAAGATCCGGCTCTTGGCGCCGTGCAGCAGCAGCGTCGGGAGCGCCAGCCCACTGATCCGCTCGCGCCAGTCCTGGCCGAGAACCCCGCTCCACAGCGCCAGCAGCGCGAGCCGCGAGGTCGGCAGCGACTCCGTCAACAGCTCTCGCAGCACGCCGGGTTCGGGCTCGCTCCCGGAGGCGAAGCAGTTCTCGGTCACGGCGGTCAGGTACCCCTGCGGGTCGGTCCACTGCTGCCGGGTCGCCTGCAGCGCGCCGACGGCGTCCAGGCCGCCGAACGCCGCGTGCTCCCAGCCGTCCTCGCGCAGCAGGTAGGGCGACATCTCCACCGAGACCAGCCGCGAGACCCGGTCCGTCCCATGCTGTTCCAGGTAGTTGTAGGCGACCGTCGCGCCGAGCGACCATCCGACGAGCGTGACGTCACGCAGGTCGAGCCGCTCGACGACCTGCGCCAGATCGGCTGCGGCGTCCTCGACGGTCCACCCCGGTGGCGGCTCCGGGCTGGCCCCGTGCCCGCGCAGGTCCACGGTGACGACGTCGTACTCCGGCCCGAGCGCGGCCACCACCGGCGCGAAACACCCCGAGGTCATTCCGAGGCCCGGTACGAACAACACGGTGGGCCCGGTACCGGGGCGCCGGGCATGGTGAATCATTTCGAGCATGGGAGAGCTCCAATCGGTCCCCGGGTGCGATGAGCAAAATATACGGCGGGCCTGCGAAATCACGCCCGGGGGGAGTGATCAGACCTCTTTATGCCCGGCCGTCGCCCGATCACGAATTTCAAAGGGTCGATCAATTGGTTTTATCAACTCGACTTGACTGGACTCGGCGTGTTCCTGAGGGTGGACTTGGACGGCGCTCGGCCGCCTCGGCGAGCCCTCGACCGCGTCGCCGACGGCCTGGGCCGCCGCGGGCGCGGCCGTCAGGGCCTTGCGCCGCCGCCGGGGTCCTGTGGGCGTTGGACGCCTCCGGCGTCCCCCCTCCGACCCAACCTCGACGAGAACGGCGGGGACCTGGTGTTCCGCACCCTCAAGGAGCGGACGGCGGGCCGGGGCCTCCTGGTTGTCCACCATGGCGACGGGCGCCTCGACGGCAGCATCTACCGGGTGGTGACCCTCGCGAGGGCCACCGTGGCTCCCCGATGACTCACCGTCGGGGCGCGAGGCGCCACAGAAGGACGCTCATGGCCAGAGTCAGCAGGTTGATCACGGCCTCGACGACGCCCGCGCCCCCGCCGGTGAACCAGACGCGGTGTTCGAGGTCGTAGAGGACGTCCATGCTGAACAGGTACACACCGCTGCCGGCGGCGACGGTGAGCCAGAGCCGGGCGGTGGCGGCGCGTTCGCTCAGGCAGGCGGCCGCGGCCAGCAGCAGGGCTGCCGTCAGCCAGGCGTCGGCGAGCGGGAAGGCGTTCTCGAAGTCGAGGTAGCCGCGCGTGGTCGAGCTGGCCAGGAGCGGTCGATCGGTGAACCACACCGCCCAGTACGCCACGATCACGGCCGCCGCCGTCAGACAGAGGGCCGCCGCCGCGCGGGCGCGCCCACGGCTCCAGTCGGCGGGAGCCGGCGAGGGTGCCAGAGTCGGTGCACGGTGCTCCACAGGCGGTCAGGTTAGTTGCCCGCTCCATGACGGGCAATCAGGTCGACGACCAAGAACCGATCCGAGGACTTTGCCATTTCTTTGCAGCAGGACCACCGCGTGCGTCGTCTCTTCGGCCGATCTGGAACGAAACCGCCGGCATCCCCGCCCGGGAGCCGGTGGACCGAGCAGAGAGAAGCTGTTGATGCGTACGAGTGTTGCCACTGCCGTCGCCCTGACCTTCGCCGCCGTGCTGGCCACAGCCGCACCCGCCGTCGCCGCCGGCGGCTCCGGGGCAGGAGCGTCGAGCGCCGCGCCGACCGCGACGCCCGCGCCGACGCAGGCCGGCGGCTCCGGGACGGCGGAGCCCAGCGC
>NZ_BBPO01000054.1:0-29808 GCF_000787815.1 Streptacidiphilus neutrinimicus
GGCGGGGGGCGCCGGAGGGCGTGCACGTCGGCGCGATCCTCGCGCCCGGGCAGTCGCCGCTGGAGGTCGGCAGCGGCTCGCTGCGCGAGGCGTTCGCCGGGGCGCAGCCGACCGGGCCCGGCCCGGCGCCCGCCGCGGTCGTGACGGACACCACCGCCGCGCCGCAGGCGGCGCGAACCGGGTCGCCGATCATCGACCCCGGGCTGCAGCCCGGGGTGATCACACTCGGGCTCGGCGCGCTGATCGGGGTCGCCGCCCTCGCGGGCAAGTTCGGGCTGGTCCTGCCGGTGGCGCTGCTGCAGGCCGTGACCGCCGCGGGGTGGTTCCGGCTCAACGGCATGTGGCCGGCGCGGCAGGGCATCGCCCTGGCCGCGCTCGGCGGGTTCGTCGCGGACGCGGCGATCCTCGCCGCGTCCGCGCACTCCAGCGGGCCCGCGATCCTCGCGGGGACGCTGGGCGCGTTCTTCATGCTGGTGCTGATCCTGCAGATCTTCCGGCCCAGCAACCCGGACGAGCGCTTCTACGCGCTCACCGTCTGCGCATCCGCGACCGTGGTCACCGTTCTCGCGGGCGCCTTCCTCGCCGTAGGCTCGGGCAAGGCCGTGCTGGCGGGGGCGCTCGCCGCGGGCGTGAGCGCGGCGGTGTCCGCCGTGCTGCGCAAGCCGCCGGTGACGGGCTTCGCCGCGGGCGGGTTCCTCGGGCTGCTCGTGGGGGCCGGACTGGCCGCCGCGACGGGGCTGGGGCTGATGGAGGGGCTGCTGCTGGGTCTGGGCGCGGGCGTCTGCGCCCTGCTCGGCCGCCGCGTCGCCGCGTACGACTTCCCGTCGCGGTTCGTGCACATGACCGCGGGCGTGGCGCTGCCCCTGGCCCTGGCCGCGCCGATGGTGTACCTCATCGCGCGCTGAAGCCGGCTCAGCCGGCGTAGCCAGCGCGTACGCGGGGCCGGGCAACCACAACGCCCGGCCCCGCGTCCCATTCAAGAATCATCGGATCATCCACAGAGCAACCGAAGGGATTCGACACCCGATGCGTAATCTGCGTCGCCTGCTCATCATCCTGGTGCTGCTCTTCGGCATATTCGTCGCGGCCGACCGCGTCGCCGTGCGTTTCGCGGAGGACCAGGCCGCCTCCAAGATCCAGTCCGCGCGCAACCTCGCGCAGAAGCCGACCGTCACCATCGAGGGCTTCCCGTTCCTGACCCAGCTGATCGGCTCCAAACTGGACGAGATCAAGGTCCACGCCAACGACGTGAAGGAACCGCAGAGCAAGGTGGAGCTCGCCTCGCTGGACGCGGACCTGACCGGGGTCAAGATCTCCAGCGACTACTCCAGCGCGATCGCGGACCACGCCACCGGCACCGTTCTGATCACCTACGACTCCTTGAACGCGGCCCTGCCCAGCGGCACGACCGTGGCCTACGGCGGCCAGCCCGGAAAGGTGAAGGTCAGCACGAACATCGACGGCCAGTCGATCAGGGGCACCGCCGACATCTCCGTCGTGGGCGGCAACAGCATCGGGCTGAACCACCTCGACACCGGCAACCCGCTGCTCGATCTGGGGGCGAGCATCTTCGCCCCGTCCGTGCCGGTGGCCGGCCTGCCCAGCGGCCTGAAGCTGGACTCGATGCAGGCGGAGGCCGGCGGCGTCTCCGTCACCGCGTCCGGCACCGGTGTCAGCCTCAACGGCTGAGCGGCATCGCAGCATCCACATCGCGAGACGGCCTGTCCACCCCCGTGCCCGGGCGCACGGGAGTGGGCTCCTCCGGTGTGCTCCGCGAGGCCCCGCGACGCCCGCAAAGGGCGATCCGTCTCTCATGGCGGATCAATCTGTCTCACTATTCAATACTTTGGTGACAGTGCCCCGACCGGTTCCCTAGCATCGGTGTCATGAAGCGACAGGCGGACCTCACGAAGCGGCGGGCAGTAGACCTGTGTCGCGTCGCTGCCTGCCTCTGTCGAATGCGCTGACCGGGCGGTTCCCGCCCACCTTCGCGCCCATCCCCGCGCTGCTCCGCACTGCCGAGCGGCGTTCCTGAAAGACTTCTGCCGCACGTCCCAGAATCCGGACTTCCGTTCGGACCCATCGGCGCGCGCGGCGCCCACAACCTTCCGCAACTGCCCCGGAGGAGTTTTCCCATGAGCCGTAGTGACGTACTGGTCAGCGCCGACTGGGTTCAGGACCACCTGGACGACCCGAAGGTCGTCGTGGTCGAGGTCGACGAGGACACCAGCGCCTACGACAAGAACCACATCCGCAACGCCGTGCGGATCGACTGGAAGAAGGACCTGCAGGACCCGGTCCGCCGCGACTTCGTGGACCAGGCCGGCTTCGAGGCCCTTCTCTCCGCCAAGGGCATCGCCAACGACGACACCGTCGTTCTCTACGGCGGCAACAACAACTGGTTCGCCTCCTACGCCTTCTGGTACTTCAAGCTCTACGGCCACGGCGACGTCAAGCTGCTCGACGGCGGCCGCAAGAAGTGGGAGCTCGACTCCCGCGAGCTGGTCGACGGCGACAAGGTCCCGGAGCGCCCCGCCACCGCGTACAAGGCCCAGGCCCAGGACGCCTCCATCCGCGCCTTCCGCGACGACGTCGTCGCCGCGATCGGCAGCAAGAACCTCGTCGACGTCCGTTCGCCCGACGAGTTCTCCGGCCGCCTGCTCGCCCCCGCGCACCTGCCGCAGGAGCAGTCGCAGCGTCCGGGCCACGTCCCGACCGCGAAGAACATCCCGTGGTCCAAGAACGCCAACGACGACGGCACCTTCAAGTCGGACGACGAGCTGCGCGCCCTGTACGAGGCCGAGAACGTCGACCTGTCCAAGGACACCATCGCCTACTGCCGCATCGGCGAGCGCTCCGCGCTCACCTGGTTCGTGCTGCACCAGCTGCTCGGCCAGACCAACGTCAAGAACTACGACGGCTCGTGGACCGAGTACGGCAGCCTCGTCGGCGTGCCGATCGAGCTCGGCTCCAACTGAGCAGGCCAGGCCCAGCGAAGCAAGGAGAGCGAGAACATGTGTGGAGCCAAGGCCGGAGGGCCCGAGCTGGCAGGAGTGGACGTGGCCAACGAGACGATCATCCAGGGTTCGGTGACCCGCGACGGCGAGCCGGTCAACGGCTACGTGCGTCTGCTGGACGCGAGCGGTGAGTTCACCGCCGAGGTCCCGACCTCGGCGACGGGCCAGTTCCGCTTCTTCGCCGCCCCGGGCAGCTGGACGCTGCGCGCCCTCGTCCCGGGCGCGACGGTCGACCGCGCGGTCGTGGCCCAGCAGGGCCAGTTCACCGAGGTCGCCATCACCGTCTGACACGCGTCCGAACGGACACAGCGAGCCCCCTCCCGGCGTGGCCGGGAGGGGGCTCGTGCGTTCCCGGGCGTTCCGGATCCGCCTGCGCGGGAAGACTGCAGGTATGCAGTCACGACGGCGGCACTGGTACTACGCGCTGATGGGGATCTGTGTGGTCCTGATCCTGCTGGCGTGGAACGTGGTGCGCCTGTGGTCCGTCCCGGCGGCCGTGGTGATGAGCCTGGTGGCCATGGTCATCCCGCCCGTGGCCGCCATCGTCGCCAACCGGCGCGGCCCCGACGACGTGTGGTGGGACGACCCCTCGGTCAGCCGGCGCGTCCCCGGGCCCAGGCGCCCGCGCCAGCCCCGGTCCCACTGAGCGGTCCGCCGACTCTCGTATGGCGGGCCTCACCATGAGCGTCGGGGTCCGGACTACTAGACTGCCGCGCAGGAATGCTTTCCCCACTGGTGAGGACGCGCAATGTCTGCCCTTGAGATCTTCTTCGACACCCTCCTCGGCGTCATCGCGGTCGCCATCGTGTGGTTCGCGTACTACTCCGTCACCAAGCTCTACCAGGGTCAGCGCTGAACATGATCGAGATCCCCTCCGGCCTGCACAAGGACGTCGTCTCCCTGGCCTTCCTGCTGGGCACCTGGGAGGGCGCGGGCGTCTTCGAGCCGCTTCCCGGTCAGACGAACCCTGTCGAGGAGAAGTGCAACTTCGGCCAGGAGATCATCTTCCGGCACGACGGCCGCCCCTTCCTCGAGTTCCGCTCGCGCAGCTGGGTGCTGGACGAGCAGGGTGAGAAGGTCCGCCCGCTGGAGAGCGAATTCGGCTTCTGGCGCGTGACGGGCAACGCCCACGGCACCTCCGGCGTGCGTGAGATCGAGGTCTCCTCGGTCCGCGACGACGGCACCGTCGAGATCTGGTACGGCGAGCTGGCGGACGGCAAGCCGCAGATCGACATCGCCACGGACGCGGTGGCCCGCATCGAGGGCGCGCCCGCGTACACCGGCGGCAAGCGCCTGTACGGCTACGTGAACGAGGACCTGATGTGGGTCGGCGAGAAGGCCGCCCCCGAGGTCCCGTTGCGGCCCTACATGTCCGCGCAGCTGAAGAAGGTGCTCAGCCCCGCCAAGCTGATCGAGGACATCGCGGACCTTCCGGACGACGGCATCGCCTTCTTCCGCTGAGCCGTCCCACCGGCCACCGCAGCCCCACGGCCGAAGTCCCGTACCCCCCTAGACTCGGGGGTACGGGACTTTCGCGTTCGCGGACCAGACGGACCAGACAGGGGTTTGTTTCTTGTGAGCAGCGGCAGTGGCATCGACTGGCAGACGGACCTGCGCCGGCGCGGGTACCGGCTCACGCCGCAGCGGCAGCTTGTGCTGCAGGCCGTCGACGACCTTGAGCACGCCACCCCCGAGGAGGTCCTCACGGCGGTGCGCCGCACCGCGGCCGGGGTGAACATCTCCACCGTCTACCGCACCCTGGACCTGCTGGAGGAGCTGGGCCTGGTCAGCCACGCCCACCTCGGCCACGGCGCGCCGACCTACCACCTGGCCAGCCGCGACCAGCACATGCACCTGGTCTGCCGGGACTGCGACACGGTCATCGAGACGGACGTCGCGATGGCCGGGCCGTTCGTGGAATCCCTGCGGCGCGCGCATGGTTTCGACACTGACATGAAGCACTTCGCCATATTCGGCCGCTGCGCCTCCTGCACGGCGAAGGCCCAGGCGCACCAGGACCAACAGGCCCACCAGACCCACCAGGCCCACCAGGCTCAGGAGAACGACGCGTGACCACCGAGACCAGCCCGGCCGCCGGGGCCGCCTACCGCAGCCCGCTGCTCGACCGCCTGCCCGGCGCGGTCCAGGCCGACGGGGTGGACGCGGGCGTCGCCGCGCACTACGGCGACCTCTTCCGTGAGCAGCGCGCCCTGGCCTCCGGCCACGGCTTCGTCGACCTCTCACACCGCGGCGTCGTGACCGTCTCCGGCCCGGAGCGGCTGAGCTGGCTGCACCTGCTGCTGACGCAGCACGTCAGCGAGCTCCCGCCGGGCCGCGCCACCGAGGCACTGATCCTCTCCCCGCACGGCCACATCGAGCATGCCCTGTACCTGGTCGACGACGGCGCCACGGTGTGGATCCACGTCGAGCCCGGGACGACCGGGGAGCTGGTGGCCTACCTGCAGAAGATGAAGTTCTTCGCCCAGGTCGAGGTCGCCGACGCGACCGACCGGTACGCCGTCGTCCACGCGGCGGGCGCCGAGGGTCCGGACGTCCCGGAGGCCGTCGCCGTGCGCCGGCTCGCGGAGGGCCGCGACCTGTTCGTGCGGCGTGAGGCCCTCGCCGACGCGGTCGTGGGCCTCGGACCGGCGGTCGGCCTGTGGGCCTACGAGGCGCTGCGCGTCGAGGCCCACCGACCGCGTCTTGGCTTCGAGACCGACCACCGCACCATTCCGCATGAGCTGGGCTGGCTGGAGACCGCCGTCCACCTGCAGAAGGGCTGCTACCGAGGCCAGGAGACGGTCGCCCGGGTGCACAACCTCGGCCGCCCCCCGCGCCGCCTCGTCTTCCTGCACCTCGACGGCAGCGAGGAGTCCCTGCCCTCGCACGGCGACCCCGTGCGCCTGGCCGCCGACGGCCCCGCCGGCCGCCCGGTCGGCTTCGTCACGACGGCGGTCCGGCACCACGAGCTGGGCCCGATCGCCCTCGGCCTGATCAAGCGCAACACGTCGCCGGACGCCCCGCTGCTGGCGGGTACGGTGGCGGCGTCCCAGGAGCTGATCGTCGAGGCGTGAGCGCCTGACCGGGTGCTCGGCGGCGGCCCCGGATCGGGCTGCGGGGTCAGAACTCCAGCAGCACCGTGAACGGGCCGTCGTTCGTGAGCGACACCTTCATGTCCGCCCCGAAGCGGCCGGTGGCGACGGTCGCGCCCAGCGCGCGGAGCTGAGTGACGACCTCGTCGACCAGAGGCTCGGCCACCGGGCCGGGCGCCGCCGCGTTCCAGGTGGGGCGGCGCCCCTTGCGGGCGTCGCCGTAGAGGGTGAACTGGCTGATGACCAGCAGCGGTGCGTTCAGGTCGGAGCAGGACTTCTCGCCCTCGAGGATGCGGAGCGACCACAGCTTGCGCGCCATCAGCGCCGCCTGTTCCGGGGTGTCCTCGTGGGTCACGCCCACCAGGACGCACAGGCCCGGCCCCAGGATGGAGCCGACGACCTCCCCGTCGACGGTCACGCTTGCCTCGGTCACCCGCTGAGCCACTGCACGCATGCCCCCATTCTCCGGCACGCCCGCACAGCGCCGGTCCAGGGGGCGTGCGCTGTGTGTCCGTGCGCCCCTGCCTCGGCGGTGCCAGGGCCGTGCGCTGGGGATATGCGGCGGTCGTATTTACCACCGCGATTCGCCACGGGCCCGATCGGGTGCAGGCGACGACGAACCTTCGACCGACGGTGGCACGATGCACCCGTGGGACACCAAGACGAGCTCGCTGCACCTCCCGGGCCGGGGCCCTCCGCGGTCGGCCCTGTCACGGCCGGGTCCGGTGGGGCCCCCTGGGCGGTCACCGCCCAGGCCGTTGCGCCCCGGGCGGAGGCCGGTCCCGGGACCGGCCTCGCCGGGCTGAAGATGGACGAGCTGCGCACGCTGCGCCGCGAGGCTCAGCAGGAGGAGGCCGACCTCTCCTACCTGCGCCGACTGCTCCAGGGCCGGGTCGACATCCTGCGCGCCGAGCTCCACCGTCGCAGCGCGGTGGCCGAGGAGCCGGCGGACACGCTGCTGAAGCATCTGCCCGAGATCCTCGCCGACATCCCGTCGCAGATCCGCACCTCGGCCCGGCACCTGACGGTCTCGACCCCGAGCACCCGTCAGTACCGCGCGCTCGCGGACGAACTCATGGGCGACGCCCGGCTCGCGGACCTCACCGGGCAGAGCGACGAGCAGCTCGTCGCCGCCTGCCGCAGGCTCACCGCGCACGAGCGCGGCATCTCCCGACGGCGTCACCGGCTGCAGCGGACGGTGGACGAGTGCAGCGCGGAGATCGCCCGCAGGTACCGTGAAGGGGAAGCACGCGTCGACGACCTGCTCTCCGGTGGGTGACCTTCCCCCAGCCTTCGGCCGGGAGCGCCCCCAACCGGGGTCGGGCTCCCTGGAAGGCTCCAAGGCACACCCACATGTCTGCTCCCACTGCATCCGCATCCGCCGTCGCTGACCTGCCGGTTCTGGCCGAGGTGGTCCGCTCCGGCTTCGTCGAGGGCCACCACCGCGGTTCGCTGGTGATCCTCGCCGCCGACGGCGGCGTCGACTTCGCCCTCGGGACCCCTGAGCGCTCCGTCTTCCCGAGGTCCAGCAACAAGCCCATGCAGGCCACCGCGGTGCTCCGGACCGGCCTGGACCTCGACGGCGCGTTCCTGGCCCTCGCCGCGGCGAGCCACTCCGCCGAAACGTTTCACCTCGACGCGGTGCGGAAGATCCTCGCCTCGGCCGACCTCGACGAGTCCGCACTCCAGACGCCCCCCTCGCTCTCCCTGGACGAGGAGGAGGCCGAGGCCTGGATACGCGCCGGCGGACAGCGTGAGCGCATCCTGATGGACTGCTCCGGCAAGCACGCGGCGATGCTCGCCGCCTGCGTCCGCAACGGCTGGGACACCGCGAGCTACCTCGCCGAGGACCACCCCGTGCAGGTGGAGGCCCGGGCCGCGCTGGAGGAGCTGAGCGGCGAGTCCGTCGCCGCCGTCGGCGTCGACGGCTGCGGAGCGCCGCTGATGGCCATCAGCCTGATCGGCCTGGCGCGCGCCTTCCGCGCGCACGTCCTGGCCGACCCCGGCACCCCCCAGCGCCGCGTCGCGGACGCTATGCGCGCCCACCCGGAGTACGTCGCGGGCACCCGCCGCATCGACACCTGGCTGATGCGCGCGGTCCCCGGCGCGATGGCCAAGATGGGCGCGGAGTCCGTCCAGGCCGTGGCGCTCCCGGACGGCCGCGCCCTCGCCTTCAAGATCGACGACGGCGCGAAGCGGGCCCTCGGCCCCGTCCTCGCCGCGGCGCTCCGCCGCATGGGCGTCACCACCGAGGACGACACCCTCTCCCGCATCGCGGCCTCCCCCCTCCTCGGCGGCGGCCTCCCCGTCGGCGAGGTCCGCGCGGCCTTCTAGCGACAGCGCGGCGCGCGGCCGCAGGCGCACCCCCGGAGGCAGCCGCATGTCTCCGGGGCATGCTCCTCCCGATCTGTCGCCGCCTGACACGGCGGCCGGTGCGGGAACGCCTGCGCTACGCGGTGGCGGGGGCGGGCGCGTTGCGTGGGCAGCGCGCGGCGGTCCGCGCACGCTTTCGACCCTTGCTTTCGACCCTCGCGACGGGATCCCCCGCCTCCGGGCGCGGCGGCGCGGGCGTTCGGAGAAGCCCTCGGCGCGGCTAGTCCTCGGCGCCGGTGATGCGGCCGAAGGCCTCCAGGTTGCGGGTGGACTCGCCGCGCTTGACGCGCCACTCCCACTCGCGGCGGATGGCCGTCGCAAAGCCCAGCTCCAGGAGCTGGTTGAACGGTTCGTCGGCGTTCTCCAGGACCGTCCCCAGCAGGCGGTCGATCTCGTCCGCCGTCACCGCGGCCAGCGGCAGCCGGCCGACCAGGTAGACATCCCCGAGGCGGTCCAGCGCATAGCTCAGCCCGTAGATGCGGGTGTTCCGCTCCAGCAGCCAGCGGAAGAACTCCTCGAAGTTCTCGTCCGGCCGCCGCACCACGAACGCGTTCAGCGACAGCGTCTGCTCGCCCACGCGCAGCGAGCACGTCGTCGACAGCTTGCGCGTGCCCGGCAGTTGGGCCACGAATGTCCAAGGGTCGCCGGAGGGCTGGTCCCAGGCGACGCCGGACTCGTCCAGCGTCGTGCGCAGCACCTCGGCGACACCCTCGCGGCTGATCTCTTCACCCATGCCGGGCACGTTACCGCGCGGTCACCGCGCCGTCGCCGCCGCCATCCCGCGTGCCTGCGCGGCGCGCGTCCGCGCGATGGAGTCGGCGTACAGCTCGGCGGTGGCGCGGGCGGCCGTGCCCCAGCCGAACGCGCGGGCGTGGCGCGCGGCCGCCGCGCCCATCCGGGCGCCCAACTCGGGGTGGTCCACGAAGCGCCGCAGCGTCCGGGCCCAGGCGCGGGGGTCGTGCCCCTGGACGAGGAAGCCGGTCTCGCCGTCGCGGACCGCGACCGGCAGGCCACCGACCGCCGCCGCGACCACCGGAGTGCCGCATGCCTGCGCCTCCAGGGCGACCAGGCCGAAGGACTCGCTGTAGGAGGGCATCACCAGGGCCGTCGCCGCGCGGTACCAGTCGGCGAGCTCGGCCTGCCCGACCGGCGGCTGGAAGCGGATCACGTCGCAGACACCGAGCTGCGCGGCGAGCTTCTGCAGCGCCTCGGGCTTGGCCAGGCCGCTGCCGCTGGGGCCGCCCACGATCGGGACGACGATGCGTTCGCGCAGTTCGGGGGATTCGTCCAGCAGCTGCGCGACTGCGCGGACGAGCACATCGGGGGCCTTGAGCGGCTGTATTCGCCCGGCGAAGAGCAGCACCACCGCGTCCTGCGGTAGACCCAGACGGGCGCGGATCGCCCGCACCTGGGCGGCCTCGGCGGCCGGATCGGCGACCGCGTCCCCGACGGGCCCGGTCGGGGAGGCCGTCGCGGGACGGAAGACCTCCAGGTTCACGCCCGGGTGGACGACGGAGAGCTGCCCGCGCAGGGCGCCGTAGTGCTCCGTGAGCTGCTGGGCCTCCTCGTCGGTGTTGGCGATCAGCCGGTCCGCCGCGGCGACGACCTGCGACTCGCCGATGACGCGCGCCGCGGGCTCCGGCGTGTCGCCTGCCGCGAGGGACGCGTTCTTGACCTTGGCCATGGTGTGCATGGTGTGCACCAGCGGCACGCCCCAGCGGTCCGCGGCCAGCCAGCCGACCTGGCCGGACAGCCAGTAGTGCGAGTGCACGACGTCGTAGTGGCCGGGCCGGTGCCCGGCCTCGGTGCGCAGCACCCCGTGAGTGAACGCGCAGAGCTGGGCCGGCAGGTCCTCCTTCAGCAACCCCTCGTACGGTCCGGCTGTGACGTGTCTCACGAGCACGCCGGGCGCGAGCTCCACCAGGGGCGGCAGCTCGGACGCCGTGGCGCGGGTGAAGATCTCCACCTCGGTGCCGAGCTCCGCGAGGCGCTTGGACAACTCCACGATGTAGACGTTCATGCCCCCCGCGTCGCCGGTCCCCGGCTGATGGAGGGGGGAGGTGTGCACGCTCAGCATGGCGACTCGGGCGGGCTGATGGGTCACCGCTCGTCCTCTTTCCGGTCCTGGGCCGTCCTGCTCGTCCTTCAACACTGGTGCAACCGGACTGTCGGCCCAGCGATTCCCGCCCGCCCTCCACGGTACCGGGGTGCTCACCCGGGGTGCTGAGCGGGCGGTCGCCCGGATACGCTGCGTGACATGAGTGCGGCGGCGGGAGCGAGAGCGGCGAAGAGCGGGAAGCCGGTCGGCGCGGTCACCCGGGGCACCACCAACCCGAACCGGCTCCGCCGCCAGGACCGCTGGATCGCCCACGCGCTCGCCCCCGCCCTGCGGCACGCCCCCGCAGGGCCCGTGGTGGTCGACCTCGGCTACGGCGCGGCGCCGTGGACGGCCGTGGAGCTGTTCGACCGCCTGCGGGAGGTCCGGGCCGACGTCCGCATGGTCGGCATCGAGATCGAACCGGACCGCGTCGCGGCAGCGCAGAGGGTGGCCCGCCCGCCTGCGCTCACCTTCCGCCGCGGCGGCTTCGAGGTCCCGCTCGACGGTGGCGAGCGTCCGCTGCTGATCCGTGCGGCGAACGTGCTCCGCCAGTACGACGAGGACGAGGTCACGGCGGCGTGGCAGCGCCTGTGCGCGCGGCTGGCCCCCGACGGGCTGCTCGTCGAGGGCACGTGCGACGAGATCGGGCGCAAGCAGGCCTGGGTCGCGCTCGGCCCCGAGGGGCCCCGCACGCTCACCCTCTCCGCGCACCTCGCCTCGCTCGAACGCCCGTCGGACCTGGCGGAGCGGTTGCCGAAGGCGCTCATCCACCGGAACGTCCCCGGCGAGCCCGTCCACGCCCTCCTCCGCGACCTCGACCACGCCTGGGCGGCAGCGGCGCCCTACGCGGACTTCGGCGTCCGCCAGCGCTGGCTGGCCACGACCCGCGCCGTCGCGGAGTCCTGGCCCCTCACCGACACCCGGGCCCGCCACCGCCTGGGCGAACTCACCCTCCGCTGGGACGCCGTCGCCCCGAGCTGAACCACCGACCAGTCACGCGCCGCCGCGCCGGCCGGACCCCCGCTGCGCTGGCCGGACCCCCGCCGCGCCGGCCGGACCCGCCTGCCGGGTCTCGCGCCCCTGGCGAAGTGCACCATCCCGTGGCACCATCCCAGCAATCTATCTGACGTATCGTCAGAATCGGATGGGACCAGGAGGCTGCCGTGCCACGCACCCGTCGGTGGAACCTCGCCCTCCTTGCCTGTGCCGCATTCGCGCTGGGCTCCGTCGGCGCGCCGTGGGCCCAGGCCGCCCCCGCCCAAGCCGCCCCCGCCTCCGCTCCCGAGGGCCACGTCTCGCGGCTCGCCGCGCTGCAGGCGGAGATCGCCTCCCTCTACCAGCAGGCTGAGAGCGCGACCGCGGCCTACGACGCCGCGACGCAGGCCATCGCCGCGCAGCAGGCGCGGATCCTCGCGCTCGCCCAAGCTATCGTCGCCGAGCAGGCGCAGGTGGATCAGCTCACCTCCCTCGTGGGGCAGATCGCCGCGGGCCAGTACAACGGTGACGCCCTCGACGGGAACCAGACGCTGCAACTCCTGCTCGCCCAGGACCCGGAGCAGTACCTCACACAACTGCCCCTCGCCTCGCAGGCGCTGACGTCCGCCGCGACCACCCTCGCGCAACTGCGGCAGGCGAAGGCCGCGCTCACCGCCGACGGCGAGCAGGCCACCGCGGCCTGGGAGGCGCTGGCCAAGGAACAAAGCGCCGCGGCCGGCTCCGTCGCCGACATCAAGGCGCGCCTCGCCCGCGCCCGGGCGTTGCTCGCCTCCCTCTCCGGCCCCGAACTCGCGGAGCTGCAGCAGCTCCAGGCGCAGACCGCGTACGCCGCCCAGATGGCGTGGCGCGGCTCGCTCCCGGCCGCCGAGCTCGCCCGGCGGGCGACCGGGGCCGCGCAGGCGGCCATCGGCTACGCCGTCGCGCAGATCGGCAAGCCGTATCTGTGGGGCGCCACGGGGCCGAGGAGTTTCGACTGCTCGGGGCTGACCATGCGGGCTTGGCAGGCCGCCGGCGTCGACATCCCTCGGACCTCGCAGGACCAGTGGGCGCGGCTGCGTCATGTGTCCGTCGCCGACCTGCGGCCCGGCGATCTCATCGTCTACTTCCGGGGCGCGACGCACGTCGCGCTCTATGTCGGCGACGGGGCGATCATCCAGGCTCCGCACCCCGGTGGGGTGGTGGAGCTGGCCGCCGCCGGCTCGATGCCCATTCTGGGCGTGCTCCGACCCGACTGACGAGATCGCAAACAGTAAGTTCACTCGAACGAGCTATCGAATACCCATGGTGGATTGACGCACCATCAGTCCACCATGGGTCCGTGCGACAACTCCTGCAACACCCGCTCGAAGACGCCGTAGGCGTCCGCTCCGAACAGCACGAACCTGGCCTCGTCGAGCGCCTCGCCCAGGCCCCCCGTCCTCCCCAGTTCCATCGTCTCGCCGAGCGCGATCCGCGCCGCGCTCTCCATCGGCCAGCCGTAGACGCCGGTCGAGACCGCCGGCAGGGCCACGCTCCGCGCGCCCAACTCCGTCGCGATCCGCAGCGATTCGCGATAGCACGAGGCGAGCAGCTCCGTCCGCCGGGCCACCTCCGTCGCCGCGTCCTGCGGGTGCGGGTAGACGGGGCCCACGGTGTGGATCACCCAACGGGCTGCCAGCAGGCCTCCCGTGGTGGCCACCGCCTGACCGGTCGGCAGGCCCTTGCCGTAGTGGCCCGCGCGCAGCGCGCGGCACTCCGCGAGGATCTCCGGGCCGCCGGCCCGGTGGATCGCGCCGTCCACCCCGCCGCCGCCCAGCAACGAGGAGTTCGCCGCGTTGACGATCGCGTCCACCTGCTGCTGGGTGATGTCACCCTCGATCAGCGTGATCTCCATCACGGGCTCCCTTCAGCCGTTCGCACCGTATCCAGGCCCGTGGCGCCTCCGCATCCGCGATACCGCCCAAGCGGGGTACGGGATCTGGGCCCCCAAGGAGCCACCGTGGGCGTCACCCGGGTGCCACGGGGATGGGGAGGCTTCGTGGAGCTCACGTACGGGTCGCGAGGATGCCGACAGAACATGGTGTTGGGTGGGCACTGCGCACGCCGCCCAGCCGTTACCGACTCGGAGGGAGGGAGGTAGCCGATGTCCGCCCATGCCGGAGCTGCTTCCAGTGCAGCCGGTCAACAGCGTTCCACAGGCGCGCCGATACCGCGTCCGCGCCTTTCCGACGCCGCCTCCGCCAAGGTCGGCGCGGCCACCGAGGCGACGCGTACGGACGAGGCGCATGCTGCCGAAACGCGCGCCGCCAAGGCCCGTGCCGAGGCTGCTCGTGCGGGTGCGGCCCGCGCCGGCGCCGCGTCCGCGCACCCGGCCAACCTCGCCGCGCACCCGCGTCCGGCCGGGGCCACCCCGCCGCTCTCGGTGCTGCTGATCGAGGACGACGACGCAGGTGCGGAGTCGGTCCGCAACCTGCTGGCCGAGCTCGGTTCCGAGGTGGCCTTCCGTTGGGCGCGCAGCCTCGCCGAGGCCCTGCCGCTGCTCAGCCACGACACCGCGTGCGTCCTTCTCGACCTGGAGCTGCCGGATTCGAGCGGCCTGGAGGACATCCGCACCCTGCTGCGCCGCGCGCCGCACACGGCCGTCCTCGCCGTCACCGGCACGGTCGACGTCCAGCTCGGCGCGGCCGCGGTCGCGGCCGGCGCCCAGGACTTCCTGGTCAAGCAGGAGATGGACGGGCGGCTGCTGACCCGGGCCGTGCGCTACGCCGTGGAGCGCAAGCGCGCCGACGAGTCCCAGCGCCGCCTGGTCGAGGCGGAGCTGCGCGGTCAGGAGAACGCCCGCCTGCAGCGCCACCTGCTGCCCACGCCGCTCCTGGACGGTTCCGGTCTCACCTTCCAGGCCCGCTACCGACCCGGCCGCCGCCGCGCCCTGCTCGGCGGCGATTTCTACGACGCCGTCCGTACCGCCGACGGCACGGTCCACGTCGTCATAGGCGACGTCTGCGGCCACGGCCCCGACGAGGCGGCGCTCGGTGTCGCGCTGCGGATCGCCTGGCGCACCCTGGTCTTCGCCGGCCTGACCGGCGAGGCGCTGCTCTCCAACCTCCAGCGGGTGCTGGAGCACGAGCGGCGCAGCGAGGAGATCTTCGCGACGCTGTGCATGCTCGCCATCCGCCCGGACGCGGACCTGGCGGAGCTGCACCTGGCGGGCCACCCGGCACCGCTGCTGCTGCGCGAGCAGCGCTCGCCCGTACTGCTGCCCTTCGAGGAGGCCGGCCCCGCGCTCGGTCTGCTCGCCGACGGCCACGGCCATTGGCCGCCCGCCAAGGTCGAGCTGGGCGAGGACTGGGCGCTGATGCTCTACACCGACGGCCTGATCGAGGGCCGGATAGGCGCCGGCACCCGCCGTCTGGGTCAGGAGGGGCTGATCGACATGATCGGCGACCACCACCAGCAGGGCGGCCTGCGCGACGCGCGGCTGATCGACACCGCCATGTCCGAGGTCGAGGACCTCAACGGCGGCGCGCTCGCCGACGACGTCGCGGTGCTGCTGCTCACCAAGGCCCGTACGGCCCCATGTGATCGTGCTTCTTCTGGCCCTTCCGGCCGCCCCGGGGCGGTGTGACTCGCTTGATCGCGGGCCGTACGTCCACCATGTAGACGATCGAGGCGACCAGGCCGATCAGGCCGAGGAAGAGCCCCAGGCCGGGGACGAAGCTGACAGCCGCGCCGATGGCCAGGATGATCAGCCAGAACGGCTTGGTCTGCTTGTCGGCGGCGCGGTAGGCGTCCTCGCGGCGGAAGGCCGCGTCGATCAGGGTGAACACCTTGAACGCCAGAAGCGCCAGCATCACCCAGCCCAGGAGCGTGCCGAACGCGTCCGTGAGCGTCCCGTAGGCGGCCAGCTGGTTCATCGCCACTCCTCGTTGCGTGAGCATCCTGGTGACGGGCTCATCGTGCCATGAGAACGGCTGGGGCACGCGAGACGTGCCCCAGCCGATTCGACGGATCCCGCCCGTTCCGGTGTGCGCTCGGCAGTCCCTCAGCCGTTCGCGCGCGGCTTGCGCGCGGTGGACTTCCGGGCCGGCTTCGCCGCGGGCGCCTCGGCGTCGGAGGCGGGGGCCTCCGCCGTGGCCTTCGGCTCCTCGGTCTCGGCCGCGAAGACGTCCGCCTTGGCGACCGGCGCGGTGTGGCCGTTCGCCGCCTCGATGGCGGGCTCCGCCTCGGCCTCGTCGCCGGCGCCGTTGAACTGGCGGTCGACGACGAGCTTGCCGCGGGTGGCGAGCTCGTCGTACGCCTCGCGCGCCTTGACGGCGAACTCCGCCGCGCGGCCGACGCTCTGCAGGGCCAGGCCCTGGGCCTTCTCCTGCAGCGACTTCAGGTCGGTCGGCAGGGTCTGCACGGCCTCGGTGACCTTCGCCTGTGCCCCGTTCAGCCGCGTCTGGGCCTCGCCCAGACGCGCGGCGGCCTTCTCCTGCGCGGCCTTGCGGTCCCCGGCGATCGCGGCGGCGAGCTCGGGAACGGTCTTGAGCTTCTCCACGGCCAGGTCGCCGGCGCCGGCGAGCGCGTAGAGAGGGGTCGGGTCGGACAGGGTCTTGCGGAGGTCCTCAGCGATCGCCATCGGAAATCCTCCCCTTCTGTGCGTACTCTTCGAGGGTCTGTGGCTCGTTCGGGTCGGTGTCCCCGGCCCCTGGTCGGGCGGTGTGTGGCTGGACGTCGTTCTCCTTGAGGAACGTGTCGTACACGGCGAGCAGCGCCTGCTTCTGCCGCTCGTTGATCAGCGGGTCGGCGAGGATCGCCGTCCGCAGCCCGAGCCCGTGCTCCTCGCGTTCCTCGAGAATCCCCGCCTGCACGTAGAGGGTCTCCGCGGAGATCCGCAACGCCTTGGCGATCTGCTGCAGGATCTCCGCGCTGGGCTTCCGCAGCCCGCGCTCGATCTGCGACAGATACGGGTTCGACACCCCTGCGGCATCCGCGAGCTGACGCAGCGAATACTGCGCATGCCGCCGCTGCTCCCGGATGTACTCGCCGAGCGACCCGACGTTCAGTGAGGCCATGCCCCCATGCTGCCCCGCCCTGCTTGCAATTGCAAGCAGGCTGCTAACTCGCGCACGCGCGTGTCGCCGCGTGTCGCGGCGCGACGTCGGGCGCATCCGGCATGGCAAAAACGTTTGCCCAGTTCAGCGGACGTATGTTGCTCTTGCCCGCATGGATGACGACCTGACCCTTGCGCTCTTCGATCGGCAGATGCGGCGGGAGGCGCGGCCCGACCACGCGCTGACCCGGGTGGAGCGGGACGGGGACGTGGTGCGGCAGGCCGGGCCGGGGGAGATGTGGAACGGCGTCCTCTGGTCCGGTCTGGACGAGGGGAGCGCCGACGCCGCGATCGCGCGGCAGGTGGCGGCGTACGGGGCGCGGCCGGACGTGGAGAGCTTCGAGTGGAAGCTGTACAGCCATGACCGCCCGCGTGACCTGGGGGCGCGGCTCGTGGCGGCGGGGTTCGAGGCCGGTGAGCCGGAGGCGCTGATGGTCGCCGACGCCGAGGAGATCGCCGCGATCGAGGCGCCGCTCCCCGAGGGAGTGGTGCTGGCGCCCGTCACCGACGCGGACGGCGCGGCCCTCGTGGGCGCCGTCCACGACCAGGCGTTCAGCCCCGGGACCGGGGCCCGGGTGACGACGCGTCTGCTCGCGCAGGTGGAGGCCGCGCCCGAGAGCGTGCTGGCCCTGGTCGCGATGGCCGGGGAGCGGCCCGTCTGTGCCGCCCGGATGGACTTCGCCGAGGGCACGGACTTCGCCGGCCTCTGGGGCGGCGGCACCGTCGCCGAGTGGCGCGGGCGCGGGATCTACCGCGCGCTGATCGCGTCCCGCGCGCGGGCGGCGGTGGAACGCGGCTACCGCTACCTGTTCGTCGACGCCTCCGACCAGAGCCGCCCGATCCTTGCCCGGCTCGGCTTCGCCCAGCTCGCGACGACGACGCCGTACGAGTACCGGCTCCGCTGACGCTCGCGGCTTCTCCCCGGCGCCGCCGACCCTGGGGCTGCCTCCCCCGCGGGCCGCCGGCCTCCGAGCGCGGCCCGCCGACCTCCGGGCCGCACCTGCGCGGCTTCCGTGGTGGTGGCGGCTTCGCTACCCTCCACAGCGTTCGACCGCCGACCGCACGGAGTGGAGCAGCACGCCCCATGGAGCACCAGGAGAACGCGCCCTCCACCGTCGGGGAGGGGCAGGCCGCTCCCATCCCCGCCCAGTCCGGGCCTTCGGACGCACGTCCGCCGGTTTCCGCGGTGACGACGTGTTACCGCCACGCCGACCGGGAGTGCTACGTCCGCTGCACCCGCTGCGACCAGTTCATCTGTCCGGACTGCATGCGGGCGGCCTCCGTCGGGTTCCACTGTCCCGACTGCGTCAAGGAGGGCGTGAAGTCGCAGCGGCAGGCGCGCACGGTCTTCGGCGGGCGCATCGCCGGTGCGCGGCCGACCGCGACGATCACGCTGATCCTGCTCAACGTGCTGGCGTTCGCCGGGGAGCTGCGGGACAACACGCTCATCGACCGGTTCTCCGAGATGGGCCGCGGCATGATGGGCTCCGACGGCCGGGCCTACACGTGGACGGGCACGGTGCCGGACGGCTTCCACGCCGCGGGCGTCGCGCACGGCGAGTGGTACCGGCTGCTGACCTCCGCGTTCCTGCACATGCTGCCCTCGCAGGGGCTGCTCGGGATCACGCACATCCTGTTCAACATGATGTGGCTGTGGCGGCTCGGCCCGGTGATGGAGGCGCAGCTGGGGCGGGCCCGATACGTCGCGCTCTACCTGGTCGCAGCGGTCGGCGGCTCCACCGTCGCCTACGTGCTGGCGCCGGACTCGCTGGCGATCGGCGCGTCCGGGGCGATCTTCGGCCTCGTCGGCGGCTACTGGGTCATGAGCCGTCGGCTGCGCAACGACCCGCTGGGCGGTAACGGGCTGCTGGTCATGTTCGTGATCTGGATGGTGGTCTCCGCCGGTTTCGACTCCTGGCAGGGCCACCTCGGCGGCCTGCTCGCCGGCCTCGCCGTCGGCACCGGCTTCGCCTTCGCGCCGCGCGGCAAGGCGCGACCGTGGGTGCAGGCGGGCGCGGTGGTGCTGGTCTGTGCGGCGCTGGTCGCGCTGGTGCTGTGGGAGACGAGCCGGATCGGCGCGATCTGACCCCGAGGTGGGCTGAACGCGGCGAGGGGCCGGGTGGCGATTGCCCCCGGCCCCTCGCCGCCTCGGCATGCCGCCGCCCGTCGGCCGTCACCCGTGGTGGTGGCCGCCGCCTCCGAAGTCGGAGGAGCCGGACGAGCCGGACCAGGACGAGCCGCCGTCGTGATGTCCGCCGTGGTGCCCGCCGCCGTCCCATGAGTGGTGCCCGCCGTGGTGGCTGCCGCCGTCCCACGACTGGTGGCCGCAGTGGTGGCTGTGGTGGTGGCCGTTGTGTCCGGCGTCCGTCTGAGTTGCCTGGCCGGGGTCCGGCTCCGGCAGGTACGCGAGGCCGTCGCGCCGCACCGACCCCGGTGCGCCCGAACGGCGGGTCGGCGCGGAGCCGCGCCCCGAGGCGACGCGGATCAGACCGCCCACCACCACCGCCGCGCACACGACCACGATCACGAGACTCAACGTCAGCATCTTTTCGCTCCCCCTTGCGTCGCTTCGTGAAAGCACTGTGCCCCGGGCGGGGACGACCCACGACAAAGTTGATGGAGATATGAGCCGGCGTCGGGGTCGCTCGTGCGGCGGTCGGGGCCGTGCGTGGTCCGGATAGCCTCGGTCCGTGACCGACGACCAGCCTGCCCAGCCCGCCGCCGAGGGCGCACCGCCCGTTGCGCACGCACTCCCCGTCGAGAGCGCGAAGACGGCGAAGAGCGAGCGTACGCGTGCGTTGATCCTGGAGACCGCGATGCGGCTCTTCAAGGAGCGGGGTTACGAGAAGACCACGATGCGGGCGATCGCCGCGGAGGCGGGGGTCTCGGTCGGCAACGCGTACTACTACTACGAGGGCAAGGAATTCCTGATTCAGGGGTTCTACGACCGGATGACGCGCGAGCACCTGGCCGACGCCCGCGCCCGGATGCAGGGCAGGACCGCCTTCGCGGAGCGGTTGGCCATCGCGTTGGAGTCCTGGATCGACTGCGCGGAGCCGTACCACGAGTTCGCGGCCCAGTTCTTCCGGACGGCGGCCGACCCGAACAGCGCCCTGAGCCCTTTCTCCAACGAGTCCCACCCGGCCCGCGCCACCGCCGTCCAGCTCTTCCGCGAGGTGCTGGACGGTTCGGACCTCGCCCCGAAGATCGATCCGGAGCTGGACGAGCTGCTGCCCGACCTGCTCTGGCTGCACCTCATGGTCGTCGTGCTGTACTGGGTCTTCGATCGCACCGACGACACCGAACGCACCCGCGCCTTCGTGCAGCGCTGCTCCCCGTTCGTCGCCAAGATCGTCGCCCTCTCGCGCTACCGGGTGTTCCGTCCGCTGGTTCGGGACGCGGTGGACATGGTCAAGGAGTTCGTCCTGCCGACCATCGGCCGCACCACCGCCGCGAACGCGCCGGGACGCGCTGCGGCCGACGCGGACGTCAACGCCGGGGCCGGGGCCGGGTCCGACGCCGAAGCAGGGGCCGAGGCCAAGCCGAAGCGCAGGCGGCGCAAGGCGGACTGAGCGGCCGGGGAGCCGCGGGTGTCGACCCGACCGGAGCGGGCACACGAAGTCGGGCGCCGGGCAGCGCGGGATTCCTAGGGTCGACGACGACAAGGAAAGAGTGACGGAAGGACGTCGGTGCTCGAGTCGCTGAACGGCACCCTGGAGTACATCGAGGAGCACCTCCGCGAGCCCCTCGACGTGGGGGAGTTGGCGCGGATCGCGCTGACCTCGGAGTACCACCTGCGGCGGATGTTCTCCGCGTTGGCCGGGATGCCGCTGTCGGAGTACGTCCGGCGTCGGCGGCTGACGATGGCCGGGGCCGAGGTGGTGGCCGGGGAGCGCACGCTGCTCGACATCGCCGTGCGGTACGGCTACGGCTCCGGCGAGGCGTTCGCGCGGGCGTTCCGGGCGATGCACGGGGTGGGGCCGGGCGAGGCGCGCAGAGGCGGCCTCGCGCTGCAGTCGCAGCCACGGATGTCCTTCCGGCTCGTCGTCGAGGGGAGGAGCCCCATGCAGTACCGGATCGTGACGAAGGAGCAGTTCGCGGTGGTGGGTCGGATGGCCACCGTGCCGCAGATCCACCAGGGCGTGAACCCGCACATCCTGGAGATGATCAAGGCGATCGAGCCGGACACCATGGCCAGGATCGCCGGGCTGTCGGACCAGGAGCCGAGCGGCGTCATCTCCGTCACGCTGCCGCATGACGAGGACAACCGCGAGGAGGGCAGCCCGCTCGACTACTACCACGCGGTCGTCGCCGCCCCAGAGAGCGGGCGGAGCGAGGCCGCGGCCGGGCTCGACGTGCTGGAGCAGGAGGCGGGGCTGTGGGCGGTGTTCACCGCGATCGGCGAGTTCCCCGGCGCGCTGCAGCGGATGTGGGGCGACGTCTACAGCGAGTGGTTCCCGCCCAACCCCTACCGGCATCGGCCGGGGCCCTCGCTGCTGAAGGTCGGCGTGGACCCGGACGGCGGCGGCGCGCTCGCGGAGCTGTGGGTCGCCGTCGAGCCCGAGGCCTGAGCGCGACGGCCTGAGCGCGACGCTTCGTGCACGGCGCCCTGAGCGCGACGCTTCGTGCAGGGCGCCCTGAGCGCGACGCTTCGTGCAGGGCGCCCTGAGCACGGCGCACTGAGCGCGCGTGGGCGGCGGAGTGACCGAGCCGTGCGGGGACGGGCGCGGGGCCTCGGGTCGGCCGTGGCATGCTGCACGGGTGAACGACCAGCCTGACCCGCGCCGCAGCCGCAATCCGATCGGGGCCCACGTGCCCGTCGCCGCGCGCGGACTCGTGGGCACCGGCCTCGCCTACGCGGACCGGATCGGGGCGGAGGCGGTCCAGGTCTTCGTCGCCAACCCGCGCGGCTGGGCCACACCGACCGGGAACCCGGCCCAGGACCGTGCCTTCCGCGAGCAGTGCGAGCAGCGGGGCCTGCCCGTCTACGTGCACGCGCCCTACCTGATCAACTTCGGCTCGAACACCGCCGTGACGCGCGAGCGCTCCGCGGAGTCGCTGCGACACTCCCTGATGCGCGGGCGCGCGATCGGGGCGCGCGGTGTGGTCGTCCACACCGGCTCGGCCGTCGGATCGGGACGGCGGACGGAGGCGATGACGCAGGTGCGAGCGGACCTGCTGCCGCTGCTGGACCAGGCGGAGGCGGACGACCTGCCGCCGCTGCTGCTGGAACCCACGGCCGGTCAGGGCGAGTCGCTCTGCTCGCGGATCGAGGATCTCGCGGAGTACGCGGAGGCGTTGAACTTCCACCCGCGCCTCGGCGTCTGCCTCGACACCTGCCACGTCTTCGCCGCCGGCCACGACCTCGCCGCGCCGGGCGGCGTCCTCGCGGCGCTGGACCTGCTGGAGAAGACGTTCGGACCGGACCGGCTGAAGCTGATCCACGCCAACGACAGCAAGGACGTCGTCGGCGCGCGCAAGGACCGCCACGCGAACATCGGCGACGGCCGGATCGGTGCGGAGCCCTTCGCGCAGCTGTTCCGCCACCCGGCCACGGCCGGCGTCCCGCTCATCCTGGAGACGCCGGACCGCAGCGCGGCCCCGGGCTTCGGCCACGCGGAGGACGTGCTGACGCTGCGGCGGCTGCGGGACCGCGCGTAGTCGCAGGAGGCGCGGGGCCGCGGCAACGCGGACATGGAGCCATGCCGCGGCCTGGGGGAGCCTCAGGTCAGAAGACGTCCGGGCACCACGGCGCCCGGTCCGTGCGCAGCACCCGCTGGGCAGCGCGCAGGCCGCCCTCGCGGCGCTCCTCCAGCAGCCCCGCCTGCTCCAGCACGGCCAGCGTCTTGTGCCCGAAGCAGACCGCCGCCAACTGGCTGACGTCCAGGGCGAAGTCGACGTCCGTGTCGTCCGGCCCAGCCGGCACGCAGCGGCCGGTGCCGTCCTCGGCGGCCTCCAGCACGAAGCGGCCCGGGGTGTAGCCCATGGCGTCCGCGACCTCGAGGACGACCCTGCCGGGCGCGTCGTACGTGCGGGTGGAGAAGGCCTGGGGGACGTCGAGAATGCGGACCCAGAGGAAGTCCCCGGCGCTGTTCCCGTTGTCGACGCAGGCGCGCTGGTCGTGCAGGGCGAGCGGGAGCGGGGAGTCGGGGGCGAGGTCCCGGATCTCGACGTGCTGGACCCAGTCGACCCCGAGGGCGTAGCGCCACAGCGCGGCCTCCGCCGCCCAGTCGACGGCGAAGTAGTCCCGCACCTTGAGGGTGACGTCCTTGGGCAGCCAGTTGCGCCACTCGTCGCTGACGTCGTAGGCGAGCAGACCCGCGGGGACACCCGCCGCGTCGCGGTAGAGGGCGACCAGCGGCTCCGCGAAGCTGCCGCCGGGCTGGGTGATGTCACCGGTGTCGAGCCGCCACTTGAACGCGTCGCGGGAGACGGCGCCGGGGCGGGTACGGCGGAAGCGGTCGTGCAGCTCGGGGCCGATCCTGCGGTACTCGGCCATGCCGATCAGCTCGATCGTGCCCTCGTCGGAGGCGGCGGGGACACGGATGCCGCCGGCGGTCCGCTTGTCGATCCGCCTGCCCTGCTGGGCGCTGGCCGGGCCGAAGCCGTAGCGGCCGTAGATGCCGAACTCGGCGGCGATCAGCATGGCGAAGGCGTCGCCGCGGGCGGCGGCGGCGTCGAGATCCTGACGCATCATCCGGTTGAGCAGGCCGCGGCGGCGGTGCGTGGCGGAGACGGTCACGTTGGTGACCGCGTCGGCGACGACCGTCGCCCCGCCGGGGAGGGTCAGCTCCATCGCGAAGCTGCGGAAGGTGCCGACGCAGCGCTCGCCGTCGAACGCGCCGAGGGCGCGGCCGAGCGCGAAGCGCCCGCGGTGGTAGTCGGCCCAGCCGTCGCCCTTGGGGCGCATGAAGCCCACGTTGAGCGCCTGTCCCCAGGCGGCCAGGTCGTCGTCGCCGACGACACGGATCTCGATCTCTGCCGGGTTCTCCGCCGCCTTGCCCGCGCTGGTGCTGTGTCCCATGGTCGGCACTCTAGGAGGCCGCGCCGACGGCGGCATCCGAATTCCCGGCCGCGTCCGCGGCGCCGTCCACACCGTCCACCGCGTCGCCCACCGCGTCGTTCGCGTCCCCGTCCCGGCCTGTGGCGCGGGCCTTGCGGGCCTCCGCTGCCGCGGCGAGGCGGGCGGCCTCGATGCGGCGGCCGGAGCTTCCGCGCATGAGGCGGACGTAGCCACCGGCGGCGACCACGCCGACGATCGCGCAGGTGAGCCAGACCGAACCGGCGCCCCAGAGGGCGAGCATGCCGCCGGCGGCCAGCGGCGCCAGGAATGAGGACGCCTGCCAGGCGAGCGAGTACGCGCCCTGGTAGCGGCCGCGCCCGTGGACGGGTGAGAGCTCCGCGACCAGCGCCTGGTTGACGGGCGTCCAGATGATCTCGCCGACGGTCCAGACCGCGACGCTCAGCGCGTAGACGGCCATGCCGCCCGAGGTCGCGCCGGGCGCGAAGGCGCACAGCGCCATGCCGAAGCCGAACAGCAGCGAGGCGGCGACCTGGATGCCGGTGCGGCCGCGCCCGCGGATGATCCGGGTGGCGGGGATCTGGGCGAGCACGATCAGCACGCCGTTGATCGCGACGACCAGGCCGTAGTCGGTCGCGGAGAAACCCTGGCGGCCCATCACCACCGGCACCGCCACCTGGCCCAGGCCGATCGTCATCGCGATCAGGAAGGTGAGGCCGACCAGCGAGAGGAACGGACCGTCGCGGAAGACCGTGCCGAGCCCGGCCCGCTCCTGCGGCGCGGCGTCCCGGGCGGCGTCCTGGGCGGCGGTCCGGGCGGCGGACCGCGCGACGGCCTGGGCCGGCCGCTCGGGGCGGGTCTCCGGGATACGGAGGAAGACGACGAGCGCGCACAGCAGCGTGGTGATCGCGTCGCCGTAGAAGAGCAGCAGGTAACCGTGCGAGGAGAGCACGCCCGCCACGGAGGCCGAGACGGCGAAGCCGATGTTGATGGCCCAGTAGTTGAGGGAGAAGGCGCGGACCCGGTCGGGGCCGGGCACCAGGTCGGCCATGATCGCGGAGATGGCGGGGCGGGCGGCGTTGCTGGTCAGCCCGAGCAGCCCGGCCACCAGCGCGATCAGCGCCGGCTCGGTGGTGTAGCCGAGCAGCACGGTGGTCAGCGCGGCGAGCGACTGCGCCGCGACCAGGGTCGGCCGGCGCCCGAGCCGGTCCGCGAGCACGCCGCCGCCGATCGCCCCGAAGACGCCGCCGAGCCCGAACGAGGAGACGACCAGACCGGCCACCGCGGGGGAGTACCCGCGGTCGGTGGTCAGGTAGAGGGTGAGGAAGGTGACGACGAAGCTGCCCAGGCGGTTGACCAGGGTGCTGGTCCACAGCCACCAGTAGGTGCGGGGCAGGCCGCCGACGGATTCCCGCAGGACGGCGCGAAGTCGCGGGAGGCGGGTGGGGACAGCGGTGGTCATATGCGCTCCGACCTCGGCAGGTAAGTGTCAGATCAGCAGGTGGGACATTACTCGGCGATGAGACGGCTGCGCCACCGGATTACGACCTCGACTAGGCTCATGGCCATGGCTGATGCTCCCTACCGTCTTGTGCTGCTCCGTCACGGCGAGAGCCAGTGGAACGAGAAGAACCTCTTCACCGGCTGGGTCGACGTCGACCTGAACGAGAAGGGCGAGAAGGAGGCCGTGCGTGGCGGCGAACTCCTCACCGCCGAGGGCCTTCTGCCCGACGTGCTGCACACCTCCCTGCTGCGCCGCGCCATCCGCACCGCGCAGATCGCGCTGGACCGCGCGGACCGCCACTGGATCCCGGTCCACCGCAGCTGGCGCCTGAACGAGCGCCACTACGGCGCGCTCCAGGGCAAGGACAAGGCGCAGACCCTCGCCGAGTTCGGCGAGGAGCAGTTCATGCTGTGGCGCCGCTCCTACGACACCCCGCCGCCCCCGCTCGCCGACGACGCCGAGTACTCCCAGGCCCACGACCTCCGCTACGCCGAGCTGCCGGCGGACATCCGCCCGCGCACCGAGTGCCTCAAGGACGTCGTCCACCGCATGCTGCCGTACTGGTACGACGCGATCGTCCCGGACCTCGCCGCCGGACGCACGGTCCTGGTCACCGCCCACGGCAACTCGCTGCGTGCGCTGGTCAAGCACCTCGACGACATCTCCGACGAGGACATCGCCGGCCTCAACATCCCCACCGGCATCCCGCTGCTCTACGAGCTGGACGCCGACTTCAAGCCGCTCACCAAGGGCGGCCGCTACCTCGACCCGACCGCCGCGGCCGCGGCCATCGAGGCCGTGAAGAATCAGGGGAAGAAGTAGCCCTCGCGGACAAAAGGGCCCCTCACCTGCGGAAACAATCGCGGGTGAGGGGCCTTCTGCGTTACTGTCCCGGCTCGTCGAGCAAGGAGCGCCAGGCGGTCAGGGGGCAGCGGTGGGAGAGACAGTGGTCCGGTCCGTGCCGTGAGGCGCCGGGCGGGCGGACGACGGGCCGCCGCTGGGGACGAACGGCTGGGCGCGATGGGCGGCGATCTGCGGTGTACTGGCCCTGGTGCCGCTCGGGCTGGTCTTCGGCGCGGTCGGGCCGGTCCAGACGACGCGGAGCCGGCAGCGCGGGCGTGAGGCCGCGCCCCGCCGGAAACGCCACGACGCCGTGGGCGACCGGGCCGCACGGCGTCGTGAGGGGGCGTCAGGGACGGCGTGACGCTCCGAGGTGTCGGTGAGGGGAGCGGCCCGTCAGTGCGAGCAGCAGCCTCCGCCGCACTGGCAGGTACCGCCGGACTGGCAGCCGCAGCCGCAGCCCGAGCCGCAGCCGCAGGCGGCGAGCAGTGGCAGCCGGGTGACTTCGGCCGACGGTGACGCGGCCGCGACCGCGGTCGGGGGAGTCGGGGCCTTCGAGAGAGTCTGGGTCATCGAGACAGGTCCTCCTCGTGCCTGGCCAGGCCCGTCTGGTCGACAGGCCTGTCTGTCTCCCAGTGAAGAGGCCCGTGTACGGAGCGTCAACGGGCGTACGGGAACACCCGTACGCCCGTTCGCGCGCCCCCACCTCGGGAGGATTGACGGTCAGGAGTCGCCGGGCTCCGGGACGAAGTCGTCCGCGTGCTCGCCGGTGACCAGGAAGACGACGCGCTTGGCCACCGAGACCGCGTGGTCGGCGAAGCGCTCGTAGTAGCGGCCGCACAGCGTGACGTCGACGGCGGTCTCCACGCCGTGGTGCCAGCGGTCGTCCAGCAGGTGGGCGAAGAGCTGGCGGTGCAGCTCGTCCATGCGGTCGTCGTCGCGCTCCAGCTCGAGCGCCGCCTCGACGTCCTTGGTGGCGACGACCTGGCCGGCCTTGGCGATCAGGCGCTGGGCCAGCTGGCCCATCTCCAGGATGATCGGGTGCAGGTCGGCGGGGACGGCGGAGTCCGGGTAGCGCAGGCGGGCCAGCTTGGCCACGTGGCGGGCAAGGTCGCCGCTGCGCTCCAGGTCCGCGCTCATCCGGAGCGAGGTGACCACGATGCGCAGGTCGGTGGCGACCGGCTGCTGGCGGGCCAGCAGGGCGATGGAGCGGTTCTCCAGGTCGTGGTGGAGCTGGTCCAGCTTCTCGTCGGCGGCGATCACGCTCTCCGCCAGCTCCAGGTCGGCGTCGAGCAGCGCCGTGGTCGCCCGGCCCATCGCGGAGCCGGCCAGGCGGGCCAGTTCCACCAGGCCGTCGCTGATCGAGTCGAGTTCCTCGTGGTACGAGTCGCGCATGCTGCTGTCATCCCTCCTGGACGGGTGTTCGCGTACCACTGTGGGCTGCCCGGACGACCCAGGCCCGCAACCGGAGTGAATCACCGGAGACGTGAAGGTGAATTCTCGGCGACCTGCGGCTGAGCGCATTGTCCTGGGGTTACGGCTGGTCACCGGCGTGCGCTTACGCTGATTGGCATGGATGTGAACGTGGCCGCCGCCTCCGTGAGCGCGCTCGTCGGGCTCGGGGTCGGCCTCACGGCCGCGCTCGCCTTCCGCTGGAGCGAGAAGGAACACCGGCCCGCCAAGCGCAGCGACCAGCAGGAGGAGCCGGCTCTGCCGCCGGGCGTGGACACCGTGCTGTCGGTGCTGCGCTCGTGCGCCGTCGTGCTGGACGAGAGCGATCAGGTGATCAAGGCGAGCTCCGCCGCCTACGCCCTCGGGCTGGTGCGCGGCGGGGCGATCGCCGTCGACGCGATCCTCGCCATGGCCAGGCTCACCCGTCGTGACGGGGAGATACGCCAGGCCGATCTGGACATTCCCAGACGCGCCAGCGGCGGCGGCGAGGTGCTCGCGGTCTCGGTCCGGGTGGCCCCACTGGGCTCCCGGCTGGTCCTGGTGCTGGTCGAGGACCTCACCGAGGCCAGACGCATAGAGGCGGTGCGCCGCGACTTCGTCGCCAACGTCTCGCACGAGCTGAAGACCCCGGTCGGCGCGCTCTCGCTGCTCTCCGAGGCCGTCCAGGACGCCAGCGACGATCCGGAGGCGGTGCGCCGCTTCGCGGGCCGGATGCTGATCGAGTCCGCGCGCCTCACCAACCTGGTCCAGGAGATCATCGAGCTGTCCCGGGTCCAGGACGACGTGCGCCTGGTCGACGCCGAGATGGTGCCGATCGACGAGCTGGTCGCCGAGGCCATGGACCGCTGCCGCCACCAGGCCGCGGCCAAGCAGATCACCATGGCGGCCGGCGGCATCGCCGGGCTCCAGCTCTACGGCAACCGCGGCCAGCTCGCCGCGGCCCTCGGCAACCTCGTCGAGAACGCCGTGAACTACAGCCCCGCCCGCACCCGGGTGGCCATCGCCGCCCGCAAGGTGCCCGGTGGCAAGCAGGGCCTGGTCGAGATATCGGTCACCGACCAGGGCGTAGGCATCTCCGAGAAGGACCGCGACCGGATCTTCGAGCGCTTCTACCGGGTCGACCCGGCCCGCTCCCGCGCGACCGGCGGCACCGGCCTCGGCCTCTCCATCGTCAAGCACGTCGCCGCCTCCCACGGCGGCAGCGTGGCGGTGTGGAGCGTCGAGGGTCAGGGATCGACGTTCACCCTGCGCCTTCCTGCGGGTAGGAACGACGAGGCTGCCGCGCGCGCCGCTCACTTCGCCGAAGGCGACGGAGACGTCGACGGCGATGTCGACAGCGACGTCAACGGCGAGGTCGACGGCCCCGCCGGTGCTGACGCCGAGGAGACCGTCGTGGTCCCCGACGACCTGACCGCCGATCCCACTCACCCCACTGCTCCCACCACCACCCCTGCCGCCCCGGAGGCCATGCCGTGACCCGTGTGCTTGTCGTCGAGGACGAGGAGTCGTTCAGCGACGCCCTCTCCTACATGCTGCGTAAGGAGGGTTTCGAGGTGGCCATCGCCGCCACCGGCCCGGACGCCCTGGACCAATTCGAGCGCAACGGCGCCGACCTGGTGCTGCTCGACCTGATGCTGCCCGGCCTCCCCGGCACCGAGGTCTGCCGCCAGCTGCGGGCCAAGTCCTCCGTGCCGGTGATCATGGTGACGGCCAAGGACAGCGAGATCGACAAGGTCGTGGGCCTGGAGATAGGGGCGGACGACTACGTCACCAAGCCCTACTCCACCCGTGAGCTGGTCGCCCGCATCCGCGCCGTGCTGCGTCGCCGCGGCGAGACCGAGGAGGCCAGCGGCGGCCCCGGTGCGCTGGAGGCCGGCCCGGTCCGCATGGACGTCGACCGCCACGTGGTCACCGTCGACGGCGCCAAGGTCGACCTGCCGCTCAAGGAGTTCGACCTGCTGGAGATGCTGCTGCGCAACGCGGGCCGCGTGCTCACCCGCATGCAGCTCATCGACCGGGTCTGGGGTGCGGACTACGTCGGCGACACCAAGACCCTCGACGTCCACGTCAAGCGTCTGCGCGCGAAGATCGAGCCGGACCCGGGCGCGCCGCGCTACCTGGTCACCGTGCGCGGTCTGGGCTACAAGTTCGAGCCCTGATCGGTCCGATCGCAGCGAGGACTCACTCGAAAGAGGATTCACTCGAAAGAGGCCGGGGCGGCGCCGCTTGTGCGGTGCCGCCCCGGCCTCTTCGCGTGCCGGTTCGTGTGCCGGGGTGTCGGGCGTCGTGGATGCTACCGGCCAGACGGGCGGGTCCGGCGCGCCGCACGGGTCGAGCGCGC
>NZ_BBPO01000054.1:30077-46921 GCF_000787815.1 Streptacidiphilus neutrinimicus
CACGGGTCGAGCGCGCCGGACCGCCGAGGGTCAGAGCGAGGGGCTCGCGGACGGCGAGGCCGTGTGGGTCGCGCCCGGCTTCTTGCTGGTGTGCGCAGCGGCCGAGGCGGAGCTCGTCGGCGCGGCGCTGCCAGTGGGCGCGGCGCTGCCGGTGGGCGCGGCGCTGCCGGTCGGCAGCCCGCCGGGCAGGCCGCTCGGGGTCACCGCCGGGGTCGGCGTCGGCGCGGCCGGGGCGTACAGCGCGTACTGGCCGGTGCCGGTCTGGATCTGCGCGTCCAGCGTGACCGAGCCGGCGTTGGCGAAGACGAAGGTGATCGGGATCACCGCGCCCGCCGGCTGGTCCAGCGTGGGGACGATCGCGGTGGTGGCCTTGGGACCCGGGTTGCCGAGGTTCAGCGCGTCGCCGGTGGCGATGGCCGTCTGGCCGGTCAGTGTGGCGGCGGTGGTGCCGACCGTGACCGAGACGAGGTTCTCGGCCTGCTGCTCGTTGTTGGCGATGCTCGCGACGACGCTGGCGGGGGCGTTGCCGTTGCGGTCGGCGACGATGGCGACGCCGTTCAGCTTCAGCTGCCCGTTGTTGAGCGAGGTGGCGGCGGAGTTCGGCTTGACCTGGAGGGTCGCCGCGCTGGACCCCGCAGAGCAGGCGGCGAGGACGGGGGCGATCGCGACGGCGATGACGGCGGCGACCGCGCCGCGACGAAGACTGCGGCTCACGGCGGAGAGTTCTCCTTGAACGTTTTGAGGGTTCTGGTCCGCGTTCAGATTACCGAGGGCCTTTATCCGCTCCACACGGGGTCGCCCGTGTCGCACCATCACACCTCGTCGGACCCACCCGGACGAAGATCAGATCACGGTTGGATAACGCCCCGACCGCAAGATCATTGCGTGATGACGGTGTGCACGCATGTTCGTGGACAACCGCTCCGACCTGCGAGAAGGGCTTCTCGAACACGGGTCGCAGCATGGAACCGGGCCGGTTGTCAAGCCTGCGAACCAGCTCTGACCTGCGGAAACGCCCTTCTGATACGGGCTGAACCGTGTTACTCTGGAAAGCCACGGAAGGGGTACCTGTCACATGACGTTCAAGGTTGGCGACACCGTGGTCTACCCCCATCACGGGGCCGCGCTGATCGAGGCCATCGAAATTCGCCAGATCAAGGGTGTGGACAAGACCTATCTGGTGCTCAAGGTGCAGCAGGGCGACCTGACGCTGCGCGTGCCCGCAGAGAACGCAGAGTTCGTCGGCGTGCGCGACGTGGTCGGCCAGGACGGCCTGGACCGGGTCTTCGAGGTGCTGCGAGCACCGTACACCGAAGAGCCCACCAACTGGTCCCGCCGCTACAAGGCGAACCTGGAGAAGCTCGCCTCGGGTGACGTTATCAAGGTCGCCGAGGTCGTGCGCGACCTTTGGCGTCGCGAGCGGGAGCGCGGGCTGTCCGCGGGCGAGAAGCGGATGCTCGCCAAGGCGCGCCAGATCCTGGTGAGCGAGCTCGCGCTCGCGGAGAACACCAACGAGGACAAGGCGGAGACGCTGCTCGACGAGGTCCTCGCCTCGTAACGGGCACTCCTGCGGTTGTGCGCCCTGCCTGCGCGCACACGCAAGTGTGTCCTCGTGCGGTCACGCTCGTTATGTCCTTCGTCCCAGCGCCTGGCGGTCGCATCGCCGGGCGCTGAGGCGTACGCGAAACCGCTGCATGGAACCATGGGGAACCATGGAGCGACGGACTGCGGTCCGTCGAGCTGGTGCAGCGGGCTGTGCCGTGCCGTTCGGTACCGCCGGCCGTCCGGTACCGCCGTTCAGTACCGGACGGCAGCGTCAAGGTGCGCTTCACGGAAGGGCGCTGAGCCCGGCACGCCTTGACCGTACCCACATCCCCGAAGGGACCAAACCTGAACGCCGCAGCAGTGGTGCCCGCAGCGGGCCGGGGCGAGCGACTGGGGCCGGGCGCCCCGAAGGCGCTGCGCGAACTCGGCGGGGTGCCCATACTCGTCCACGCGGTCCGGGTGCTGGCGCGTGCGCGCGCGGTCGAGACCGTCGTGGTGGTCGCGCCGAAGGACGGCGTCGCGGAGGTGCGAGCACTGCTCGCCGACGCGATCGGTGAACGCGAGAGCGCTGCTCTCGTCGTCGTTCCGGGCGGGGACACCCGTCAGGAGTCTGTCCGGGCCGGCCTGGCCGCCCTCCCGGCCGACGTCGACGTCGTGCTCGTCCACGACGCCGCCCGTCCGCTCGTCCCCGTCGACGTGGTCGACTGCGTCGCCCGCGCCGTCGCCGACGGCGCCGAGGCGGTCGTGCCGGCCGTCCCGCTCGCCGACACCGTCAAGCAGGTGGTCCCGGCCCAGACCACCGGTGTGCCCGAGCCGGTCGTCGCCACGCCCGACCGCGCGACCCTGCGCGCCGTGCAGACACCGCAGGGCTTCCGCCGCGACGTGCTCGACCGCGTGCACGCCAAGGCGGTGGAGGAGGGCGTCGACGCCACCGACGACGCCGGGCTCGTCGAGCGCTTCGGCGGCCGGGTCGTCGTCGTGCCCGGTCACGAGGAGGCGTTCAAGGTGACCCGGCCGCTGGACCTCGTCCTCGCCGAGGCGGTCCTGGCCCGCCGGAGGTCCCGCGATGAGTTCTGAGAACTCCGCCGCACCGGCCTTCCGGCTGCCGCGCACCGGCATCGGCGTGGACACCCATGCGTTCGCCCCCGGCCGCGAGTTGTGGGTCGCCGGTCTGCGCTGGGAGGGCTACGAGGTCGGTCTCGAGGGCCACTCGGACGCCGACGTCGTCGCCCACGCGGCGTGCAACGCGCTCTTCTCAGCCGCCGGCCTGGGCGACCTCGGCGCGCACTTCGGCACCGACCGGCCCGAGTGGGCCGGCGCGGCCGGCGTGAAGCTGCTGGCCGAGGCGGCGCGGATCGTGCGAGCGGCCGGCTTCGAGATCGGCAACGTCGCGGTGCAGGTCGTCGGCCCGTACCCGAAGATCGGCAAGCGGCGGGCGGAGGCGCAGGAACTGCTGTCTGCCACGGTCGGCGCGCCCGTCTCCGTGTCCGGAGCGACCACGGACGGCCTGGGCTTCCCCGGCCGCGAGGAGGGATTGACCGCCGTCGCGACCGCCCTGGTCTACTGACCGCCGTCGGGCCCGACCTCGGCCGCGCCGCTCACGACGCGGCCTCCGCACGGCTTTTCGGCACGCGGTTGTGCGACAAGTTCGTCAAGGCCGTGTGCCCGTCCCCCGAAGGGCCCAGGGCAGTGCCCGCCGCCCACTACCCTGGTGTGGTGAGCATTCGCCTGCACGACACCGCCTCCGGCCAGGTTCTCGACTTCGTCCCGAACACGCCGGGCTGCGTGTCGATCTACCTGTGCGGAGCGACCGTCCAGGCCGCTCCGCACATCGGCCACATCCGCTCCGGCCTGAACTTCGACATCATGCGCCGGTGGTTCACCCACCGCGGCTACGACGTCACGTTCGTTCGGAACGTCACCGACATCGACGACAAGATCATCGAGAAGTCGCGAACGACGGGCCTGCCCTGGTGGCAGATCGGCCATGCCAACGAGCGCGCCTTCAACGAGGGCTACCACGCGCTCGGCTGCCTTCCGCCGACCGCCGAGCCGCGCGCGACCGGGCACATCACCGAGATGGTCGAGATGATGCAGGTGCTCATCGAGCGCGGCCACGCCTATGCCACGCCCGAGGGGAACGTCTACTTCTCCGTCACCTCCTTCCCCGAGTACCTGGCGCTCTCGCACCAGGAGTTGGACAACCTGCGCCAGCCCGAGGGCGAGGGCGAGACCGGCAAGCGCGACCCGCGCGACTTCGCCATGTGGAAGGCCACCAGGCCCGGCGAGCCCAGCTGGCCCACCCCGTGGGGCGACGGCCGTCCTGGCTGGCACCTCGAGTGCTCCGCCATGGTGCACAAATACCTCGGCCGTGCCTTCGACATCCACGGCGGCGGGCGGGACCTGATCTTCCCGCACCACGAGAACGAGATCGCCCAGTCCAAGGCGTACGGCGACGACTTCGCGAGCTACTGGCTGCACAACGCCTGGGTGACCCTCAGCGGTGAGAAGATGAGCAAGTCGCTCGGCAACTCGGTGCTGGTCTCGGAGATGACGACGAAGTGGCGCCCGATCGTGCTGCGCTACTACCTCGGCACGCCGCACTACCGCTCCACGATCGAGTACAGCGAGGACGCGCTGCGCGAGGCCGAGACCGGCTTCAACCGGATCGAGTCCTTCCTACAGCGTGTCGTCGAGCTGCACGGCGCGGTCGAGCCGGCCGACGACGTGCCGCCCGCCTTCGCCGAGGCGATGGACGAGGACTTCGGCGTGCCCGGCGCGATGGCGATCGTGCACACCGCCGTCCGCCAGGGCAACGCGGCCCTCGCCGCGGACGACAAGGAGAGCGCGGTCGCGCGCATGTCCGAGGTCCGTGCGATGCTCGGTGTGCTGGGCATGGACCCGCTCGACCCGTTCTGGGCCGGCCCGGGCGCCGGCGAGGACCTCCACGGCGTGGTCGACTCGCTAGTCCGGATCGTCCTGGAGCAGCGCCAGGCCGCCCGCGAGCGCAAGGACTGGGCGACCTCCGACGCGATCCGGGACCGTCTCGTGCAGGCCGGGCTCAACATCGAGGACCGCGCGGACGGCTCGCGCTGGACCCTCAACAAGTGACCTTTCGTAGTACCCCGTAGGAACAGGAAGCAGGACAGCACCCATGGCCGGCAACAGCCAGCGCAGGAACCGCCGCAACCCCGGATCGAAGAAGGGCGCGTCGGTCGGCACGGGCGGCCACAGCCGTCGGGCGCTCGAAGGCAAGGGCCCGACGCCGCCCGGCGAGGCTCGCAAGGGCCACCCGAAGCAGCGCGCCGCGAACGCCGCGGCCAAGCGCGCCGCCGACGCCCGCTCGCGGGGCGCGCGCCGCGGCGGCGTCCAGGGCCGGACGGGCAAGTCCGGCACGGAGCTGGTCTACGGCCGCAACTCCGTGCTGGAGGCGCTGCAGGGCGACGTCCCCGCGTCCGCGCTCTACGTCCAGCAGTTCATCGACAACGACGACCGCGTCCGCGACGCGCTCGCGCTGGCCACCGAGCGCGGCGTCCCGCTGCTGGAGGCGCCGCGCCCGCAGCTGGACAACCTCGCCGAGGGCCACAACCACCAGGGCCTGATCCTCCAGGTGCCGCCGTACGAGTACGCCCACCCGGACGACCTGCTGGCCTCGGCCGACGTCAACAAGGACGCGCCGCTGATCGTCGCGCTGGACGGGATCACCGACTCGCGCAACCTGGGCGCGGTCGTCCGTTCCGTGGCGGCGTTCGACGGTCACGGCGTCGTGGTCCCGGAGCGCCGCTCGGCGGGCATGACCGCCGGCGCGTGGAAGACCTCCTCGGGCGCGGCGGCGCGCGTCCCGGTCGCCCGCGCCAGCAACCTGACCCGCGCGCTGGAGGCCTACAAGAAGGCGGGCCTCTTCGTCGTCGGCCTGGCGGCGGACGGCGAGCACGAGATCGTCGACCTGGACGCGCTGACCGGTCCGGTCGTCGTGGTGATGGGCTCCGAGGGCAAGGGCCTGTCCCGGCTCGTCGCGGAGACCTGCGATCTGACGGCCCGTATCCCGATGCCGGGCCAGGCGGAGTCGCTCAACGCCGGTGTGGCGGCGGGCATCGTCCTGTTCGAAGCGGCCCGGCTGCGCGCGGCGGCGCGCTAGGCGTCGCGCGGCGCGGTTTCCTGCGCTCGGGGGCGCGCGGCTTGTGGCCGCACGCCCCCCGAAGTCGTGCAGCCGGTGCTGCGATTGGCGGTGCGACCGGCCGGTTCGTCATACGGGTCAGCCGGTCGGCTGTCAACCGGGAGTGTCCTTCCGGCCCTTCGGGCGGTTAGTGGGATGTGGACACCAGAACACGTACCCGCCCTCGTCCCACGGCGGCGAACGCCGGTGGGATAGACGGCGGCGAGCCGACGCTCAACATGGTCAAGGTGCCGTCGGACCCCTCGCGGTTGAACACCACCACCGCGAGCTTCCGGGTCCGCTTCACCCCGCCCTCGGCGTCGTTGATCGACGTGCGCCTGCTCGGAATCGACCTGGGCAGACGGGAGTCCATGCTGGTGGGCGCCGGGGCTGTCGGCCTGGGAGCGGCGTCGCCGCGCCGGCGCGGGCGGGTCACGCCGATCACCTGGACGGGGCAACTGGATCTCGTCGTGCCCGGCGTCACCCCGGGCGTACAGCCCGGCGTGCTCGTCCAGCCGGCGGCCGTGCCGGCAGTCCCGGCCCAGACGGCGGCCCGGCGGGCCGAGGAGCTGGAGGCGACCCAGGCGCTCAGCCTCGCGGAACTCGACGCCTACGACGCCGAGTTGGACGACGTCCAGATCTTCGAGCCGGCCTCGCGGCGGCCTCCGCTGCCGCAGCTGGCCGAGGGCGGCGGTGCGTCGCAGCACCAGACCTGGCAGTCGACCAGGCGCGTCGACCTGGGCCTGGTCCTGCTGCCGCTGCGCGTCTTCCTCGGCCTGTTCTCCATCTACGCGGGCTTCAGCAAGCTGTGCGACCCGGTCTACTTCAACGGCGGCGCGCGCGGCTCGATGGTCCACTGGATGGAGGCGCTGCACCCCTGGAGCGTCGCGCACCCGCTGATGGCGCTGGCGCTGGCCCACCCGGTGGGCGCGGGGCTGGCGGTGGCGTTCGTCCAGATCAACGTCGGTGTGCTGGCGGTGCTCGGGCTGTGGCAGCGGTTCACCGCGGGCGTGGCGATGACGCTGTCCTTCGCCCTCCTGGTGACGGTGAGCTGGCGGACGGTCCCGGTCTACGACACACCGGAGATCATCTATCTGGCCGCATGGAGCCCGCTCCTGCTGGCCGGTGCGCCGATGTTCTCGCTGGACGGCTGGCTGCACCTGGAGGCCTGGCGCAGGCTCGGCGAGCAGGCGCGCATCGCGCAGCTGCGACGTCGGGTGATGCGCCGCGGCGTGGTGCTGACCACCGTCGTGGTCGGCGCGACGCTGCTGCTGGGTTCGGCGCTGGGCGCGGCGGTGCGCGCGTCGCACGCGACGCAGACCACCACCACGACGACCGAGGCACCGACCGTGGCACCGTCGTCCTCGCCCACCGAGGTCCTGCCGATGGGCGCGTGGCCGACGGGCGCGGTCCCGGTCCCGGTGGCGACCGCTCCGAAGGCGGGCGCGTCCGTTCCGGGCAAGGCGGCGAAGCCGTCTCCGTCCGCGTCCGTCTCGAAGCACCACAAAGCGAGCACGAGCACGGGCACGGGCCACACGGGGACCGTCGGCACGGGCACCGGCGGTGCCGCCGGCGGCGTGGGCGGCGGCAGCACCACGCCGACGCACTCCCACAACCCGGCGCCCAAGCCCACCTCGACGGGCGGCAACGGCGTCATCGGCGGCCTCCTGGGCGGCGGCTGAGCCCCCGGCACCGGCGGCCGCTCGCCGGGAGCGGGAGAGCTGGTCGACCGACAGGGCTCGACCGACAGGCGGGCTCGACCGACAGAAAAGGTGACCCCCGGCTTCGAGCCGAGGGTCACCTTTTTGCCAGATCCTTGCCTAGCTCTTGCCTTGGGCTACACGCGCGGGCAGCGTCACGCGTCCGCGGAATCGGCCTCGGCGGCCGCACGGGCGGCGGCAAGCTCCTTGGCGGCCTCGCTGAGGTCCTTCGCGGTGTCGATCGCGCGCCAGTAGACGCCCTGCGGCAGCTCGTAGCCGGAGAGGCGACGCTCGCGGGCCAGGCGCGGGAACGTGGAGCGCTCGTGGTCGCCCAGGTCCGGCAGCATGGCGGCGAACTCGGCGGAGAAGACGTACACGCCCGCGTTGATGAGGTACGGCGACGGCGGCGACTCGATGAAGTCGAGGATGTTGCCGAACTGGTCGACGTCCACCGTGCCCCAGGGCAGGCGGGGACGGGCCAGGGCCAGCGTCGCGTGGGCGTCGCGGGCGGCGTGGAAGCCGGCCATGTCGCGCAGGGCGAAACGGGTCCAGATGTCGCCGTTGGTGGCGTACCACGGCTCGTCGTGGCGCGGCAGCGAGGAGGCCGCGAACTTCAGGCCGCCGCCACGGCCGAGCGGCTCGGTCTCGACGACCGTGGTGACGTTCAGCGGCAGGTCGGCGGTCTTCAGCCAGTCCTGCAGGACGTCGGCGAGGTAACCGCAGGAAATGACGACGTCGGTGACGCCCTCCTCGGCCAGCCACTGCAGCTGGTGGCCGATGATCGGGACACCCGTGCCGGGAATCTCGATCATCGGCTTGGGGCGGTCGTCCGTGTACGGGCGGAGACGGGATCCCTGGCCGCCGGCCAGGATCACGGCCTGCGTCACCGTCGGCTTGGCCAGCGGCGACCCCCCGGCGGAGGGGATGAGGTGCTCAGCGGTCATGGCCTCACCCTAGTAGGCAAAAGTGAGGGCGAGGCCACCTGTCACCTGATGCTCACCTGAATAAGTGCATCAATTCGCCGGAGCGAGGGTACCCGCGGCGAACGAGGCGTCGCAGACCGGGCGCGCGTAGGACAGGGCCTTGTGCACGTCGCCGTGGTACTTGCGAACGGCGGCCTGGCCGAGCTCGCGGGCAAGCGAGGAGCAGTACTGCCGCAGCGCGGGCTGACGGTCCATCGTCCGCTCCAGGTCGGTCAGCGCGACCGCGGGGCTCTTGTCCCCCAACTCCCGCAGTAGGCGTGCCCGGAGGACGTCCTGGGGGGCTGCGGCGGCGGGCTGCGCCGGCGCCTGTGCGTCGGAGGCGGCCGTCAGCGACTGGACGTCGGCGGTCGCCGGAGGCGCCCAGGAGACCTTGGCGACGGCGAGGGTGCCGGTCGTCACGAGGACGAGCGGCAGCACGAAGGCGAGAGATCGGCCGATGCGGCGAACTAGCTGCTTCACAGCGGCGATGCTAGCGAGGAGTGATGATTTGGCGACATTGCGTCACTCCAACGAGTGAGCCTGGTGTCGGAATTCTCCCGAAAAGCCGGAAGCCGCCCGGACGAACCGGACGGCCTCCCCTGCTCGTTGCGCGCGCTCGCGAGCGTCGGCTCAGTCGGTCAGACCTCAGTCGGTCGGACCTCAGGCGGTCAGACCTCAGTCGGTCAGACGGGCGCCGGTCTTGGTCGAGAACAGGTGCAGCTCGCCCGCGCGCGGGACGACGTGCAGCACCTCGCCGCGGGCCGGCACGGAGCGGCCGCCGACGCGGACCACCAGGTCCTTGTCCTCGCCGCTGACCTTGGCGGTGCCGTAGACGTAACCGTCGGCGCCGAGCTCCTCGACGACGTTCACGGTCACGGCCAGGCCGGCATCCCCGTCACCCTCGGATGCCACGTCCAGGTGCTCGGGGCGCACGCCCACGGTCACCGTGGTGTCGCCGTTCGCCGAGGCCTCGGCGACGGCGTCACGGGAGATCGGCACCACGGTGCCGCCGAACTGCACGCCGCCGTCGACCAGCGGCACCTCGACGAGGTTCATCGCGGGGGAGCCGATGAAGCCGGCCACGAAGAGGTTGGCGGGCCTGTCGTACATGTTGCGCGGGCTGTCGACCTGCTGGAGCAGCCCGTCCTTGAGGACGGCCACGCGGTCGCCCATCGTCATGGCCTCGACCTGGTCGTGGGTGACGTAGACGGTGGTGATGCCCAGGCGGCGCTGCAGCGAGGCGATCTGGGTGCGGGTCTGCACGCGCAGCTTGGCGTCCAGGTTGGACAGCGGCTCGTCCATGAGGAAGACCTGCGGCTCACGCACGATCGCGCGACCCATCGCGACACGCTGACGCTGACCGCCGGAGAGCGCCTTCGGCTTCCGGTCCAGGTACTGCGTCAGGTCGAGGATCTTCGCGGCCTCCTCCACCTTGGTGCGGATCTCGGCCTTGTTGACCCCGGCGATCTTCAGGGCGAAGCCCATGTTCTCGGCGACGGTCATGTGCGGGTAGAGCGCGTAGTTCTGGAACACCATGGCGATGTTCCGATCCTTGGGCGGCAGGTGCGTGACGTCGCGGTCACCGATACGGATGGCTCCGTCGTTCACGTCCTCCAGGCCGGCCAGCATGCGCAGGCTGGTGGACTTGCCACAGCCGGAGGGGCCGACCAGGACGAGGAACTCCCCGTCCGCGATCTCGAGGTCCAGCGCGTCGACCGCGGGCTTCTCGCCGCCGGGGTACAGGCGGGTGGCCTTGTCGAAAGTCACCGTAGGCATGGTGCTTCTGCTCTCCTTCACCGGCAGGAACGTGCCGGACGATCCGTTGTAAAGGGATGAGGTCTAGTCCACAAGCGGAGTGAACTCCGGGTGACGTTACCTGTCCGATGGTGCGCTTGTCAGCCCTCCGGCCACCAGAAACCAGCAGCGACCCACACCGCCCGCCCGGTACACTGCCAACCGCGCCTCCTTAGCTCAGCTGGCCAGAGCACCGCTCTTGTAAAGCGGGGGTCGTCGGTTCGAACCCGACAGGGGGCTCCACGGCTCACCAGCCGGAACGCAACGCGAAGGCCCCGGACCGATCACGGTCCGGGGCCTTTGACGGCTACAGATGACGGCAACCGCTCCTCAGCGGGCCGGTCGGCGGCGCTTCAGGAGCCGGTCCACGTGGCTCATGGCCTCGCGCTGACGGTCCTGGACGGAGCGGGAGTGGATCTCCCTCGTGACGGCGCACTGAATCGACTTCGGTCTGCCCGACGCTTCACGTCGCCTGTTTGTGGGTGGCTCCAGTCACGAGGCAGGCGCATTGAGGATCGGGTGACCGTCGAGGCCTGCAGCGTCCCGGCCCAGACCGGTGGGCGCCAGCCAGTCGAAGGGGCGGTAGACAGCCGGTCCGTGCCCGAGGCCCTCGGAGACCTGTTCGCGCAGCCGGTTGGAGGTGAACCCGCCGATGACGTTCATCTGGGCGTCGCGGTAGAGGCGTTCCACCTCGTGTCCGCGGGTTACTCCGGCTGCACCGTGGATCTGGACAGCGCGCGCGGCGACCTGGACGCCCATCTCGGTTGACGAGACCTTGAGCATGGCGATCAGGTCTCGTACGGATTCGCCCGCGACACGTTCCTTCATGGCCCGGCGGGCGAGAAGGCGGGCTGCGTCGATCTGGGCGCGGGAGTCGGCGATCTGTGCCTGCACGCCTTCCATGTGAGCCAGGGGCCGCCCGAATGAGACCCGTTCCTTGGCATGCCGGATCGAGGCGGCCAAGGCGGATTCGGCGACGGCGATGGCCGCGAAGGCGTTCTTTATCCACCCCCACGCCATGCCTTCGGCAAGCTCAGTGAAGGGGACCGGTATGACGTCGGCCTCGTCCACGTAGGCGTCGGTGAAGACGATCCCGCCCCACGGCATCCCCCGCAGGCCCATGTGTGGGATCTCGTAGCGCCGCACGCCGGCCTGTCGCAGGTCCACGAAGGCGAGGCACCAGTCGGGGCCGTCGTCGTCGGGGCTCTTGTCACGTCGGGCGAGGGTCACGGCCAAGTCGGCGCACGGCGCGTTGGTGATCTTGGCCTTTTCGCCGTTGATGACGAAGCCGCTGCCCCGCGATCCCGCCGGGCGGACCGTTGTACGGAAGGTGGAAGCGTCGCTGCCGGCTGTTCGCTCCACCACCGCGAAGGCAGCGAGTTGCTCACCAGACAGAAGGGACTGCAGCAGTCGCTCGTGTGTGCGGGGGGCGCCGTATGTGGAGATGAGCTTGGCGCACAGCAGTGCGGATACGGTCGCGGACCAGTAGGTGCCGGGGCAGGCCCGAGCCAAGGCCTCCATGGCGTCGGCCTGGGTGAGTCCGTCGGCGCCGGTGCCTCCGATCTCCGGTGAGTGGAAGAGTCGCAGGTAGCCGCTGTCGCGGAGGTCCTGCCAGTTCTGAGCCGGTATGTGGCCGGTGGCGTCGGTCTCGCCGGCCCGGGAGGCGATACCGGAGAAGTCCAGCGCGGTATCGGCGCGGTGTTCGGAGCGGTTCATGTGTGTAGTCCTCGCTTCAGCCGAGTCCGAGAGCGGCTGCCGCGATCACGGACCGCTGTACCTCTGGGCCGCCGCCGCTTTCGGTGAAGAAGAGTGCGTCGCGATGTGCCCGTGCGATCAGGTCGTCGCTGTTGAGGGCGAGCACGCCGGACAGGCGAGCGGCGGAGTCGACGCAGACCCGCACCGCAGCGGCGGTGAACAGTCGGGCGGCGGCCGCGTTCTGACGTGAGGGCCGACCCCCCGCATCGAACTCGGCGGCCGCCCGGTACAGCAGTCCGGAGGCGAGCTCACACTGGGTGGCCATGTCCGCGAGCACGAAACGGGTTGTCTGGGAGTGGATACGGGGCTGCCCGAAGAGACGTTGCTGATGGGCGGCCTCGCCGGCGTCGTGCGTCAGCGCGCGCATGACGCCGAGCCACGGGGCGCTGGTGAAAACCCAGTCCAGCGCTGCGAGCAGTGGTTCCACCTCATCGACGGCGCCGCCGACGGTACCCAACACCGCATCAGCCGGAAGCAGGCAGTTGTCGAGGGTCAGCCGACCCCACGGGCAGGTGCGCAGCGCCGCCGGGCCCGCGGCATTGATCAGAAGACCCGGGGTCGAGCGATCCAGGAGGAAGGCCGTCCTGGCGCCGTCGGTGTGCTCGGCGATGACGAGATAGTGGTGGGCGACCGGTGCGGCGGCCACCAGGTCGATCTCTCCGGTGAGGACCCAGCCGCCCGGTCCGGCCGTCTCGGGGCGCACCCGGACGGTCTGGACGACGGCGGTGCCTTGGGTCTGGCTCAGGGAAACCGCGCCCATCCACGTGCCGTCCGCCATGCGCGGAAGGTAGCGCTCGCGCTGCCGCGGGCTGCCGAAGGCGCGGAGCGGCGCGGTCGCCAGCACCGCGTGCACACCCAGCGCGAGGGCGAGCCCCGGGTCGCGAGCTCCTTGGCCAAGCCCCTCGAGCAGGGCGAGCGTTTCCGTGGCGGACAGGCCGCCGCCGCCCAGGACGGTGGGGACCAGTGGCCCGGTCAATGCCGCGGTGGGCAGGGCTCGGGTCAGCTCGGCCAGGATATGAGCGTCCCACCGGGAGTTGTGGTCGCGGTCGGCGGCGGTCGGCTGTGCGATGCGAGAGGCCACGTCGAGCGCCAGCCGGCGCAGGGACGGACCGGTAGCGTCGCCGGGGGCGGCGCCAGGGTCGACGGGGGAATGCGAAAGCACCATCGGATTACCTCTATCCCCTTTCGGATGGGGTCCGGTGTCAGGTCCCGAAAGTAGGCGGGAGGGGGATTGCGGCCGTGCTTCCGGAGATTGGCGTCATGGCAGCGGCAATCCTTCAATGAGAGGGACTCGGTCACCGTAGTCGACCGTTCTCTGGCGCGCATGATTCGCTGACATCTTTTTCGCCTGGCCGACGTATGTTTGGCAAAGTCCATCCTGGATGACGTTCCATGACAGACCTTGACAAGTCCAAACACGGCGAGTCTTGCCTGCCCGGGCGAGGTGCGCCCAGGATGGTCTGCGGCGCCCCGAGATCGCCGCGTCTCCGGCACGCTCCGCTCGCCCGGGTCAGGCGCCGTGAATTCAGCGCAGAGCCCGCGCCGGGAACAGTTTCCTGGGACTCAGGAGGGAACGTCATGGCAATCGCAGAGCACGAGGGAGGCCTCCCGAGGAAGCCCCGCATATCCGATGCGACACTGCACGATTTCCCGCACATGGCCTGTCGGCCGTACTAACTGACGAAATAAAATAAATGCCGCTGTTATTCATGGTGGGACACGCCTCATCCCAACGATGCTCGGAGGTCCCGAACTCATGCTCACTGTCAGCGAATACGCCTATTGCGGCCGGCGCTACGTCAGCCTCGACATCCCGCCCCCCGGCCGGCCCCTGACCCTGCACCAGGTCGCCGACGGACGGCTGCGAGCCGCCCTCCTCGCGGGCGGAGGGCGGCGGCCTGGTCGCCGTCGCCGAAGGGGCGGAGATCACTGTGGCTGCCGACGACCCCGAACTGCAGGCGCTGCCGCCGCTCCTGCCAACCAGTGGCGACGCGCTGGAGCGGACCGCAGCAGCTTCGACGACGGGTACCGGATCGCCGACGGCGACCGCATCACCGTCGACGTGTCCAGCCACGGCGTCGTCCTGTCAAACGTGGTCCAGTACGGCGTCCGGACCCCGGCCGCCTGACGACGGGAAGCCCGTGTCCTCGGCGGCCCCTTCCTGCGCCCTGCGCACGGAATCGAGATAGCCGGAGATGGCATTCCTGTTGCGGACCAGGCACTGGATACGCCCCGTCATGCGATCGCGCTCGTGCTCGAGCATGGCGATCGTCTCCGGAGTCGCATCCGCGACATGGATGTCCTGGGGACTGCGGAGGCACGGCAGGATCTGCTTGATGATCCGGGTCGGCATTCCGGCGTCGAGCAGCCCCCTGATCTGCAGCACCCGGTCCGCGTACCGCTCGTCGTAGTCGCGGTACCCGTTCGGGGAGCGGGTGGGGACGATCAGTCCCTGCTCCTCGTAGTAGCGCAGCAACCGGCGTGAGGCCCCGGTCCGTTGTGACAGCTCCCCGATGCGCATGCGTCCGTCCTCATCCCGACTTGACATTCACATCTATGTGAGGGTTTGAGCATACACTCATGACCACATCCCAGACAGAGCCCCGCACCGCTGCGCCGGCAGCGGAAGACCGAAAGCTCCCCATGTCCCCGCTGCTGGCGCTGGCCACAGCCGCCTTCATCGGGATCCTTACCGAGGCGCTGCCCGCAGGTGTCCTGCCCGAGATGGCCCACAGCCTGTCGGTAGGCGACTCCGCAATGGGTCAGGCACTGACGATCTATGCGCTCGCCACCGGCCTGTCGGCCATCCCCCTGTCCGTGGCAACGGCCGGATGGAGCCGCAAGAAGCTGCTGCTCCTGGCCGTGGCTGCGATCGCAGTGGCCAACGCGGTCACGGCTGTTTCGTCCAGCTACGTCCTGACCATGGGCTTTCGCCTCGTCGCCGGTGTCGCCGCCGCGGCCGTATGGGCCGAACTCGTGGGCTACGCACTGCGACTGGCACCACCTCACCTCGCGGGCAGGGCAATCGCCCTGACCATGGGCGGCGTCCCTCTCGCCCTCTCGCTGGGGATCCCCGTCGGGACCTTCCTCGGCGGCCTCTTCGGCTGGCGTGTGACGTTCGGGATCGTCGCCCTGCTCACCGTGGCGCTCATCGCCTGGATCACCGCCTCGGTCCCGGACGCTCCTGGGCAGCGGCCGGAAGGCCGCGAGCCGATCCTGAAGGCGCTGTCCCTCCCTGGAGTCGTGGCCGTTCTCTTCGTTGTGGCGGCATACGTCCTGGCCCACAACATCCTCTACACCTACATCTCCACCTTCCTGGACGCGCACCGCATGGGCGGCTCTCGCGACATCGTGCTGCTCGTGTTCGGAATCGCCTCCGTCGTCAGCATCCTGGTCACTGGCGCTCTGGTCGACCGCAAGCTGCGGCAGCTGACCATCGTCAGCAGCGCCCTCTTCATCGCCGCCGCGATCCTTCTGGCGGTGCTGGCCGGCAACGTGGTCGTGGTCTACGTTGCCATGGTGTTCTGGGGTCTGGGCTGGGGAGGCGTCACCACCCTCTTGCAGACCGCAGTGACCGACGCCGGAGGGGATCGGGGGCAGGCGCTCCTGGTCACGACCTGGAACTCGTTCATGGCCGGCGGCGGAGCCGCAGGCGGTGTCCTACTGTCCGTCCTCGGCCCCAAGTCCTTCCCCTGGGGGGTCCTGGTGCTCATGGTGCCGGTGCTCGTCGTGGTGGTCGCCGCCCGCAAGCATGCCTTTCCCGCCAAGCGGCTGAAGGCGTCCTAGGTCATCGTCGCAACGGCAGCGCCCAACGGACCGCGTGGCGCTGACCATCCGGAAGGCAACGCGAAGGCCCCGGACCGATAATGGTCCGGGGCCTTTGGTCTCGCACCACCCACTGTCCCCGCGCGTGCAAAGGACCCGCCTCGTGAGCGTGAAGACAGCGCCGTTCGACCCGAAGCTCGCTTCGCCGGACGAACTGCGCGACTGGTACCGGCTGTTCGTCGAGGTGTCCCTCGCGGACGCCTCCGGCGCCGTGGTGCCGGCGTACGACACCTATGTGCGGCAGTTGGGCGCGTCCGCGCCCGGCCGGTGGACTCGGATGCGCTGGGAGGCACGCGACGCCGGGCAGTTGCTCGGCACAGCGAGCGCCACGTTTCCGATCGGGGAGAACAGCGCGTACACGAAGATCGCCGTGCGTGTGGCGGCTCAGGTTCGCAGGGGCGGCGTCGGGACGGGGCTGCTTCGGGCGATGCTGCCGGAGATGCGTGAGCGCGGCTGCCGGACGGTCGGCTGTGAGGTGAAGGCCGACTCGGACGGGGAGAGGTGGACGGACGCCCTGGGCTTCCGTCCGGTGCTACGGCTCACCGAACACCGTCTGGACATCACGGGCGCGGACCCGGCGCGGTGGCAGGCGCAGCCGGCGCCCGGGTTCCGGCTGCGTCGATGGACGGGCACCGCACCGGACGACCTGGTGGAGGGCTTCGTCGGGGCGCTGAACGCGATGGCCGACCAGCCGCTCGGCGAGGTGAGCTTCCAGCACCCCACCTGGACGGTGGAGCGGGTGCGCCGGCGCGAGGCCGACGTGCTCCGGGCTGGGCAGTCGCGGCGCTATGTGGTGGCCGTGGAGGAGCGCACGGGGACAGTCGCGGGCTTCACCGAGGTTGCGCTGGAGGCCGAGCAGGCCAGCCACTGCCGGCAAGGAGACACGGCCGTACGGTCGGAGTTCCGGGGACTCGGGCTCGGCCTGGCGATGAAGTCCTCGATGATGCGATGGCTCACAGCCGATCTGCCTCAGCTGGAACAAGTGCGCACGATGACGGCATCCGAGAACGCCCACATGATCCATGTCAACAGTCAGCTCGGCTACCAGGCCGACCACACCCTGGTGAGCGTCGAGTCGGACCTCCACGCGCTCGAAGCTCGGTTGAA
>NZ_BBPO01000053.1:0-18698 GCF_000787815.1 Streptacidiphilus neutrinimicus
CGAGTGGGAGAGTGGAGGCGAGCGGACACAGGCAGGGCCAGAAGGTCGACGAACCAGGGGGCGTTCGGAATGTCGTTCAGGGAATCGGCTGTGCGCAGGAACGTAGTTCCGGTCGCCGAGGCGGCGATCGCGAGCCTCGGCGGGTGTGACCACGTCGACGCGGTGGCCGTGGACCTCGCCGCCGGAACCACCGCGGTGGGCTTCACCCACTCCGTGCTGGCCGCGACCCCGGGGTGGGTGCACACGCTGCTGTCGTTGCGCGACGCGGCGATGAAACCGTTCGGGCTGCAGACGCAGACGCGGGTCGCCGCCGACCAGGTGACCATCGAGCCGGGCAGGCATCTCGGCCCGCTGCGCATCCTCACGGTCTCCGAGGAGGAGGTGCTGGCCGGGGACGACGACAAGCACCTGGACTTCCGCACCTCCTTCGCCGTGCGAACGGGGCCGCAGGGAGCGGAAGGCGTGTGCACCACCGTGGTGCGCTGTCACAACGGTGGTGGGCGCCTGTACTTCAGGGCGATCCGGCCCTTCCACAACCTCGTCGTCCCGCGCATCGTGGCGCGAGCGGCTCCGTAGCCCCCGGGGCGCGTTCCTCCCGGTCCGGACGACTACTCGCCCGGACGGCCGAGGGCGCGGTAGGTCCAGCCGGCGGAGCGCCAGGTGTGGGGGTCGAGGGCGTTGCGGCCGTCGAGGATGCGGCGATCGGACACGACGGCGCCGAGCGCGTCCGGGTCGAGGTCGCGGAACTCCTGCCACTCCGTCAGGTGGAGCACGACGCGGGCGCCGGTCGCCGCCTCCAGCGCGCTGTCGGCGAAGGACAGGCCGGGGAAGAGCTTGCGGGCGTTGTCCATGGCCTTCGGGTCGTAGACGGTGACCTGTCCGCCCTGGAGCTGGATCTGGGCCGCGACGTTGAGCGCGGGGGAGTCGCGCACGTCGTCGGAGTTCGGCTTGAAGGCCGCGCCGAGCACCGCGATCCGACGGCCCAGGAAGCCGCCGCCGCACTGTTCGCGGGCGAGCTCGACCATCCGCGAGCGGCGGCGCATGTTGATGGAGTCGACCTCGCGCAGGAAGGTGAGCGCCTGGTCCGCGCCGAGCTCGCCGGCCCGCGCCATGAACGCGCGGATGTCCTTGGGCAGGCAGCCGCCGCCGAAGCCGAGCCCGGCGTTGAGGAACCGGCCGCCGATCCGGTCGTCGTAGGCGAGCGCGGCGGAGAGCTGGACCACGTCCGCGCCGGACGCCTCGCAGACCTCGGCCATGGCGTTGATGAAGGAGATCTTCGTCGCCAGGAAGGAGTTGGCCGCGGTCTTCACCAGTTCGGCCGTCGGGTAGTCCGTCACCAGGAACGGCACGCCCGCGTCGATCAGCGGCGCGTAGAGTTCGCGCAGCACCGCCTCGGCGCGCCCGCCGGCGCGAACGCCGGCCACGAGCCGGTCCGGGCGCAGGGTGTCCTGCACGGCGTAGCCCTCGCGCAGGAACTCCGGGTTCCACGCCAGCTCCACGCTCGCGGCGATCTCCGCGGGCGCGCCCGCCGCGAGGCGCTCGGCCAGGCGCGCCGCGCTGCCGACCGGCACCGTGGACTTGCCCACGACGAGCGCGTTCTCCCGCAGGTGCGGGGCCAGCAGGTCGAACGCGGACTCGACGTAGCTCATGTCGCAGGCGAACTCGCCCTTGCGCTGCGGCGTGTTGGTGCACGCGAAGTGCACGTCGCCGAAGGCGCCGACCTCGGCCCAGTCTGAGGTGAAGCGGAGCCGCCCGGACTCGACGTGCTTGGCCAGCAGCGTGTCGAGTCCCGGCTCGTACATCGGGGTCAGGCCCTGGGAGAGCGTCGCGATCTTCTCCGGGTCGATGTCCAGGCCGAGCACTTCGTAGCCGAGCTCGGCCATGCAGGCGGCGTGAGTCGCACCCAGGTACCCGGTCCCGATGACGGTGATTCTCATGTTGAGGGAGCCTACCCGCTGCGGTCGCCCCCGCCGCGTCGGTGCCCGCAGCTCAGCGCACCGCAGCTCAGCGCGCCGCAGCTCAGCGCGCCGCAGCTCAGGTAACGCAGCTCAGTGCACCGCGGCCTCCCGCTCGCGGGGGAGCTCGGCCTCGGCCGCTCTGCCGCCGGGTCGGCCGAGCTGGTTGAAGAAGACGTTCAGCGTGACGGCCACCAGGCAGCCCGCGCTGATGCCGCTGTTCATGATCGTCTGCACCAGCGGCGGGAAGTGCGCGTAGAAGTTCGGGGCCGCGATCGGCAGCACGCCGAAGCCCAGGGCCACCGCGACGGTCAGCAGGTTGCCGCTCTCGTCGAGCCGCGCGGCGGTCAGCGTGCGGACGCCGCTGGCGGTGACCGTGCCGAAGAGGGCGAGGCCCGCGCCGCCGAGGACGGGCTGGGGGACGACGCTGACCACCGCGCCGGCGACGGGGAAGAGGCCGAGCAGGATCAGGATCACGCCGCTCGCCGCCACGACGTACCGGCTGCGCACCCTGGTCAGCGCGATCAGCCCGATGTTCTGGGCGAAGGCCGTGGCGGCGAAGCCGTTCAGGCAGGCGGCCAGGACGGTCGCCGCGCCGTCGGCGCGCAGGCCGCCCTCGATGGTGCGCTCGTCGGCGGGGCGCTCTACGATCTCGCCGAGGGCGAGCAGGTCGGCGGTGCTCTCGGTCATCGAGACCAGCATCACGATCAGCATCGAGATGATCGCGCCGAGCTGGAAGACCGGCGCGCCGAAGTGGAACGGTGAGGGCATCGAGAAGACCGGCACCTTGCCGAGCGCGCCGAAGTCGGTCTTGCCGAACGGGATCGCCAGCAGCGTGCCGACGGCGAGGCCCAGCAGGATGCTGATGCTGCCGAGGAAGCCGCTCAGGAAGCGGTTGAGCACCAGCACCACGGCCAGCGTCACGCCCGCGAGGGTGATGTTGGACGCAGAGCCGAAGTCCGCGGCGGCGGGGTTGCCGCCCTGCGCCCAGCTTGCCGCGACCGGGAAGAGCGAGAGGCCGATCAGGGTGATCACCGTGCCGCTGACCACGGGCGGGAAGAAGCGGTTGAACCTGGAGAACCAGGGCGCCGCCAGGAACGCCGCCGCTCCGGCGATCAGCAGGGCGCCGTAGATGGCGGGCAGGGCCTGGCCGGGATGGGACTGCTTGACGATGGCGAGCATCGGGGCGACCCCGGCGAAGCTGATGCCGTTGACGAACGGCAGACGCGAGCCGATCCGCCACACGCCCAGCGTCTGCAGCAGCGTGGCCAGGCCCGAGGTCAGCAGCGCTGCGCCGATCAGCAGGGTCAGCTCGCCGCCGGTGAGGCCGACCGCGGTGCCGATGATCAGCGGCGGTGCGACCACTCCGGCGTACATGGCGGCGATGTGCTGGAGGCCGTAGGCGAGCAGCTTGGGTGGGGGCAGCAGTTCGTCGACGGGGTGGGGCGCGGGAGAGGCGGGCACTCGGGACCTCCAGGGGGTGGAACTGGGGCGAGGGCGTTGTTCTCTCGAAATTCCGCGATGTGGTATCCGCTTTTCGATTGAAGGAAAACGTAGGTCCGCCCAAGGGGAGCGTCAACAGATTGTTGAGGGATTTGGAGGAACCTACACATCATCCGAACAGGGTGCGCTCCACATGCTGGGTGTCGGTGTACTCGCGCACCGAGACGATCTTCCCGTCCCGCACGGTGAAGACACCGAGGCACCGGTCGTCGTACACGTGGCCGTTCACGGTGACGCCCTTGGAGACCCACTCCGCCGCGACCTGCTCGCCGTCGGCGATCACGTTCGTGAGCGCGACCTCGGGGGTGCTGCCGGGTGCGAAGAGCGCGATCACGCCGCTGACGAAGGCCAGACGCCCGTAGGACAGGACCTGGCGGACGGTGTCCCCGGGCAGCCGCGCGGTGGTCAGCGCGTGCCGCATCGCGTCGGCGGCGTAGTTTGAAGCAGACCCACCACAGGCCGCACGCGGCGAGGAAGGCGATCGCGACGGACAGCACCTCGTCCGCGTGCAGCGGCCGTCCGGCGGCCACCGGGGCGCCGACGGAGACGATCGCCTCCCCGAGGGCGATTTCAGTGGGTCGCGCCGCCGAGGTTCAGCGCGATCACGCCGACGATGATCAGCGCGATCCCGACCAGCTTCCACAGGTTCGCGCCCTCGCCGAGGAAGACGAACCCGATCGCGGCCACCACGGCCGTGCCGACGCCCGACCAGATCGCGTACGCGCTGCTCACCGGAATCTGCTTCAGCGCCTGGCTCAGCAGCGCGAACGAGGCGATGTACCCGAGCACCACGACGGCGCTCGGGGCGAGGCGGGTGAAGCCGTGGGTGTACTTCAGCGAGACGGTCGCGCAGATCTCCGAGCAGATGGCGAGGGCCAGGCAGAGGGCGGGCATGCCGGTCACGCTACCCGGGTCACGCCGCGGCCGAGTCGAGCAGACCCTGCAGCAGGGACAGGTCGACGTCGAGCAGGCTGCGGACCACCGCGCGCCCCGGCGCGGGCAGGATCGGGGTCAGCGACGGCACCGCGACCACGGCCACGCCCGCGGCCTCGGCCGAGGCGACGCCGGTCGGGGTGTCCTCGACCGCCACGCAGTTGTCCGGCGAGGCGCCGAGCGCCTCCACAGCCGCGAGGTACGGGTCCGGCGCGGGCTTGGTCTGCGCCGTCTCGCCGGCCGCGAAGGACGTCGCGAAGCGACGCCGGCCGAGCGCGTCCAGCACCAGGTCCACCACGTGGCGCGGCGACGCGGAGACCAGCGCGGTGGCGATGCCGGCCCGGGCGAGCCCGTCCAGCAGCTCCAGCGCCCCGGGCAGCGGCACGACCTGCTGGCCCACCAGCTCCACGAACCGCGCGTCCAGCGCGGTCGCGATCGACCCCTCGGACCGGACGCCGTCGCAACGGCGGTACAGGTAGGCCGCGGTGTGCTCGACGGCCTGACCCAGGACGTCGGGGACGTCCTCCTCGCCCAGCGTCAGACCCAGTCTCGCCGCCTCTTCCTCCGCCGTCTGCCACCACAGGCCTTCGGTGTCGACGAGGGTGCCGTCCATGTCGAAGAGAACGGCCTGGAGGTTGGAGCGGGAGGGCACTTATCGGCCTTTCATCGAAGGGATGCGTTGCGCGAGGGCATGCGGGGGCCGCGGCCCTTCGGAAGCGCAGCCCCCCGAGCCGCGCCCCCGAAGGGCTGCGAGCGAGCGTCAGCGCCGGCTGTCGACCAGGACGGGACGCTCGGGCAGGGAGACGGTCACGCCGGTGCCCGCGGGCAGCTCGGCGGCGTCGTGGGTGGAGAGGTCCGCCTTCAGTGCGGTGCCGTCGGGCAGCTGGACGGTGAGGCGGGTGCTGGCGCCGAGGAAGGTCGTGCCGGTGACGACGGCGCCCTGGCCGCCGCCCGCAGTGACCAGGACGTTCTCGGGGCGGACGAGCACGTCCACCTCCGCGCGGAGCTCCGTCGTGCCGTCCACCGGGAGGCGCTGGCCCAGGAGTTCGACTGTCCTGCCGCCCTCGGTCAGGGCGCCGGGGATCCGGTTCATGGTGCCGACGAACTCGGCGACGAACGCCGTCGCGGGCCGGGCGTACAGCTCGGCCGGGGTGTCGCACTGCTCCATGCGGCCCGCGTGCATGACGGCGACGCGGTCCGCCATGGACAGCGCCTCCTCCTGGTCGTGGGTCACGAACAGGGTGGTGATGCCCAGCTCCTGCTGGAGGCGGCGGATCTCCTCGCGCAGGTTCAGACGCACCTTCGCGTCCAGCGCGGACAGCGGCTCGTCCAGCAGCAGCACGCGCGGCTGCAGGGCGAGGGCGCGCGCCAGCGCGATGCGCTGCTGCTGGCCCCCGGAGAGCTGGTGCGGGTAGCGGTCGCCGTGGGTCGGCAGACCCACCAGCTCCAGCAGCTCGTCCGCGCGGCGGTGGCGCTCGACCTTGCCGGTCTTGCGCATCTTGAGGCCGAAGGCCACGTTGTCACGCGCGTTCAGGTGCGGGAAGAGGCTGTACGACTGGAACACCATGCCCGCGTCACGGCGATGCGCGGGGATGCGGGTGACGTCCTCGCCGTCGACCAGCACCTGGCCCGAGTCCGGCGTCTCGAAGCCCGCCAGCATCCGCAGCGCGGTGGTCTTGCCGCATCCGGAGGGGCCGAGCAGGGCCAGCAGCTCGCCGGGGTTGACGGTCAGGTCGAGCCCGTCCAGCGCGGTGGTCGCGCCGAAGGTGCGGCGCAGGCCGACGAACTGGACGGTGGCGCCGGTGGACGAACCGGTGGCGGGCGCTGCGACAGCCGCAGGCGCCGAGGAGTCCGTCGGCCCCGCAGGGGACGGCACGGCGGCGACGGACGTCGCGGACGCGGGGTCGGTGGTCATGGACACTCCTGGAGCTCCTCGGAGGGTGGAACAGTCAAGTGGTTCAGTGCTGGGCCTGCGCGCGCCCGCGGCGCTCGCTGCCGATGGAGAGGACGAGCAGCAGCAGCCAGGTCAGCAGCAGGCTGACGATGGAGACGGCCACGGTGACGGGGCCCTGGCCGGCGCTGTTGCCGTTGACGATCCAGACGGCGAAGGGGACGTACCCGAGGATGGACGCCACGGTGAACTCACCCAGCACCAGGGCGAGGGTGATGAACGCGGTGTTCAGCATCGCGGCGCGCAGGTTCGGCAGGATCACGGTGACGATGGCCCGGCCACGGCTCGCGCCGTTGTTCTGGGCGGCCTCCAGCAGGGTGCGCACGTCCAGCGCGCGCATGCCCGCGTCCAGCGTGCGGAAGGCCAGCGGCAGGGCCATCACGACGTAGGCGAGCAGCAGCACGACGGGGAAGTTCGCGTTCTGCGCGTCGAGGAAGGTGGCGTAGAACGGCGTCGGCGCCAGGTTGTCGTTGCACCAGCGCAGCACGTCGGAGATGCCGGCGGTCAGCGCGATGGTCGGCACGACCAGGGGCAGGGTGCAGGTCAGCTCGACGACGGTGCGCAGCCGCGGGCTGCCCAGGCGGACCGCGACGACGGCCGGGATCAGCAGCAGGTAGACCAGCACGATGGTGCCGGCGGCCAGCAGCAGCGACAGCTGCAGAGCGGGCCAGAGTCCGGGCACGGTGAAGATCTGGCGGTACGCGTCGAGACTGAAGCCCTGGGGCGAGTTGTCGACGGTGAACCAGAGGGTGGTGCCGATCGGCACGAGGAAGTACAGCCCGGCGACGAGCAGCACCGTGCCGCGGCCCCAGCGGATCCGGGAGAGCCCGGCCAGCACGCCGCCGCGGGCGCCGGCGGGGCCGGGGCCGTTCGCGGTGCTCGGGGCGGGACGGCCCTCGGTGTTCAGGGCGGAGGCGGTCACACCAGCCATCGGGCGCTCCGGCGTTGCAGGGGGATGTAGATGACCATCACCAGCGTGGCGATCACGACCATGTCCAGGCTCATCGCCAGGGCGATGTTGGTGGCGTTCGGGTCGACGTTGCCGCTGAGCGCCGTGGCGATCTGCAGCGTGATCAGCGGGACGGTCGCGCCGACCATGGCGGCGGCGGTCGCGTACGCGGCGAAGGCACTGCCGAACAGCAGCACGAAGCCGCCGAGCAGCGAGGGGGTCAGCACGGGCAGGGCCACGTGGCGCCAGTACTGCCAACCCGTCGCGCCGTTGTTCTGGGCCGCCTCGCGCCACTGGCGGCGCAGGCCGTCCAGCGAGGGGATGACGCTCAGAACCATCAGCGGGATCAGGAAGTAGAGGTAGACCAGCGTCAGGCCGTTGAAGGAGTAGAGACTCCAGCCGTGCTGGTCGAGGTGCAGCTCGGTGGTCAGCATGCCGGCGTTGCCCAGGGTGGCCATGAAGGCGAAGGCCAGCGGCACGCCGCCGAAGTTGGCGAGCACGCCGGAGGCGCTCAGCACGGCCTTGCGCAGGAAGGCGAACCGGGAGGTGACCACGGCCTGCGCCACCAGCAGCCCGGCCACCACGGAGATCAGCGCGGAGAGCGCCGAGAGCTTGACGCTGCCGAGCAGCGCGTCGAGGTAGCCGCCGTGCAGCGAGGCGGTCAGGTTGCCCATCGTGTACTGGCTGGGCTTGCCGGGGTTGTACGTGGTGAACGCACCGTAGGCCATGGCCAGGGCGGGAACCCCGAAGGCCACGGCGACGAAGAGCAGCAGCGGGACGACGGCGAACCGGCCCGCCGCCGCCCGCTGGGGGCGGCGGCGAGCAGGCGTCGCGCTCAGGGGAGCGGTGCTCACCCGGCGATGGCCTTCGACCAGTTGGAGGCCACCACGGCCTTGGCCTTGGTGATCTGGTCCTGGCTCGGGACCGGCGCGGAACCGGTGACCGGGGGAAGCTTGGCGGCCAGGGAGGAGTCCAGGGTGCCGGCCGACTTCATCGAGTCCATCAGGATCGGGCGGGCGTAGCCGCTCAGGAAGCCGTTCTGGCCGTCGGTGGAGTAGAGGAACTCCTCCCACAGGCGGGCGGCGGCGGGGTGCGGTGCCCACTTGTTGATGGCCTGGTTGTAGTAACCGGCGTACTGGCCGTCCGACGGGACGTTGACCTGCCAGTTGATGCCCTTGGACTTGAACTCGTCGGAGTAGCCGGAGTTCAGGTAGTCCCAGTCGATGGTGATCGGGGTCTCGCCCGACTCGACGGTGGACTGCTTGGCCTGGACCGGGTTGAAGTTGCCGGACTTCTTCAGCTTGGTGAAGAAGTCGATGCCCGGCTGGATGTTGTCCAGCGAGCCGCCGTTGGCGATCGCGGCCGCGTAGACGGCGGAGAAGGCGGCGTTGGCCTGCGTCGGGTCACCGTTGAGGGCGACCATGCCCTTGTACTCCGGCTTGAGCAGGTCGGCGAAGGACTTCGGGCACTCCTTGACCTTGTTCAGGTTGCAGCCGATGGAGATGTAGCCGCCGTAGTCGTTGAACCAGGTGCCGTCGGTGGCGGCGTGGCCCGAGGGGATCTCGGCGAAGTTGGCGACCTTGTACGGGGCGAAGAGGCCCTGCTGCTGGCCCTGGACGGCGAAGGCACCGCCGACGTCGACGACGTCGGGCGCGCGGTCCTGGTTCTTGCGGGTCGTGATCGCGTTGATCTCGTCCTGCGAGGAACCCTCGGGGTTCTCGTCACTGATCTTGATGCCGTACTTGGCGGTGAAGGCGTCCATGAGCTTGCCGTAGCCGGCCCAGTCACGGGGGAGGGTGATGACGTTGAGCTGGCCCTCCTTCTTCGCGGCCGCGACGAGCGCGTCCATGCCGCCGAAGCCGGCGGCGGAGGTGGCGGTCGAGGCCTTGGCCGAGTCAGAGGAGCCGCCAGAGCCGGCGTTGACAGAGGCGGCGGAACCACAAGCGGTCAGCGCGAGTGCGGAAGCGACCAGTACGCCGGTCAGCGCGGCGGCCCGGGCGGAGGTGGAGGTCACGATGGTCTCCTGAGGAGGCGTCAGTGCAGTCGGATCGGAATCACTTGTCCGAACAAGTCGATGACAGTACGCCCGAGAATGGTGTCCTTTTGGTTAACGGCGCGTCAACACAGGCATGCCATTCCCCATCGGAATCCTCTGTCCCGATGGGACGTTTCGTCGACCGTGCACGTAACGGTACGATCACGCCGTTGCTGCCAGGGTGAACGACCGAGCGGCGCCGACAGGACAAGGAGTGCGCACAGTGGCGGCACGACACGAGGAGATCGCCGAGGCGCTGCGGCAGGCCATCGACCGCGGCGAGTACCCGGTGGGAGGGACGCTGCCGACCGAGACCGAGCTCTCGGCCCGCTACGGCGTCTCGCGCGGCACGGTCCGCCAGGCCGTGGCCGCGCTGACCGCGGAGGGCCGGATCGGCTCCCGTCAGGGCGCCCGGCGCGTGGTGCTGGGCAACCGCCGCAGCCAGAGCTTCGCCGAGCTGCGCAGCTTCGCCCAGTGGGCGGCGGCCATGGGCCGCACCGCCACCGGACGGGTGCTGGACCAGCACCGTCGCCCGGCGACCCTGGAGGACGCCGAGAAGCTGCAGATCAAGCCCGGCGACGAGGTCCTGCAGGTGCTGCGGGTGCGCGGCCTGGACGGCGAGCCGGTGCTGCTGGAACGCAACGTCTACGCCGCGTGGATGGCCGACGCCGTCGAGCGGCTGCCCGCCGACTGCACCTCGGTCGTCCAGGCGCTCTACGAGGACATCGGCATGATCTTCGCCTACGGCGAGCACGTCATCGACGCCGTCGCGGCGGGCGCGGAGGACGCGCGGCTGCTGGAGGTCCGTCGTGGCAGCCCGCTGCTGCGCATCCGCCGGGTGACCACGACCCCGGCCGGTCGTCCGATCGAGTGGTCCGACGACCGCTACGTCTCCGGCACGGTCAGCTTCACCGTCGCCAACTCCATCGGCTCCAACCCGCTGGCGCGCCAGGCCGGCCAGGCCTGAGCAACGGGGCGGGGGGCTCCGGGCTTCGGCTGTGGCTTCTGTACCTACTGGTATGTACAGTGGTCCGTATGAGCACCGACACCGCCCGGCGACTCGTCGAGAGCATGCGTGAACTCCTGTGGGAACGCGGCTACACGGGCACCAGCCCGAAGGCCGTGCTGCAGCGCGCCGGGGCCGGGCAGGGGAGCATGTACCACCACTTCTCCGGCAAGGCCGACCTGGCGCGGTCCGCGATCGACGCCACGGCGGCGGAGATGCGCGCCAAGGCCGACGCGGAGCTCTCCGGCCCCGGGCCCGCGCTCGACCGGCTCGCCGCGTACCTGCGCCGCGAGCGGGACGTGCTGCGCGGCTGCCCGATCGGCGGTCTCACCCAGGACGCCGAGCTCATGGCCGATCCGGCACTGCGCGCGCCGGTCACCGAGACGCTCGCGTGGCTGCGGGCGCGCCTCGCCGCGCTCCTCACGGAGGCCGTCGCCTGCGGCGAGCTGGCGCCGGCCCTCGACCCCGAGGCGACCGCCGCCGCCCTGGTGGCCACGCTCCAGGGCGGCTACGTGCTGGCCCGGGCGCAGGGCTCGCCGGAGCCGTTCGACCAGGCCGTCGCCGGGGTGCTGGGCCTGCTCTCGGCCTTCGGCGGCTGACTCCTCCACTCCGACCAGGGGGTTCGTTCCATGTACGCGATGCAGTACCCGATCACACTGCCGGCCGACTACGACATGGGGATCATCCGCAAGCGCGTCGAGGCCGCCTCCCCGATGCTGGACGACCGCGCCGGGCTCGGGTTCAAGGCCTACCTGCTGCGCGAGCGCGGAGTGGCGGGCTCGCCCGTCAACGAGTACGCGCCGTTCTACGTCTGGCGCGACACGGCCGCGATGGCGCGGTTCCTGCTCGGCGGGGGCGGCTTCCAGAACATCATCCGCAGCTTCGGGCGTGTGCCCGTCCCCACCTGGCTCGGCGCGGCGGTGCTCGCGGGGCCGGCTCGCGGCGGGGGATCCGTCCTGGCGACGCGCCGGGTCGCCCCGCTGCCGACGGACGCCGACGAGGCCCAGGACGGCCTGGGACTGACGGAACTGATGGGCCGTGAGGTCGCGGCCCTGCGCGAGCTCGCGGCGGACCCTGGGGTGCACACGGCGGTGCTGGCGGTCGACCCGCACAGCTGGCAGTCGGTCACCCTCGTCCTGTGGGGCGAGGGCGCCGAGCCGTCCGGCACCGCCGGGGCGGACCACTACGAGGTCCTCCACGTGTCGGCGCCGGAGCTCGACCGGCTCGGCTGACCCTCGCCCCGGATCCTCGGATCAGCTCGAGAACGACGGGACCTTGGTGTCGTTCTTGAACGCGTCGAAGATCTGCTGGGCCTCGGTCATGTTCCACTTCACGGCGTCGCCGTCGGTCGCGGTCATGTAGTTCGCGTCGGCGATCGGCACGGTGACGCTCTTGCCGTTGCCGCTCTTGAGGTCCTTCATGGCGAAGAACATCGAGGCGAGGTCGGTCAGCCCGGTGCCGTTGTCGACCTGCAGCATGGACAGGCCGCTGTCCATGGTCGGGTAGAGCGTGAACGGGTTGAGCAGCACGCCGGGCGAGGTCGCCTTGTGGGCGAGCGCGTTCAGGAACTGCTGCTGGTGCTGCATGCGGGCGAGGTCCTGGGTGGCCTCCTGGTGGCGCTCGCGGACGAAGGCGAGGGCCTCGGCGCCGTTCAGGGTCTGGCAGCCGGCCTTGAGGTTCGCCCCGGACGCCTTGTCGACGATCCCGTGGTCGAGGCACATGTCGACGCCGCCCACGTCGTCCACGACGTTGACGAAGCCGGAGAAGCCGATCTCGGCGTAGTGGTCGATGTGCAGGCCGGTGTTGTACTCGACCGTCTTGACCAGCAGCGGGCCGTCGCCCTCGGCGAAGGCGGCGTTGATCTTGTGCTTGGCCTGGGCGTGCTGGACGCCCTTGCTGTCGGTCCAGGCGGGGATGGTGACGTAGGAGTCCCGGGGGATGCTCATCAGCGTGTCCCCGTTCGAGCCGATGTGCAGGATCATCATCGAGTCGGTGCGGGCGCCGGTGTCGTAGCCGGTGTGCAGGCGCTGCTGGTCCGCGGTGGTGAGCCCGGCGCGGCTGTCCGAGCCGAGGATCAGCCAGTTGGTGCCCTTGCCCGCAGGCGGGCGGCCGGCGTAGTCGGTGAGCACGTTGCTCTTGTTGAGCTTGGTGCTGGCCCAGGCGTAGGTGCCGCCGCCGACCGCGAGCACGGTGACCACCAGCACGGTCGCGGTCAGGCGGATCTTGCGGCCGCGCGACCACGGGCGGCGCGTCCCGCTCACGCCCGGACGTCCCGGTCCGCCTGGCCCGCCCGGACCTCCGGGGCCGCTCGGCCCGGTCGGTCCGCCGGAGCCGTTCGACAGCGTGTCGGGGGCGTACGAGGGCGCGCCCACGGCGGTCCCGGCCGGCCTGCGCGGGCGCTGGCGACCGGGCGCGGAGTTGCGCGGGTTCAGCTCGGGCGGCAGGGGCGGCTCGCTACCGGGCCACTGGGACATCTCGCTCATGGCAACCGAGCATGCCTGCTCTCCCGGCCGATCGGTAGGACGAACAGGGCAAATCGGAGAGCTGTAGCAAAGCTGATGCGAATCGTCCATCGGATCAGCACGACCGTTCGAGGCCGTGACGTGACCCTTTTGGAACTCGTCCGGCGACCCGCTGTACGGTGGCGGCACTATGGTCGCCACACCCCTCCCCGCCGTCTCCGTGATCATGCCGGTCCTCAACGAGGAGCGGCATCTGCGCACCGCCGTCGAGCGCATCCTGGAGCAGGAGTACGACGGCGCGATCGAGGTCGTGATCGCCCTCGGCCCGTCCTCGGACCGCACCGACGAGATCGCCGCGCAGCTCGTCGCGGAGACCGCCGGCACCGCGCGGGAGGTGCACACCGTCCCCAATCCGACCGGCCGGACCCCCGCCGGGCTCAACGCCGCGATCAAGGGCTCGCGCTTCCCCGTCGTGGTCCGCGTCGACGGTCACGGCCTGCTCACCCCCGGTTACATCGCCGCCGCCGTCCGCCTGCTCGACGAGCGGGGCGCGGCCAACGTCGGCGGCATCATGGCGGCCGAGGGCGAGACCGAGTGGGAGAAGGCCGTCGCGGCCGCGATGACCTCCCGGATCGGCGTCGGCAACGCCGCCTTCCACACCGGCGGCGAGGCCGCGCCCGCCGAGACGGTGTACCTCGGGGTCTTCCGCCGCGAGGTACTGGAGCAGCAGGGCGGGTACAACGAGGAGTTCATCCGCGCCCAGGACTGGGAGCTGAACTACCGCATCCGCCAGGACGGCGGCCTGATCTGGTTCACCCCGGAGCTGAAGGTCACCTACCGCCCGCGCCCCAGCGTGCGCGCGCTGGCCAAGCAGTACAAGGACTACGGTCGCTGGCGCCGCGTGGTCACCCGCTACCACCGCGGCTCGGTCAACCTGCGCTACCTCGCCCCGCCGGCTGCCCTGCTCGGCTGCGCGGCCGGCCTGGTCGCGGGCGTCGCGCTGACGCCGGTCGCCCTCGTCGTCCCCGGCGGGTACGCGGCGGCGATCCTGCTCGGCTCGCTCAAGGAGGGTCGGGGCCTGTCGGCCTCCGCTCGCGCGCAGCTGCCGGTGGCGCTGGCCACCATGCACATGTCCTGGGGCTGGGGCTTCCTGACCAGCCCGCGCTCGCTGGCCCGCAAGGTCATCGCGAGCACCGCCTCCCGGCCCGAGTGACGGGCGCCGGACGCCGCCCCGCCAAGCGTGCCGGGGCGGCGTCCGCGTCGCGAGGCTCAGTGCCTCACGGCGTCGTGTAGGGGCGGTAGCCGGGCGGCTGGGGGACGTGCGGGGGCGTGCCCGACCACTGGTAGGGCTTGTAGACGTCCATGCACTGACCGCTGTCGGCCTGGGCGTTCTGGGTGACGGCGGAGGTCGGCACGGCCCCCTGCTTGGGCAGGGTGTCGCGGAAGTCGAAGCCGCTCGGCCAGTCGCTGCCGACGCGCAGCACCAGGTGCGTGACCGACGGGTCGGCCTTCAGCGTGCTCGGCGTCAGGTCCAGCGCCGCGGCGACGGCCTGCGCCTGCGCCTGGTCCGCGGCGGGGTAGCTGAGCTGGGTCGTGCCGGTGACGTCTGCGGTGTCCCGCACCGCCGCGGTGAAGCCCGCCGCGACCAGATGGCCCGTCATCTGTTGGCCGCGGCCCGCGGCTCCGGCGTTCTGCACCGAGATCCGGACGCTCGCCCTGTCCAGCGGCGGGCTGCTGCTCGGCGTCGCGGACGGCGAGGGGCTCGGGGAGGGCGCGGGCTCCGTGCCGCCCTTGTCGAGCGGGATGTCGTTGGCGATCATCGAGAAGACCTTGTCGCTGTCGGCGTCCAGGGCCGGCACCCAGTTGTTCGGGTCGCCTTGGCCGGGGGCCGTCATCTGGTCGAACGGGATGGTCACCGTGGTCACCCGGCTGGCCGGCACCTTGTTGAACTCGATCGCCAGGGAGGCCATCGCCTCGATGCTCTTCAGTCCCGGGTCCACGGTCAGTGCCGACGTCGCCGTCTGCGCGAGCGTGTTGACGGTGCCGGGGTCGAGCAGCGTGTTCGCCGACTTCATCTTGCGGATCATCGAGTTCAGGTACAGGTGCTGGGCGTGGGTGCGGCCGATGTCCGTGCCGTCCTCCCAGGCGTGCCGGGTGCGCAGCCACTCCAGCGCCTGGACGCCGAAGATGGTGTGCAGGCCGGCCGGCAGCACCAGGTCCGAGCCGACCTCGTGCTCGCCGTCGGTGTCGTAGCTGATCTGGTAGTCGGCGACGTTCTCCTTGGTGCACACCTGCACGCCGCCGACCGCGTCGGCCATCTTCACCACGCCGGAGAAGTCCAGCATCACGAAGTGGTCGATCTGGATGTGCGTCAGGCTCTCCCAGGTGTCGACCACGCAGCTTGGTCCGTAGGCCAGCGTCTCGGTGATCTTCCGGTGTCCGAGCTGCTTGCCCCCGCAGTCGTACGGCTGGACCCAGGTGTCGCGCGGCATGCTGGTGATCGAGGCGTTGGTGCGGTCCGCGGATATGTGGACCAGCATCTCCACGTCCGCGTGCGGCGGCCCGCCGACGGAGGACGTCGAGCCGCCGAGGCTCACGTCGTCCGCGTTGTCGCGCGAGTCCGAGCCGATGACCAGCACGTTGATGGGCAGGCTGCCGCCCGAGGGCTTCTCGGCCACGGTCGACGGCGCCGGGCCGCCGCCTGAGTGGAGCGGCTCGGCGTGGATGTTGCTGTCGAGCACCTTCAGGTAGACGTAGAGCCCGGCCGCCGACAGCAGCACCGTCGACGAGACCGCGACGGCCGTCCACTTGAGCACCCGTCTGCGACGCCCCGGTTTCTTCCGGTGCCCGCCGCCGTCCTTGCCGGCCCTGCTGTCCCCGACGGCGCCGCGCCGTCCGGCGGCCCCGCGCACGGCGACCGGGCCGCCCTCCTCCGGTGGCAACTCCTCGCTCAACTCCGTACCCCCCTCCTGGATCCGCCCCGGTCAGCCGTTGGCCTGCGGCACGCTCGGCGGGGTCGAGCCGGTCCAGCTGTAGATGTAATGGTTCTGGCCTGGTGCGAACGCGGCGTAGGGAGCCGGGTTGACGTCCATGCACTGCGACGAGTCCGACGCGGTCTGGTACTCCGCGTCGGTCGGCAGGCCACCGCTCGGCGGAGCGGCCTGCGGGAACGTCGTCCCCGTCTTCCAGTCGGCGCCGAGCTGGAGCGTCAGGCCCGTCGCCGACGCGGAGCTCTTGAGCGCCGTCGTCGGCAGCTTCAGCGCCGCCCCCACGGCCTGGGCCTGCGCCTGTTCCGAGCTCGGGTAGAGCAGGGTCGTCACGCCGTAGTCGACCAGGCGGGTGTCCCGTACCGCATGCGCGAAGCCGTCGGCGGCGAGTGCGTCGGTGATCACCTGGCCGCGGTGGGTGACGCCGCTGCCGTTCTCCACGTCGAGGTGGACGGCTGCCTTGTCGACCGGCGCCGACGGCGCCGACGGCGTCGGCGTGGCCGACGGGCTCGGGCTGCCGGCGGCGCCCTTGCCGTCCAGCGGCGTGTCGGCGGCCAGCTTCGCGAACAGCCCGCTCGCCGAGCCGTTGAGAACCACCGGCAGGTTGTTCGGCGTGGCGGGGTCCGGCTGGAAGTGGTGCGGCACCGTCACCGTGGTGATCCGGTCGGACGGCACCTTGTCGAGGTCCACGGCCAGCGAGCTGAGCGCCTCGATGCTGCCCAGGCCCTGGTCCATGGAGACGGCGTGGGTCGCCGCCTGCGCCAGCGAGTTCAGCTTGAACGGGTTCGCGACGGTCCCGACGGACTTCATCTGGCGGATCATCGAGTTCAGGTAGAGGTGCTGCGCCTTGGCCCGGCCGACGTCGCTGCCGTCCCCGAAGGCGTGCCGGGTGCGCAGCCACTCCAGCGCCTGGACGCCGGTCACCTTGTGCGTGCCCGCCGGCAGCTCCAGGTGGGAGCCGATCTCGTGCCACTGGCCCTCGAAGTACTGGCGCTGGTAGTCCATCACGTTCTGGCGGGTGCACACGTCGACGCCGCCGACGGCGTCGGCCATCTTCACCACGCCGGAGAAGTCCACCATCACCCAGTGGTCGATGTGGATGTGCGTCAACGCCTCCCAGGTGTCGACCACGCAGCCAGGGACGTTGTAGTTCAGGCTGTTGGTGATCGGCTCGAAGGTCCGGGCGCGGTGCGTCACGCCCTTGGCGTCGGTGCAGGCGGGGACGGACACCCGGGTGTCGCGCGGGATGCTGAGGATGGACGCGTTGCTGCGGTCGGCGGAGACGTGCAGCAGCATCTCGACGTCCGCGTGCGGGGCGCTGCCGTCGCAGGAGCCGCCGAGGTCGCAGTCGGCCGCAGAGGACCGGCCGTCGGAGCCGATGACCAGGATGTTCAGCGGCACGTGTCCGAACTTGTCCGGTTTGGGCGCGGCGACGTCGACCTTTCCGTTGCCGAGGGCCCCCGTCTGGAAATTGGAATCGAGAATCTTGACGTAGACGTACATTCCACCGGCGGCGACGAGGACCGAGGTCGCCGCGCCGATGGCGGTCCATTTCAGAATTCGGCGGCCGCGGGAGGTATTCCTGCCGCTGCCGCCGGTCCGCCCGGGCTTTCGGGCGGCGCTTCGACCTCCGCTACGGGGCGTTTGTTCTGATGTGTCCGAAACGGCCACATCAGCGCGGTGGTCCTGGTGGTTCAAGGGTCGGTCCCCCCTCGGCGAAGTCCGGTCCACAGCCCTGCCCCCGCGCGCTGCGTCCGCAAACTTTAGCGATTCGTTGCCAGTGCTTCACGGGAGGGAGGCGACCGGGCCGAGAAAACGAAATCCCTAATTCCGGCGCGGCGTGTCACGCACCGTGCCCAAGGAATTCCACTCGGTTCACGACTCGCGGAACCTCCCCGGGCAGCACGGACGCAGCCGTACGGCGATCGGTTCCCGGCCGTCGATCAGCAGAGGGAAAAAGGTCTACCGACCCCGCGGAAGTCCGCGCCGAGCGTCAGCACCATGGGGTCCCTGAGCCCCTTGGAGGTGCCGTTCCCGTGCAACGCGGAGGCGGGCAGGCCGAGGGCGGCGACCAGGGTGCGGGCCTGGTCCGCGTGGTTCGGCGCGTAGACGAGCGTGGTGGCGGACTGGTGGGCGGCCGGGCCGCCGTTGCTGGTCCGCAGGTACTTCTCGGTGTTCTGCATCCAGCTCAGCACCGCCTCGGCCTGCCCGATGGTGCCGCTGCCGTTCAGCACCGTCACCCGGACGTCGAGGGGCTTCGCCCTCGGCCCCGAGGCAGGGAACGTCGTGTCGGCGGTGTCGGCCGTGCAGCTCGGCGTCGCCGGAGCGGCGGCGGACGCCGTGGGCGACGCCGCGTCCTGGGCGGTGGTGCTCTTCGCCGCGGAGCCGCCGTGGAGCAGCAGGAAGCCGCCCAGGGGCGCCAGCACGAGAAAGCCCACCGCGGCCGCCACCCAGGGGCCGCTGCGGGAGCCTCCGCGCCCGCGGGCTCTGGCCTTCGCGCGGGACCCCGCGGCCGCACCGGCGCCGGGGCCGCCCGCCCGTCGCCTGCCGCCGCCCTTGCCGCGCGTGCCCACCCGTCGCTCCGTTCCCCGCCCGCTTCCGGTCGGCCGTCGGCCGCCGGGCTGTTCCTGGGGCGTCAGCGTAACGGGAGCGGGTCAGGGCGTGGGCGGGACGTCCTGCGCCCCCGCCGGCCCGGCGAACGTCGCCGCCGGGCCCGGCACGGCCGTCCCCCGCCATGTCGGCGGGGGCGGCGGGCCCCGCCGCGCACCCCGCCGCCAACCGGGCACGCCCCAGCGCGGCCTGACCGGCTTTCACCGGTCCGGGTGACGCCGACGAGGGCACGGCGGGGGGACGGGGCCTCGCGGTCGGGCGTCGCGGTGGCGCGTGGCGGGGGGGGGGGTGCCGGGGGGGTGGGTGG
>NZ_BBPO01000053.1:18926-37115 GCF_000787815.1 Streptacidiphilus neutrinimicus
GGGCGTCGCGGTGGCGCGTGGCGGGGTGGTGCGTGCCGGGGTGGTGCGTGGCGTGCCGGTCCCGGCTGCCGGGAAGTCGGTCCCGAGTGCCGGGCGCCGTGAAGTCGGGTCCCGTGGAGTCGTCCCGGGGGCGCCGGGCCCAGGCGTCGGGCGTCGCGGCGTCAGCCGAGCCGGCGAGTGACCCGCTCGTCCTCGATCCGGCGGGCCAGCGTCTCCGGGGCGAGCGACCCGCTGTGCCGGCACAGCACCACGCTGCCGCCGACCACCAGCGGGGCCAAGAGCCCCCCGGCCAGCCCGTCCCAGTCGCTGTAGCCGAGCGTGGACAGCACCCGGTCCTCCGCGTCGAGGCCGAGCTGCCGCGCGTGCTCCGCCGCCAGCGAGACCACGTGCGCGCCGCTCAGCTGCTCGCCGTCGATCTCCAGCGCCGGGCGCGACGGGTCCACCGGCGCGTACGGCACGAACCGGTCGCCCTGCGCCGGCACCTCGACCGCGTAGTCCACGAACCCCTCGGGCAGCTGCGGAAACCGGCCGCCGAGCGGGCGCAGCGCGAGCGCCACGCGCTCGCCCTCGCAGGTCAGCGCGGACTCCAGGGTCTCCGGCCCGCTCACGACGAGCTGCGCCTTGGCCGGGTCGCCGCCCGGACAGGCCAGCACTCCCACCGACCAGCAGGCGAACAGCCAGATCGCGCTCTGCCAGTGCGCGGGCAGCAGCAGCGCGCACCGGTCGTCCGGCGCGGCCATCAGCTCGTCCTGCAGCAGGTTCGCGGTCTTGGCCACCCAGTTGTCGAACGTCTTGACGGAGAGCTCGACCCGCTCTCCTGTCGCGTCGTCGTAGAAGGTGATGAGCGGGCGCGCGGGATCGGCCTCGAGGAGGGAGCGCAGCAGATCGGCGGGGGACTCTGCGCCGCTGAAGGGTGTCTGGCTCATGGTGGTGCCCAGCCTACGGCGTGCGCCGGGTGAAGGGACCAGGCCCCCGCCGCTAACTTTTCGTGCCGGTAACCTGGCTCGGGTGAGAGGCGGGACCGGCGAGACGGCCGGGACGTCGGCCGCGGCCGCGGCGACGTCGACGAGAGCACGCGAGACGGTGCGGGTCTGGAAGCCCGACGGACCGCTGGACGTGGCCATGACCTTCGGTTTCCTGCGGCGCGGCCCGTTGGACCCCTCCTACCGGCGCACGCCCGACGGCGCGCTCTGGCGGGTCTCCCGCACCCCCGCCGGCGTCGGCACGCTCCGGCTGCGCACCCGCCCCGCCGAGGGCGCCGTCGAGGCGACGGCCTGGGGCGCGGGCGCGCCGTGGCTGTTGGACGCGGTCCCGCGCTGGCTCGGCGCGGAGGACGACCCCTCCTCGTTCGACCCGTGCGGCCAGCGGCTGCTGCGCGACGCGCACGCGCGCCACCCCGGACTGCGGATCGGCCGGACCGGCCTGGTGATGGAGTCGCTCGTCCCCGCGATCCTGGAACAGCGGGTCACCACCGGTGAGGCGTACGAGGCGTGGCGCACGCTGCTGCGCGGCTACGGCGAGCCTGCGCCGGGCGGCTCCGCCGTCCCCCCGTACATGTACGCGCCGCCCGCGGCGCGCGACTGGGCGATGATCCCCTCCTGGGCCTGGCACCGCGCCCGCGTCGACGGCAAGCGCGCGGCCACGGTCGTGCGGGCGGCGAAGCTCGCCCCCCGCCTGGAAGAGGCCTCGGCCATGGCCCCGGACGACGCCGTCGCCCGGCTGACCACCGTCCCCGGCATCGGGCCGTGGACGGCGGCGGAGACGCTGCAGCGCAGCAACGGCGACGCGGACGCGGTCTCGGTCGGCGACCTGCACCTGCCCAACACGGTCGGCTGGGCGCTGGCCGGGCGCGAGCGGAGCGACGACGCGGTGATGCTGGAACTGCTGGAGCCCTACCGCCCCCACCGCTACCGCGTCTGCCGCCTCCTCCTCACCCTCCACGTCGCCGCCCCCCGCCGCGCCCCCCGCTACGCGCCGCTGGATTACCGGGACATGTAGCCGCACTATCCAGGGGCGCGGGGAACTGCGCGACAAGCATCCACCTAGGCGGCCCGCCGAACGTGCAGGGCCATCCGCACGTCGGTGGTTGCTCGCGCCCACGCGGCGGAGCCGCACATCGGCAGAGCCTCGCGCCCCTGAGGCGGTGCAACTACCTGACCGTCAGAAAGGCTTCCGGGTCGCGTGGGGGGCGCGCGGGCGCAGGCGCGGCCGGGGTGCCGATCGCGACCGCGCCCATCGGGTCCCACTCGGCCGGGAGTTCGAGGACCTCGCGGACGGTCTCGCGGCAGAACATCGTCGACGAGACCCACGCCGAGCCGAGGCCCTCACCCGCGAGTGTCACCAGCAGGTTCTCCACCGCCGCGCCCATCGCCACCACGAACATCTCCCGCTCCGCGGCCGCGCGGCGCGCGTCGGGGTAGTCGTGGGAGCCGTCCATGACCATGCACGGGACGACCAGGCAGGGGGCGTTGCGGAGCACGTCCCCGCGTCGCACGCGGCGGGTGACCCGCTCCGCGTCCCAGCCGTCGAGTTCGACGAGGTCGCGGTTCCACGCGGCCAGCATGGCGTCCAGCAGGCGGGTGCGCGTGGCCTCCGACTCGACCAGGACGAAGCGCCACGGCGTGGTGTGGTGCGGTGCCGGAGCCGTGATCGCCGCCGCGACCGCGCGGCGGACCGCGTTCGGGTCGACCGGAGCGCTGGTGAAGCTGCGGACCGTGCGCCGGCCGTGGACGGCCGAGCGGACCGCCTCGGAGGTGCCGAGGCGGAAGAGGTCCTCGTCGACCGGGCGGATCAACGGGCGGATGCCGTCGCCGTCGTCATCCGTCACGACGTGGCCGAGGCCGCGCACGATCGCGACGGGGCGGCCGGAGGTCTTGCCTTTCACCAGGTCCGCCGCCGCGGCCAGCTCGTCCGCGGTGGCGGTGACGGTGAGGGAGAGCTCGTTGCCGTGGCTGTCGACGCGACCGCGGTGGTCCTCCAGGACCGCGACGCCGGCGGCGCCGATGGCCACGTCGGTGAGGCCGTTGCGCCACGGGCGGCCGAAGGTGTCGGTGATCAGCACGCCCACCCGCGCGCCGGTCAGCTCGTGCAGGCGCTTGCGCAGCGCCCGCGCCGAGGCGTCCGGGTCCTCCGGCAGCAGCAGGACCGTCCCGGGCGGGGTGTTGGACGCGTCGACCCCGGCCGCCGCCATGACCAGGCCCTGCCGGTTCTCCACGATCCTGGTGCGTCCGCGCCGGGCGACCACGCGGACGGCCTCGGCGTCGATCGCGGCCTCGCGGTCCTCGGCCTGGACGAGCCGGCCCTCGGCCTTGCTGACGATCTTCGAGGTGACCAGGAGCAGGTCGCCGTCGCGCAGGGCGAAGCCCTCCGCGCCCGCCAGCAGCGCGGCGATGTCGTCCCCGGCCGCGACCTCCGGCAGGCCGCCGACCGCGAGGATCTCGACCGAGTCGGCGCCCGTCGCGTCCTGCGCGCCGTTCACGCGCGCACCTGCTCGGCCAGCTCCAGCGCCTGACGGGCCATCGCGGCGGACGCCTCCACGTCCGTCATCATCAGCGGCACGGCGCGGCAGGCGATCCCGGCCGCCTCGACCTCGGCCACCGCCGCGTCGTCGCCGGTGTGGACGAGCCAGCCGTCGAGCAGGTCCGCGCCGTAGTACCGGGCGACCGCCGCCGCGGTGGTCTCCACGCCCACGGCCTCCAGCACCTTGTCGGCCATGCCGCGCACCGGCGCGCCGCCGACGATGGGGGAGAGGCCCACGATCGGCGCCTTCGCGGCGACCAGCGCCTCACGCACGCCGGGAACGGCGAGGATCGTGCCGATGGAGACGACGGGGTTGGACGGCGGGAAGAGGATCACGTCCGCCTCCGCGATCGCCTCGACCACGCCGGGGGCCGGCTTGGCCGTCTCCGCGCCGACCGGCAGGATCGCCTCCGCCGGGACGGAGGCGTGCAGCTTGACCCAGTACTCCTGGAAGTGGATCGCACGGCGCTTGCCGTCCTGGTCCGGGTCGTCGACGACGACGTGGGTCTCCACCCGGTCGTCGGTCATCGGGAGCAACCGGACGCCGGGCTGCCAGCGGTCGCACAGGGCCTCGGTGACGGCGCTCAGCGGGTAGCCCGCGGCGAGCATCTGGGTGCGGACGATGTGGGTGGCGAAGTCGCGGTCGCCCAGCCCGAACCAGGACGGCCCGACGCCGTACGCGGCGAGCTCCTCCTTGACCGACCAGGTCTCGTCCGCGCGGCCCCAGCCCTGCTCCTCGTGGATGCCGCCGCCGAGCGTGTACATCACGGTGTCCAGATCGGGGCAGACCTTCAGCCCGAACAGGTGGATGTCGTCGCCCGTGTTGCCGATGACGGTGATCTCGTCGGCGGGGCCGACCGCCGTCTTGAGGCCGCGCAGAAAGCGGGCCCCGCCGATTCCTCCGGCCAGTACGGTGATGCGCATGCCGTCCATCCTTGCAGGCGTCCTTACGGAGTGGTGACGCGCCGGTGTTCGACGCTGTGCCGGGGCCCGTTCGGGCCTAGCGTCGGGGCATGGAGCTACTGCTGACCGGCGGGGCCGGGTTCATCGGAACGGCGATCGCGCGAGCACTGCTCGCGGACGGGCACGGTGTTCACGTTCTGGATCGGCGGCCCGTGTCGTTGCCGGGCGTCACATCCGTGATCGGTGATCTGCGCGACCACGTCGTGGTCGCGGGCGCGCTGCGCGGCGTCGACGCCGTCTGCCACCAGGCGGCGATGGTCGGCCTCGGTGTGGACTTCACCGACGCGCCCGACTACGTCGACACCAATGACCAGGGCACCGCCGTCCTGCTCGCCGCGATGGCGCGGGCCCGCGTCCAGCGGCTCGTGCTGGCCGGCTCCATGGTCGTCTACGGCGAGGGCCGCTACGACTGCGGCGCCCACGGCGCCGTCCCCGCGCCGCCGCGCCGCGTCGCGGACCTGGACGCGGGTCGCTTCGAACCGCGCTGCCCCTCCTGCGGGGCGGAACTGACGCCCGGTTCGGTCGGCGAGGACGCCCCGGTGGACCCGCGCAACGTCTACGCCGCGACCAAGCTGCACCAGGAGCACCTCGCCTCCGCCTGGGCCCGCGCCTGCGGCGGGGTCGCGGTCTCGCTGCGCTACCACAACGTCTACGGCCCCGGCCTGCCGCGCGACACCCCGTACGCGGGCGTGGCCGCGCTGTTCCGCTCGGCGCTGGCACGCGGCGAGGCCCCGCGCGTCTTCGAGGACGGCGCGCAGCGCCGGGACTTCGTCCACGTCACCGACGTGGCCTCGGCGAACGTCGCCGCGCTGGCCTCCGTCGGCGAGCGCGAGCCGGGCTCGTTCCGCGCGTACAACGTCGGCAGCGGCGAGATCCGCACCGTCGGCGACCTCGCCCGCGCGCTCGCCACCGCGTGCGGCGGCCCGGCGCCGGTCGTCACCGGCGAGTACCGCCTCGGCGACGTCCGGCACATCACCGCCGACTCCAGCCGGCTCCGCAACGAGCTGGGCTGGCGTCCCCGGGTCTCCTTCGCGGACGGCATGGCGGAGTTCGCCGCCGAGGCGCCGACCGTCGAGGCGCCGGTCGAGGCTCCGGACTACGCGAGGAACTGACGCAACCCGTCCCGCAGCCCGGGCGGCAGGTCCGCCTCGCTCGCGAACTCGTGGTCGGCGAAGTCGAACCCGGGCGTCACCACCTCCGCGACCAGCGCGTGGCGCGCCCCGTCCGGCAGCCGGGACGCCTTCCACCAGCCGCCGGGCACCAGCAGGTGCCGCTCCTCGGCGTCCCCGAGCACCCGCACGCCGAGCCGCCCGTCGGCGTCGACGGTGTGGTACTCGACGGGGTCGCCCTCGAGGAAGAAGTGCAGGATGTCGCTGCGGTTCCGGTGCAGCCGCCCGCACGGCCGCTCGGCGGTCATCAGGTAGTAGATCGACGTCGCCGTCGGCCGTGTCCCGCCCGCGGCGGCGTACGCGTGCGGGCTGGTGTAGATCCGCCGGAAGTACCCGCCCTCGGGATGCGGCTCCAACCCGAGTGCCTCGATCAACTCACGCTCACGCATACGGCCAGGCTAGGCCCGCACCACCCGCGCCCCGACCCCCGCCGCGCGCAGCCGCCGCGACGGTGTCCCGCCGCGCCCGCCGGCTGCCGGCATCAGTGTCCGTACTGCCGGAAGGCCGGGGTGTCGATACGCCAGGGGCCGAGGGGGACGGTGTCGCCGAACACGTAGTCCCTGACGCGGTCGTAGCGCGGGCCGTCGGGGCCCGGGAGGATGGCCTCGGGGCCCAGGGATGGCCTCGTAGGTGAAGACGAGGCCCCTGCGCGGGGCGACCAGAAGGTAGTGCGGGATGCCCATGGCGGGGTAGTCCACGACCTTGTCGATGTAGTCGTTGTCCGGGTTGCTCACCCCTCCGCTCGCGGCCGACCTCCACGAACGTACCGTGGCCGGCGCCCGTCGGGCGGCCACCTTCACCACGCCGCCGTGGGGAGGGCGATCTCGAAGCAGCAGCCGCCGACGACGTTGCGTACGGAGGCGCGGCCCTCGTGGGCTTCGACGATGCCGCGGACGATGGCGAGGCCGAGGCCCGCGCCGGCCTCGCCGGGGGCGGGAGGAGTGCGGGGGGTGCGCGCGGCCGCGCCGCGGAAGCCGGTCTCGAAGACGCGGGACAGGTCCGACTCCGGGATGCCGCCGCAGCCGTCGGTGACCGACAGGACCACCTCGCGGTCGAACTCGCGGGCCGCGATCGCGACCGTGCCGTCGACAGGGGTCGCACGGATCGCGTTGACCAGCAGGTTGCCGAGCACGCGGGTGATCTCGCGGGGGTCGACCTCCACGGGGACCGGGTCGATGCCGTGTCCGACCAGGTAGACGCCCCGCTCCCGCGCCAGCGGGTACGCCCCGGCTATCGCGTCGCCGACCAGGTCGTAGACGGAGACCCGGGCCAGCGAGAGCGTCAGCGCGCCCGCCTGGATGCGGGAGAGCTCGAAGAGGTCGTCGACCATGCCGGTGAGCCGGTCGACCTCGGTGCGGATCCGGGCGTGGTAGAGCGCGGGGTAGTCCGCGACGCCGTCCTCCAGCGCCTCCGCCATCGCCCGCAGGCCCGCCAGCGGGGTGCGCAGGTCGTGCGAGATCCAGGCGATCAGCTCGCGCCGGGAGGACTCCAGCGCGCGTTCGCGCTGCCGGGACTCCTCCAGACGCGCGCTGGTCGCGGCCAGCTCCGCGCCCAGCGCCTGCAGTTCCGAGTTCAGGGGCACGGACGGCGCCGAGAAGCCCGCGTCGCTGCCGACGGTGCGGGCCGCCCGTCGCAACTCCTTGCTGCCGATCGCCACCTGACGTGCCAGCAGCCAGGCCACCAGCAGCGACACCACGGAGCCCATGGCCAGCACCACGACGACGACGCCGTAGTCCTCCCGGGACAGGAACATCGCCTGGGCGACCGCGATCGTCCCGGTCGCCACCGCCAGCACCGTCACCAGCGCGACGGTGAAAAGCGACAGCGACAGCGAGCGCCGCCGCAGCAGCACGACGGCCGGCCAGCCGACGAGCCCGGCCAGGCCCGCGCCGAGCGCCGCGTACGCGGCCATCACCAGCAGGTCATGCATGGGGCACCGCCGTCTCCGCGGCGCGGCCGGGCGCATCCGAGGGGTCGAAGCGGTAGCCGACGCCCCACACCGTGGTGATCAGGCGCGGCGCGGCCGGGTCGTCCTCGATCTTCTCCCGCAGCCGTCGTACGTGCACGGTGACCGTCGACAGGTCCCCGAAGTCCCAGCCCCACACCCGCCGCATCAGCTCGTCGCGGCCGAAGGCCGTCCCGGGGTGTCCCAGCAGGAACGCGAGCAGGTCGAACTCGCGCAGCGTCAGCGTCAGTTCGCGCGCCCCGCGCCAGGCCCGCCGCGCCGTGGGGTCGACCCGCAGGTCGCCCGCCGTGAACGGGCCTTCGTCGACCGCCGCGGCGGGTGCGGCCGCGCCCGCGCTGCGGCGGAGCACCGACTGGATCCGCAGCACCAGCTCGCGCGGCGAGAACGGCTTGGTCACGTAGTCGTCCGCGCCCAGCTCCAGCCCGAGGATGCGGTCGTGCTCGTCGCCCTTGGCGGTCAGCATGACGATCGGGACGGCCTGCGAGAGCGGCTCGGCGCGCAGCCGCCGGCAGACCTCCAGCCCGTCGATCTCCGGCAGCATCAGGTCCAGGACGACCAGGTCGGGGTGGAGGGCCGCGGCCCTCTCCAGCGCGGCGCGGCCGTCGACCGCACGGTCGACGGCGTAGCCGGCGCGCTGAAGGTAGCCGGACACGACCTCGGCCACGGTCGGGTCGTCGTCCACGACAAGGATCCGGCGCGGCACCGGGGCGGGCAGCGCCGGTGCGTCGAGTGCTTCGCTCACTCCTCCACCGTAGGAGTCTTCCGCCCCACGTGGCGCCCGTCGTGAGGAGGACGTTCTCGTTCCGTAAGGTGCCGCGCGGGGCTGCGGCGGGCCCGCCGCTCCTAGCGTGAGGTCCATGGACAACGCTGACGGAGCTTGCCGAACCGACGGATCCGACGCGGGCGTGACCGTCGATCTCGTGCTGCCCTGCCTCGACGAGGCCGAGGCGCTGCCGTGGGTGCTCGGCCGGGTGCCGCGCGGGGTGCGGCCGATCGTCGTGGACAACGGCTCGAAGGACGGCTCGGCCGAGCTGGCCGCCTCGCTGGGCGCGACGGTGGTCCGCGAGCCCCGCCGGGGCTTCGGCGCCGCCTGCCACGCCGGACTGCTGGCGGCCCGCGCCCCCTACGTCGCCTTCTGCGACTGCGACGCCTCGCTCGACCCGGCGGAGCTGCCCCGGTTGCTCGCGCCGCTGGCGACGGGCCACGCGGAGCTGGTGCTCGGCCGCCGCGTGCCGGAAGGACGCGGCGCCTGGCCGGCGCACGCCCGGCTGGCCAACGCCGAACTCGCGCGCCGACTGCGGGCACGGACGGGCGCGCCCCTGCACGATCTGGGCCCGATGCGGATCGCGGCGCGCGAACGGCTGCTGGCGCTGGGCCTCGGCGACCGGCGCTCGGGTTACCCGCTGGAGATGGTCCTCGCCGCCTCGGCCGCCGGGATGCGGCTCGCGGAGGTGCCGGTCGCCTACCGGCCGCGCGCCGGGCGCTCCAAGGTGACCGGCACGCTGCGCGGCACCCGCCAGGCGATCCGCGACATGGGCGCGATCCTGGCCGCCCCGGCGCCGGTGCTGCTGTTGCTGGCCAAGTCGCCCGCGCCGGGCCGGGTCAAGACCCGGCTGACGTCGGCGGTCACCCCCGGGCAGGCCGCGGCCGTGGCCGAGGCGGCGCTCGTGGACACGATGATGACGCTCGAACAGGTCCCGGCCTCGCGCCGGGTGCTGGTCCTGGACGGCCTGCCGGGCCGCTGGCTGCGCCCGGGATGGGACGTGGTCCCGCAGCCCGGGGGCGGCCTCGACTACCGGCTGGCGGCGGCGTTCGCCGCGGCGGCCGGCCCGGCGCCCGCGCTGCTGGTCGGGATGGACACGCCCCAGCTGGCGGCCCGCACCCTCGCCGAAGCGCTGGCGCCCGCCGGGCGGGCGGGCGTGGACGCGTGGTTCGGCCCGGCGACGGACGGCGGTTTCTGGGCCTTCGGACTGGCCCGTCCGGACGCCCGGCTGGCCGGGCGCCTGCTGTGCGGCGTGCCGATGTCCACGGCCACGACGGGCGCGGCGCTGCGGGCCCGGCTGGCGGCCGAGGGCCTGCGCGTGTGGGAGCTGCCGGAGCTGACGGACGTCGACACCCCGGCGACCGCGGACGACGTCGCCGCGCTGTCGCCCGGGTCCCGCTTCGCGGCGACATGGCGGGACGCGCGGGACGCGCGGGATGGGCGGGATGCGCGTGTGGAAAGCGCCCTGGTCGGGTGAGCGCCTCTTCCTCCACGTATCCCACCCGTCCCACCTCCCCCGCCTATCCCTCCACGCCGGTCCTCGGCTGGGGGCGCACCGACGACCCCTTCGCGACCGCGATGCGCACCGGCCGCGGCCCGCTGTGGCTCCGCACGGAGGAGGGGCCCGACCGCATCCCGCTCCACGTGGAGCGCTGGTGCGCGGAGCCCGACCGCGCCGACTCGACCATGGTCGACCGGGCGGTGCGGCGGGGCCTCCCCACGCTCGACATCGGCTGCGGCCCGGGGCGGCTGGTCACCGCGATCCAGCGGCACGGCCTGCCCGCGCTGGGCGTCGACGTGACGCCGGCGGCGGTGACCCGGACGGTCGGCCTCGGCGGCAGCGCCCTGTGCAGGTCGGTCTTCGAGCGCCTGCCGGGGGAGGGGCGCTGGGGCACGGGCCTGCTGGCCGACGGCAATCTCGGGATCGGGGGAGACCCCTCGGCCCTGCTGGACCGGGTGGCCGTGCTGCTGGCCCCCGGCGGCCGACTGCTCGTCGAGGTGGAACCGGAGGAGGTCGACGAGCGGCTGACGGTCCGTCTGGAGGACGGCGCGGGCCGCCTCGGACCGGCCTTTCCCTGGGCCCGCCTGGGCCCGGCCGCCACCGTCCGCGTCGCGGAGGCGGCGGGATTCACCGCGTCGGGCGACTGGCGCTCGGACGGCCGGGTCTTCCTGGAGCTGCTGCTGCCGCACGCGTAGGGGCGCGGGCCACGGCCCGCGCCCCTGGGGCGTGCGCGTTCAGACGGTGTGTTCAGGCCGCGGGGGAGAACCGCTTCGCCGTCTCGGCGATCCTGCGGCCGAGGTGCTCGGCCGTGGCGACGTCCGCCTTGTGGACCGCGTCCGCGCCCTGGTCGACGTTGGTCTGCGCGGCCGCGCCGAGGAAGAAGCCGAGGCGGTTGAGGTCGTTCTCGGAGGCCTCGCTGGAGTTCCAGCCCGGGTGGAGGCCCAGGTTGACCCAGTGCATCCCGTGCTGCGCGGCCAGCACCGTGAAGAACTGCAGGGTGTGGAGCTTGTCGCCGCTCTTGGAGCCGGAGTTGGTGAAGCCGGCGGCCAGCTTGTCCTTCCACTGAGAGCCGAACCAGCGCTTGGAGGAGGCCTCGGCGAAGGCGTGGAACGCGGCGGAGGCGGTGCCCATGTAGGTCGGCGAGCCGAAGACGATCGCGTCGGAGGCGTCCAGCAGGGACCACTGCTCCTCGGTGATCGCGTCCACGGGGATCAGGTGCACGGTCGCGCCGGCCTCGGTGGCGCCGTCGCGGACGGCCTCGGCGAGGACGGCGGTGTGGCCGTAGCCGGAGTGGAAGGCGATGGAGATCACGGGGTTCGTCATGCCGACGAGCATTGCACTAACTAACAGAAAGCGCAAACGAAAAGTTAGTGCTTCCGATTGGTTAGCTGGCGGGCTAGGCTGGCGGCATGGCTGACGCGCAGACCCCCACCCCGGTCCACGAGGACTTCGACGTGTTCGCGCGCGACTGCCCCTCCCGCCCGGCGCTGGAGCACATCACCGGACGCTGGGGCGTTTTGGTGCTGGCCGCACTGCGCGAGCTGGGCGTGGCGCGCTTCGGCGAGGTCCGTCGCAAGGTCGACGGGATCAGCGAGAAGATGCTGTCCCAGACGCTGCACACGCTGGAGCGCGACGGGTTCGCCGACCGGATCGTCGTCGCCGCGATGCCGCCGCACGTCGAGTACCGGCTCACCCCGCTCGGCCAGGAGACCGCCGCGAGGCTGCTCGACCTGATCGAGCACCTGCACCACGCGATGCCCGCGATCCTGGCCGCGCAGGACCGCTACGAGGCGGCGCAGGCCGCACCGGGCGCGTAGCGGCTCCTCCGGCCCGGTCCGCAGGTCTTACGAAAGAGGGACGTCGGGCCGTCCGCACTCCCTCGGCGGCCGGCGCGGTGCCACGGTGGTCGCGTGGTCGCCAAGCTCCGCACCCTCGCCTGCTCCGCCGTCCTGCTCGCGCTCGTGCTCGCGCTCGCGCGGACCTTCACCGGCGGCGGCACGCTCGGCCGCCCCGGCCCGCTGCACGGCTGGTACCTCGCGGACGGCCTGCTGTTCGGCGCGGCGCTGCTGCTCGCGCTGCTCGGGCGCGGTCTGCCCGAACGCGCGGTCCGCGCCCTGGTGCTGCTCGGCGGCGTGGCCGTCGCCGCGACAGGGCTGCTCGCGCCGCCGCGCACCAGCGACGACGCCTACCGCTACGCCTGGGACGGCCAGGTGCAGGCGGCCGGGATCTCGCCCTACGCCTACACGCCCGTCGACCCGGCACTCGCCCACCTGCGCGCCCAGGCGCCCGCCCTCTTCCCGCCGCACGCCGCGAACGCCCCGTGCGTCGGATGGGACCTGCACCACGCGGCGCAGATCTGCACGCACATCAACCGCCCGACGGTGCACACGATCTACCCGCCGGTCGCCGAGTTCTGGTTCCTGCTGCTGCGCCTGCTCGGCGGCACCGTCCAGGTCGCGCAGCTGCTCGGCGCGCTGCTCGCGATCGGGGTCACCGCGGTGCTGCTGCGGATGCTGCGCGTGCGGCGGGCGCCCGCGGCATGGGCGGGGCTGTGGGCGTGGTGTCCGGGGGTGGCGATCTGGTCGGTCAACGACGCGCACGTGGACACCCTCGGGGTGCTGCTTGCGCTGCTCGGCCTCGCCGTGGCCGCCTCCGGGCGACGTCCGGGGGTCGCCGGGGCGCTGCTCGGGGCCGCGACGGCGGTGAAGCTGATCCCGGCCGTGGTGATCCCGGGCGCGCTGGCCCGGCGACGCGGACGGCTGCGGCTCACGGCCGCCACCGTCTCGACCTTCGCGGTCGCCTACCTGCCGTACGTCCTCGCCTCGGGTGTCGGCGTCATCGGCTTCCTGCCCGGTTACCTCCAGGAGGAGGGTTACGACCAGGGCGGCCGCTTCGCGCTGCTGGCGCTGTTGCCCGTGCCGCAGGCCCGGCTCGGGCTGCTGGCGGCGGCGGTGCTGGCGGGCGTCTCCCTCGCCGTCGTGCTGCACGGCGATCCCCTGCGGCCCTGGCGCGGAGCGCTGACGGTGACGGGGGCCGCGCTGCTGCTCGCGACACCCAGCTACCCCTGGTACAGCCTGCTGCTGCTCGCGCTGGCCGCGCTGGAGGGCCGCTGGGAGTGGCTCGGCGTGCCGGTCGCGGGCCTGGTCACCTACCTCTACGAGGGCGACGTGCAGCGGCCCGCCTACCTCGCGGCGCTCGGGCTGGTGCTCGCCGGACTGGCCTGGCGGTCCCGCTCCGCAGCGTTCGGGCTCAGGCGAGCAGCGCGCCCTGCCCCTCGACCGTCGGCCCACCCTCGACCGTCGGCCGACCCTGGACCGTCGGCCGACGCAGCACGTGCGGCGGATGCGGCGTCATCCGCGTCAGTCCCGGGAAGTACACGTGCAGGCTGAGGGCCGGCTCCAGGGTGTCGTTGACGACCTCGTGCACGTAGCCGGGGGCGATGACGCGCTGGGCGCCCGCGGTGAGCGCGCGCGGCCCGCGGCCGGCGCCGAGTTCGGTGAGCTCGCCCTGCAGCACGGTCATCACGGCGGAGGAGCCGCCGTGGTCGTGCGCGCCGCTGCCCTGGCCCGGCAGCCAGGAGAGCAGCCAGACCTCGTAGCCGGGGCCCGTCTCCAGTCGGGCGTACCAGCGCGTCAGTGCGTCGTAGCGGACCAGTGACCGCCAGCGGTCGCCGTCCGCGGCGACGCGGCGGGCGAGCGCGGCGAAGTCGCCGACGGTGGTCGGGTGGGCGAGCGGCTCGGGCGCGAGGTGCGGCCAGGCGAGCGGGTCACCGGCGATGCTGACGTCGCTGAGGCCGTCGGCGAAGGCCGGGGGGGTGGCCATGGCGGGGGCGGAGAGACGCGGGGCGGCGGTCACGGCTGTGTCGTCCTAGAGGGGAGCGCCCTCTACTGGCTCGGCGGCACTGGCTCGCGGCCGGAGGGGGCTGTCGGCTGGGGGAAGGAATGAGGCCCTAGCGACAGCGACAACACAGCGCACTCGCGGCACGGCGAAGCGAGCCGTGGAGACGGCTGCTCGACGAGACGCGGTGCGTAGACATGCCGCAAGCAGACCTTGTCAAGACCGCGTTTGTCAACTTCCGCTCCGTTGCGACAGGGGCGTGAGGGACCAGATCACCTGATCGGTGGATAAAGCACCTTCTGGGTTTGGGGGTGCGAATGAGCGGGAACGCCGCCCTCAACGCATCCTGACGAGCTTCCGCTCAGCGGTAGCTGCGGCTCCGGTTTGTCCGGATTTGCACACTTATGGTGACCGTGTGGTTCCGGGGAGTGAATCCGGGGCCTAATACCAGACCGCGGCTTGACGGCGGCGAAAGAACGCACATGTAATTTCACCCGTGTCCCAAAGCCGCATCAGGTCACGGACGCATCACGGGGATGCACGAGCACGAGGGGTAGGAGGCGCGCGCATGAGCGAGCTCTTTGATCTGTTGGTCGTCGGCGACGAGGCAGAAGTCGAGGAGGAGCTCGGCTGGCAGGAGCGCGCGCTGTGCGCCCAGACCGACCCGGAGTCCTTCTTCCCGGAGAAGGGCGGCTCGACCCGCGAGGCCAAGAAGGTCTGCCTCGCCTGCGAGGTCCGCAACGAGTGCCTCGAGTACGCCCTCGCCAACGACGAGCGCTTCGGCATCTGGGGCGGCCTCTCGGAGCGGGAGCGCCGGCGCCTGAAGAAGGCCGTCATCTGACCGCCGGTCAACGGGCCACGTCCGATTCCTCCGCATATCGCATACTTGCTCGAAGGGTGACGGGTCGGCGGCCGCGGTGGAACCGGTCGGAGGCGAGCACACCTGGACACCCTTCGTAGAGCTGGACGCCGACGCGCAGGTGAGAGGTTCCCTCGGGCTGCGGGCAGACCCGAATCGCCCGACGGGCCTCACCGCGCTTCACGACAACCCGTTAGTGTGGTCCGCCAGCGGTGCGCCTGACGCGCGCACGCGTCGTAGCGATCAGCGAACCGGGGTCCGTCACAAGCGATGTCTGCCTACACCCATCAGCCCCCAGGGCACCCGGGCGCAGGGCGCCCGCCGGCTTATCCCCGGCACCTGGTCACCGCCGTCGTCGTGGCCCACGACGGGGCCCGCTGGCTGCCGCAGACCCTGCGCGGTCTGCTCGGACAGGACCGGCCCGTGCAGCGCGTCGTCGCCGCCGACACCGGATCCACCGACGCGACTCCGCGCCTGCTCGCCGACGCGCTCGGCCAGGACGCCGTGCTGCAGTACGGACGGCGCACCGGCTTCGGCACCGCGGTCAACGAGAGCGTGCGCGGCCTGTCGCCGCTCTACGCCGAGAGCCTGCCTTACGCCATCCCGAACGGCTACGACCCGCTCGACCCCGAGCACGGCGGCCATGATCAGTTCGGCGACCCGCTCGGCCACCACGACGAGCTCGCCGCCGAGCAACTGCGCGGGGCGCGCAACACCGAGCCCGTCGAGTGGCTCTGGCTGCTCCACGACGACTGCGAGCCCGCGCCGGACGCGCTGCGCAAGCTGCTCCAGGTCGCCGAGACCACGCCGACCGCCGCCGTCATCGGTCCCAAGATCCGCTCCTGGTACGACCGGCGCCAGCTGCTCGAGGTCGGCGTCAGCATCGCCCGCTCCGGCCGCCGTTGGACCGGCCTGGACCGCCGCGAGCAGGACCAGGGCCAGCGCGACCAGGTCCGCCCGGTCCTCTCCGTCTCCAGCGCGGGCATGCTGATCCGCCGTGACGTCTTCGAGCAGCTCGGCGGCTTCGACAAGCAACTGCCGCTGATGCGTGACGACGTGGACCTGTGCTGGCGCGTCGCCGCCGCGGGCCACCGCACCGTCGTCGCGCCCGACGCCGTCGTCCGCCACGCGGAGGCCGCCAGCCGCGAGCGCCGCCCCATCGACTGCGCCCGGCCCGACCGTCCGCACCGGATCGACAAGGCCGGCGGCATCTACACGCTGCTGGCCAACTCCCGCGCCGCGCTGCTGCCGTACCTGCTGCTGCGGATCCACGTCAGCACCGTGCTGCGTGCCCTCGGCTACCTCCTCGCCAAGACCCCCCACCTCGCGCTCGACGAGATCGGCGGCCTCGGCCACGTCATGCTGCGCTTCGGCTCGCTGCTCGCGGGCCGCACCCGGCGCGGGCGCACCCGGACGGGGGACGCGCTCGACGACCGCACGCTCTTCCCGGCGCTCGGCGCCACCACCCGGGCCGCCGCCGAGAACCTCGTCGCCGAACTCGGCGGCGGACGCGCGAACGAGGCCTTCTCGTCCCGGCACGGCGCCGTCGAGTCCGGCCCCGTCGACGACGACAACGACATCCTCGAGATCGAGCAGTTCGCGATGGTCAAGCGGATCGCCCGCAAGCCCGCGCCCGTGCTCTTCGCCGGTCTGCTCGTGCTGACCCTGATCGCCTGCCGCTCGCTGCTCACCGGCGGCTCGATCTACGGCGGCGCGCTGCTGCCGACCCCGGGCGGCGCCACCGACCTGTGGCAGCAGTACGCCAGCGGCTGGCAGGCCGTCGGCGTCGGCTCCGCGGGCAGCGCCCCGCCCTACCTCGGCGTGCTGGCCGCGCTCTCCAGCCTCTGCTTCGGAAATCCGGGGCTCGCGGTCTCGCTGCTGTTGCTGCTGACCGTGCCGCTGTCCGGCGTCGCCGCCTACCTGGTCTCCCGGCCGCTGATCGACTCCCGCCTGGTTCGCGCCTGGGCCAGCGCCAGCTACGCGCTGCTGCCCGCGGCGACCGGCGCCATCGCGCAGGGCCGCATCGGCACCGCCGTCCTCGCCATCCTGCTGCCGCTGCTGGCCCGCGCCGCCGCGATCGCCTTCGGCCTCGGCATCCGCCGCGAGACCGCCGCCCGTGGCGGCCGCCCCGGCTGGCGCAGCGCCTGGGTCGCCGCGTTCACGCTCACGCTTACCACGGCCTTCGTGCCGCTCGCCTGGCTGCTCGGCCTGCTGCTGGCCGGCGTCGCGCTGCTCGGCGCGTTCCTGCGCGGCGGCGCGTTCGGCCAGGGCGTCGGCGCGCTGCGCGGTCTGGCCCCGCGGGTGGCGGCCATGCTCGGCACGCCGCTGCTGGTCCTCGCGCCGTGGTCGCTCGGGCTGCTGACGCACCCGGGCCGCTTCCTGCTGGAGGCGGGCATCCCCGGCCTGGTCGGCTCGCCGGCCACCCCGGTGGACCTGCTCACCCTCGACCCCGGCGGCAAGGGCGTCGTCCCCGGTCTGCTGATCGTCGGCGTCCCGGTGGCCGCGCTCGCCGCGCTGCTGCGCGCCGACCGCCGCCGCGCCGTCGTCGCGGCCTGGGGCGCGGCCACCGTCGGCCTCGTCGGCACCGTGGTCGTCGCGGGCACCACCGTCGTGCCCGGCGCCGGCCAGACGCCCGTGCCGGTCTGGGGCGGTCCGACCACCCTCGTCGCCGGCGTCGCGCTGCTCGCCGCCGCCGCGATCGGCGCCGACCACGCCCGCGAGCGCGTCGCCGCCATCAACTTCGGCTGGCGTCAGCCCGTCGCGGCCCTCGTCCTGTTCGCCGCCGCCCTCGCGCCGGTCGCGGCCGCGGGCTGGTGGCTGATCCGTGGCGCGGCCGGTCCGATCCAGCGCGGCGACGGCACGCTCGTCCCCGCGTTCATCGCCCAGCAGTCGCAGAGCGGCGACCAGATCCGCACGCTGGTGCTGCGCACCGGCGACCGGGGCCAGGTCGTCTCCTACGCCCTGGTGCGCGGCTCCGGGCCGACCGTCGGCGGCGGCGAGGGCGCGGCCGCGGACACGTCCTCGCCGCAGCTCGCGCAGCTGGTCGGCGACCTCACCGCCGGTTCCGGCGGCGACCAGGCGGCCCAGCTGGCGGACTTCGGCATCCAGTACGTCGAGGTCCTCGCACCGGTCGACGACGGCCTCGCCGCGACGCTCAACTCCACCGCCGGTCTCGCCCGCCTGAACCAGCAGCAGGCCGACAGCCTCTGGCGGCTCCAGGACAACACCGGCCGGGTCCTGATCCGCACCGCCGGCAGCCCCGACGTCACCGTCCCCTCCGGAGCGATCGACGTCAGCGCCACCATCCCGGCGGGCTCCGGCGGGCGCGTGCTGCGCCTCGCCGACACCGCCGACTCCGGCTGGACCGCGACCCTCGACGGCCAGGCGCTCACGCCGAAGACCGTCGACGGCTGGGCCCAGGGCTTCCAGCTGCCCGCTTCCGGCGGAAAGCTGGAGGTCAGCTACCACGAGAGCATCGTCCACACCGGCTGGATCGGCGTGCAGTGCGTGCTCGCCGCAGCCCTCGTCGTCCTCGCCCTGCCGGGACGCCGCCGTAACGTCGACGACGACCAGCCGGAGGAGGGCGAGCTCGCCGCGGCCGCGGCCGCCGCC
>NZ_BBPO01000053.1:37290-47988 GCF_000787815.1 Streptacidiphilus neutrinimicus
CCGCATGGCGGCGGCCGGCGCCGACGGCGCACAGGCCGCCGAGGAGGAGGCCGCCCAGCAGGGCGTCTACGCCGGGGAGCAGTCGGCCGAGGCGCCGTCCGGCGCCCGGCCACCGGGCCGCGACGCGGACGGCGGCCCGAACGGCGCGCCGGCCGGCGACCACGGCGCACCCGACCCCGCGTACGCCGCGACCGGCGGCGACCCGAACGGCTACGGCGCCGGATACAGCACCTACACCCCCGACGGGTACGCCGAGTTCTCCGGCGGCTACGGCCAGGAGTACGGCGCCGACCAGGGTGTCCACCCGGGGGCCCAGCAGGGCGTGCCGTACGGGTACGAGGGCTACGAGGGTTACGACGGCTATGCGGGCCAGCAGGGCTACCCGGACCCGTCCTACGGCGGCCAGCCCCAGCCCTACGGCGATCCGGCCCACCAGCCCTACCCGCAGCAGGGCTACCAGCCGCAGCACGAGGAGCCCGGCATGCCGGGCCAGGGCTACGGCTGGCACGACGCGAACGCCGGCCAGGGCCAGTACGGCTCGCTGGGCGCGGACGACCCGTGGCTGACCGGCCGCGACGAGCAGTGACGAGCAGGGAGCTGACCAACAGATGATCAACCGGACCACCCAGTCCCTGCTGGGCGCGCTCGGGGTCCTCGCGCTCGCCCTCGGCGTCGCCGAAGTGCAGCCGCCCAAGGGCCAGGCCGCCGCGACCGGCGACAGCGTCCGCACCGCCGTCCAGCAGACCAGCCTGGTCTGCCCGCCGCCGCTGCAGGGCTCCTCCGGCACGACCCAGTACAGCCTGGCCGTCCCGGCGGGCACCGTCGGCTCCTCGGGTTCCTCCGGCTCGTCCGGTTCCGGCAGCGGCGCGGGGGCGGCGCTCACGGCGCTGACGACCCCGATCAACGGCTCGGCGACCGCGTCCTCCGCCTCGCCGTCCGCGTCCGCGTCGGCCTCGACCTCGGCGAAGACGTCGTCCGCCTCGGCCAAGGCCTCGGCTCGCGCGTCCGGCCAACCCACGACCTCCGCCTCCGCGGCGTCCGCCTCGGCCTCGGCCTCGCCGATCGCGCAGCAGACCCAGGCGGGCGGCGCCACGACCGTCAAGGCCGCCTCCGGCAGCGACGCCCCGGGCATGGCCGCGACCGCCGGAGGCGCCCTCGCTCCCGGCTTCACGGTCCAGCAGACCACCGCCGGCAGCAACGGCCTGTCCGGCACCGGTTGCACCCCGGCCGGCACCGACTTCTGGTTCGCCGGCGCCGACACGGACAAGGGCACCACCGCCTACCTGGAGCTCTCGAACCCGCAGGACGCCAACGCGGACGCCGACATCCAGATCTTCGGCGCGGACGGCGAGGTCGACGACACCTCGGCGGCCAGCATCAACATCCCCGCCCACGGCACCAGCCAGTTGCTGCTCTCCTCGCTGGTCCAGCAGGGCAACGACGGCCAGAACCTCGCCGTCCACGTGCTCGTGCGCAGCGGGCAGCTCGCCGCGGCGCTGCACGAGAGCCAGGACGGCAACGGCTCGGACTGGATCCCCTCGACGACCCTCGGCTCCACCGCGCTGATCCCCGGCCTGCCCGGCGACGTGAGCAAGTTCGGCCTCACCGTCGCCGTCCCCGGTGACGTCGACGCGGACCTCAGGATCCAGCTGGCCTCCCAGAGCGGCTGGATCACCCCGGCCGGTCACGAGACGATCCACGTCAAGGCCGGCATGGTGAACTACGTCGACCTCGGCAACGTGACCCGGGGTCAGCCCGCCACGCTCCGGCTCACCCCCACCGACCCGAAGGCGCCCACGCCCTTCGTCGCGTCGGTCCTCGCCTCCGGCCACGGCGACATCGCCTACCTCGCCGGCAGCGCGCCCGTCATCCGACGCGGCACCGTCGCCGGGAACCAGTCAGGCGCGTCCGTGCTGCTGACCGCCCCGGCGGGCGCGGCCACCGTCACCGTGAGCTCGCTCGGCAGCGGCGGGACTCCGACGGACAAGACCGTGCAGATCCAGGCCGGCGCGACCGTGGCCGTCCAGCCGCAGGCTCCCTCGGGGGCGTCCACCTTCGCTGTCACCATCACCCCGACCTCGGGCGGCCCCGTCTACGCGGCCCGCGAGATCGGCGATCACAGCGGCCTGACGATCCAGCAGATCGCGGACGACGGCTCGACCGTCCTCATCCCCTCGGTGATCCAGAACCCGGCGATCCTCGTGCAGTAACGCGGTCGCCGGAGAGCGCGGCACGTGCCCGGGGCCGGGAGCGGTCAGTCCTCGCCGTAGCGGGGGTCGACCGCCTCCGGCTCCACGCCGAGCAGCTCGGCGACCTGCTCCACCATCACGTCGTGCACCAGCGCGGCCCGCTCCTCGCGGCCCTTGGCGCGGATCTCCACCGGACGCCGGTAGACCACGATCCGGGCGGGACGGCCCTTGGCCGCCTCCACCAGGCGGCCCAGCGGAACCTCGTCCGGACGGACGTCCTCGATGTCCGGCTCCGGCTCGCCCGGCAGCGGGGCGGGCACGTCCTGGACGGCGAACTCGACCTCCTCCAGCTGGGGCCACCGACGCTCCAGCCGCTCCACCGACTCCCGCACGTACTCGTCGAAGAGCTCCGAGCGGCTGAGCGAGATCGGAACCTGGCGCGGAGCCAGCGGCCCGCGCATGCCCCGGCCGTGGCGGTCCCGACGCCGTCTCGGCGCGGCGGCCGCCCCGGGCGCTCCGGGAGCCGCTCCGGAGGCGGACGTGGATACGGGTGGTCTCTCCATCACGACTAAGCGTATCCGCTGCCACCGACAGTAACCCTCGGCCGCCCGGAAACCCCGCCCCACCGGGGGAAACGGGCCTTGTCGGGACGACACGGGGCCCGATCCGGGGCAGAGTCTTCGCGGGCCGGTCAGGAGTGCGGTACCGTCCAACGTCGTGAGCCCTGTCCGTCGTTGTTCGCGCACCGCCTGCGGCCGTCCCGCGGTGGCGACCCTGACGTACGTCTACGCGGACTCCACCGCCGTGCTCGGCCCCCTCGCGACCTACGCCGAGCCCCACTGCTACGACCTGTGCGCCGAGCACTCCGAGCGCCTCACCGCCCCGCGCGGCTGGGAGGTCGTCCGGCTCAACGTGGAGACCGGCCCGATCCGGCCCTCCGGCGACGACCTGGAGGCGCTCGCCAACGCCGTACGCGAGGTCGCCCGCCCGCCGGCGCGCCGCCAGGACGGCGGCTCCGAGGCCGATCCGACCGAGGTCGGCCGCCGCGGCCACCTGCGCGTGCTGCGCACTCCCGACGAGTTCTCACCCGGGGGCTGACACCACCCCCTCGTAGGGGCCTTCGCGCCGCCTCGAGCCCCCTTCTGACCAGCTCCTACGCCCTCGCGTCACTCGGCGCTCACTTCATGCTCACGCACAGCCGGTATCGTGCACTGCGCAGGGCAGGAGAAGTGTGACCAGGACCACAGAATGGCGGAGAGCCGCAGTGCGTGACCTCAAGCAGATCGTGAAGGCGTACGACGTCCGCGGAGTCGTCCCTGACCAATGGGACACCGACCTCGCACGGGCCTTCGGAGCCGCCTTCGTGCAGGTCATCGGCGCGGACGCGATCGTCGTCGGGCACGACATGCGCCCCTCCTCCCCGGGCCTGGCCCGGGCCTTCGCCGAGGGCGCGGCCTCGCGCGGCGCCGACGTCGTGGAGATCGGCCTGTGCTCCACCGACCAGCTGTACTTCGCCAGCGGCAAGCTCGACCTGCCCGGCGCGATGTTCACCGCCAGCCACAACCCCGCCCAGTACAACGGCATCAAGCTGTGCCGCAAGGGCGCCGCGCCGGTCGGCGAGGCCACCGGCCTGGTGGAGATCCGCGAGCTGACCCAGTCGTGGATCAACGAGGACGACTCCGTCACCATCCCGGCGGTCGACGTCGCCGAGGGGAAGATCACCCAGCAGGACGAGCTCCAGGCCTACGCCGACCACCTGCGCGGCCTGGTCGACCTGACCTCGATCCGCCCGCTCAAGGTCGCGGTCGACGCCGGCAACGGCATGGGCGGCCACACCGTCCCGACGGTGCTCGGCGGCCTGCCGCTCGAGATCGTGCCGATGTACTTCGAGCTGGACGGCACCTTCCCGAACCACGAGGCCAACCCGCTGGACCCGAAGAACCTGGTGGACCTGCAGGCCAAGGTCCGCGAGGTCGGCGCCGACGTCGGCCTCGCCTTCGACGGCGACGCCGACCGCTGCTTCGTGGTCGACGAGAACGGCGACCCGGTCAACCCGAGCGCGATCACCGCGCTGGTCGCCGTCCGCGAGCTCGCCAAGGCGAAGGCCGCGGGCGAGACCGAGCCGGTGATCATCCACAACCTGATCACCTCCTGGGCCGTCCCGGAGGTCGTCGCCGAGCACGGTGGCCGCGTGGTGCGCACCCGGGTCGGTCACTCCTTCATCAAGGAGGAGATGGCGAAGTCCGGCGCGATCTTCGGCGGCGAGCACTCCGCGCACTACTACTTCCGCGACTTCTGGCGCGCCGACACCGGCATGCTGGCCGCGCTGCACGTGCTGGCCGCACTCGGCGAGCAGCCGAAGCCGCTGTCGGAGCTGGTCTCCGCGTTCAACCGCTACGTCCAGTCGGGCGAGATCAACAGCACCGTCGCCGACCAGGCGGAGCGCTCCGCCGCCGTGCGCGCGGCCTTCGCCGACGAGCCGGGCGCCAGCTTCGACGAGCTGGACGGCCTCACCGTGGCCGGCGCGGACTGGTGGTTCAACCTCCGCGCCTCCAACACCGAGCCGCTGCTCCGCCTGAACGTCGAGGCCCGCGACGAGGCGAAGATGGCCGCGCTGCGCGACCAGGTCCTCGCGATCGTCCGCGCGTAGCGCGCTTCTCGCAGGGGCGCGAGCAGCCACCCCGTGCGGATGGCCCTCGTCGAACAGGGCTGTCCGTCCGGGTGGTTGCCCGCGCAGTTCCTCGCGCCCCCGTTGGTGCAAGTAACCTGCTTGCACACTGATTCCGTCCACGACTTCCGGAGCGCCAGCGACATGAGCATCGAACCCGCACTGCTGGAGATCTTCGCCTGCCCGGCGTGCCACGCGCCGCTGCGCGAGGACGAGGAGGCGTCGGAGCTGGTCTGCACCGGAAGCGCCTGCGGGCTCGCCTACCCGGTGCGGGACGGGATCCCCGTCCTGCTCGTGGACGAGGCGCGTCGCCCGGCATGATCGACGAGCGGCTGCTCGACGACACCGCCGGGCTCGCGCGCGCCGACGAACGCGGCGCGCTGCTCGCGCTGGCCTCCGCGGGGGCGCGCGTGCGCACCGCGCTGCGCGCCGCCGACGAGGCGGGGCTGGGCGCCCTGCGACCGCAGGGACGGCCGCGTGCCGTGCTGGTCGCGGGACACGGGAGTGCCGCGACCGCGGGGGACGTGCTCGCCGCGTTCTGCGGCGGCGCCTGCCAGGTGGCGGTGCTGCGCCCCGGCCCCGGGGAGGACGCCGGACCGGAGTGGACGCTGCCGGGCTGGGCCTCGCCCTCGGACCTGCTGATCGCCGTCGCGACGGACGGCGAGGTCCCGGGGCTGGTCAAGCTGGTCGAGCGCGCCTACGCGCGCGGGTGCTCGCTGGTCGTGATCGCGCCGACGGACTCGCGCCTCGGCCAGGCGGCGCTTCAGGTGCGCGCGCTGCCGCTGCCCTACCTGCCCGGCGTCGAGCCGGACGAGCGCCGGCCGCTCTACGAGGACGCGGACCTCCCGCGTGAGGACCCGTCGGACTTCTGGGGCGTGCTGACCCCGCTGCTGGCGCTCGCGCTGCGCGTCGGCCTGCTGCCCGGCGAGCAGAAGGCGCTGCACGACGCCGCCGACCGGCTCGACGAGGCGGCGGTGCGCTGCCGGCCCTCCCTGGCCGCCTACGACAACCCGGCCAAGACCCTCGCCGTCCAGCTCGACGCCACCTTGCCGCTCCTGTGGAGCCTCGGCCCGTGCGGCACCGCCGTCGCCGGCCGGTTCACGGCCATGCTCGCCGACCACGCCGGGCGAGCGGCGCTCAGCGGCGTCCTGCCGGAGGCCATGGCCGCCCAGCGCGGCCTGTTCAGCGGCGGCCTGGGGGCCGGATCCGCCGAGCCCGACGACTTCTTCCGCGACCGGGTCGACGACCAGGGCGCGCTGCGGCTCCAGGTGGTGCTGCTGCGCCACCGCCCGGGAGCGGAGGACCCGGCAACCGAGGGCACCCCCGACGTCACCGGCGAGCCACCCGCCGATCACCTCGCGGACAGCGACCCACCGGGAACACGCCGTACCGTGACCCGGGCCCACCGCCTCGCGGCGGACCATCAGGTCGCCCTTCGCGAGCTCGGCTCCTCCCGGACCGATCCGGTCGAGGCACTCGCCGAACTCGTGGCACTGACCGACTTCGCGGCCGTCTATCTCGGGCTCGCCGCTGAGAGGACCTAGAGAGCGCATGGATCGTCTGGAGAACACCGTCCGCCCGTACGCCTGGGGCTCGCGGACGGCGATCCCGGCGTTGCTGGGCGTGGAGCCCGGCGACGAGCCGCAGGCGGAGCTGTGGATGGGCGCACACCCGGGCGCGCCGTCGGGCGTGAACCGCGGCGAGGGCGCCTGCTCGCTCGACCAGGTGATCGCGGCGGACCCGGTGGGCGAGCTCGGCGCGGCCGTCGTGGAGCGGTTCGGGCCGGCGCTGCCGTTCCTGTTCAAGGTCCTGGCGGCCGAGGAGCCCCTGTCGGTGCAGGTGCACCCGGACCTGACGCAGGCGCGGGCGGGCTTCGCGGCGGAGGAGGCGGCAGGCGTGCCGCTGGACGCGCGCGAGCGCAACTACAAGGACCCGAACCACAAGCCCGAGATGCTCTGCGCGCTCGACGAGTTCACCGGCGTGTGCGGATTCCGCGCGCCCGCCGGGACGGTCGCGCTGCTGGAGCGGCTGGGCGTGCCGGGCCTCTCGCCGGTGCTGGACGTGCTGCGCGCCAAGCCCGAGGCCGAGGCGCTGCGGGAGGCGCTGACCTGGGCGCTCTCCCTGGAGGCCGACGCCGTCGTCCCGCTCGTCGCCGCCACCCACGACGCGCTGCTGCGCATGGCCGAGGAGTCCTCGGAGCCTGGTGAGGTCGTGATGCTGCGTGACTACGCGGCGCTGGCCGACCACTACCCGGCCGACCCGGGCCTGCTGTCCGCCCTGCTGCTCAACCACGTGGTGCTGCGGCCGGGCGAGGCCGTGTACCTCGGGGCCGGGGTGCCGCACGCGTACTTCCGTGGCCTGGGCGTGGAGCTCATGGCGAACTCCGACAACGTGCTGCGGGCCGGCCTGACGCCGAAGCACATCGACGTGCCGGAGCTGCTGCGGGTCGTGGAGTTCGAGGCCACCGACCCCGGCGTGATCCGGCCGCGCCCGGTCGCGGACCACCCGGGGGAGGAGCTCTATCCGGCGCCCATCGACGAGTTCCGTCTCTCGCGCTACCGGCTCGGCGCCGACGGCGGCAGGCCGCTGCCCACCGACACCCCGCAGATCCTCCTGTGCACCGAGGGGCGGGTCTCGCTGACGGACGCGACCGGCGAGCGGCTGACGCTGGCCCCGGGCCAGTCCTGCTTCCTCGCCGCAGGCAGCCCCGCCGTCACGGCGACCGGTGAGGACGGCGACCCGGCGACCCTCTTCCGGGCCACCGTCTCGCTCTGACGCAGCCCGTCCGAGCGACCGCCACAGCGCGTGGAGCGCCGGGGCCGAAGCCCCCCGGCGCTCCACCGGTTCCGCTCCGCTCCCAGGGCCCTCAGAGGCCCATCACGAGCTTTTCCAGGGCCGCGCGGGCCCGGGCGTCGGACTCCGCCCGCAGGGCCACCGCCGCCGCCAGCTCGTGGACCCACTCGTCGAGCGCCACCTGCTTGCGGGAGAGCACCACGCCGCGCACCACCGTCGCCACCTCGCCCTGCGGGCGGCCGTGCGCCAGCACCAGGATCAGCCGACGGTCGTCGAGGCTCACCTCCAGCCGCTCGACGGTCCCCGGACGGCCGGACAGCCGGTCGGAGACGGACCGCTTGCGCGCGAGCTCGACGGAGCCAGGCGGCAGGGCGTCCGCCAGGGAACCCGTCAGCACCTGGGCATACATGTCCAGATCCGCGGCGTCCCGGCGCAGCGCCGCCGCCAGCAGCTCGATCTCGCTCATTGCCTTCGCTCCCTCATCAGCACCCGGTGATCCCCTACCCGTTCGAACGGGCTCAGCATCTCAGGAGCCACAGCATCTCAGGAGGCACGGCGTCCCAGGACGCACGGCCCCCGGGACGCTCAGCCGTCCAGGCTCAGCACCATCGTGGGACGCTCGATCTCGTGGTCCGGACGCAGCGGGCGGACCGCCGTGCCGATCGAGAAGAACTCCGTGGTGTGCCCGCCCCATCGGTGGTTGTGGGCGTTGAGCTGGACGCCCACCACGCCCTCGGCGTGCAGTTCCTCGGCCTCGGCCTGCATCCGCGACATCGCCAACTCACGCGCGTCGTAAAGGGCCTGGGTGAACTGCTCGATCTCCACGTTCTTGCCGATGTTGGAGAACACGGCCCCCATCCGCTGGTGCGCGATGTGGTAGACGCAGGTGCCCATGACCATGCCCAGCGGGGCGTAGCCGGCCCGGATCAGCGTCCAGAAGTCCTGGCCCGACAGGTCCGAGGTGAAGGGCTGGTTCTTGTTGTTGCGCCAGCTGCCGCCGCCGGGCGCCGGGTGGTCGGCCTTCACGGCCGTGCCGATCGCGATGAACTCAGCGATGTCGTTGCCGAACTCGCGCGCCTCCACCGAGAGCCGGACCCCGACGATGCCGTCGGCGCCGAGCGCGTGCGCCTCGGCCTCCATGCGGGTCATCGCCAGCTCACGCGCGTGGTACATCGCCTGGCTCAGCGTCTCCAGCTCCTGGTTCTTCCCCCAGCGGCCGAACTGGATGCCGACGTGGTAGATCGAGCTGCCCAGCACCAGGCCGATCGGCTTGAAGCCGGCCTCGCGCACGAGCAGGAACTCGTTGACCGACAGGTCGCTCGTGAAGATCGATCCGGCGCGACCCGGCTGCAGCTCCTGCAGCCGTCGCATCGCGTCGGCGGGCACACCCTGGGCGGTCGGGTCCATGGTGCTCATCGGGCAGCTCCCCTTGCATGGGTCAGGTCGTGGTTCGTGCGGATCGACTGCGTCATGCGTGTGTTCATCCCTGGTCGCCCAGGTCCTGCAGCTCGGTGAGCAGGCGCCGGTACTGGTCCTTGTCGCCGTACGGGCTGGATGCGACGGCGGCCAGCCGCTGCCGCAGCCGGTCGCCGCGCTTGCCCAGCGGCATCACGGAGAGCGTCCGCGGCGGTTCGGCCTTGGTCCGGAAGCGGGCGATGGTGGTGCCGATCATCGTGGCCTCGGCCACGTGGTCGCGCTGCTCGGAGTTGCGGTTGGACGCCCGAATGCAGGACTCCTCCCACACCCGCAGATCACCGCTGGCCATGATCACGCCGTCGCCGCCCCGCCGGGACCCCTGCAACTGCAGCTGCTGCCGCGCGTCCGCTCGGATCGCGTGGATCAGGTTGCTCCAGCCCGTGATCTCGTTGTTCCGCCACGAGTACAGCTGGGACTGGGTGCGATAGTCGTTGTGGCGCACCCCGATCGACATCCCGACCAGCAGCTCGGCCGGCACCCAGCCCGCGCTGACCAGCTTGGCGAAGCCCTGCCCGTCCAGGTGGCAGGTGAACGGGTGCTTCGGCCGCACGTCCCCGCGGGCGCGCACAGCCGTGCCGATGACCTTGAACTCCAGGCAGTTCGGCGCGTTCGGGAACGGCTGCATGGTCAGCTGCGCGGCCACCACACCGTCGCCGCCCAGCGCCGCGCACTCCTCGGTCATCCGGCCCAGCGCGGTGCGGCGGGCCTGGTCGAAGACGCCCACCAGCGTCTGCGAGGGCGCGCCACGCCCGGACAGGGCGATCGGCGCCTCGCCGTACCCCCCGAAGGAGTAACCGGCGCCGGAGAAGAGACAGTCGTGGTAGCCCCAGTACCGGCCGCTTCGGGCGATCTGGAAGACGGCCGAGCCCATCACCTGGCCCACGGGCTCGAAGCCCACGGACCGGACGGAGGCGAACTCGCCGGTGGACAGCGCGGAGGTCCAGGTGCCGCTCTGCCTGACCTCCGCCATGCGCTCGGCAGCGACAGGTGGCAACCCGCCGCCGCTCCAGGGAACCGTCATCCCGCCCCACTTCCGTCCCGCACTGTGATCTCTGCGAACACGTAACTGCGCCTCTCGGAATGTACGCACGGTGTAGATTCGTCTCAAGCACCAGACGTCGCTGCTGATGGCGGTCGGCGAGCCCGGGTCCCCGGACGCGGTCACGCCGAGGGAGAGAGGGCCTCCGACGCACTGGTCCGGAACAATCGGTCATACGGTTGAGGTACGTGCAAGGGTTCCCGGAACCCACCGCCTCATCGGCATGCCCGCGCACGCGCCCGAGCCCGCCTCGGCAGCGCGCCGGTTCCGGGCCACCAACGCCCGCACCCCGACGTGATGGAGAGACAGCGTGACGTCCCTGAACGCCGGTGACTTCAAGGTCGCCGACCTTTCCCAGGCCGCTTTCGGCCGCAAGGAGATCGAGCTGGCCGAGCACGAGATGCCCGGTCTGATGTCGATCCGCAAGGAGTACGCCGCCGCGCAGCCGCTGGCTGGCGCGCGGATCACCGGTTCGCTGCACATGACCGTGCAGACCGCAGTGCTCATCGAGACCCTCGCCGCACTCGGCGCCG
>NZ_BBPO01000052.1:0-2587 GCF_000787815.1 Streptacidiphilus neutrinimicus
AGTCCTGAGGTTGTCCCGGGCGCGTGCCAGAACCGTGCCAGGACGGCGGGCGGTCAGCGGGGAACAGCGGGCAGTCGCGGGAACGCCCTCCGCAGAGCGCAGCTCACGGCGTCGCAGGTCAGACGGGACCTGCCCCGGGAAGGCCTACAAAGCAGTGTTGATCGAAGGACTGCCTCCGTTGGGGGCGCCGCCCGGCTCACGCTTCAGCAACCGGCAGGCCGCCGCATGCGTGGATGGCTTCCCTGAGCCGACGCTGCGAGTCGATAAACCACTCGATGAAGCCTTCCCAGCCGGCCTCATTCTCGATGCTTGAGTCTTTGCGATAGTCCGCTACGCGGCAGCTCAGCTTCCCTTCAAGGGGTTCGAACGACAGAGTGTCGCCATAGGTGCTCTCCAGAACCCCGCGCTTGTCCAGGAGTTGCTGGTAGCGGCTAGCGTTCATCTCGGCGTCGGGGTGGCCGAGATACAGCTCCGAACGAAGCCTCCCCCGCGCAAAGGAGACCCCGAAAATCATCCCGGATACCCCGGTTGGCATATTGAACCAATTGTCCCGGGGTGCCTTCTGTGCCCGGCTCCATGTCAGCCCGAGCACTTTGAGCGCCGTCATGTAGCGCTCCCAGAACTGCCGGTAGAGCAGGCCGCGGCCGCTGATCCCAGACTCGCGGGCCTGAGTCACTGAGCGCACCGTCTTGCCCCAGTCATTGGGCTGGGCTACAACGCGAAGCATGGGGGCCGGCCGGGAATCGCCGATTCGGACGGCAGACACCTCCACTCCAAAGAAGCATGTCTCTGGGTCGGTCCTGGTGTTGAGCCAGTCGAGCGCAGCACGGTGTTCCTCGCGGAAGGACTTGGCGATCCACACGATGTTTGCGGCGTCGGTGCCGCCTGCGTAGGTGAGGAGTTGTCCGAGGTGGCTGTGGTCCGTTGCTTCCAGCTGGTTTTCGATGATCACGGATCGACCTGTGCGCAGGTCTGTGCCGATCAGGTCCAGCGAGAAGTCCCCTACTGGGTGCTCAGCGGTACTGATCTCCAGTTCCATGTCGAGGGCATCGCCCAGAACCTCGGGGTTGGCGAGCAGCCATGGGGTGAAGTCGAGTGCCTCATGCGTCCAGACTTCACGCAGTGGCACAGGTTGGAGCCGGCCAATGTCCGGGGTTGAACCGTTCGAAGTCGGCACCATGGCCGGATTGTAGAGGGACAATGCCCTTGCGGGTGCCGACTTGGAGTGCTGCAGCCGACATCACCGGATGACATCAACGTCGGCAGTCAACAGCAGCCCGCCTTACTTGTCAGCGCCAGGTCTGTTCACAGCGGCCGCGGGCTCGCCGCCGGTCGTTGGAGACTCGGGGCGAGCATACAAAGCAGATGTCGGCGGTTCGAATCCGTCTGTGCCCACTCCGACCGGCAGCCGAGCTCTGCGTGCCGCAGCCGGATCAGCCCGAAAGGGCGACTGCGACCCTGGCCCTGCGCTCGTGGAACTGACGCCCAAACAGGGCACCTGCGTAGAAGACGAAACCGACGCCGATGAGCCAGGTTTCGACCACGAGGACAATGCCGACGCCGCCGTATGACTCCGCGTTGCTGACGATCATCGGATCGAAGACCAGGGCGGAGAAGACCCGGAGGCCGCCCAGGCCGACGAGGGTGGCGAGGGTGCCGGGGAGGAGGGCGCGCCAGCTGACGCGGCCGGCGAGGAGGAAGCGCTGGCCCCACCAGAAGAAGAGGAGGCCGGAGGCGGCCAGGAGGGCGACGCGCTCGACGGCTTCCACGTAGCCGTTGCGGAGCCAGACGCCGCTTTCGACTTCGGCGGCGAGGTAGAGGGTGAGCACGAGCAGCCAGGTGGCCTGGCGCCAGACCTTGCGCCAGGTGGAGGGCCCGAGTTGCCAGACCTTCTCGTAGACCGTCTGCACCTCGGCGGCGAAGGCGATGCCAAAGAGCGCGAGAAGGGCCAGGCCCAGGGCGCCGGTGGCGCTCTCCACGTCGTGCTGGCCGGCGAACAGCTGTTCCAGGGGCGTCGCGCTCCGGGTGCTCAGGTCCATGCCGTCGACCAGCCAGTCGGAGAAGCCGCGCTGCCGGAAGGGGTCGACGGCGGCGACCACGAGCAACAGCGGCAGGAGGGTGACCAGCCCCTGGGCGGCGAAGATCATGGACCGTCGCATCAGGTCCAGCTCGCTGGTCGCGCGGAGAAAGCGGCCCAGCATGCCGCCACGGAGGCGGGTGAGCCAGGTGCGCTTCCGGTCGGTCGGCTGATCACCGGGTTGCTGGGGCACGTCAGAGTCATCAGCCATGCGGCACGCCTCCGGCGACGGGACTGTTCTGCTGCCCGGCAACGCTTTCAGTTGGCGGGTGCCACAGCAAGGAATGCCGCGCCGGGCGTTCGCCCCGGCGCAGTACGAGGCCTTGCCGGGGCAGTACGAGGCCTTGCCGGGCAGCGCGAGGCCGTGCCGGGCAGCGCGAGGCCGTGCCGGGCAGCGCGAGGCCGTGCCGGGCAGCGCGAGGCCGTGCCGGGCAGCGCGAGGCCGTGCCGGGCAGTGCGAGGCCTTGCCGGGCAGTGCGAGGCCTTGCCGGGCAGTGCGAGGCCGTGCCG